>DATLFG010000068.1:0-4399 GCA_035524955.1 Candidatus Limnocylindria bacterium | reverse complement strand
CTGCCCGCCGCCTGGGCCGAGGCCCAGACGAAGCTCGCCCTCGGACACAGCACAGCCGTCACCGACCCCTGCCACCAGAGCGCGCTCATCTTCGCCCAGGAGTTCCAGAAGCTCACCAAGGGCCAGTACGTGGTCGAGGTGTACCCGGCCGACCAGCTCGGCAAGTACGACGAGCAGACACAGGCGCTGCGGGCGGGCACCCAGGACATCCAGCTGATGGACCCGAACGCCCTCGACCGATACGACACCCTGGCCGGGCTCCACGTCTACCCCTTCCTCTTCCGGGACGCCGACCACTTCTTCAAGGTGTACCGGGGGCCAGTGGGCGCGGAGATGTTCGAGCAGATCCGGACGCGGACGGGCGTGCGCCTCATCGGCACGCTGTTCCGCGGGTACCGGGAGCTCACCACCGTGAAGCGGCCGGTCCAGAAGCTCGACGACCTCAAGGGCATGAAGATCCGCGTGCCCCCTGCCAAGATCTTCGTCGAGACGTGGAAGACGCTCGGCGCCAACCCGACCCCGATGGTATGGGGCGAGGTCTACCTCGGGCTCAAGCAGGGGCTGATCGACGCGCAGGAGAATCCCTTCGCCATCACGTATCACTCGAAGATCTACGAGGTCACAAAGTACCTGGTGCTGACGCATCACGCCGCCGGGTTCTTCTCCTTCATGGTGAACGACAAGAAGTTCCAGGCCCTGCCGCCAGACGTCCAGGCCGCCTTCCGGGCCGCGGTGGCCCCGGCCGAGGAGCACTACAACCAGTACGTCGCCAAGGAGCAGGTGCAGCTGCTCGACGAGCTGAAGAAGAAGGGCATGGAGGTGCAGACGCCCGACCTCGGGCCCTTCCGCGAGCGCATCAAGACCCTGGACGCCCAGTTCCCGGAGTACGCCCCCTGGCTGGCCAAGATCCGTGGGCTGTAGCCGGCGGCGCGCCCGCCCGCTGCGGCTGAGCGGAGGTGCGCGGGGGCGATGACCCCGGCCGAGGGGCTCGTCCTGATGTTCGTCGGCTTCGTGTTCTTCATGCTCGTGCTATCGGTGCCGGTGCCCTTCGCCCTGGGGCTCACCGCCCTCGTCACCGTGGCCGCGAGCGGCAAGGTGCCCCTGGCCGCGGTGCCGATCAAGATGGTCAACAGCATGGACTCGTTCCTGCTGATTGCCGTGCCCTTCTTCATCCTGTCCGCCGAGCTGCTGAACACCAGCCAGATCACCACCCGGATCTTCAATTTCGCGGGCGGCCTGGTGGGGCACGTCCGGGGTGGCCTCGGGCACGTGAACGTCGTCGGGAGCATGCTCTTCTCGGGCATGAGCGGATCGGCCGTTGCCGACGTCGCCGGCATGGGGGCCATCGAGATCAAGGCCATGCTCGACGCGAAGTACGACCGGGACTTCGTGGCTGCGGTGACCGCCTCGTCGGCGGTGGTGGGACCGATCATCCCTCCCAGCATCCCCGCCATCCTCTACGGGAGCATCGCCGAGGTGTCGGTGGGCAAGCTGTTCATGGGCGGCATCGTGCCCGGCGTGCTCATGGGCCTGTCCATGATGGGCGCGGTGTGGTGGGTCAGCCTCCGCCGCGGCTATCCGGCCGGCGCCCGCGTTCCCGCCGGCATGGTCGTCCGCCGCTTCCTGGCCGCCCTGCCGTCGCTGTTCGCCCCGGTCCTCATCATCGGCGGAATGATGGCCGGCATCTTCACGCCGACGGAGGCCTCGGTGGTGGCCGTCCTGTACGCGGCGGCGCTGGCCGTCCTCGTCTACCGCGAGCTGTCGCTGGCCGCGCTGGTCGGCTGCCTGGCCCGGTCCGCCACTACCATGGGCATCTTCCTCCTCATGCTGTCCACCGGGTCGGTCATCGGCCTCCTGGCCACCCGCGAGCGGCTGCCCGCGCTCGTCGAGCAGTGGCTCCAGGGCTGGACGGACAGCCCGCAGATCGCGATGCTGCTCGTCCTGGGGGCGCTCCTCGTCCTCGGCTGCTTCCTCGACGCGACCGCGATCCTCGTGATGACCACGCCCTTCCTGGCCCCGCTCGCGGCGTCCCTCGGGCTGGACCCCGTGCACTTCGGGATCCTCATGATCTGCGTGGTGATGATCGGCGGCATCACGCCGCCCTTCGGCATCCTCATGTTCCTGTCCTGCCAGCTCGCCGGCTCGACCATGGCCGGGTTCACCCGCGCCGTGGTGCCCTTTCTGATCGTGCTCCTGGCCGTCGTCCTCCTCGTGGCTTTCGTGCCCGAGACCGTGCTGTTCCTGGCCAGCCGGTACTGAGGCAGGCCCCTGAGCTCCGGACCCGAGGCGCTCCCGCGGCGCGACCCCCTGAAGCAGGGCGTGCTGGCCCTGGGCATGGTGGTCCTGGTCGTCGTCGCGGCGGCCCAGGTGGGCGCCCGCTACCTCTTCGACCGCCCGCTCGCGTGGTCGGAGGAGGCCGTGCGGTACGTGATGATCTGGACGGCGTTCCTCGCTGCGGCCTGGAGCGTGCGCGACCGGGAGCACATCACCGTGGAGATCCTGCTGCCGCGGCTGCCCCCGCGACTGCGGCGCGGCCTCGAGGTGCTCCGCCAGCTCTGCGTGGCCGCGTTCTGTCTCGCCGTCCTGCCGTCGGCCATTCGCATCACCGGCGAGGTGCACGCCCAGCAGGGCGCAGCCATCGAGATCCCGCTGAGCCTCGTCTTCGCCAGCCTGCCCGTTGGCCTGCTCCTCATGGCCTGGTGGGCGCTCGGCCACGCCGTCCGGGCCTGGCGGGCGCCGCCGGCGACATAGGCCCGGGGCCCGCGGCGGGGGGTGGCGCGTCAGGACGCGGAGGTGTTGTCCATCGCGGACGGCGCGACCACGACGTCGCCGAACGGGTTTGGCAGCACCCGTCCGGTGCTGCCTCAGTCGACGGGGGGCCGGCGGCTCTTCCAGTCCGTCGCCTGCTCGTAGGCGTGGCCGGCGCGGAGGACGGTGGCCTCGTCAAAGGCGCGCCCCGCGAGCTGCAGCGATAGCGGCAGCCCGCTCGCCGTGAAGCCGCAGGGCACGGCGAGGGCGGGGAGGCCCGCCATGTTGAAGGGCGGCATGTTGCTCCGGGCGAAGGGGAGACCCGGGTCGAGCGCGGCTCGGAAGCTCGGCGCCGGCTTCGGGTGGCTCGGGGTCGCCAGGAGGTCCACCTGCTGCAGCACCCCGGCCATCTCGGCGGCGAGACGCGCGCGCAGGCGCTGAGCCTGGACGTACTCGGCTCCGGTCACGAGCGCGCCGGTCATGAGCTTCTCGCGCAGGACCTCGCCGTAGCGCTCCGGCTGGGTGCGCAGGTCGCGCTCGTGGTAGGCAAAGGCCTCGGCCAGCATGATGGCCATGAAGGCCGGCGTGTCCCAGATGCTCGGGATGGCGACCTCGCTGAGCTCCGCTCCGAGACGCCGCAGCACGTCGAGCGCCGCCGAGAACGCCCGCTCCACCTCGGGATCCACCCCGTCCATGAAGTAGTCGCGCGGCACGCCGATGCGGAGCCCGCGGACGCCGCCGTCCAGACCCGCTCGGTAGTCGGGCACGGGCTCGCGCGCGGACGCGGGGTCGGCCGGGTCGTGGCCGGCCAGCGCCTGCAGGAGGAGCGCGCAGTCTTCCACGGTGCGCGCCATCGGCCCGGTGTGGTCGAGCGTCCACGACAGCGTCACCACACCCGCACGACTCACTCGACCGTACGTCGGCTTCAGCCCCGCGATGCCGCAGAACGAGGCGGGGTTGCGGATGGAGCCCCCGGTGTCGCTGCCCAGCGCCCCGGCGACCAGGCCGGCCGCCAGCGCCGCGCCCGAGCCACTCGACGACCCGCCGGGGATGTGGTCGGTGTTCCACGGGTTGCGCGCGGGCTTGAACCGGTGGCCGGGGAACTGGATCCCGAGGGCGAACTCGTGGGTGATGAGCTTGCCGATCATCACGGCGCCGGCGCCCTGCAGGCGGGCCACGCAGGTGCAGTCGGCATCCGGCACCCAGTCGGCGAGAAGGGCAGAACCCGCCGTGGTGCGGATGCCGCGCGTGGCGTACAGGTCCTTGTAGCCCACGGGCACGCCGAGCAGCGGAGAAGGCGAACGCCCCTGTCGCAGCGCGGCCTCGGCCGCCCGGGCGTCGGTGAGCGCGCGCTCCGCCGTCAGCGTGACGTACGCATTGAGCGTGCCGTCCAGGCGCTCCACGCGGTCGAGCAGCGCCCGGGTGACCTCCACGGGCGAGAGCTCCTTCCGGCGATACCGCGCGGCCAGCTCCGCGATGCTCAGGTAGTGAACCGCGTCAGCGGCCATCGGGGGCCTCGGCGCGCGCGGCGCCCGCGTCGAACGTCACCGCGGGCTCCAGGGCGCGTACGGCGCGCGAGTCCAGGGCGCGCATCGGCGCCAGGGCGTCGCTCAGGATCGCCCGGACGACTTCGAGGCGCTCCTCGGGGATC
>DATLFG010000066.1:0-62805 GCA_035524955.1 Candidatus Limnocylindria bacterium | reverse complement strand
GTCCAACCCCGACCTGCTGCTGATGGACGAGCCGACCGAGGGCCTGGCGCCCCTGCTGGTCCGCGAGGTCGCGCGCGTGATCGCGGAGCTCAAGCGGAGCGGGCTGTCCATCCTGCTCGTGGAGCAGAACCTGGCGCTGGCCCTGTCGGTGGCCGATCGGGTGCACGTGCTGAGCCGCGGGCAGATCGTCCACACCGGGACCCCCGCGGAGCTGATGACCAACGACGACGTGAAGACGCGCTACCTGGGCGTGGCCTGATGCCCCAGCTCTACGACACGATCGGCGTCGGCTACCGCGCCCTCCGCCGCCCCGACCCGCGCATCGCCGCCGCGATCGTCGACGCCCTCGGCCCCGCGACGTCCGTGGTGAACGTGGGCGCCGGCGCCGGCTCCTACGAGCCCGCCGACCGTCGCGTGGTCGCCGTCGAGCCCTCGCGCGAGATGATCCGCCAGCGCCCCGCCGGCGCCGCCCCGGTGGTGCAGGCCTCCGCCACCGCGCTGCCATTCGGCACCGGCGCCTTCGACGCCGCGCTGGCCGTGCTCACCGTGCACCACTGGCCCGATCGCGCCCGGGGCCTGGCCGAGCTGCGCCGCGTGGCCCGCGCCCGCGTGGTGATCCTCACCTGGCTGGCGGACGCGCCGGGCTTCTGGCTGGTGGAGGACTACTTTCCGGAGATGGTAGCGCTCGACCGCATCTTCCCGACCCCCGACGAGATGCGCCGCGCCCTGGGTCCGATCGAGGTCCATCCGCTGCCGATTCCCCACGACTGCACGGACGGGTTCCTCGGCGCCTACTGGCGCCGCCCCCAGGCCTATCTGGACGCGGCCGTCCGCGGCGCGATCTCCTCGTTCAGCAAGCTCCGCGACGTGGAGCCCGGCCTGTCGCGGCTGCGCCAGGACCTGGACGACGGCACGTGGACCCGCCGGTACGGCTCTCTCCTCACCCGTTCCGACCTCGACCTCGGCTACCGCCTCGTCGTCGCCCACCACCCTCTCCCCTAAGGGGAGAGGGCAGGGTGAGGGGGGTTTCACGCACCCGCCAGCCTCTCGACGACCGGCGCGAACGCTTCCATGTCCCGCTCGAAGACCGTGAGATACGAGATGCCGTACCGCTCACGCCGCTGCCGCAGCGTCTCGCAGATCTCGTCGACGGTGCCCAGCAGCACGTCGGGCGTCTCGAGCACGACGTCGCGGGCCACCTTGAACCGGGACGCGAGCTGATCCGCGGCGGCCGTCCGCTCCTCGCCCACCGCGACGGCCTGGATCAACGCGTTGATCTCGAGCGAGTCGAAGCGGGCGCCGGCGGCGGAGCGGACCCACTCGACCTTCTCCCGGGTGGCGGCGTCGCCGAGGTCGGCCAGGTCGAGCCCGCTGCCGTCCCGCTTCGCGCGGGGGACCAGCCCGACGATCGACGCCTGGCGCGCGGCGAGGGTGAGCGTGCGCCGGCCTCCCCCGCCGATCGCGATCGGCGGATGCGGGCGCTGGACCGGCGTCGGGCGCCCCTCCAGGTCGGCGATGCTATAGTGCCGGCCCGCGAACGTCACGCGCTCCCCGGCGAGCAGCCCCTTGATGATCGTGACCGCCTCCTCGAGCCGCTCGACCCGCGTCCCGGGCGCATCGAAGGCGATGCCCGTCTCATCGTACTCCGCTCGCAGCCATCCGGCCCCGAGGCCCAGCTCGGACCGCCCGCCCGAGCGCACGTCGATGGTGGCCGCCTCCTTGGCGAGGACCGCGGGATGGCGGAAGTCGTTGGAGAAGACGAGCGACCCCACCCGCAGGCGCGTGGTGGCCAGCGCGGCGGCAGTGAGGGCGGGGACGGGAGCCAGGTGATCGCGGAAGTGGTCGGGGACGACGAGGATCGAGTAGCCGAGATGCTCGACGCGCCGGGCGCGCTCGACCCAGTCGGTGCCCGCCGCGGGAGTGGGCGCGGTGACCCCGAAGCGGAACGGCCGAGCCGCCACGGGTCACATGACCTTGTACACGTTGACGTCCTCCACGCGGCCCTTGACGCGCACCGCGGGGAGCTCCTCGACGGAGACCGCGCCGTCGAGCCGGCCGCGGGTGGCCTCGCTGATCAGGATGTCCACCTTGAAGTCCTTGGTGAGCCCCTGGATGCGCGAGGCCAGGTTCACCGGGTCGCCGACCAGGGCGTAGGAGAGGCGCTCGGCGCCGCCGATATTGCCGGCCAGCACGGTGCCGGTGTGGATGCCGATGCCGTGGCGCATCGGGGGCCGGCCGGCCGCCTCGCGGCGCGCGTTCCAGGCCTGGAGCCGCCGGCGCATCTCGATCGCGGCGTGCACCGCCCGCCCGGCGTGGTCGCGCGCGGCGATGGGCGCGCCGAACACCGCCTCGATCTCGTCGCCGATGAACTGGAGCACGAGGCCGCCGTGCGCGCGGATGGCCCGGTCCATCTCGGTGAAGTACTCGTTGAGGTCGCGCACCACCTCGCGCGGCTCGGTGGCCTCCACCCACGGCGTGAAGTCGCGCAGGTCCGCGAACAGCACGGTGGCCTCGATCAGCTCGCCCTCGCCGCGGACGCGCCCGGCCAGGATCGCGTCGCGGATCTCGGGCGTGACGTACTTGCCGAAGGTCTCCTTGACCCGCTCGCGCTCGCGCAGGCCGTGCAGCATGCGGTTGAAGCCCTCGGCGACCGCGCCGATCTCGTCGGTGCTCACCACCGGGGCCCGGCCGTCGAGCCGGCCCCGCTCCACCTCGGCCATCGCGGCCTCCACGTCTCGCAGTGGCGCGGCCACGCTGTGGGCCACGAAGATGGACAGGCCGACGGCGGCGACGACGCCGGCCCCGACGAGGTAGAGGATGGTCACCCGCAAGCCGGCCACGACCAGGGCGGCGGCGGCCGGGTCGGCGCCCACCAGGGCCACCGCGCGCGTGTAGGCCAGCATGCCCAGCACCGCGAGCGGGACCACGCCGATGAGCAGGAAGATGGCGAGCAGCCGGACGCGCACCGCCAGCCGGGGCACACCCCGCACCGCGCTCAGGTCGCCCTCCGGGAAGAACTCCGGCAGGCGCCGCCGCCAGTGATGCTCGCTCGCGAAGAAGACGAAGGCGGTCGTCACGCCGCCCGCGATGACGGTGTTGCCGAAGAGCGCGCGCAGCGAAGAGTACGGTGAGAAGACGCCGGCCAGCAGGGGCCAGACGGTTCCCCAGATGAGACCGGCCATGGTCCAGCCGACGGCGCTGAGCCCGGCGAGAAAATACGGAAACAGCAGCGCCCGACGGCGCACCAGCTCGGCCTCGGCGGGCGGGAGGCTCGGGAGCTTCGCGAGGCGGCCGAGCGGCCTGGTCCACGGGACGCTGAGCACGACGCCGGCCCCGACCAGGAGGCCGAAGATGATGATCGAGACGACGACGTCGAACCAGCGGACCGGGGGCAGGACCTGGGCGTGGTCGACGACGCGGAAGTAGACGAAGGCGACGGTGGCGCCCAGGAGGTTGCCGACGAGGAGGATCCACTGCAGCGTGAACGCCGCCGGAGCCCGGGGCGCGGCCATGCCGCGATTGTAAACCGGGGGCTACGCCTCCGGGCGCCGGGCCCCGGCCGCTCCGAGAGGGGGATTGCTATTGACCGCCGCGCGGAGCGCCGGGTAGGCTTGGAGGCCGCCCGGGGAGGGGGCGTCGATGCCGACGGAGACCGGGCGGTGAGCGCGTGGCGAATCGCCCTCCTGGTGGGCCTGCTGGCGGTCGTCCCGACGCCGGCGCGGGCCGCCGAGCAGCGCGACATGCGCCTGGTGGGCGCCCACGATCTGCAGGCGCGCTCCGCCTACCAGCCCGTGATCCACCAGCAGGGCGGCCGCTTCATCGCCTACGTCGGCCACCACGGCGGCCGGCGGCTGAACCCGCTCACCGGCCGGGTGGAGCCGAACGGCACCTCGATCGTGGACGTGACGGATCCGCGCCGGCCGCGGTACCTGCACCACATCCCGGGCGAGGCGGCGGCGGGCGGCGCGGCCATGGCGCGCGTCTGCGACGGCAAGACCCTGCCGCGCGGGGCGCGCGGGAAGACCTATCTGCTGCGCACGCTCGGCGACGCGGCGCACGAGATCTGGGACGTGAGCGATCCGTCGCGGCCCGCCCGGCTCACCACGGTGCTGGACGGGCTCCGGAGCACGCACAAGAACTGGTGGGAGTGCGACAGCGGCATCGCCTACCTCGTCTCCGACGGGGCCCCGCGCGGCTGGCGCACCAACCGGATGACCACGATCTACGACCTGAGCGATCCGGCGCGACCGCGCTTCATCCGCGACTTCGGCCTGCCCGGCCAGGAGCCGGGCGCGACCGGCCCCGCGCCCGCGGGCGTGCACGGGCCCATCGCGTACCAGAACCGCGTGTACTTCGCCTACGGCACCGGCTCCCGGGGCGTGCTGCAGATCGTGGACCGCGAGAAGCTGCTCGCGGGCGATCCGCAGGCGCGCGAGAGGTTCGCGCCCACCGCCGAGAACCTCCTCTACCCGCAGGTCGGCCGCCTCGACATGCCGCCGGAGTGGGGCGGGCACACCAGCTTCCCGGTGCTGGGGGTGCGCGTGCCGCACTGGACGCCCGGCGTGCCCGGGCACACCCGCGACTTCGTGGTGCTGGTCTCGGAGTCGCTGCGGGAGGAGTGCCGGGAGGTCCGCCAGCTCACCTTCGTGGTGGACGTCACCACCGAGCGGACGCCGTACCCGGTGGCCACCTTCGAGGTGCCGGATCCCACCGGGGACTTCTGCCGGCGGGGCGGCCGCTTCGGCCCGCACTCGAGCCACGAGTCGTTCACCCCGGTCTTCTACGGCCGCCTCGTGTTCCTCGCCTACTTCAACGCGGGCGTGCGCGCGGTGGACATCCGCAACCCGTTCCACCCGGTGGAGGCGGCCTACTTCATCCCCGAGGCCACCGCGCGGACCGACACGCGCTGCGCCTCCGGGTCCGGCGCGCCGCGCTGCCGCGCCGTGATCCAGACCAACAACGTGGAAGTGGACGATCGAGGCTACATCTACCTGGTGGACCGGGCCAACACCGGGCTCCACATCGTGGAGCTCACCGGACCGGCCCGCGCCATCGCCAACCTGCCCGGGACGAAGCCATGAGCCGATTCATCGACCTGTCCGTGACGGTGGACGAGAACACCTTCAGCCCGCCCTCGACCAACATGAAGCTCGAGGTGACGCCGCACCGGCGCGGCCCCGGCTTCTGGCAGGTCTCGAGCGTGAACCAGAGCCTGCACACCGGCGCCCACATCGACTCGCCGCTGCACGTGTTCAGGAACGGCATCACCACCGCCGAGATCACGCTGGACCAGGTGATGGGCGAGGCGCTGGTGGTGGATCTCTCCGGGGTCGGCGCCAACCACGCCATCACCATCGACGACCTGAAGAAGGGCGGGGCGGACGACGTCAAGCGCGGGGACATCGTGCTGCTGCACACCGGGTGGACCGACGCGATGTACGGGCGCTGGCCCGACTACTTCACCCAGTCGCCCTACTTCCCGCCCGAGGTTGCGCAGTGGCTGGTGGACCGCGGGCCCAAGAACATCGGGTTCGACTTCTTCGAGGAGTACTGCGCGCGGCTGCCCGAGTTCACCTCGGAGGACTTCGCGATGCACCGGGTGATCCTGGGCGCGGGGGTGGTCATCATGGAGGGGCTCACGAACCTGGGCGCGCTGCCCCGGCGCCGGGTGGAGTTCGCCGCGCCCTTCTACAAGATCGCGGGTACCGAGGGGGCGCCGGCGCGCTTCTTCGCCACCGTATGAGCGGGCCCGACGGCGTCCTGCTGCGCACCGAGAACCTCACCCGCTCGTTCGGGAACCTGGTGGCGGTCAACGGCGTCTCGCTCACCGTGCGCCGCGGCGAGCTGCGCTCGATCATCGGGCCCAACGGGGCGGGCAAGACCACCTTCTTCCGCCTCGTCTCGGGGGAGATGGCGCCGTCCGCCGGGCGAGTGGTCTTCCGGGACGCCGACATCACCGGGCTGTCGCAGCACCGGGTGTGCCGGCTCGGCATCGCCAAGTCGTACCAGATCACGAACATCTTCCCGCGTCTATCCGTGATGGAGAACGTGCGGGTGGCGGTGCAGGGCTACGCGCGCTCGTTCAACTTCTGGTCGCGCGCGGACGCCCTGACCGCCTGCCAGGACCGGGCGTCCGAGATCCTGGCCACGGTGAGCCTCGCCCACCGGGCCGAGCGGCCGGCCGCCCACCTCTCCCACGGCGAGAAGCGGCATCTCGAGATCGGCATCACCCTCGCCTCCGATCCGGTGCTGCTGCTGCTGGACGAGCCGACCGCGGGCATGAGCCCCGAGGAGACCGACGAGACGATGGTGCTCATCCGCGAGCTGGCCCGCGCCCGCACCGTGGTGCTGGTCGAGCACAAGATGAAGCTCGTGATGGGCATCTCCGACCGCGTCACCGTGCTGCACCAGGGCCAGGTGCTGGCCGACGGCACGCCCGAGGAGATCCGGGCCAACCGCCTCGTGCAGGAGACCTACCTGGGAGCCTCGCGATGAGCCTGTTGACCGTCGACGACATCCACACCTACTACGGCGAGGCCCACATCCTGCAGGGCGTGTCGCTCACCGTGGGCGAGGGCGAGGTCGTGACGATGATCGGGCGGAACGGCGCGGGCAAGACCACCACGCTGCTGTCCATCATGGGCATCGCGCGGGCCCGGCGCGGGGCGGTGCGCCTGGGGGGCGCCGACATCACCCGGCTCCCGACCCACGAGATCGTCCGGCGCGGCATCGGGTGGGTGCCGGAGGAGCGGCGCGTGCTGCCGAACCTGACCGTGCTGGAGAACCTGCGGCTCGGCATGATGGCCTCCGACGGGGCCGGCTCCGAGCAGCGCCTCGACGAGGCGCTCGAGTTCTTCCCGCGCCTGCGCGAGCGCATCGCGCAGCGGGGCCGCTTCCTCTCGGGCGGCGAGCAGCAGATGCTGGCCATCGCGCGCGGTCTGGTGGCGCGGCCCCGGATCATGCTGGTGGACGAGCCCACCGAAGGGCTCGCGCCGCTCCTCGTCCACGCCCTGACCGACATCCTGCGCGAGATCAACAAGCGCGGCACCACGATCCTGCTGGTGGAGCAGACGCTCGAGGTCGCGATGGCCCTCTCGCACCGCCTCTACGTGATGGACCAGGGCCGCATCCAGTTCGAGGGCACCCCCGACGCCCTCCGCCAGGACCCCACGATCCAGCAGCGCTTCCTCCAGCTCTAGGCCACGCGGGCGTCAGCGCTCGGCGAGCGCGAGCTTGGCACCGAGCGCGACGAACGCGGCGGCGAACGTCCGGCGCATCCAGGTCAGTACCCTCGGGCGGGACACCACGTGGTTGCGGATCGAGGCGGCGCACAGCCCGTAGCCGACGAACACCACGAGCGTCAGCAGCATGAACACCGCGCTCAGCTCGAGCATGCGCGCGAGTGGATGCGGCTCATGGGCGCTCACGAACTGGGGCAGGAAGGCGAAGAAGAAGATCGACAGCTTCGGATTCAGGATGTTGATCAGGATCGCGGACGTGATCACCCGCAGGGCCGAGCGGGTGCCGACTTCTCTTTCGACCCTCAGCGCGCCCGTCTCCCGCAGCGCGGTCCAGGCCATGTAGAACAGGTAGGCCACGCCCAGGTACTTGAGGGTGTGGAACGCGAGCGCGCTCGTGTGCAGGAGCGCGGCGAGCCCCAGGACCGCGGCCGCCATGTGCGGGACGATGCCGAGCGTGCAGCCGAAGGCGGCGACCGCGCTGGCGCGGGATCCGCGCGAGAGGCCGGCCGCCAGCGTATAGAGGACGCCGGTGCCGGGTGACGCGACGACGATCAGCGACGTGACCAGGAATTCGATGCTCACCACGGTCCTCCGCGCGCGCTGTGATGCAGCCGGCAGGCATTATAGCGGGCTTCCACCCGTTCCACGTCCGGCCCCGTATACCGGTCGTGATGACCAACTCCAGCATCGGCGCCGGCCTGCTCGCGATCGACGGCCGCCCGCTCGCCGCCCGGCGCGCCGCCGCCGTCGCCCCGCCACCCTCTCGCTCGAAGGCGGCGTGACGGCGACCTCCGGCTTCCCGCGCCTGGCGTGGTCGAATCTGGCCGCGCAGTCGGCCGAGCAGATCGGCCTGGCCGCGGCGCCGCTCGTCGCGGTGCTCGCGCTCGGCGCCGGCGCGGGGGAGACCGGCTTCCTCCAGACCGCGGCGACGCTGCCGTTCCTGCTCCTGGCCATCCCGGCGGGCGTGCTGGCCGACCGCATGCCGCGCCGGCGGCTCATGGCCGCGGCGGAGGCGCTGCGCGCGCTCGCGCTCGTCGCCACGCTCGCGCTGGCATTCTCGGGGCGCCTGACCCTGCCGCTGCTCGCCCTGCTGGCCTTCGGGGGCGCATGCGGGACGGTGGCCTACAGCGTGGCCGCGCCGGCGCTCGTGCCCGCGCTGGTCCCGCCCGCCGGGCTCGCGGCGGCGAACGCGCGGCTCGAGCTGGCCCGCACCGTGGCCTTCGTGGGCGGCCCGGCGCTGGCCGGCGCGCTCGCGGGCTGGACGGGCGCGGGCGCCGCCTTCGGGGTCGCGGCCGGCCTCTCGATCGGCGCGGTATTCCTGCTCGCCGGGCTGCGGGAGCCGCCGCGCGCGCCGGCGGCCCCGAGCCGGACGCTGCAGGATCTCCGCGAGGGCTCGAGCTTCGTGCTCCGCCACCCGCTGCTGCTGCCGATCCTGATCACCCAGTTCGTGTTCAACACCGCGTTCTTCGTGCTGCAGGCGGTGTACGTGCCCTACGCGGTCCACCGGCTCGGCCTCTCCGCCTCCGGCGTGGGCGTCACGCTGGCCGTCTACGGGGTCGGGATGCTGATGGGCGCGCTGCTGGCCGGCCGGATCATCCGCGCGCTGCCCTTCGGCGCCGTCATCGTGATCGGCCCGCTCGCCGGGCTGGCCGCCGCGCTGGTCATGGTGTCCACGATCTGGCTGCCCGCGCCCGCGCTGGCGGGGGCGAGCTTCTTCCTGATGGGCGTGGGTCCGATCCTGTGGGTCATCACCACCACCACGCTGCGCCAGGTGGTGACGCCTTCGCTCTTGCTCGGCCGCGTCTCCGCCATCAACATCGCGACGTACGGCTCGCGGCCGCTGGGCGCGGCGCTCGGCGCCCTGGTGGGCGGCCTCCACGGCGCGGAGGCCGGCCTGATGGTGGCGGCCGCCGGCTTCCTGATCCAGGCGGCGGTGATTCTACTCTCGCCCGTCCGCCACCTCGCGCGCCAGTCCGACCTGGCCGCGTAGGCTGGTCGCCCTAGCATGATGGGGCCGCGCGGCGGGGGCGCGATGCGCCTTGCCAAGCCCCCGGCGGCTCGTGGTATGTTCCTCGGGCCCGACGCCTCAGGTGCGGATCCATCGACCCGCAGTGCAGGACCCCAAAGGAGGGGAACGCCATGGCCGACCCGGTAGCGCCCAAGCCGCGCAAGAGCACGGTGACCCGCCGCTCGTTCCTTAAGACCATCGGTGTCGCCGGCGCCGCCGTCGGCACCGCGCCCGCGTTCCTGCGGTCCCCCGCGGAGGCGCAGCAGACGCCGTTCCGTGATCCCGCCGCGAAGCCGGGCGGGACGCTGCGCTACGGGGTCCACACCGCCCCCGCCCATTTCGACGTCCACCAGTCGGGCACGGTGGCCAATATCGGGGCGCAGAGCCCGATGTACGACACGCTCCTCCGCCGCGACCCCCGCGACGGGCAGACGATCATCGCGGACCTGGCCCACAAGTGGGATATCTCGCCGGACGGCAAGAAGTACACCTTCCATCTCCGCAAGGGTGTCAAATTCCACGACGGCGCCGACTTCACCGCCAACGACGTCAAGGCCACCTACGAGCGGATTATCCGGCCGCCGAAGGGCGTGGTGATCCCGCGCTCGTCGCTGTTCACCGCGGTCGGGGAGGTGGTGGTCCTGGACCCGCACCGCATCGAGTTCCGGCTGACCGAGCCGCGGCCGCGCGCCTTCATGCTGGGCGCCTTCGCGAGCGGTTGGAACATCATCGTCCGCAAGAAGACCCTCGACGACAACCAGGGCAACCTGCGCCAGGTGATGAACTACCCGGGCACCGGGCCTTTCCGGCACGTCTCGCGGAAGGACAAGGAAGTCTGGATCATGGAGCGGAACCCGAACTACTGGAACAAGGGCCTCCCGTACGTGGACAAGCTCGAGGTCTACCACATGCCGCCGTTCTCCCCGGAGCTGGGTGCGGCGTTCCTGTCCGGCAAGCTCGACTACGCGCGGCTGATGGACCCCATCTCTTGGCGCAAGGCCAAGGAGATGCCGGGGGTGTCGGCGGCCGCCTTCAACCAGTCCGTGGTCCAGGCGGTCTTCTTCAACCAGAAGAAGAACAAGGCGCTCCAGGACGCGCGGGTGCGCCGGGCCATCCACCTGGCGCTGGACAAGCACGTGCTGGTGGACGTGGTCAAGGATACCGCGCCCATGCAGATCGGGGGCTTCGTGTATCCGTTCCACGAGGCCTCCACCCCGAAGGCGGAGCTGGAGAAGCGCCTCGGCTACCAGAAGGATCCCAAGGCCGCGATCCAGGAAGCCAAGAAGCTCATGCAGGCGGCCGGCCACGGCCAGGGGCTCAAGGGGCTCGATTTCCTCGTGCGCGAGGCCAACACCTTCAAGCTCTGGGCGGTGGCCATCCAGGCCATGCTGAAAGAGCACCTCAACATCGAGTGCAACCTCCGCGTGGTCCAGATCTCCCAGTGGTTCGAGGAGGCGGCCGCGGGTAACTTCGACCTGGCCATCAGCGCGATCGTGTCCTCGCTCATGGATCCCTCGGACTACTTCGAGGCCTGGTACGGCAAGAACGGCCCACAGAACTACTCGAGCTGGACCAACGAGCAGTTCCACTCCCTGGCCCGGAACATCGAGCGGGAGGTGGACGATAACAAGCGCAAGACCATGATCCGGCAGGCGGAGGACATCCTCGAGAGCGACCCGCCGCTAATCCCGGTCTCGTACGAGCAGATCTACGACGCCTGGTACAACCGCGTGCGCGGCCAGAACCCGAGCAAGTACTTCGGGATCTACGACGTGGTGCGCTGGGACCAGGTCTGGATGGCCAAGTCCTAGGCTAGCCAGAGCGCGCTCGCTCGTGCAGAAGTACCTGCTGCGGAGGGCGTTCTTCGCCCTGGGCACCATGATCGGGGTCTCCCTGATCATCTTCGTGGTGCTGCGGATCCTGCCCGGCGATCCGCTGGTGGCCATCCTCGGCGTGGAGGGTCACGCCAGCATGACGCCGGCGGATCGCGCGGTGCTGATGCGGGATCTGGGGCTGTCCGACTCGCTGCCGGTCCAGTACGTGCGCTGGATGCGGGACATCGCGACCGGCCAGCTCGGCAAGTCGTTCTTCCGCGGCGACACCGTGACCGAGCTCATCCTCCACCGGGGTCCGCTCTCCGCCGAGATCGCGGTCCTCGCCCTGATCATCTCGTGGCTGGTGGGGCTGCCCGTCGGCATCTTGAGCGCGATTCGCCCCAACGGCTGGACCGACGCGGTGGCGCGCTCGCTCTCGGTCCTCTTCATCGCGGTGCCCGGCTTCTGGCTCGGGCTGCTGATCGTGCTGGCCCTGCTCTTCTGGTTCGGCTACAAGGCCCCGATCATCATCGTCCAGCTCTGGGAGGACCCCTGGCAGAACTTCCAGCTCATCATCGGGCCCGCGATGGTGCTCGGGCTGGCCCAGGGCGCCTACATCGCGCGCATGGCCCGCTCCTGCCTGCTGGAGGTGATCCGCGAGGACTACGTGCGCACCGCCCGGGCCAAGGGCACGGTGGAGCGCTCGGTGGTGCTGCGGCACGCCCTGCCCAACGCGCTCCTGCCGGTGATCACGATCTCGGGCGTGCTGCTGGGCTTCGTCCTCGGCGGCTCGGTGGCGGTCGAGCAGGCCTTCGGCGTGCCCGGCCTCGGCCGGGCCCTCGTGGTGGCCATCGTCGAGCGCGACATCGTGGTGGTCCAGAACCTCGTGCTGCTCTACGCGGGGATCTTCGTGCTGGTCAACGTCCTGGTGGACATGAGCTACGCCTGGCTCGACCCCCGAATCCGGTACCAGTAGGCGGGCTCCCATGTCGCACCAGGCGCTCCGGGAGCTGGGAGGCTTCGCCCGCCGCAACAAGCTGTCGGTCGCGGGGGGCCTCGTCGGGCTGATCGTCGTCCTGGTCGCGCTGACCGCCCCCTGGATCGCGCCGCGCGAGCCGCTGAAGACGGACTTCCGGCGGATGAACAAGCCGCCCGACGTGCAGTCCTTCTTCGGGACCGACCAGGTGGGCCGCGACACGCTGAGCCGCGTGATGTACGGGGCGCGCACCTCGCTCTTCGTGGCCTTCTCCGCGGTGCTGCTCGGCACCACGGTGGGTTCGCTCTGGGGCGTGGCCTGCGGCTACCTGGGTGGGCGCTTCGATCTGGTCAGCCAGCGCGTCATGGAGGTACTGCAGGCGTTCCCCGACCTCATCCTCGCAATGGCGATCTCGATGGCCATCGGGACCGGTCTGCCCGCGGTCATCGCGGCCATCGCGGTCACCCGCATTCCGTTCGGCGGCCGCGTGATCCGCTCGGTGGCCATCAGCGTGCGGGAGATGCCCTTCGTGGAGGCGGGCCGGGCCGCCGGGGCCACGCAGCTGCGGGTCATGACCCTGCACGTGCTGCCGCAGTGCATCGCGCCCTACCTGGTCCTCGCCACCACCCACCTGGGTGTCGCGATCGTGATCGAGGCCGCGCTGGGCTTCCTCGGCGTCGGCGTCCCGCCTCCCACGCCGACCTGGGGCAATATGCTGGCGGACGCGATCACCGGCCTCGTGCCCCACTGGTGGCTCGTGCTCTTTCCCGGCCTCGCGATCACCGTCACCGTGCTCGCGTTCAACCTGCTCGGCGACGGCATCCGCGACACGCTGGACCCGAAGCTCTCGCCGGCGGTGCTCCGCCTCGTGACGGGCTCCGGCCGATCGTCCACCGCCCCGGCGCCCGCCTCGGTCAGGAAGCCCTCGGACGCCACCGCCTAGGCTGCTGGCGTGACCCCACCGGCGTGTCCCGACCGGCTCCGGAACGGCTGACGCTGGCCAGCTACAATATCCACCGCTGCTACGGCCGCGACGGCCGCTGCGTGCCCGGCCGCATCGCGGAGGTGCTGCGCGAGATCCGGGCGGACGTCGTCGCGCTGCAGGAAGTGGAGACCCAGGCCGAGGGCGGGATCGGGATTCTCGAGGACCTGGCCCGGGAGACGGGCTCGACCATGATCCCGGGGCCGACCATGTTCCGGGCCGGCGCCCACTACGGCAACGCGCTCCTGACCCGGCTCCCGGTCCTGGCTGTCGAGCAGGTCGACCTCAGCGTGCCGGGGCGCGAGCCGAGGGGTGCGATCGACGTCCGCCTCGACGCGGGCGCCGGCACCCTCCGCGTGTGCGCCTCGCATCTTGGCCTCCGGCCCTCCGAGCGGCGAACGCAGGTGAGGCAGCTGCTGATACGCCTGGCCGCCGAGCCGGGGGACATCGACGTCCTGATCGGCGACATCAACGAGTGGTTTCTATGGGGCCGGCCACTGCGCTGGCTTCACCGCTTCTTCATCAAGCCGCCGGCCCCCGCGACCTTCCCGGCGTGCTGGCCGCTCTTGGCGCTCGACCGCATCTGGGTGCGGCCGCGGCGGCGACTCGAGCGCGTGTTCGCCCACCGGAGCCAGACCGCGCGTGAGGCTTCCGATCACCTGCCGGTGGTGGCCTGGCTCACGCCGCCCACCTAGGCTCGGGTCAGAGGGGCTTGCAGCCGGGGCGGTCGTAGCGGTGGAACTCGCCCCGCGCGTTGATCGCGATGCGGATGCTCGGGGTGGCGCCGACCGGCTCCAGGTGATGCCAGAGGTGCTTGGGGCCGAAGACGAAGTCGCCCGCGCGCGCGTGGATGGGCGCGGTCTCCCCCTCGATGAACCAGTCGATCTCGCCCTGGAGCACCACCCACCACTCGTCGTGATGGTGGTAGTGGGTATCGTTGGGCTGACCGGGCGGGTGGCAGATCAGGAAGGCCTGGATGTCGTCGGTCAGCACGACCGCCTCCGACCAGGGCGGCGCGCCCTTCTTGGCGATGAGCTCGGGCAGGCGGCTCTGGAGCGAGCCGAGCTGGAGCAGCGGGATGCGAGGGGGAGTGGTCATCGGTCGTCGTCCTTCCAGATCAGCCGCGCGGTCTGGGCCACGCGCTCGAGCTTGGCCTGCTGTTCGTCCGGCGAGATCCGGTTGCCCTCCATGGTCGAGGCGAAGCCGCACTGCGGGCTGAGCGCCAGCCGGTCCAGCGGGAGGTATCGGGCGGCCTCGTCCACGCGGGCGCGCAGCTCGGCCACCGACTCGAGGCGCGGCAGCTTGGTCGTCACGAGACCGAGCACCACCGTGCGGTCCTCCGGCATCGCGCGCAGGGGCTCGAAGCCGCCCGAGCGCTGATCGTCGTACTCGAGCAGGAAGCGCTGGAAGCGGCTCCGGGTGAAGACGCGCGCGATCGGCTCGTAGCCCCCGCTCGCGTAGAACATGGACTGGTTGTTGCCGCGGCAGATGTGCAGGCCGAAGGTGACGCCAGGGTGGTTGCCGATCACCGCGTTGTCCATCTCGATGCAGGCGTCGATCAGGCGATCGGGATCGCTCCCGCGCTGCCGGTAGCCCTCGCGGAGCTCGGGATCGAGCAGCGCCGCGTACTGGGGCGCGTCGATCTGGATGTACGTGCAACCGAGCGCCAGCAGCTCGTCCACCTCGCGCCGGGTCAGGTCCACGATGTCGGCCAGGTAGCCATCGCGCGTGGCGTAGGCCCCGGCGGATTTCTCGGGATCGTAGTAGGCGGCGGCCTGCTGGCTGCTGATCAGGGTGACCTTGCTGTGCCGGGTCGTCCGGGCGCGCAGGTAGGTGAACTCCTCGGTGCACATGCTGCGCCGCCAGCGGAGCTTCTCCACCACCACCGGGCGCTGGAAGACGAGCCGCTCGCCCCGCTCGTTGTGGAACGGGATGGCCCAGCCGCCCAGCTTGTCGAAGCCGTCGAGCGCGTCGATGAGATGGCCGAAGAAGGCGTAGCGCCGGAGCTCGCCGTCGGTGATCACGTCGAGCCCCGCCGCCTCCTGCAGGCGCACCGCCTCGTCCACCGCGCGGTCCTCGATCCGCTTGAGCTCGGCGGGGGACAGCTCGCCGCGCTCCGCGCGCCCGCGCGCGGCCTTGAGGTACTCCGGCCGCAGCAGGCTGCCGACCACGTCGCTGCGGATGCGGCCGGATAACTCTGGCTTCATTTTTGTATTCGCTCGGCTCGCCTTCAGCTGCACCTCGTCCTGCAACTGCGTGTTCGCTCGGCTCGCCTTCGGCTGCCCCTCGCCCGGCCCCGGCTCGCCTGTGGCTGCACCGCGCCCGGCAAGCGCGGGGCCTCGCTCTACGACTCGCCTATTCGCCCGAGACCTTGAACATCGCGCCGTCGATGCCGAGCGCGCTCTTGCCGATGCCCTCCAGCATGCGGTCCACGGTGGGGGGCATCAGGGTCGAGGTGCGCAGGTCGCGGAAGGCCCGCTCGGCCGGGAAGTCGCGGTAGGCCCCGCGGCCGCCCACGACCTGGATCACCCTGGAGGTGACCGCGAGCCCGACCTCGGTGGCGAGGTACTTGGCCTTGTTGCCGAGGACGCCGCGCTCCACCACGTCGGCGGCGTCCCACCGCGCGGCGGTGTCGGCCAGGACGAGCAGGGCGCCGTCGAGGTGCGCGGCCAGCTCGCCGATGTGCCGCTGCACCGCCGGGTCGTGGGCCACCGCGATGTTCTCGGGCTTCACGATGCGCTTCTTGGCGTAGTCGATCGCGAAGGCGAGCGCGCCCTCCGCGATGCCCGCGTACACCGCGGCGTAGCCCAGGGCGAAGCTCTCGACCACGCCCACCCGCAGCGCGGCGCCGGGGTCGCCCAGGGCCGCGTCCCTGGGCACGCGCGCGCCGGTGAAGGTGACCGAGGGGCTGAAGGTCGCCCGCATCCCCAGCGTGTTCCACTTGCCGTCGGTGGCGATGCCGGGGGTATCGGCCGGCACCAGCACCTGCAGCAGCGCCTTGCCCATGTCGGTGCCGCCCTCCAGCGCGCACCAGACCATGTAGTGCGACGCGCCCAGGGCCATGGTGCAGAAGTGCTTCACGCCGTCCACCACGTAGGCGTCGCCGTCCTGGCGGACGACCGTCTCCATCAGGAAGGTGCGGGAGAGGCTGACCGCGGGCTCGCTGCCCCAGCTCCCGAAGAGCCGCCCGTGCTCGGTCACCTCCGCGAAGTAGTGCCGCTTCTGGGCCGGGGTGCCGAGCGCGTCGATGAAGCGCATGACCGTCGAGTGCATGTGCACGGTCATCGCGGTGTTGGCGCAGCCGCGCGCGATGGTGCGGATCACCCCGATGTAGGTCGGCATGTCGAGCCCGAGCCCGCCGTAGGCGGTGGGGACGCACGCGGCCAGGAAGCCGTCCCGCTCGAGCGTGCGCCAGCTGTCGACCGGGTTGGCGGCCGCCGCGTCGTACTCGGCCGCGCGCGGCGCGATCTGCTCCTGCGTGAGGCGGTCGACCCGGTCCAGGATGGCTTTCTGGGCCGCGGTGTACAAGAGGCCTAGCCTAGCTCATGCCTCCGGCGGGCTTGCGCTTGGACGTGACGCAGCGGCAGGTGCCGGCCTGGTGCAGCTCGATCATGTTGCCGAACGGGTCGTACATGAAGATCTGCTGCGACTGCGGGCCGACCACGCCCGTCGTCACCCAGAACTCCACGCCCATCCGCTCCAGCTCGGCCTTCGCCTCCTGGATGTCGGGCACCGCGAGCGCCACGTGAGGCCGCGACGGATCCTTGTCGGGCCCCTGGGCGAACTTCGACGCCCCGTCCACGCCCATGAGGTGGATCTGGGCCGAGCCGCCCACGTCCATCCAGTAGCCGTCGATCGTCGGGATGGTCGGGCGGCCCTGATCGGCGTCGAGGCCGAGCACGTCGTGGTAGAAGCCGTAGGCCTTCTTGACGTCGGCGGGCGAGGGACCGACCCGGATGCCGTGATGGTGGAGCTCAAGCACTTTGACGGCCATGGATGCCTCCTGTGAGCGTGCCCCAGATCCCCTTGGGGAGGAACAGGACGAACGCGGAGAAGATGGCGCCGATCACGATCGGCCACGCCTCGATGACGAGGCTCAACCGCTCCTCCAGCACGAGGAACGTGGCGGCGCCGACGAAGGGCCCGAAGAAGGTCCCCGCGCCGCCCAGCAGCGTCATCATGACCGTCTGGCCCGAGGTCGTCCAGAACAGCGATTCGACCGGCACGACGGTGAGCCGCAGGGCGTCGAGCGACCCGGCGAGCCCGGCGAAGCAGGCGGAGAAGACGAAGGACAGGTGCTTGACGCGGTTGACGTCGTAGCCGCAGGCCTCCGCGCGGCTGGTGTTCTCGCGGATGGCCTGCAGCACCGCCCCGAAGGGGGAATCGAGGATGCGCCGGAGCGCCATCACCGCCAGCCCCACCAGGACGTAGGCGAAGAAGTAGAAGGCGAGGGTGTGCCCGATCTCGACCTGCCACGGCCCCAGCCCCAGCGCGAGCTGCGGGATGCCGCGGAGGCCGTCGTCGCCGCCCGTCCAGTCGGCCAGATGGAAGGCGATGAAGTAGAGCAGCTGGGCGAAGGCCAGGGTCAGCATCGCGAAGTAGATGCCGCGACGGCGCAGGCAGAAGAAGCCGATCACCACGCCGCCCAGCCCGGCCAGCCCGAGCCCCGCGGCGAGCCCGAGCCAGAGCGAGCCGACGTGCAGCTTCGCGAGCGCGATGCCACAGCCGTAGGCGCCGAGGCCGTAGTAGGCCGCGTGGCCGAAGGACAGCAGCCCGGTGTAGCCGTAGAGCAGGTTGAAGCCCATGGCCAGGAGGCCGAAGATCAGCACCTGGGTGGCCATGGTGCGGTTGGGCACGATGAAGGGGAACAGGGCGAAGAAGACCCAGAAGGCGAGCACCGGGTGCGCGCCCACGCGGAGGGCGACGGCGCGGAGGACGCTCATTCCATCAGTCCCGCCTCGCCGAAGAGGCCGCTCGGCCGTACCAGCAGCACGACCGCCATCACCATGAACACCATGATCTCGGCGAGCTTCGGGACGAAGAGCGTGGTGAGCCCCACCACCTGGCCGATGACGAGCCCCGCCACCACCGCACCGAGCAGGCTGCCCATGCCGCCCACCACCACGACCACGAAGGACTCGATCACCATGGCCACGCCCATCTCGGCGTAGGCCCCCCGCATGGGTCCGGCCAGGATGCCGGCCAGCCCGGCGAGCGCGGTGCCGATGCCGAAGACCACCAGCCAGACGCGCCCGAGATCGATGCCGAGCGCGCGAACCATCAGCGGATCGCGCGAGCCCGCGCGGATGATGAGGCCGATGTTGGTGCGGCCGAGGAAGAAGTAGAGGCCGATCAGGACCGCCACGACGACCACGATGAGGAAGAGCCGGTAGGCCGGGAAGGCCATGAAGCCCAGGTCCACCGCCCCCGCCAGGGCGCGGGGCGGATCGAGCGTGAGCCCGATCTTCCCCCAGATGACCTTGACGCCTTCGACCAGGATCAGCGAGAGGCCGAAGGTGAGCAGCAGCGGGTCGTCGGGCGAGCCCCGGCCGTAGAGCCGCCGGATGAGGAACCGCTCCATGATGAGCCCCACGGTGCCCACCATGAGCGGGGCCCCGATCAGCGCCACCCAGAAGCTGCCGGTATGGCCCAGCAGGAACACGCCGAAGTACGCGCCCAGCATGAACAGCGCGCCGTGGGCGAAGTTCACCACCGCCATCAGCCCGAAGATCAGCGACAGGCCGATGGCGAGCAGGACGTAGATCAACCCCAGCACGAGGCCCGTGAAGACCTGTGCCAGGAGCGTCGAAAGCTCGGGCACGAGCTAGGCGTGCCCCTTTTCCTTGCAGGTGCGGTCCAGCTCCTCGTTCGCCGGGATCTTCGCGGTGATGTCCACGAAGCCCCACTCGCCCTTCACCTTCCCCGGCTCCCGCCCCCGCACGATCCACATGTCCTGGATGGCCTTGTTGTCGCACGTCCGCCACCACTGCTTGCCCTTGTAGTGGTCGTAGACCGGGTTCTTCCGGAGGGTGCTCGCCACCGCCTCGGAATCGAAGGACTTGGCGAGCGTGCAGCCCCGCGCGATCTCCATCACCCCGCTCCAGGCATAGGCGCCGTAGTCGCCCGGAGGGGCGTTGTACTTCTTCTGGTGCAGCTGCACGTACTTCTTGGCCGACGGGTTCGTCTCCTCGAGCTCCCAGTAGAAGCTGGTGCCGCCGTAGACGTCGGCGTACAGGTCGCCGCCGCCTTCCTTGAGCTGAGGCAGCCAGACCAGGGGCTGGGCGATCTTCATCTGCTTCTTCATGCCGAAGCTCAGGACCTGCTTGAGGAAGGCGATGTTGTCCGCGCCCGGAGTCGCGGACACCAGCACCTCGGGCTTGGCGGCCTGGATCCTCGGCAGGTGGGCCGAGAACTCAGCGCTGCCGAGCGGATACGGCGTCGAGCCCAGCAGGGTGCCGCCCTGCTTGGCGAGCGTGTCGGTGAGGACCGCGTTGTTCTGCTTGCCCCACGCGTAGTCGGCGTAGACGATCCACCACTTCTTGCCGAGGTTCTGCGCGACCCACGTCCCGACGGCGCGGCTGGTGATCGTGGGGTTCAGCGCCTCGTGGAAGGTCAACGGGCTCGTGTCGGGCTTGGCGCTGATCTCGTCGGACTGGCTCACCGAGATGAAGAGGACCTTCGACTTCTTGGTCTGCTCGTTGATGGCCATCTGCACGTGCGCGGCCAGTCCCCCGACGATGAACTGGACCTTCTCGTTCTCGATCAGCTCCTTGGTGCGCTGGGCGCCCACCGCGGGCTTCAGCTGGTCGTCGCGGAAGAGCACCTCGACCTTGCGGCCCAGGACCCCACCCTTGGCGTTGAGCTCTTCCATGGCCAGGGTGGCGCCGCGTTGCTGGTCGGCCGCGAGGGCTCCGAAGGGCCCGGTGAGCGGAAGCGGGAAGCCGATCCGGAGGACGTCCTTGCCCTGGGCCCGCAGGACGGCCGGGAACGACAGGGTCGCGGCACCGGCCGCGGTGGTTGCCAGGAATGAGCGCCGATCCATGGGTTGCCTCCTCTGCGTTGAGTGAAGCGTGGCGACGGGGCGACAGGTGGCCGGTATGATAGGAGCCCCTCCCGGCCGTGTCAATCGTGTTACCATGCCGCACCTTTGCGCAGACTGGTCGGTGCGCGGCTCAAGCGTCCGGATGATCCCCGGCTCCTTACCGGCCGTGGCCACTACGTGGACGACCTGGCCCCGACCCGCCTGGTCCACGTGGCCTTCGTGCGCAGCCCTCACCCGCACGCGGCCATCAGCCGTCTCGACATCGGGGCGGCCCGGGAAAGCCGTGGGGTGGTGGCGGTCCTCACCGGCTCCGAGGCGGCGCGGCTCTGCAAGCCCTACCGCGGCGTGCTGCGCCACTATGCCGGCATGAAGACGGGCGCGATGCTGCCGCTGGCCACCGACCGGGTGCGCTACGTGGGCGAGCCGGTGGCCGCGGTGGCGGCCGAGACCCGTGCCCTGGCCGAGGACGCGGCCGCCCGCGTGCGGGTCGGCTACGAGCCCCTCCCGGCGGTGGTGAGCCCCGAGCAGGCCCGGGAGCGCCCGCCCATCCATCCCGAGCTCGGCGACAACGTCATCTACGAGACGCGGCTCACCGGCGGCGACGCTGCGGCCGCTTTCGCCGGGGCCGCGCGCGTCTACCGCGGCCGCTTCACGACCGGCCGCCACACCGGCGTGCCGATGGAGCCGCGCGGGCTCGTGGCCGACTTCGACCCCTCGACGCGGGCCCTCACGCTCTGGATCTCCACCCAGGTCCCGCACATGATGCAGGCGGTGGTGGCCGACCTCTTCGACCTGCCCGAGCACCACGTGCGCGTCATCGCCCCCGACGTGGGCGGCAGCTTCGGCATCAAGATTCACGTCTACCAGGACGACATGGCGGCCTGCGCGCTCGCGCTCCTCCTCGGCCGCCCGGTCAAGTTCGTGGCGACGCGCCACGAGTCCTTCCTCTCCGACATCCACGCGCGCGAGCAGCGGATCGAGATCGAGGTGGCCGCCGAGGCCGACGGCACGCTGACCGCCATGCGCGCCCGCATCACCGCGCCGGTGGGGCCGTACTCCGCCTTCCCGCGCTCGAGCGTGGTGGAGGGCGGCCAGGTGCTGCGCCTGCTCCCCGGTCCCTACCGGGTGCGGCACTACGACGCGACGCTGGCCGTCCTGGCCCAGAACAAGGTGGTCACCTCCCAGTACCGCGCGGTCGGGCATCCGATCGCCGCCGCGGTCACCGAGAGCATGGTGGACGTCGTCGCGCGCGACCTCGGCCTCGATCCCGCCGAGGTGCGCCGGCGCAACCTGGTCCGCCCCGAGGAGCTGCCGTACACGACCGCCACCGGCAACGTCTACGACAGCGGTAGCTATCGGGCCGCCCTCGAGCGCCTGCTCGAGGCGGCCGGCTACGGGCGGCTCCGGCAGGAGCAGGCGGCGGCCCGCGCGGCCGGCCGACACCTCGGCATCGGGCTGGCGTGCTTCGTGGAGCTGACCGGGCCGGGCGCGCAGTTCTACGGCGTCGGCGGCGCCCCGATCTCGGGCCAGGAGGGCGCGACCGTCCGGCTCGAGCCCTCGGGCGCGATCACCGCGCTCGTTGGCGTGACCGACCAGGGACAGGGCACGCCGCTCGCGCTGGCCCAGATCATCGCCGACGAGCTGAGCGTGGAGGTGGACGACGTGGCGGTCCGGTCGGGCGATACCGCGATGGGCCCGTACGGCGGCGGCACCTGGGCCAGCCGCGGCACGCCGATCGGCGGCGCGGCCACGCTCCTGGGCGCCCGCGCGCTCGCCGAGCGGATCCGTCGCGCGGCTGCGACCCTGCTCGAGGCGGCCGCCGAGGACATCACCCTGGAGGGTGGCCAGGCCGTCGTGCGCGGCACCGGCCGCAGCCTGAGCCTGCGCGAGCTGGCGCGCGCGGTGTACTTCCGCTCCAACGAGCTCAAGGGGCTCGAGCCGAGCCTCGAGGCCACCGTGCACTTCACCAACCCGGCGCCGTGGACGTTCACCAACGGCGCGCACCTGGCGGTGGTCGAGGTGGACGTGGAGACCGGCGTCATCGGCGTGCTCCGCTACGTGGCGGTGGACGACTGCGGCAACCTCGTCAACCCCGCGCTGGTGGAAGGGCAGATCGCGGGCGGCGTGGCGCAAGGACTGGGCGGCGCGCTGTCGGAATGGTGCGTGTACGACGAAGCCGGCCAGCCGCTCGCCACCACGCTGATGGACTACGCGGTCCCGACGGCCGGCGCGATGCCGCCGGTCGAGCTGCACCACCTCGAGACGCCGGCCCCCGCGCTGCCCGGCGGGTTCAAGGGCGCCGGAGAGGCGGGCACCACCGGCGCCCCCGCCGCGATCCTGAACGCGGTCAACGACGCGCTGCATCCGCTGGGGGTCATGCTGACCGACCAGCCCCTCACCTCCGAGCGCGTGTGGCAGGCGCTCCGCGACGCGAGGAAGCACCCCGACCCGCGCTAGGTCAGCCCGCGAGGCGGCGCAGGCAGGCCGCGAGCGCACGCGGGGATTCGCAGAGGAGGTCGGCGCCCGCGCCGGCGAGCTCGCGGCGCTCCCCGTAGCCCCACCGCGCGCCGATGGACCGGATGCCGTTGATCTTGGCCGCGGAGATGTCGCTGCCGCGGTCGCCCACCATGACCGACGTCTCGGCCCGGATCACGCCGGTCTCGAGCAGGTGGGCCAGCAGGTCCACCTTGGCGTCGAAGCGCCCGCCCGGCTCGGCGCCGTGGACGGAGCGGAAGTGCCGGGCCAGGTCGAAGTGGCCCACGATGCGGACGGCCGCGTGCACCGGTTTCGCGGTGGCCACGAACATGGCGGGCGCGAGCCTGGCGGTCGCGTCCAGCATCTCGGGAACGCCCTCGTAGACCCGGTTCTCGAAGAGCCCCACGTCGTCGTAGCGGGTTCGGTAGTGCGCGAGGGCCTCCTCGATGAGCGCCGCGTCCCGGGTGTCGAGCAAGGTGGACAGAGTGCCGCGCAACGGCGGGCCGATGTAGGTCGCGAGGGCGTCGTCGTCCGGGCACGCGCGCCCGAGCTTCTCGAGCGCGTGCCGGATGCAGGCGGTGATGCCGGCGCGCGAGTCGGTGAGCGTGCCGTCGAGATCGAAGAGGACGGTGAGGTCACTCATGGCACCCGGCCTCCAGCGTATACCGGTCGAGGGGTCCGGGCTTCCACAGGTGATTCGCGATCCGGGGGCGGCGAGCAGCTCTACCGGGTCATCCGTGTAGGAATTACACGGGGCAGGGTCCCGTCGAGGTGGCGGCGGACTCCAGGCCTCGAGAAGTCGTACAGTTTCAAAGGCTTTGGCGGTCCGGCTCCATCTGAAGTGTGTGGCGCGTGGCTTGCAGCCGCGGTGGATTGCTTACCATGAGCACCCTCCAGTGGACGCATGATCTCACCTCATCCGTCAGGCGTTTCCGCCAGCTGCTCCGGGCGCTGGGTTACTTCCGGCCTGACGCTGGGCGGATGGCACTCAGCCTGGGCCTGTTGCTCCTCGGGATCTGCCTCAACCTGCTCAAGCCCTGGCCCCTGGCCCTGCTGGTCGACAGCGTCCTGGGGAGCAAGCCGTACCCGGGATGGCTGCCCGATGAGATCCAGGCCTGGGGACAGCCCGTTCAGCTCACCGCCATCGTCGCGGCGTCGCTGGCCCTCCATCTGATCCACACTTCCGCATGCGCCGGGCACGCGTACATTTCGATCGGCGTCGGGCTCCGCGGCCTGCGGCGGGTCCGCGATGACGTCTTCGGCTGGCTCCAGCGCCTCTCCCTCCGCTATCACCACGGCACCGAGGCCGGGGACATCATCTTCCGGGCCGGGACGGACACGAGTGCCTTTCAGACCCTGTTCCTGCAGGGGCTGCTGACCTTCCTCAGCGCCACCGGCACGCTCCTGTTCATGGCGGTCGCCATGGTCCAGTTGAACCTGCGCCTCGCCGCGGTGGCGCTGGTCGCGGTGCCGATCCTGCTGCTATCGATCAAGGTCTTCGGCCGGGCGATGCGGGTGCGGGGCACTGCCGCTCAGCAGGCGGAGGGCAAGGTCTACGCCCTGATCCATCAGGGGATCAGCGCCCTGCCGCTGATTCAGAGCCATGCGCGCGAGGACCACGAGCGGGCGCGCTTCATGACCCAGACCGAAGCGGCTCGGCAGCAGAAGATGGCGCAGCAGGGGCTCGAGGTCTTCTACTGGGGCTCGATCTCGGTGATCCTGAGCGCGTGCACGCTCGGGGTGACCTGGGTGGGCGCTCAGCAGGTGCTGGCCGCGAACCTGACGGTGGGGGAGCTGCTGGTGTTTCTCGCCTACGTCGCCCAGCTCTTCGATCCGCTCCATCAACTCTCGCAGGTCGGCGCCACGCTGTCGAGCGCGGGCGCGAGCACGCGGCGGGTGTTCGAGATCCTGGACACGCCCGAGGAGGTGACGGACCGCCCGGAGGCGCGCCGGGTCAGCGTGGGACGGGACCTCGACGGGCCGGCAGAACTGCCCACGTCGGCCGACAACATGTTCGCTGCCGCCGGTGGCCCCCCCGCCGGGTCCCCGTGCCCGCCGCTCCCGGTCTACGGCAACGTCACCTACGACGACGTGTGCTTCGCGTACGAGAGCTCGCGGCCGGTGCTGCGCAACGTCAGCTTCAAGCTCCTGGCGGGGACGTCGGCGGCCATCATCGGCCCGAGCGGCTCCGGCAAGACGACCCTCTTGAACCTGCTGCCGCGATTCTTCGATCCGCTGAGCGGCGCGGTGCTGCTGGAAGGCGTGGACCTCCGCGACCTCCGCCTGGAGGACCTGCGGGCGCAGATCGCCCTGGTCCTGCAGGAGCCGATCATCCTGCCCGCCACCGTGGCCGAGAACATCTCCTACGGGAAGCCCCAGGCGACGATGGAGCAGATCGAGGCCGCCGCGCGCGCCGCCCGGGCCGACGAGCTCATCGAGAAGCTGCCCCAGCACTATCGAACGGTCATCGGGGACGGCGGCGCGCGCTTGAGTGTCGGCGAGAAGCAGCGGATCAATCTGGCCCGGGCGTTCCTGAAGGACGCGCCTGTCTTGTTGATGGACGAGCCGACGAGCGCGCTCGACGTGGAGAGCGAGGCTCAGGTCGTGGCCAGCCTCTTCGAGCTGATGCGCGGGCGCACGACGTTGATGGTGGCCCACCGGCTCAGCACGATCCGGCGGGTGGACAAGATCCTGGTCGTGGACGACGGCCGCCTGACCGAGACCGGGGCCCCCGAAGACCTTCTCGCCGCGCAGGGCTACTACGCACGGGTCGTCGGCGGCCAGCTCGCGCTCTAAGGCTTCACGCCCCGCTCGCGCTGGGCGGCCGCGCGCTCCCTCTGCTGCCGTTCGCGCTCGAGTGCCGCCTGCTCACGGAGCCATCTCGCCCGCTCCTTCTCCGCGGCCTCTATCCGGCCGACCTTCTCGGGCAGGCCCGACTCCGGCACGAGCGTGATCGTGGCCTCCGCAACCTCGGTCGTCCTCGCCAGGCTTGCATTGGCCTGCTCGAGGTTCTTCGGCGTGGTCGCGATGGACTCGCGGAGCCTTCTCCGCTCCTTCCCGTCGGCTCGCCACTGGCTCACGACGATATCGAGGTGCTCGCCCTGCTCTCTGGACACGTCGATCAAGGCCCGCGCGTCGGGGGACGCCCTCTCGGCGGTGTTGGCCAGGCTCCGCGCCTTGCCGCCGCGCTTCAGGGAGCCCTTGATCGCAGAGATCCGATCCCTCGTGATCTTGTCCGCGCGCTTCTCCTGATCCGCCGGAATCCCGCGCTCTCGGGCCTCGATCTCGGCGATACGCTTCGCGTGAGCCCTCAGCTTGTTGTCGTAGCTCTCGCGCATATCCTCCCACTCGCCGGCGAGACCCGCCGGGACCGCGATCAGCGACAGCAGCAGGCAGACCGTCAGGGCGCGGAGACTCACTTGAGGCTGCTGACCTTGCCCTGAATGGTGTCGAGTCGGTTCGACAGCTCCTTGAGCTGCCCGGCCAGATTCTTCGAGAGCTGACGCATGGTCTCCTCCAGTCTTTCCGAGCTCGCGGACAGCTCCTGGCTGGCCGTCGCTACCTTTCCGAGGCCGCTCGCGTTCTCCAGAGTCAGCTCGTGATTGAGCCAGCCGAGCTGCGCCGTCTGCAGCATGAACTTGCGGACCGACGTCAGCTCGTCGGAGAGCGCGGTCAACGCGATCTGCATGTCCGCGCGCGCGGCCGCCTCCCGCTGCGTCGCTGCGGTCGCCTCGGCCAGCTCGCGCTGCACGAGGTCCAGGCGCTCTTCGATGCGCCGGCGCGCGTCGCGGAGCTCGCTCGTCAGAATGGCCACGGTCTGGTGCTGTTGCAGGACGCTGCGGGTGACGGTCTCGGGAGCCTTGGGAACGTCCGTTCGGTGCACGAAGGTGAGCACCGACGGCACCGCCACGCGACCGGCCACGCTCTCCGGCGACGTGGCGTGACGCGACCAGGCATCGGCCGGACTGTCGCCGGGCAGGACGATCAGACGGCCATCGCTGGCGTCGAAGAACGCCAGCGCGCCCGCATCCCCGGATTGGCTGATGACGGCGTGTATGGCGTCGCGATGGGAGGCGAGCGCTCGGTCGCGGTCCCTGATGGCGCCCGCCTGCGTCCCTGGAATCAGCGAGGGGCTCGCGCAACCGAGGACCATCAGGGCGAGGCCCATGAGGGGCAGACCCGAGCTCGGCACGTGCGGGGCTCCCCGCCGTATGCGTCCGAACAGCGCGAGTAGCAGTTGGCGCATCGCTGATCTCTCCGTCGCCTGGCGCGCCGGCGCTTGCCGGCACCGCCGCCCTGGCCGGCGGCGTATCCTTCTCGGGTATTCCCGGATGAGTCCTGTAAGATCAGTACGTGAGTGCTCACTATGGATCATTGTCACCAGGTGTTTCAAGCGAATGCCCTTCGACGGCTCCCGACTCCCGCGCAGCCACTGTAGTATCCCTCTGACGCAGCGCGCTCGCCTCCGGCGAGATCGCCGCGGCTCGGAGACGCGACAGACGGAGTCTCCGGTTGCGGCTCGGGGGTAGGAACCGGGACAGGAACCAGGAGTTCCGGGGCTCTGGCCCGGGCGCTCCGCCCCCCGCCCCGCCCGAGGCATCGGCCGGGATCAACCTGCGCCGGACCCTGTCCAGCGCACGGGCCATGATCGGGCCGTACTGGTTCTCGGAGGACCGGTGGGTGGCGCGAGGGCTCCTGCTCGCGGTGGTCCTCCTCACGCTGGGCATGGTCTACCTCGCGGTTCTCCTGAATCAGTGGAATCACGCCTTCTACAATGCGCTCCAGGACAAGGACCTGGTGGCCTTTCGCAGGCAGCTGTTCCGTGTCACGTGGCTGATCGGCATCTTCATCCTCCTTGCCGTCTACCAGGTCTATCTCAACCAGATGCTCGAGATCCGCTGGCGACGCTGGCTGACCGACCGTTACCTCCGCGCCTGGCTGGCCGACGGCGCCTACTACCGGATGCAGCTCGTGGCGCGTGAGACCGACAACCCGGACCAGCGCATCGCGGAAGATGTGCATCTCCTGGCGGCCCACACCCTCGGGCTGTTCACCGGAGGCTTGCGCGCGATCGTCACGCTGGTGACCTTCGTGGCGATCCTCTGGGGGCTGTCCGGAACGTTCACCATTCCGGTGGCCGGATTCTCCATCACCGTACCCGGCTACATGGTCTGGGTGGCCGTTCTGTACGCGATCGCCGGCACCTGGCTGACCGACTGGCTCGGCCGTCCGCTCGTCCGGCTGAACTTCGATCGGCAGCGGTACGAAGCGAACTTCCGGTTCAGCCTCGTCCGCTTCCGCGAGAATACGGAAGGGGTGGCCCTGTACCGCGGCGAGCCGGACGAGTTCCGCGGCTTTCGCGAACGGTTCGAGGACGTGGTGGCCAACTGGTGGGGCATCATGCGCCGGCAGAAGCGGATGGCCTACTTCACACAGGGCTACGGGCTGGGGGCGTGGATCGTTCCGTCGATCGTCGCGGCGCCGCGCTTCTTCCGTGGCGAGCTCGGGCTCGGAGGCCTCATGCAGACGAACCAGGCCTTCCAGCAGGTCCAGGATGCGCTCAGCTTCTTCGTCCAGTCATACAAGGAGATCGCGGCCTGGGGCGCCGTCGTGGAGCGGCTTGCCGGCTTCGAGCGCGCGCTCGAGCACGTGCGGCGGCAATCGGCCGACGGAGGCGTCCGGCGCACCGACGGACACCCCACCCACCTGACCGTGGAGGGGGTCGATCTCTATTTACCCGACGGCCAGCCGCTCATGGCGAACATCAACCTCTCGCTCCGGCAAGGGGAGACCGTGCTCCTGGGTGGCGCGTCGGGCTCGGGAAAGAGCACGCTGTTCCGTGCCATCGCGGGCATCTGGCCGTTCGGGCGCGGCGACATTCACCTGCCGCACGGAGGGCGGGTCCTCTTTCTCCCGCAGCGGCCGTACCTGCCGCTCGGCGCGCTCCGGGACGTGGTGAGCTACCCGATGCCTCCAGGGGGTGTGGACGACAAGACGCTGCGCGAGGCGCTCGAAGCGGTGGAGCTCAAGGAGCTCGGCGGACGGCTCGACGAGGTCGCCCACTGGGCGCTCCAGTTGTCCCCCGGCGAGCAGCAGCGCATGGCATTCGCGCGGGCGCTCGTCCAGAAGCCTGACTGGCTCTTTCTCGACGAGGCGACCTCGGCCCTCGACGAGGCGACCGAGGCGCGTCTCTACCGGCTCGTGCGCGAGCGGCTCCCGGAGGCGATGGTGTTCAGCATCGGCCATCGGGCGACGCTGGGGTCCTTCCACGCGCGCCGGCTCATGGTGGAGCCCAGTGCGAACGGCGGCCCGGCCTCCATCGTGGAAACGTCCGCGGCTCCTGACGGCGAGCGGTAAGGTTGGCGAAAGCCCCTGCTATGCTCGGCCCGTCTGGGAGATTCGAAATGCGTCGGCTGGCGGTCGTCCTCCTGCTCGTGATCTTCGCCTCGCCGCTCGTCGCGGCGGCGCAACCGGCCGGAAAGGTCTATCGGGTCGGGGTGTTGTCGTACCTCGCGTCCGACGTTCTCAAGGCCAACCTCACGACGGTCCGTGAGGCGCTCCGGCACCAGGGCTACGTGGAGGGGCGGAACGTCACGTTCGAGGTGCGAACGTCGAACGGGCGGCTCGACGCGCTCCCCGAGCTGGCCGCCGAGCTCGTCCGGCTCAACGTCGACGTGATCCTGGCGATCGCCCCCCTCGCGATTCGCGCGGCTCGCCAGGCGACGTCCACCATTCCGATCGTGATGGCGCTCGGGGATCCGGCCACGTTCGACAGTCTCGCGCGGCCAGGGGGCAACGTGACGGGAGTCACCGCGCTGGCCGCCGAGCTCGCGGGCAAGCAGGTCGAGCTGCTGAAGGAAGCGCTGCCGCGCGTATCTCGGGTCGCGGTGCTCCGGAACCCCGAGCAGCCGGTTCACGTCGCGAAGCTCCGGCAGGCCGAGGCCGTCGCGCACGCGCTGGCGGTGCGGCTGATAGTGGTCGACGCGCGCGGCCCCGAGGACTTCGACAGCGCATTCGCCACGATGGCGCGGGAGCGCGCCGCGGGGCTGATCGTGTTCGCGGACGGGATGTTCCTGGCCCACCGGAAGCACCTGGTCGAGCTCGCGGCTCGGCTCCGTCTGCCCGGGGTGTATGCCTCGAACGGATTCGCGCAGGCGGGGGGTCTGATCGCCTACGCGCCCGACAACCCGGAAACGTATCGTCGGGCCGCATCGTTCGTGGACCGGATCCTCAAGGGGGCGAATCCCGCGACTCTTCCCGTCGAGCAGCCCACCCGCTTCGAGCTGACCATCAACCTCGCGACGGCCAGGACGCTCGGACTGACGATTCCCCAGTCCCTCCTGGTCCGCGCGGATCACGTGGTCGAGTAGCTACGTCGCCGCCGGCAGGCCGGCGACCGTGATCTCCGTCTTGACCGAGTTGGCGATGAAGCACTGCTCGTGGGCCAGGTGGTGGAGGTGGTCCACGTCCGCCGTGGTCGGGCGCTTGTCGCCCCCGTAGACGATCCGCGGGTTCAACGTCACCGCGCTCACCCAGACGGCGCCGCGCTCGTTCTTCCGCATCACGCCCACCGCGTCGTCGTCGTAGGCCTCGACGACGAAGCTCTCGCGCATGGCCACGTAGAGGAACGTGAGCATGTGGCAGCTCGAGATCGCGGCCACGTAGGCCTCTTCCGGATCCACGTGGGCCGGGTTGGACCAGGGCGCGGGCACCACGCCGGGCGAGGGCGAGCCCGGCACGGTCAGCCCGCCGTCGAACGTCCACGTGTGCTCGCGCGAGTAGCGCCCCTTGAGGAACGCCGCTCCGTCGGCGGCCAGCTTCCACCGCACCGTCGCCTTGTGCTCAGACATTCCCCGCCTCCTCCCTCCTGGCGATCTGACGATCGTGAAGGCGCGACAGGAGCAGCAGGGCGGCCGCCGCCCCCAGCAGGGCCAGGAACATGTCCCACTGGGTGTCCCACTGATCGCCCTGCGTGCCCAGGAACGCGTCCGCGCCCTCGCCGCCAAGCAGGGCGGCCCACCATTCGACCAGCTCGTAGAGGGCGCTGATCGCCAGGCACACGCAGAGTACCAGGAAGGTCAACCACCGGCCCGCCTTGACCGGGGAGCGGCGGATCAGGACCTCGCGCGCGACGATGGCCGGCACGAAGCCCTGGACGAGATGGCCGATCCGGTCGTAGGGGTTCCGGGCGAGCCCGAGCGCTCGCTTCATCCAGAAGCCCACCGGCACCTCCGCATAGGTGTAGTGGGCGCCCAGCATCAGGACGAGCGCGTGGACGAAGATGAGCCGGTACGCGAGCGGGGTCAGCGGGAAGCGGCGCGCGGTCGCCCCCAGGATCGGGACCGCGATCAGGATCGGCGCCACCTCGAGCCACCACGTGGTCCGATCGTGCGGACCGATGCCCGAGAGCACGAGCAGGACGGCGGCGACGATCAGGAGGAGAAGCGGCTCTCTACCAGTCACCCGCGTACTCGGTGCGGTGCGGCGCAACGAGGGCCAGCAGCCGGGCGCGGCGCAGCTCGAGGAGCTGGCGCGTGTGCAGCAGGTCGTGCGCGGCCCACGAGGCGGCCAGATCCCCCGCGGTGATCGGCCCGAAGGAGGCCTGGTACGTGCGGCTCCAGTCGGGCGCGGCGAGGCCCGCGAGCCAGGCGAGCGAGCGCTCCCGCTCGGTGAGGAACTCGCTCAGGGTCGCCCCGAGCTCGCGCTCGTTGTACCCCCGCGCGGTCACCCAGCCCGGTGGATCGATGCGCGCCCAGCTCTCGTCCGGCCGGTGCAGGACCAGGTCGAGCCGCGGGCGGAAGTCCTCGCGCTCCTCGTCGAGGAGGTGCGCGACGACTTCCAGGATCGACCAGGCGTCCGGCGCCGGCCGCGCGCGCGCCTCGGCCGCGGAGACGCCCGCCACGAGGCCCTGGATGGTCTCCGCGCCCTGGGCCAGCTCGCGCCGGAGAACGTCGAGTCGCACGGCGCCGGCTACTGGAACTCGAGGGTGGCGGCGCGCAGCCCGCAGAGGAGCTTGCCCGCGGTCTCGAGACACCGGTCGTTGGAGGGGGGCATCACCGGGCCCGCCAGCGCGTCGCGGTGCCAGCGCTCGAGCGGCAGCTCCTTCAGGATGCCGCGCCCGCCCGCCAGCCGCAGCGCCCGCTCGGTGGCCATCAGGCCCACGTCGGCCGCGAAGGTCTTGGCCTGGTTCACCACGAGCATGGTGGCCTCGCGGTCGCCCGCCATCTTCACGCAGGCGGCCTCGTGCAGAAGGAGCCGAGCCGCGCGGATCTGGGTGCCCACCTCGGCCACCGTGCGCTGCACGAGCGGGTGATGGCTCATCGGCTCGTTGGAGGGCCGCTGCGTCCTGGTGCGCGCGTACTCGGTCATGTACTCGAAGGCGGCCTCGCCGATGCCCAGGTAGACCGCGGCGTACCCGAGCGCGAAGCCCTGCAGATCGATGGTCAGGTACTGGCCGGGTTGCCCGACCACGTTGGCCGGATCCACCGCGCAGTCGTACCGGATCGTATGGCTGATGGTGCCGCGCATGCCGGTGGCGTTCCAGGTGCCCTCGATCTTCACGCCCGCGTCGCGGCCCGGGATCATCGCGGAGATCACGCCGTCGCGGGCGCTGGTCTTGCCCGCCTGGATGCCGGTGATGAAGAAGTAGTCGGCCGCGTCGCCGAGCGAGCAGAACTGCTTCACCCCCGCCACCCGGTACCCCCCGCCGTCGGTCGGGTGAAACACGGTGTTGAGCACGAACTTGTCGCGAAAGCTCTGCTCGGGCTCGCTGGTGATGGAGGCGATGCGGGCCCCGCGGCCCACGACCTCGCCGAAGTAGCGGCGCTTCTGCTCCTCGGTGCCGAGCGCGGCCACGAAGGTGGTCACCGTCGAGTGCATGTTGAAGGTGAGCGCGGTGGCCGCGCATCCCTTGGCGATCTCGCGCAGGGCGTGCACGTAGGTGACCGGATCGGCGCCGACCCCGCCGTACTCGCGGGGAACGGTGAGCGCGAGCAGGCCGGCCGCGTGCAGGTCCGCGTAGTTCTCGTAGGGGAACGTGGAGTCGGCGTCGTACCGGGCCGCGCGCGCCGCGAAGCGCTCCCGCGACAGGGTGGCCACCCGGTCAACCACGGAGCGCTGCTCGTCGGTCAGAGGCGGGAGCGGGAACACTCCGCTAGCGTAGCGCCCCTGCGTAGGCCGGCGCAATCTGGGTGTGCAACCGGGGACGGCCAGCATCCCGTATGGTACTGTTGCGTCCGTATGGCCGCACGAAAACGCGAGCTTGCCACCCTGGCCCCCGCCCGGCCGGACTTCCCGATCGTGGGCCTGGCCGCCGCCGGCTTCGCGATCGCCGCCTACCTCACCGGGCTCAAGTGGATGGGCGGCAACGCCGGCTTCTGCCTGTCCGGCAGTGGGTGCGATGTGGTACAGGCGAGCCGCTACGGCAGCCTCCTGGGGGTGCCGACGGCGTTCTGGGGCGTGCTGCTCTACGCGGCCATCGGCGCGCTGGCCGCGCTCGGGCTCACCGCGCCGCGCTGGACGTGGGCTTTCTACCTGGCCGCCGCGGGAGTGGGCTTCTCGATCTACCTCACCGCGGTCTCGGTGCTCGTCATTAAGGCTACCTGCGCCTACTGCCTCGCCTCGGGCGCGATCACGGTGGCCATCCTGCTCGTGTTGCTCCGCCGCCACGCCGCCTTGCCGCGCCGCCGGAAGCTCTCGGCGCTCGTGCCCGGCGCGCTGGCCGCCGCGGTGCTGGTGCCGCTCGGCGCCGCCTTCATCTACGCGGTGCCGGCGGGCGGGGGCAGCGGCTTCGAAGGCGCGCTCGCGCGGCACCTGCGCGAGAAGGGCGCGGTGATGTACGGAGCCTACTGGTGCCCGCGCTGCACCGAGCAGAAGGCCCTCTTCGGCGACGCGGCCCGCGACGTTCCCTACGTGGAGTGCGCCGCGGACGGGGTCAACGGCCGCCCCGACCTCTGCGAGAAGGCCGGGGTGAAGGCCTTTCCGACCTGGGTGATGGGCACCGAGCGTCGCGAGGGCGTGCAGTCCCTCGGCGCGCTCTCCACCTTCTCCAAGTTCGAGCCACCCAAGTAACCGCCGCCTCACCCTGCCCTCTCCCCTCCGGGGGCGAGGGTCTCGATCCCCCTCTGATCCCTCTCCCCGGAGGGGAGAGGGCAGAGTGAGGGGGCCGCTGCCGAGGAGCCACGAAAGAGGAACCATGAAGATCGACGTCCTCCTGATTCCCGTCGGTGCCCGCTACGCGGAGATGCGCGCGGCCGCGCTCGCCGCCGAGGCGGCCGGCTTCGACGGGCTGTGGACGTGGGATCACCTGCGCGATCCCGACGAGCGCGCGGAGGCCGGCGTCCCCGAAGCGTGGACGACCCTCACCGCGCTGGCCGAGGCCACGCGGCGCCTCATGCTGGGCCCCCTCGTGCTCAATACCGGTCTGCGGCATCCCGGCCTGCTCGCCAACATGGCAGCCACGCTCCAGCAGGTCTCGGGCGGCCGCCTGCTCCTCGGCCTGGGCGCCGGCGCCACGCGTTCGATGTCCTATGCGCGCGAGCAGGAGGCGCTCAACATGGAGGTCTCGCCGGATCGCGTGCGCGCCGAGCGCGTGGCCGAGACCGCGCAGGTCCTCCGTCACCTGTGGGCCGGGGACGTGTCGAGCTTCGTGGGCGCGCAGTTCCGGCTCGATCGTCCATCGGGCTACCTGCGGCCGGATCCGCCGCCGCCCATCGTCATCGCGGGCTTCGGCCCGCGCATGGCCGGCATCGCGGGGCGCTTCGGCGACGGCTTCAACACCCAGGCCATGCACCCGGATCTCGCCGAGCTGGCCCGGGTGGCGCGCGAGGCCCACGCCACGTCGGGCCGGGATCCGGCGCGCTTCAGCGTGAGCGTCTTCGCGGGCCTCGGCGAGCGGTGGCTCCGCCCCGGCACGCCCGAGCGCGCGCGTCTCGAGCGGGTGGGCGTCGACCGCCTCATCCTGCTGGCGTCGCCGCCCTACGCCCTGGGCGGCATCCGCCTGCGGTAGTCCCCCTCACCCTGCCCGCGCCCCCTCCGGGGGCGAGGGTTCGCAGGCTCAACCCTCTCCCCCTTCGGCCCGACGGTTCTCGGATTCTCCACATCCCCTCGGCGGCCCCGGGTTCCCCGATCAACCCTCTCCCCTCTGGGGAGAGGGCAGGGTGAGGGGTCCGGAGGTGAGGGGACCGGAGGTGAGGGGCCCGGAGGTGAGGGGCCCGGAGGTGAGGGGCAGGCGATAGCCCTTCACGGTGATCTCCGGAGCCGGCGAGAAGTCCAGCTCCGGCGCGCGCACGAATCCCATGCGCTCGTAGAGCCGCATCGCGGCGGCCATGATGTCCGCGGTATGGAGGGTCAGCGCGGAGGCGCCGGCGGCACGCGCCCGGCGGATGCACTCCTCCATGAGCCGGCGGGCCACGCCCTTGCCCCGCGCCGCCGGCGCCACCGCCAGGAGGCGCACCTCGGGCCACTCGAGCGCGACGGGCGTGCCCCCGGGCATGGCCACCGCCGCGCCCGCCAGATAGAGCAGCACGGTGCCCACGAGCGCGCCGCCCTCCTCCGCCACGATCTGCGCCGCCGGCCGCACGTCGGTCAGCGTCGCCTGGATGCTCTGCCGGTACATCGCCCAGAGCGGCGGCGGGAGCGCGGCGGCGTACTGCTCGTAGGCGGCGAGCGTCACCGCCTCGATCGCGCCCCGATCGCCCGGGCCCGCGTCGCGGATCGCGGTCACGCCGCCGCGGGCTTGACCTCTCCCGCGAGCCGCTCCATCGCGCGCACCATCGCGGGGATGTCGGCGCGCGGCAGGTCGAAGGTCATCCAGGCGGCGCCCAGCCCCTTCACCCGCTTGATGTCCGCCGCCACTTCGGCCACCGAGCCCTGGAAGGCGGCGCGACCGGCGCCCTTGGGGGTGTCGGTCAGGTCGAGCATGTTGCGCGGCGAGAGCCCGAGCGCGTCGCGCCGCCCGGTGCGGGTCGCCAGGTCGCGCAGCGTGGCGTAGCCCTTCTCGATCTCGTCGAGCGCGAGCGCAAGGGGATGCCAGGCGTCGCCCAGCTCGGCGCAGCGTCGCACCGCGGGCCCGGAGACCGCGCCGGGTGAGCCGCCCACCCAGATGGGCGGGTGCGGCCGCTGGACCGGCCGCGGGGAGAAGGTGGCGCCCGAGAAGCTCACGTACTTGCCGCTGTACTGCGGGATGTCGGCGGCAAAGGCGGCCTTGATGGCGCGGATGTAGTCGTCGCTGAGCTGCCCACGCTCGCGGAACGGCAGCCGCAGGTCCACGAACTCGGCCTCGTCCCAGCCGACCCCGACCCCGAAGATGAAGCGGCCGCCCGAGGCCTGATCCACGGTGGCCGCGGACTTGGCCGCGACCAGCGCATTGCGGTAGGGGAGCACGATGACGCTGGCTCCCAGGCTGATGCGCCGCGTGCGCCCCGCGAGGAAGGCGAGCAGCGCGAACGGATCCGGCCAGTGCCCGCCGTAGTGCTCGGTGGTGGCGGGCTTGGCCAGGATGTGGTCGGGGACGAAGACGCCGTCCAGCCCGAGCTCCTCCGCGCGCGTCGCCAGCGACTCCGCTTCCGCCACCGTGAGCTGCCAGATGGGAAGTACCACGCCGTACTTCATGCGCTCCTCCTTTCGAGTCACATCACGAGTGCGTCGACGATCTCGTACCGCTCGGTCGTCACCTGGGCGCCGGTGGCCGCCGACGTCGCGGTCTGGCGTCGCCGGCGCGCTTCCTCGCTCGCCCGCATCGCCTCCTCGCTCTCCCAGAGGGTGACGATCAGGCCCTTGCCGGCCGCGCGGTCGACGAGCCAGTAGGCGGCCTTGAGGCCGGCGTCCTGTCGAAGGCTGGGCTTGACGTAGTCGCGGGCCCGCTCGATCCACCGCTCCAGGTCCTCGGGCGATCCCTGCCAGGCGCCGAGTCGGGCGAACATGACTCTACCCTCCGGCCCCGAGGCTACACGCTTGCTCGGGTGGGGACAACGGGGGGTCAGCGCGCGGTCAAGCGGCGGGGTCCGGGGCGCCGGCGCAGGCGGGAAGCCCGGCGATGATGAGATCGGCGGTGGCCAGGTTGGTCGCGACGGGGACATTGTGGACGTTGCACACGCGGAGCAGCGCGCGGATGTCGGGGTCGTGGGGTTGCGCGAAGAGTGGATCGACGAAGAAGAACACCGCGTCGATCTCCCGCATGGCGACGCCCGCCGCGATCTGGGCGTCCCCGCCTTCGGGTCCGCTCAGGAGCTCCTGGACCTCGAGCCCGACCTTCTCCCGGACGAGCCGGGCGGTGTGCCGCGTGGCGATCAGCGGGAACGCGGCGAGGGTGTCGCGGTTGAACGTCGCCCACGCGACGAGGTCCACCTTCTTGTGATCGTGCGCGATCAGGGCCAGCTTCTGGAAGATCATGGGTTAGACTCCTTTCCGGTTGGCCGCCAGCTCGGCCGCGGCGCGCAGGCAGAGGGTCGCCACCGCGTGGTCCCCCAGGGCCGCGAAGGCGGCGGCCGTCCGTCGCATCCCTTCGATGGAGCCGTCGCGAGGGGCCCGGACGAGCGCGTTGAGATAGGCCTGCCGCGGGTTGGAGCGCGAGCCGCTCACGGTGCCCGCCTCGGTGCCGATCCGCAGGAAGGCATCGCCTACCGTGAGCATGCCCTCCCAGCCGCCGCTCGCGAGGGCGGCGCCGTAGGCGTCGTGCCCGGCACCGACCGCGGCGCTGACGTCGTGCCGCGCGAGCGCCTGGTCGATCGGCTCGACGTGCGCTCGCCACAGCGGGTCGCACTGGATTCGATGCGCTGTCCGCCGGGTCTCGCGCGGAGCGAGATCCGCCTGTATCTCCACGATCGCGGCGACGAGCCCGAGCCCGATCAGGGCGGCGACGAGGCTCGTCCGCAGTACCGTGCTGCCGTCTTTCCCGTCCATCTGGACCGTTCCTCCCCAAAAGAAAAGAACGCCGTCATCGTACGGCGACGGCGCTCCGGATTTCGCGACGACGCGATGAATTGCTTGCGACATGTGGTTGCAGAGGACGTGCCAGCCGGGGCATCTCGAGCGTGACCGGATTCTGCAAGGCTCGGCGGCTACTTGCGGCGATCCGCCGCGGGCCACGCGAGCGAGCTGCTGCCGGGCATGCGCCCGCGGATCAGGCAGCGTGAGCGTCGCTGCCTCGCCTGGAGGCAGCGTCAGAGGACGTTCGCGCCGTGCTGGATCAGCAGGTCCCGCAGCAGGGAGCGATGGCAGCGGCTCTCGTCCTCGCAGTAACAGCCCACCGAGAAATCGGCGCGGGTCGACAGCGCGGCGAGCAGCGCGATCTGCCGCTGGGCCGCCGGCTCGCGCATCTGGCGCCGATAGCGGCGCGCGTAGAGCGCCCAGCGCGCGGGCGTGAACGGCTTCGAGAGCGCCCAGGAGACGAGCGGCGCGGTGGGCGCCAGCTCGGGCAGCCAGACGTCGTAGTAGTCCCGCACCGCGTAGTCGGCCTTGCGCACCCCGCGCGGCGGCCGGCGCACCGTCCCGATGCGCAGGCCTTCGCCCGGGTGCCGGGGGGTGCCGAGTCGCACGATCCGCACCGCCATGGTCTCGTCCGCTCGCCGTCTAGATGACGCCCCGGGCCGCCGCGGTGGCCGGATCGCCGGTGTTCGGGGTGCCCGCGGGCTCGATCAGCAGGATGTGCACCTCTTCCCTGGCCACCATGAGATCGTGGCCGTTGAGCTGGCCGACGGTGCGCGGCTGCCCGTGATCCCTGAACGTTGACAGCTTGTTCACCCAGCGGGGCGTCACCGCCGACCACCTGCTCGGCCTGAGCCAGATGCTGCCGCTGGGGAGCCGGAGTGATCCTCAGGCACGAGTAGAGATTGTATTTGACAGGGCGACCGCCTACTCTACGACTTCAACCGCGCGCAACAGTATCGACGGCGGGAGTGCGAGACCGAGCGCCTTCGCGGTCCTGCCGTTGATGACGAGGTCGAGCTTGGTGGGTTGCTCGACCGGCAACGCAGCGGGCCGGGCCCCTTTCAAGACTCGGTCGATGTAGATCGCCGCGCGATGATACTGGTCCGGAACGTTCGGCCCGTAGCCCGCCAGGAGCCCCTCCTTGATATACGCGGCAGTGTTCGTGACGGTCGGTAACCGGTTCTTGACTGCGAACTCGGCGATCCGCTTGATGTCGACCGGCATGGTGCTCAGTGGATAGACGGCGACCGCTTCGGCACGTTGCCTCAGCGTCGCCGCGAACCCCCCGTCGAGATCCGTCGCAGTTCGAACCTCGACACGCTGCAGCCTGACCTTCAACCGGTCAGCCGTGGATTCCATTGCGGCAAAGGCCGGCAAGTGGCTGGGATTCGTGGAATCCATCCACACCGCGACGCGCGAGATCCCGGGAGCAATCTCCTTGAGCAGCTCGATGTCCTTGCGGACGATCTCGTTGGCGTTCATCGACACCCCGGTGACGTTTCCCCCCGGCCGCCCCAGGCTGCTGACGAGCCCGCTCGCCACGGGATCTCCGACGTACACCATGATGACCGGGACAAGCCGTGTCGCGTGCTTCGCCGCCAGGCTCGCGGGCGTCCCTTCCGCGACCAGAACATCGAGGTTGAGACGCACCAGCTCAGCCGCAAGCTCCGGGAGCTCCTCCCACTTCCCGGGGGCGGCCCGGCATTCGATGACGATGTTGCGGCCCTCGATGTAGCCCAGCTCGCCGAGCCTCTGGCGCAGATCCTTCAGACCGAATTGGTCCGGACATGCGAAATGCCTGAGAAAGCCGATTCGGTGCACCTTCCCGGTCGGTTGCGCGACGGCAACGAGAGACGACGCCAAGAGATGAAGGGTGAGGGCCAACGTCCCGACGCGAACGCTCAACCTCACCGCCCAGACCCCGGCCACCGCACCTCGTTGGGTGCCGCCATCGCGGTCACGCGCGCCCCGATATGAACGGCGATGCCACCACGTTTCTCTCCGATCACCTCGTACTCGCCGGTATGCCGCCCGGCCGGACTCCGAGCCAGCGAACGGCCTCGCTGACGGCGGCCGCGCAGCGGACGGCCCGCGCGGGGCCATCGAACGTGGTCAGGAACCGGTCGCCGACGGTGTCAATCTCCCTCCGGCGGCGGTGGCCCGTCCGTGGGCCGCGTCCCCGTGACATAAGGTACCAAAGCCCACACGTCGGAGACACGTTCGGGGTGGCGCCCGACCAACCGCGTCCGTTCCCGATCGGGCGCGATCCGCGCGGGTGGGTCTCGCTAGGGGTCCCAGGCGCGCACGGTGGGAGAAGTTCAGGTGCACGATGCGGATGCGTCATCCGAGCCCGGCTGCTCGCGCGATCAGAAACAGCCCTGCCCCGACGACGACGGCCCCGATGGCTCGCGCGACGCGCTCACCGGCCGGTGCGAGACGTTCGACGGTGATGGCGGCCGCCACGACAGCCATCGCGCGAAGGTCCATGACCCCGATGACCAGGAGGATCGCCATCAGACCGGCACAGCAGTGGCCGCAGTGGAGGCCAAGGCGTAGGCCGTGTCGCCAGGCCGTGCCGGCGGCGGGCGGCAGCGTACGGCCGCGCCCGGGTGCCTCCCGGCAGCAGGCAAGGTGACGCGCCTTCCACGCGGTGAGCTGGAGGGTGCCGGCGATCAGGACGACCACACCGACCGCGATCGGTACGGCGCGCGCCAGCGCCGGCTGCTGCATCGCAATCGCCGCCAGCGCGACGCCCAGCGGAAAAGCGGCCATGCCGAACACGGTCCACATGAAGAAATACCCCACGCCAACGAGCGCGGTCAGCCGCCCCAGGCGCGTCTCGCCTGTCCTGCCAACGGCCTGGCGGTAGCGCCACAGCATCGGAACCAGGGACGGCAGCATCATCGCCACCATCATCACGACCCACATGCCGAGGAACGACGCGCCGGCGCCGGGCCACGTCTGTCCGGGCATCCGCATCCACGCCATCGACATCGTCCAGCCGCCGGGCATCGGCATCCCGCCCATCGCCGACATGGACTCGCACCAGGCGATCGTCAGCGCCGCGCTGGCAGCGAAGAGCAGCGCGGAGACGCCGAAGAAGGCTCGCTGGAACGCTCGCTCGGACACCATGCGTCGTGAGATCTCCCGTCCCCCGGCTGCGCCAACGACATCCACGACGTGGCTCAGCGCTTGTTGTACTCGTCGTGGCGGCGCCACCAGACGCCCGTCTCGTTGCGCCCCTTGGGGGCGCGGTCGAGCCACTGGTACATGCCCCAGAGGCCATCCAGTCCGCGCGCATAGGTGGAATAGGTGTGGTAGACGCTGCCGTCCTCGAGCACGAACGCGCTCATGCCCGGCCGCTCGCGCGTGTACGTGGCGACGTCGGTTCCGCTCATGGCCGCGAACGTAGTGGCCCCGTCGGGTGTCGAGCGCGAGGGTATCTCGGGCCCCTCGCCGCCGCGTACCTGCGACGCGGCCTCGCGCCGGTAGTTGTATTCGATGCCCCCCTCGCGCTGTTGCTCCTTGGTGAACCCGACGCTGAAGTCGTAGTTGAAGTCGCGGCCGTGCGAGGACGCCCAGGGAAACGTCCACCCCATCCGCCGCTCGTACGCCTGCAGCTTCGCGAGAGGCGCCCGCGACACCGCCGAAAGCGTGACATCGTGGCTGGCCAGGTGGACGACGAAGCCGTCGAACCCGTCCGCGATCGCCGAGCACGCCGGACACCCCGCCGTGTAGTCGGGCCCGAACATGAAGTGGTAGACGAGAAGCTGCGAGCGCCCCCGGAAGAGATCCGCCAGCGAGGCGCTCCCCTCGTCGGTCTCGAATCGATACTCCTTGTCGATCCGAACCCACGGCAGCTCCTGCCGCCGCCGCGCCAGCTCGTCGCTGCGCCGCGTGAGCTCCTTCTCCGCCTCGAGCAGCTCGAGCCGCGCTGCGAGCCACTCTTTACGTGTCCCGGTCTTGTGCGTCGTCATCGCTCTTCTCTCCTTCCTTCGGGTGTCCTTCATCGTTCATTGCCTTCCGTCCCACGCCCGGCCGACGCCCCGCGCGGCCGCTCATTTACGCTTCCATTCACCGCCCAACCTCGCTCACGCCGCGGAGCCCGTGGGGGCTGGTCATGAGATAGTCTTAGCGCCGGGAATCGAGCGATGGGAGTTACAAGTGTGACGGGATTCCGATGGACTCGCTGATCACTGCCGCCGCGCGTGCACTCGCAGCGGGTGATCCCCTCGGCGCATTGAAGCGGGTCGCCCTGCGCGACGACGCGCCGGCTCTCGCGCTTCGAGGCATCGCGATGGCGCAGCTCGGCGATCTCGTTCGAGCGAAGGCTCTCCTGCGACGTGCTGCGCGCGCCTTCGGTCCGAAGGCGGCGGTGGCCCGCGCGAGGTGCGTCGTCGCCGAGGCCGAGATCGCGCTCGTCTCGCGCGATTTGGGCTGGCCTGCGAAGGCGCTCGACGCGGCACGGGCGACGCTCGAAGAGCACGGCGACCGGGTAAACGTCGCGCATGCACGGTATCTCGAGGTCCGGCGCCTCCTTCTGATCGGGCGCATCGACGCGGCCGAGCGTACGGTCGCCGAGCTCGACCCCGCGCCCTTCCCTCCCGCGTCGAGGACCGCCCACGAGCTGGTGGTCGCGGGGATCGCGATGCGGCGCCTCCGGACGAAGGCGGCGCGCGCTGCGCTCGCTCGGGCCGAGCGCGCAGCGCGCCACGCACGTATCCCTGCGCTGGCGGCGGAGGTCGAAAGCGCATTCCTCGTCCTGAACACGCCCGCTGCGCGCCTGATCGCGAGTGGCGAGGAGCGACTCCTCCTCCTCGAGGAGGTCGAAGCGTTGCTGGCATCGAAGGCACTCGTCGTGGACGCTTGCCGTCACGTCGTACGTGACGGAAGCAAGGTGGTGTCGCTCGCAAAGCGTCCGGTGTTGTTCGCGCTCGCACGCGCGCTGGGCGAAGCGTGGCCGGGAGACGTACCGAGGGACACGCTCGTTGCCCGTGCATTCGGATCGAAGATCGCCGATGAATCGCATCGCGCGCGGTTGCGGGTCGAGGTAGGGCGGCTTCGAAGGGTGCTTCGGACGCTGGCCGGCGTGAGCGCGACGAAGCGAGGGTTTGCGCTGGCGCCGCGTCGCGCACGCGAGGTAGTCGTGCTGGCGCACCCCGTCGAAGAGGAGCATGCGGGAGTGCTCGCCTTCCTCGCCGACGGTGAATCGTGGTCGAGCTCGGCGCTTGCGCTTGCGCTTGGAACGAGCCAGCGCACCGTGCAGCGGGCGCTCGACTCGCTGGCGGCGGCCAGCAAGGTGCAGTCGTTCGGTCGCGGGCGAGCTCGCCGCTGGATGACCCCGTCCGTGCCGGGATTCACGACGACCTTGTTACTCCCCGCTCCTCCGCCGATCGAGTAGGATGCGGGCATGAGTCGATCAACCGCCGAGATCGTCCGTGAGTATGGACCCTTTTCGGGTGCCGACAGCGTGCATGGAGTCACGTATGACGGTCAGAACGTCTGGTTTGCTGCTGGAGACAAGCTGAACGCCTTCGATCCTGCGAGCGGGAAGACGGTGCGCTCGATCGATGTCGCCGCGCACGCCGGAACGGCCTTCGACGGCCAGCACCTGTTTCAGCTCGCCGAGGATCGCATCCAGAAGATCGATCCGAGGACCGGCCGTGTGCTCGCCACGATCCCGGCGCCCGGCCGGGGCGGTGACTCGGGGCTCACGTGGGCCGAAGGGACGCTCTGGGTGGGACAGTATCGGGACCGGAAGATCCATCAAGTCGATCCCGAAACCGGGGCGATTCTTCGCACGATCGAGTCCAACCGCTTCGTCACCGGGGTCACGTGGATCGACGGAGAGCTCTGGCACGGCACCTGGGAAGGTGACGAGAGCGATTTGAGGCGAATCGATCCTCGAACGGAAGAGGTCCTGGAGAGGCTCGAGATGCCGCCCGGAGTGGGCGTATCGGGGCTCGAGTCCGATGGCCGCGATCAGTTCTTCTGCGGAGGAGGAGGGAGCGGGAAGGTGAGGACCGTCCGCCGGCCCAAGCGTTGAGCGGGCCGATCCGCTTCAGGTCAGCCTCTTGGCCAGCTGGAGCTGATAGTCGCTGAACCCGGCCACGCGGTACAGCCTGGCCGCCGACTCGTTCTTGGCGAGGACGCCGACGCGCAGGACCCTCGCGCCCGAGCTACGAGCGAGCGCTTCCGCCCGCTCGAGTAGCGCCCGGCCAACGCCGCGCCGACGGTACCGCGGAAGAACGACCAGGTCAGAGATGTACGCGTACGGCGTCTGATCCTCGTCCGGCTCTTCGGGTACGACTCGGGCGAGGAGAGCTATGAATCCGACGACTCGGTGATCGATCTCGGCGACCAGGACGCGGCCCGGACGGCTCGAGAACACGCTCGAACTCCTGGAGCTCGACGACGTCGCGTCTAGCCGCCGACTATAGCCTCGCGGCCGATGAAGCGGCAAGCCCAGCGGGGCCGCGCCGCAGGCCTGCCCGTCGTTCACGCCCGCCGCTGGCGCAGCAGCCCTGCGAGGCCGGCGGGCAGCAGGAGCACCACCGCGATCAGCACGAGCCCCAGGCTCAGCATGTAGACGTAGCGGAACTGGAGGAGCAGGGTCTCGGACAGGAGACCCAGGAAGACCGCGCCCAGCACCGGGCCGACGACGGTGGTGGCCCCCCCGAGGAGGGCCATGATCACGGTCTGGAACGACACGAGCGGGTTGAAGACCTGGGGGTCGAGATAGGTCCAGCGCGGGGCCATCGCCCCGCCCACCGCGCCCATGAAGGCCGCGCTCAGGGCGAAGATGGTGACCTTGATCCGCGTGGTGTCGATGCCGAGGGTCTCCGCGCGCTCCTCGTCGGCGCCGATGCCGACGAGCGCGATGCCCCAGCGGCCGCGCGGTAGCCACACCGCCGTCGCCACCGCGAGCGCGGCCACGCCGAGCACGGTGTAGTAGAGCGTCACCGCGTCGGGCGGGTTGAGCAGCAGGCGGCCGACGGTGCCGGTGACGCCGGTCTCGTACCAGATCAGCGTGTGCTTGGCCAGCTCGGCCAGGCCGAAGGTGAAGATGGCGAAGTAGGGCCCGCGCAGCCGCAGCGCGAGCGTCCCCACCACGAGCGCCATCGCGGCGGCGACCGCGGCGGCGGCCACGACCGGCAGCGGCCACGGCAGCCGGGCCATCACCACCGCGGTGGTGTAGGCGCCGGCGCCGAAGAAGGCGCCGGTGGCCAGCGAAAGATAGCGCGTGGGGCCCGAGAAGAAAGCCCAGGAGACCGCGAGGGCAACGTCGGCCAGGATGGCCAGCGTGAGCGAGCGATAGTACGTGGGCAGGACGTGCGGCGCGACGAGCAGCGCCGCGCCGAAGACGGCCAGGGCAGTCCTAGCGGCCAAAGAGGCCCGAGGGCTTGAGGATCAGGATCAGCGACAGCACCGCGTAGGACGAGATCAGCCGGATGTCACTGGAGGCGAGGTAGACGCCGGCGGTCTCGACCAGGCCGAGCAGCAGCCCGGCCAGGAGGCAGCCCAGCATGTTGCCGAGCCCGCCCAGGATGACCACGACCAGCGCGGTCACGGTGTAGGGCAGGCCCATGAAGGGCGTCAGCTCGAACAGCATGCTGACGAGCGAGCCGGTCACCGCCGACATCGCGATGCCCGCCCCGAAGCAGAGACCGTGGATGCGCCGGGTCTGGATGCCCATGAGCTGCGCACCCTCCGGCTCCTGCATCAGCGCGCGCACCGCCTTGCCGGTCAGGCTGTAGCGGAGATAGAGATAGAAGGCCGCGCCCAGGGCGAGGGCGATGGCGGCCGCGAGCACCCGGTTGGCGGGGAAGACGGTGCCGAGCCAGCGGAGCGGGATCGCGAGATAGCTGTAGCCCTTGAGGTCTGCGCTCCAGATGAGCAATGCCGCGTTCTGGAGCACGAACATCAGGCCGAACGAGAGCAGGAGCGAGCGCGACTCGAGGCCCTCCGCCGCCTCGCCGGTCAGCAGCGGGGCGTAGAGCAGCCGGTGCAGCAGGAGCCCGACGGCGAATGCCGTCGGGCCAGTGATCAGCAGGGTCAGCAGCGGGTCGACGCCCCAGCCGGTGTGCAGCGAGAACGTGACGTAGGCACCCAGCATCAGGAACTCGCCGTGCGCCACGTTCAGCACCCGCATCAGGCCGTACTGGAGATTGAGGCCGAGGGCGACGAGGGCGTAGATCCCCCCCGTCGTGAAGCCGCCGATCACGACGTCCAGCAGGAGCGTGGGCGAGAGTGTCATGCCCAGGCCGGCTTCGGCACCTCCGCGGTTCCGGTGGCCCAGTTCCTGGGCCAGACGATCTCGAACTCGCGCTTCTGCCACTGGCCCACCATGCCCGGCGTAGACACGTTCTCGCCCTTGACGAACTTGATGGGCCCGGCCACCGTCTGGAACTCGGTGGCGTCGAGCATCGCCTTGATCTTCGGCCGGTCGAGGCCGACCTCGCCCACGCAGCGCTCCAGGATCTGGAGCGACGCGTACGCGAAGGCGCTCGCCCACCGGTCCGGCTCCTTCTGGTGCTTCCTCACGTGCGCGTCGAAGTATTCCTTGGCGCCCGGGAACTTCACCTTGGGGTTCCAGCCCGCGATGCCGGTCACACCCTCCGCGCCCTTGAAGCGGTCGCGGTAGAAGGGAAACGCGGTGCCCACGCCCGTGAAGAAGACGGGGGGATTCCAGTCCACTTCCTTGGCCTGGGTGGTGACGAGGATATTGTCGGGCGGATAGGTGAGGCCCACGAACGCGTCCGCGCCCGCGGTCTTGAAGCCTCGCAGGATGGGCGAGAGGTCCTTGGCGCCCAGCGGGTAGCTCTTGGTGTCCACCACGTCGAGGCCGGCCGCCCTGAAGGCGGGGCCGGTGGCGCTGTTCAGCTCGATGCCGAACAGGTCGTTGACGTAGGCCACCGCGACCTTCTTGATCTTGCCCTGGTCGCGCAGGTCCTTGAGCCCGGCGGCCACCGCCTGCATCTGCGGCTCGGGCTGCACCAGCATCGTGTAGAAGTAGGCCAGCCCCAGCTCCTTGAACTTTCCGGAGATTGCGGTGGGGCCGATCATCGGGTAGCCGTACTTGGTCGCCACCGGGGCGATCGCGAAGTTCATCGCCGAGCCCCACGGGGGCAGCATGAGATCCACCTTGTCGTCGGTGGCCAGCTTCTCGTAGAAGCGCACCGCGGTCTCGATCTCGCTGCGGTCGTCGATGGAGACGAACTCGATCATCCGGCGCCCCTCGCCCTTGACCGCGAGGCCGCCTCGGGCGTTGACCTGGTCCTGCCACAGGGTGTAGTTCGGAGCCTGGGTGATGCCGGCGCCCACCGCGTACGGGCCGGTCGCCGACATGGTGTAACCGATGCGGATCGGCTTCGCCTGGGCGCGGGCGCGCGTCCGCAGGAGGGGAACCGTGGCCGCGCCCACCGCCGCTCCCGCCGCAGTCGTGAGAAACAGTCGCCTGTTCATCGTCATGTCATGGCCTCCTCGCCATTGGGGGTGCTTCGCCGAGATACGCCTCGAGAACCCGGGCATCGCGCGAGACCGCCGCGGGCGGCCCCTCGCAGATGACCTCGCCGTGGTGGAGCACGATCAGCCGCTCCGCCGTCTCCATGATGGCCTTCATCACGTGCTCGACCCAGAACAGCCCGACCCCGCGCTCGTCGCGGATGCGCCGCAGGATCGCGGTCGCGCGCGCGCCCTCGGTGGAGGTGAGCCCGGCCAGCAGCTCGTCGAGCAGGATCACCCGCGGCCTGAGCGCCAGGGCCATGGCCAGCTCGAGGAGCTTGCGCCGGGCCCCGGTGAGCCGCCGCGCGGGCACCGCCGCGTGCTCGTCCATCTCGACGAGCGCCAGCAGCTCGGCGGGCGTGCCCCCCGGCCGCGGGCTCCACAGCGCGGCCGCGGCCACGTTCTCGGCGGCGGTCAGGTCGAGGAAGGGCCGCGGGGTCTGGAAGGTGCGCCCGAGCCCGAGCCGCGCGATCCGGTGCGCGGGCAGCGCGCTGATCCGGTGCTCGCCCAATCGGATGGAGCCCGCCGAGGGCCGGAGCAGCCCGCCGATCAGGTTGAACAGCGTCGTCTTGCCGGCCCCGTTGGGCCCGATGAGCGCCACGATCTCGCCTTCGGCGACCGCGAAGCTCACGCGCGTCAGGACGCGGAGGCCGCCGAAGCTCCGGGCGACGTCGGTGCCTTCGAGGAAGGGCGCCGTCATCGCCTGGACGCTATCAGCCCTGCGCCTGCAGCAGCAGGGACCCGCCCACGATCAGGGCGATCGCGAGCAGACGGATCCAGGTGAACGGCTCCTGGAACAGCAGGAAGCCGGCGAGCAGCACGAGCACGGTGGAGGTGCCGCCGATGAAGAACGACGAGGTCACCTTGAGCCCCCGGTCGTAGGCGAGGAGCCCGAAGATGTCCACCCCGGAGGCGGCGACGCCGGCCAGGGCCATGAGCCACAGGACCTCGGGGGTGAAGACGATCTCGTGCCCGTTGGCCCGCATGCCCAGCAGGATGAGCGCGTTGACCACGAAGGCGACGCCGGTGAGGATCAGCGCGCCGAGCGCCGCGCTGATCCTCGTGGAGGCCGTCTTCAAGCAGATCGTCCAGGTGGCGGCCGACACGCCCGCGAGGATCGCGAAGAGGACCGCGCGGTTCAAGGGCGACCGGCCCGGGCTAGGGCCGGCGCGGCGCGCGCTGGCTCGATCGCGAGCGGCTGGGGACGGGCGATCAGGGAGCCGACAGCGCCCATGGGCGCTTCACCAGACCACATGGTGCCACCGACTGTCAATACGCGGAGGCCACCCGCGGCCGCCTGAGTCGCGCCACCGCCACCGCCGGATCGACGAGCGGCGGGAGCAGCGTGGTGATCGAGACGACGGGGAGCACGGCCGGGCCGGCGTTACCGAGAGGGCCGGCTCGGTGGCGCAGCAGAGCAGCCACGTGGCCGGCGTCATGCGTCCTCCGCGGACTCGGCGCTCCGGGCCCGCCGGTGGCCGCGCCACATGAAGACCAGCGCCAGCAGCCGCCAGACGATGTGGATCAGGAGCGCGCGGTGGAGGTTCTCGCCGATCGGGATGGCGAGGAAGGCGGCCAGATTGATGAGGAGCGCCGCCGCGTGGTAGACGGTCAGCACGATGACCGCGGCCAGGCCGGGCTTCGCCAGGAGCCAGACGACGCCCGCGAGCAGGATCGCGATGTCGACCAGGTCCACGGTGAGCGCGCCGATGACGACCAGGCCGATCGCGATCCACAGCAGGTGACCGGCCTGGACCGCCGCGGCGATCACGAAATCGGACGGGCGGTCCGGGAGGAGCTTCCGCGCCCCCCACCAGACGAGGGCGGTGAGGACGAGGGGGATGAGCAGGTGGATACCGGAGTACACTCCGGCGGCGACCCCGACCACCGTCGCCACGATGGCGGAGGCCTTCATGGGGTGCCTGCCTTTCGAACGATCTCGTCCACGTACCAGGCCTTTCCTTCAGCGCAGGCGTCTCGGTCCATCGGCGGCGTCATTCGAGAATTCCGGAGCAGTGGAGCCCGAGCAGCAGAAAAGCGACACCGCTCACCACGCTGCGGACCGCGTGCAGGCGACCCCAGCGTGCCAGGAGCGCCGCGGCCTCTGGAGAGTTGCGGTCGAGCCCGGCGTCAAGCAGGCGCTCGTTGGTCGGCCGGATCACGATCAGCGTGAAGGGAACGACGGCCCCGAGCAGGAGACCCGCGACGAGCACCGCGGTGGAGCTCCCCTGTGCCCAGGCCGCCACTGCGGCAAGGCAGCCCACGACCGCGAGCGACGCTTGCATCACGGCCGCCCGCCGGTAGCTCGGCCCGAACTCGGCGATGGCCGGCGCGGCTCCGCACTCGAGGCGCGCGGGATGCTCGACCAGCGTGATGTAGATGGCGGCCCCGGCGAAGAGCCCCGCGCAGCCCAGGGCGACGAGCTCCAGGATCATGGATCCACCGTGTCGGTGCGTTCCATGCGCATCCGGAGCTCGTGGCCGGCGGGCACCGCGCAGGTCATGCGGGCCGGCGGCCTGATCGTAACGCGTCGATCTTCCGCTGGAGGAACCAGCAGAACCAGCCCTCGTACTTCGCCTGCAGCTCCGGCTTCATCCAGTCCTTGCCGGTGACGGTGCGCCGGCAGTGGGGGCTGCCGCACCGGCACTCCATGACGTGGTCGCCGTCGTCGGTGGTCGCCCAGTCGATGGTGAGCTCCTGGCCCGGGGCGATGTCCCGCATCGCAACCAGGACGATCTGGCCCTGGATCGCGAGGTTGGGGTCGCAGGAGTGGTTGGTGTAGAGCATGCTGCTGTCGCGCTGGGTCTGCGTCACGGGGGCGATGACCAGATCCTCGGAGATCTGGATGTCGGCCGGGCCGAGCGCGGGCTCGAGGGCCGCCCATTGCGATGCGGTCAGGACGTGGCCGCCCTTGACCGCCACGATCTCGCCCCGGGCGATCGTTTGCTTCGCGAACAGGCCCTGGCCGTGGATCGGGCTCGGGCGAACCTCGGTCTTCGCGGAGCGGTGGGTGAGGGCGGTCACGCTCGGGTCGCCATGGTTGAGCACCCCCTTCACCCTGCCCTCTCCCTGAAGGGGAGAGGGGGGAGGGCGGGAGGGCGGTTACTTGAAGATCGAGAAGTTGATCTCTTTCTCGGTGATGAACTCGAGGAGGACCGGGACGCCGTCGCGGGTCTTGGCGATGCCGCGCTTGAGCGCGGGGATGATCTCCCCCGGCTCGGTGATGCGCTCGCCGTAGCCGCCGAAGGCCTTCGCCATGTCCGCGTAGTGGCCGCTGATGTCGGTGGAGCGGTACTTCTCGGTGGCCGTCTTCATGATCGGCAGCTCGATCGCCATCGAGAAGTTGTTGAGCAGGATCGAGAGGATCGGAATGCGCTCGCGCACCGCGGTCTCGAAGTCCATGCCGGTGAAGCCGATGGCCGCGTCGCCCCACACGTTGATGCAGAGCGCGTCCGGCCGGGCGAGCTTGGCCCCCATGGCGAGGCCGAGACCGTAGCCGAGCTGGGTGGTCTTGCCCCAGCCGATGTAGGAGAGGGGATGCGTGCTCTCCCAGAATGGCGAGAGCTGGTCGCGCGGGCTGCCCGCGTCGTGGGTGATGATGGTGTTGGCCACGTCCACCGTGTGGAGCAGGTCCCAGATCACGCGGTAGGGCGAGAGGGGCTTGTCGCTGGCGGTGAGCTTGGGCATCCACTGCGCGAGCCACTCGCCCTTCATGGTGGCGATCTGCTTGGTCACCTCGGCCCGACGGCCGCGCGGCTTGCCCTTCAGGCGGTCGCGCACCTCGGCGAGGAGGGCGTCCAGCACGAGGCCGGCGTCGCCGATGACCGCGTGCTCGGCCACGATGTCCTTGTTCAGATCGGCCACGTCGATGGTCGAGTGCACGATGGTCTTGCCCTTCGGCATCGTGACGCCGTAGTTGGTGGTCGAGAAGCTGCAGCCGATGCCGAAGATCACGTCCGAGCTCTTCAAGAACTCGTGGACCGTCTTCGGGATCGAGCGGCCGCCCGAGCCCAGCGACAGCGGGTGGTTCTCCGGAAACGCGCTTTTGCCCTCGAGGCTGGTGGTGACGGGCGCCTCCAGCAGCTCGGCCAGCTCGCGCAGCTGCTGCCACGCGCGCGCGTAGTGCACGCCCTGGCCCGCGTAGATCACCGGCCGCTCGGCCTCCACCAGGATGCGCGCGGCCTCGGTGACCGCGTCCGGATCCGGGGCGACCCGCGTGCGCGGGGTCACCTTGTAGTTGAGCGGCTCCGGCACTTCCTCCTGGAACACGTCGACGGGAATCTCCACCAGCACCGGCCGCGGCCGGCCGTTCTTCACCTGGGTGAAGGCCCGGCGCATCGCGTCGGGCACCGCGTCGCCCAGGATGACCTGCTCGCACCACTTGGTCACGTTGCGGTAGTTGATGAACGAGTTGAAGTTGGGCGGGATATTGGTGATGCGACGCGGGTAGCCGCCGGGGAGCACCACGATCGGCACCGAGTCGCCGTAGGCCTGGGCCACGCCGCCGAAGGCGTTCTCCGAGCCGGGGCCGTGCTGCATGGTGAACACGCCGATCTTCTGGCCGGAGGTGATCCGGCTCACCGCGTCCGCCATGTGCAGCCCGGTGCGCTCCTGGCGCACGATGATGGTGCGGATGTCGGCCTGGGCGGCCGCCTCGATGATCGGGTTCACCGGATAGCCGATCAGAAAGGTGGTACCTTCGCGCTTCAGGATCTCGGCAACGGCGGCGACCGCCTTCATTGGGGCCTCCTCTGGCCTGCTGCTAGGATGGGGCCGACTCTAACCCAATCCGCGGGTGAAGGGAATCCGCTGACGAAAGGACCGACGAGGCATGGCTCGCAAGAAGTATCGCGTGGGCATCGTCGGGCTCGGCTTCGGCCGCGCCCACATTCCGGCATTTCAGGCGAACGGCTGCGAGGTGGTGGCGGTCTGCCAGCGCAACCAGGAGACGGCGCGCTCGGTGGCCGCGCGCTACAACGTGCCCGGCGTCTTCCAGCGGTGGGAGCAGATGCTCGACGAGACCAAGCCGGACATCGTGGTGATCGCGTCGCCGCCCAACCTGCACCGCGAGATCGCGCTGCGCGCGCTCGAGCAGGGCGCGCACGTGCTGTGCGAGAAGCCCCTGGCCATGACCGCGGCCGACGGCCGCGACATGGTGGAGGCGGTTCGCCGGACGCAGCGCGTGGCCATGACCTCGTTCAACTGGCGCTTCATCCCGGCCATGCAGCGCTTCCACGCGCTCGTGGAGGAGGGCGGGGTGGGGCGGCTCTTCCACGCGACGGGCCGCTGGCTCGGGGCTCGCTGGGCCGACGAGGCGGCGCCGTCGACGTGGCGCATGGATCGCGCCCAGGCCGGCCACGGCGCCATGGGTGACATGGGGGTGCACCTGATCGATATGGTCCGCTGGAGCTTCGGCGAGTTCGCGCGCGTCTCCGCGCAGGCTGGAGTCGCCTATCCCACCCGGACCGCGCCCGGCGGCAAGCCGACCGACGCCGAGGACTTCTGCAGCGTGCTGGGCGAGCTGGCCTCCGGCGGGCAGGTGGCGCTCTCGGTGAGCCGCGCCGCGCGCGGGGCGAACGAGCAGTTCCTCGAGGCCTACGGCAGCCAGGGCTCGCTCGTCTACCGGCTCGGCCGCGAGAAGGCCAAGTGGTACGTGGGCGAGCTGCGCGCGGCCGGGGCGAGCGGGACGCTGCAGCCGGTGCCGGTCAAGACGGGGCTGCCCCGGTCGGCCGGCGAGGGCGACCCGATGGAGGTGACGGGCAAGACCACCATCGCGCCGCTCGTGAAGCGCTTCCTCGACGGGATCCGCCGGGGCGAGAGCCCGTCGCCCACGCTCGAGGACGGGGTGCGCGCCCAGCTCGTGCTGGACGCCGTGCTGCGCTCACTCGAGGGGGGCGGCTGGCAGCGGGTCGAGGCCTAGCCCCCCTCACCCTGCCTTCTCCCCCTCCGGGGGCGAGGGTTCCGAATCCCCCCGGCGGCGAGACTTCGACTTCCCCTCTCCCCCTCAGGGGAGAGGCAGGGTGAGAGGTGGTCTACCTCCGCAGCCGCATCGTCCAGGCCACCAGCTCCGCCAGCAGCTTCCGGATCAAGTCCTTTGATGTCTCGTCGATCAGCTCGCCCTGCTCGTTGAAGCGCTGGGCCGCGCTCGCGATCAGCACCTCCGGCTGGTTGACCGCGTGCATGTTGAGGAAGATGAAGGACTGGCGCAGGTGATACTGCGCCCTCGCACTCCCCAGCATGCCCACCGAGGCGCCCATCACCGCCACCGGCTTGCCCTGCCACGCACTGTCGCCGTAGGGCCGCGAGGCCCAGTCGATCGCGTTCTTGAGCACGCCGGGCATCGAGTAGTTGTACTCGGGCGTGGAGAAGAGGACGGCGTCCGCCGCGCGCACTCTGGCCTTGAGCTCCACCACGCGGGCCGGCGGCTGCTTCTCGTGGTCCTGGTTGTACGGGGGAATGCCCTCGAGCTCGAAGATGTCGAGGCTCGCGCCCGGGGGCAGGAGCGACTGGGCTGCACGGAGCGCGAAGCGGTTGAAGGACGCCTGCCGCAGGCTGCCCGGAATGCCGAGGATCTTGACGTCGGCCACGATGGGTCTCCTCCCGTCTAGAACGAGGTGAACACGCCCTTGCCGGTGGTCTGCGTGTCGAAGCGCTTGTAGGCGTCCACCGCCTGATCCAGGCGGAAATGGTCGGTGAGGAGGCGGCCGAGGGGGATCTTGCGGTCGGCCACGAAGCGCGCGCACTCCCACTGGCCCATGCTGCTGAACGTCCACGAGGCCACCAGGGTGAGCTGCTTGCGGATCAGGTCGCGGCTCACGTCGAGGCTGGTCGCGCCGCCCTCGCCCACGAAGCACATCCGCCCCCACGTGGCCGTGCTCCGCACCGCGGCCACCCGGGGCTCGGGCAGCCCGGTGCAATCCATGGTGGCCTCGGCGCCCTCGCCGTGGGTCAGATCCATGATGGCCGGCACCGGGTCGGTCTCGCGCGAGTTGATGACCGCGTCGGCCCCGAACTGATTCGCGAGGGCCAGCCGCTCGGCCGCGATGTCCACCGCGATGACGCGCGCGCCCATCGCCACGCCCAGCATGGTGGCGGAGAGGCCGACCGGACCCTGGCCGAAGACGGCCAGGGTGTCGCGCCCGGACACGTCGATGCGCTTGAGCGCGCCGTAGGCGGTGCCGGTGCCGCAGGACACCGCCGCTCCCTCTTCGAAGCTGAGCTCGTCGGGCAGGGGCACGTTGGTGCGGGCGGGCACCTTCATGTACCGCGCGTGCGCCCCGTCCCCGGTGGCGCCGAACACGGTGATCCCGGCCTTGCAGAGCTGCGACCACCCCACGCGGCAGTGCTTGCAGCGGCCGCAGCCGGTGTAGTGGTGGTTCATCACGCGCTGGCCCACGCGCCCCTCGGCGTCGCCGACGCCGGGGCCGATCGCCGCGATCACCCCGCAGGGCTCGTGTCCCGCGATCACCTGCTTGCCGCTGCCGCCCAGGCCGAGCGAGGCCGTCTCGTTGCCGTCCGCGCGATAGAACTTGAGATCGCTCCCGCACATGCCCGAGGCCTTGATCTCCAGCACCACCTCGCCCGGGCCCGGCGTCGGATCGGGGAACTCCCGGAGCTCGAGCTGCCGATTGCCCGTGAACACGACTCCACGCATGGATGCCCCCCCTCGCCGTTGTCGTTTGAACCCGGTGTAGTGTAAAAGATGAGGTGGCCGACGGCCAGAAGTGCTCACCTCACGATCCTGGAGGCGATCGATGTCGCGGTTCGTCCTGACGCTGGCGCTGGCGCTTCTCGCCAGCGGTTGCGCCCCCGTGACCTACTCGCGCCCCGTGATCGCCGCCGGCCCCCGCGTGCTCTTCGACGACGAGCTGCGCGCGCCCCGCAACTGGGCGGCCGGCGCCGGCACCAGCTGTCGGTCGGCCTACGCCGACGAGGGCTTCGTCGTCACGAACATCGCGGCGTCCGCTCCCTGCCTGCTCGGGCCGGTGCAGCCGGAGGTGTTCCCGGCCAGTGTGCGCATCGAGATCACCGCCCGGCTGCGCAAGGGCACACGCGAGGGCGCGTTCGGGCTCATGTTCGCCGGCCGGGGCGGGCCCGACAACCGCACGTTCGCCACGTTCGCGCTCACCGCCAACGGCACCTATCGGGTGGCGAGCTGGAGCAGTGGGAAATGGATCTACCCGGTGCCGCCCACCGCCACCCGGAGCGTGAAGACCGAGTACGGGGCCCCGAACACCCTCGCGGTCGAGCTGCGCGACCGCTCCATCGTGGCCTACGTCAACGGCCGGCCGGTGGCGACCGCAGAGCTGTCCGCGCAAGCGAGCGGCACGCTGGGGTTCTACGTGGACCAGCGGGGCATGGAGGTGCTCTTCACCAACCTCCGGGTCAGCGCGCTGCCCCCGATTCGCTGATCCTCCCGATTGCTGATCCCGATATTCCCGCCGCGGATCACCTGCCCGCGCGCGTGAGCGCGAGCTCGATGTGCTCGGGCGCGGGCTTCCGCGTCCCCGCGTCCACCTCGCGCATCAGGCCGACCACCGCGCTCGACACCGGCGTGGGCACGCCCACCTCACGGCCCTTGTCGACCACGAGGCCGTTCATGTAGTCGATCTCGCTGCGGCGGCCCTTGATCACGTCCTGGGCCATGGAGGCCCGCCAGTTGCGGCCGGAGCCCTCCTTCGGGGTGAGGCCGGCGTCGAGCTCCTGATAGACGTCGGGACGGCCCGCCTGCGCCCACTGCTCGGCCTCGCGGCCGTTGAACTTGGGGATGCGGTAGCCGAGCTTGAGCCCCACCGCGGCGGACTCCTGCGCGATCCGGATGGTGATCTCGCGCCCGCGTGCCTGCCCGGCGATCTCGATGGAGCCGAGGCCGGTCATGGCCTGCACCGGGTTGCCCATGCAGTTCGCGCAGAGCTTGGACCAGCGCTCGCCCCACAGGTTGTCGGTGGGCCGCGCCCCGTCCACCACGCTCATGATGTCGGCCAGCTCGATGACGCGCTCGGTGATGCGGCCATCGTGCTCGCCCGCCCGGAACACGTCGTGGCCGGCGCCCTGGCCTCGCTCCATGCCGCGCTCCACCTCGCCGGGCTTCCAGAGGGCGACGCCGATCTTCGACATGATGAGGCCGACCGAGCGCTCCGCCCCCGCGATGCCCGCCACGACGGGATCGTTCCAGCAGTTCTGGGCCGACACCAGGTAGCCCTCGGGCTTGAGATGGGGGAGCGCCATCCAGGTGGCCCACGCGGTGTCGTAGGCCTTCATGGCGATGAAGCCGATGTCGAAATCGGCGTCGAGCCGCTGGAGCTCGTGCACGTGGAGCGCGACGGGCTTGGCCTCGAAGGGGTCGTGCGGGCCGGTGACCGCGATGCCCTGGCGGCGGAGGGTCTCGACCTGTTCGGGCCAGGGATCCACCAGGGTGACCTCGTGGCCGGCCCGCGCGAGGAACGCGCCCAGGTAGCTGCCGATCGCACCCGCGCCGATGAAGAGCATTCGCTTGGCCATGTCGAGTTTCCTCCTGGGTCGATGAGAGACCACGCGATCTTAGCCCTGCTGGAGGCGGTTGCCAAGCCGATGCGCTCGCCCCGCGCCTCCGCTAGAATGCGGGTGCCATGAGCGACACCGAGGCGGTCCGCGCGGAGGTCGAGATGCTGCTCGCGCTGGTGCGCGAGCGCTACGGCAGCCGCCTGGACGCCGACCAGCTCGCCGGCGTGCGCACGGCCATCGAAGGAATCGTGCAGGCCTCCCGCGCGCTCCGCGCGGTGCGCCTCACCAACGCGGACGAGCCCGCCCAGCCGTTCGCGGCCTACCGCGCGGAGCCCTGATGGCCGAGGACGTGGTCTTCACCCCGGTGCGGCAGCTCGCGGAGGGCGTCCGCACCCGCCGCCTCTCCCCGGTCGCGCTGGCCGAGACCTTCCTCGACCGGCTGGAGCGGCTCGGCCCGCGCTATAACGCGGTGGTCACGGTCACGCGCGCCCGCGCGCTCGAGCAGGCGCGGCGCGCCGAGGCGGAGATCGCGGCCGGGCAGTACCGGGGCCCGCTCCACGGCATCCCCTACGGCGCCAAGGACCTGCTCGCGACCTCCGGCGGCATCCCGACCACGTGGGGCGCCGCGCCCTTCAAGGACCGCTGCTTCGACGTCGACGCGACGGCGATTCTCCGGCTGCAAGACGCGGGCGCGGTGCTCTGCGCGAAGCTCGCGATGGTGGAGCTGGCGGGCGGCATGGGCTACCGCCAGCCCGATGCCGCGTTCACCGGACCCGGTGTCAATCCGTGGAGCCGGGAGGCCTGGAGCGGCGGGTCGTCGAGCGGCGCGGGCTCCGCGGTGGCGGCCGGGCTCGTGCCCTTCGCCATCGGCTCGGAGACCTGGGGGTCCATTCTCTCGCCCGCGGGCAACTGCGGCCTCGCGGGACTGCGGCCGACCTACGGGCGGGTGAGCCGGCACGGGGCCATGGCGCTCTGCTGGACGCTCGACAAGCTCGGCCCGCTCGCCCTCACCGCCGACGACTGCGGCCTGGTGCTCGAGGCCATCGCGGGGCGCGATCCGGCGGATCCGACCACGGCGGCGCGGCCCTACCGCTACGATGCGGGCGGTCCGGCCGGCCGGCGCTTCCGCTTCGGGGTGCTGCGCGGCATCACCGACGGCTGCGAGGACGCGGTGCGGGAGAACTTCGCGCGCTCGCTCGAGGTGCTGCGCGGCCTCGGCACCGTCGAGGAGGTCGCGCTGCCGGACCTGCCCTACGACGACATCACGCGCACCATCCTCTTCGCGGAGGCGGCGAGCGCGTTCGAGGACCTGATCGAGAGCGGCGCCATCGCGGACCTCACCGCGCCGGAGGACCGCTACACCGCCTACGCGCGCGACGCGATCCTCGCCAAGGACTACCTGAAGGCGCTGCGGCTGCGGGGCGTGATGGCGCGCGAGGCCGACCGGGTGCTCGCCCCGCTGGACGCGCTGGTGGGGCCCGGACGCTCCACGGTGGCGCCGATGCTGGGCGGGGAGGTACGTAGCGCGATCCGCGGGACCGCGCGCGACACGATGGGCGCGGTCGGCAACGGCGCGGGCCTGCCCGCGGTGGCGGTACCGAATGGCTTCGGCGCGCGCGGGCTGCCGACGAGCCTGCAATTCATGGGGCGGGCCTGGGAGGAGAACACGATCCTGGCCGCGGCCCGCGCCTACCAGTCGGCCACCGACTGGCACCGGCGCCATCCCGCCGACGTCTAGGCCGGGCCGGCTCTAAACGGCGCTACTTCGGGTCCACTGCGTCGCGCTTGTCCCTCGACGGCTCGTTGCGGACCCTCTGGAAGTTCTCCCGTGCCGCCTTGATGGCCGCGGGATCGCCCGAGCGGTAGGCCTCGTGCAGGTGCTGCCGGGAGATCTCGAGGTCCTTCCGCTCGTGCTTGACGTCCTGGCCACCCTGCACGGGCAGCGCGGTGACCCCGCTCACGATCAAGGTGGCGCACGCCGCGCCCGCGGTCCAGCCGATCAGCGTCCTCATCATCTGCCCCCCTGGAATGGAATTGATGCGGTCTCGATGAAGAGGACAGTGCAATGCAGTTGCCAGGCCAGAACTTATTGAGTTGACGGGGGAAAAGAGCAGCTAGACCTCGCGAGCCTGACACCGCCCGTCACCCGCGCGGCCCATTTTTCGGCACGCGCCGGCCGCGCCTCAGCCGGCGCGCGTCACTTCCTGCCGGCCTGGGCCTTCCTGTCGGGCGCGGCGGCCCGCCTGGGCGCCTTCGCGGGGGGCTTCTTGGCGGTCGGGGCGGCGGGCCGCGCGGGCTCGGCGCCCCCGCGCTTGGCCAGGCTCTGCTTGAGCGCGTCCATGAGGTCGATGACCTGGGCGCGCTGCGCCTCCGGCTCGGCCGCGGTGATCTCCTTGCCCTCCACCTTGGAGTTCGCGAGGTCGAGGACGCGGTCGCGGTACTGGTCCCGGTACCGCTCGGGCTTGAACTCGTCGTGCGAGAGCTCGCCGATCAGCCGCTCCGCCAGGCCGAGCTCGCCCTCGCGGAGCTTCACCGACTTGCCCTTCTCGATCTCGCCGAAATCGCGCACCTCGTCGGCGAAGTACATCGTGTGCAGCATCAGCCCGTCCTGGGCGGGGCGGACGAGCACCAGGCTCTCCTTGCCGCGCATGACGAAGGTGGCCAGCGCCACCTTGTCGCTCTTGGCCATCGCGTCGGCGAGCAGGCGGTAGGGCTTCTCGCCGCCCTTGTCCGGTCCCAGGTAGTACGTCTTCTCGAAGTAGATCGGATCCACCGAGCCGAGCGGGACGAATTCCTCGATGTCGATGACCTTCGAGGCCTCGCCTTCGAGCGCCTTCAGCTCCTCGTCGGTGAAGCGCACGTACTGGTCCTTCTGGAACTCGTAGCCCTTGACGAGCGCGCTGCGCTCGATCACCTCGTTGCAGGCGGGGCAGAAGGTTTGCTGCTTGATCCGGCTGCCGCACTTGGCGTGCAGGAGGTTGAAGCTCACCCCGCCCGACGACGCGGCGGTGTACAGCTTCACCGGGATCGAGACGAGCCCGAAGGAAATGGTGCCGGAACCGAGCGAATGAGGCGCCATGACCGTGAGGCTTTGCACAGTACCACGCAGGCAGCTATGCTCCAAGACTCCGATGGCAACCGCACGGGATGGTGGTGCACGCGGCGAAAAGGGGCGACGTATTGGGCCCGAGCTCGCCACGTACCGCCAGAAGCGCGACCCGGAGCGCACGCCGGAGCCCTTCGGCGGGCGGCCGCCCACCGGGGGCCGGCTCTTCGTGGTGCAGAAGCACGCGGCGCGGCGGCTGCACTACGACCTGCGCCTCGAGATGGACGGGGTGCTGAAGAGCTGGGCGGTGCCGAAGGGGCCGTCCGCGCACGCGGAGGAGAAGCGGCTCGCGGTGCACGTCGAGGATCATCCCATCGAGTACGGCGACTTCGAGGGCGTGATCCCGGCCGGCAACTACGGCGCCGGCTCGGTCATCGTGTGGGACCGCGGCTGGTACCGGTCCGCCAAGCCCGAGGACCCGCTCACGCAGCTCGCGCGCGGCAAGCTCGAGGTGGAGATCTTCGGCCACAAGATGCGCGGGCGATGGACGCTCGCCCGCATGTCCGGCAAGGACAAGGACTGGCTGCTGCTCAAGAAGGCGGACGGCGCCGCGATCCCAGCCGGCGCGGTCGAGCTGACCGAGCGCTATCCTCAGTCGGTGCTCTCCGGGCTCACCGTCGAGGAGATGGCGAACGCCTCCGGCCGGCTCGCGGCGATCCGCGCGCGCCTCGACGCGCTCGGGGCGCCCCGCGGCGCGGTGACCGCGCGCCGGCAGCCCTTCACCCTGGCCACGCTCGCCGAGCGGCCGTTCTCGGATCCGGCCTGGCTCTTCGAGATCAAGTACGATGGCGTGCGCGTGCTCGCCTCGCGGCGGGGGGACCGCGTCGAGCTGTACGGCCGGAGCGGCCAGGACACCACCTCGCGCTATCCGGAGGTGGTCCGCGCTCTGCGCGCGCTTCCCGTGGAGTCCTTCATCATCGACGGCGAGATCGTGGCCCTCGACGACGCGGGGCGGCCCAGCTTCCAGCGTCTGCAGCCCCGCATGGCGCTCACCGATCCGCGCGCGATCGACCGGATGGCCGGCCAGCGCCCCGCGATCGGCGTCTTCTTCGACTGCCTGATGCTCGACGACCGGGACCTGCGAAAGCTGCCCCTCGTGGAGCGCAAGGAGTGCCTGCGGCTCCTGGTGCCGTCGCTCGGCACCATCCGCTACGGCGATCACGTCGCGGAGGCCGGGGAGGCCTTCTTCGAGCTGGCCTCCGACCAGCGCCTCGAGGGGATCGTGGCGAAGCGGGCGCGGAGCGTGTATTCCGGGGCGCGCACGCGCGACTGGATCAAGATCAAATGCCAGCGCCGCCAGGAGTTCGTCGTCGGCGGCTACACCGACCCCCAGGGCTCGCGCGGCCACTTCGGCGCGCTGCATCTCGGGGTCTACGACGGCCCGACCGAAGCCTCCCGCCTCGTCTACGTGTCGAAGGTAGGCACCGGCTTCGACGACGCCAAGCTCAAGGCGATCCTGGAGCAGCTCCGCCCGCTCGCTCGCGCCACGCCGCCGTTCGACTCGGGCGCGATCCCGACCGGCCGCGGCCACCACTGGGTCGAGCCGCGCCTCGTCGCCGAGGTGCGCTTCACCGACTGGACCGAAGACGGCGGCCTCCGCCACCCGACGTTCATCGGGCTGCGCGACGACAAGAAGCCACTCGAGTGCCGGCGAGAAGAGCCGGAGCAACCGGACCCGGGGCCGGAGGCAGCGCCGGAACCGTTGCCAGCGTCGGAACGATCGAGCGCGCCGGACCGCTCGAATGCGTCGGAACCAGTGCCAGCAGATCGCGCAACACGATCGAAGCATCGAGGCCAGCGCAACCAGGCGGGGGTGGGGGGGCTTGGGGGCGGAGCGGCATCCGCTCCCCACCAATCAGAACAGGACTCCCCGGTGGCTCCGGCACCGGCGCGCCTGCAGCCCACCAACGTCAAGAAAATCTTCTGGCCCGGAGAAGGCCTCACCAAGGGCGACCTGATCGCGTACTACGAGCGGGTGGCGCCGTTGATGCTGCCGTACCTCCGGGACCGGCCGCTGGTGCTCACGCGCTTTCCCGACGGCATCACCGGCAAGTCGTTCTACCAGAAGGACGCGCCCGATTTCGCGCCGGCGTGGGTGCGTACCGAGCGCATCTACTCGCGCGACACCGAGCGGGACATCGCGTACCTGGTCGTGGACGACGTGGAGATGCTGCGCTACGTGGCCAACAGCGGGGCGATTCCGATCCACCTCTGGGCGTCGCGCATCCCGTCGCTCGAGCGGCCGGACTGGCTGGTGCTCGACCTCGACCCCAAGGGCGCGCCGTTCACCGACGTGGTCCGGGTCGCGCTCGCCCTGCGCCGCATCCTGGACCGGCTCGAGCTGCCGAGCTATGTGAAGACCTCGGGCGCCACCGGGCTGCACGTCCTGCTGCCGCTGGGCGCACGCTACACCTACGAGCAGTGCCGGACCTTCGCGCGGCTGCTCGCGGTGATGGGGGTGGAGGCCGAGCCCGACATCTCGACGGTGGCCCGTCCGCTCCGTGCCCGGGGCGGCAAGGTCTACATCGACTTCGGCCAGAACGGCCACGGCCAGACCATCGTCGGGCCCTACTCGCTGCGCCCGCTGCCCGGCGCCCCCGCCTCCTGCCCGCTCGAGTGGCGCGAGGTGACACCGGGTCTCGAACCGGCGCGCTTCACGCTCAAGACCCTGCCCGCGCGCTTCGACAAGATGGCGGATCCGTTGACCCCCGTGCTCGGCGACGGCATCGACATGGCCGCGGCCCTCGAGCGCATCGAGGCCCTCCACAAGAACCCCTCTCCCCTCAGGGGACCGCGAGGCGCCGGTAGTTAGGAACCGTAGCCGCCTGGTCGCCGACGTCCGCGGCATCCTGGGTCGGCTGGACACCGTCACGCTGGCGCCGATCGCGGCGGCCAGTGTACGGTAGGGGCAGGCACATGGGCAAGAACAGCGCGCGGAGGACGGCAAACCCCGGTAGGGTGGCATGGCGCGAGGCCTGGTCGCGCCGTGTGGCGCCGGTGGGGGCTCCCAGCGCGGAGACGACGGCCGCCGTCTGGAAGCTCCTGGGGCTGAAGATCCGCCCCGAGAAACTCCGGCCGGCGATGCTCTCCCACTTCGAGCTGACCGCTGACGAAGACCGCGAGCTGGAGACGACCGCGCGGCAGGCGCTCGTGGTCGGGCTCGATCGGTGCATCGCCGCGGCTCGCGATCGCCGGAAGCTGGACGAGGACAACCACAAGCCGGACGTCGGCCGCATCACGTTCACC
>DATLFG010000055.1:0-5300 GCA_035524955.1 Candidatus Limnocylindria bacterium | reverse complement strand
ACCACGTCGAAGTGGCCGACGTCGGAGCTGAAGATCGGTCGCAGGCGGTGGTGGCCGTGCCGGTCGAAGGCCCAGGCCGTCATGGGATCGTCGGCTTCGCAGCCGAAGTAGAAGCGCTCGGAGAAGTGCTGGCGCAGCTCGTCGGCCGTCCGTGCGGGGACGAGCGCGAAGTCGTCGAAGGCCGGCTGCTGGTACGCCCGCTCGGTCAGTTCCTCCGGGGTCTTGAAGGGCTCGGCGAGGTTGATGCATCGGAAGATCTCGTCAGCCTTCTCCTCGTAGACGCGCCCGCCGAACTGCCGGAAGAGCCGGCCGAGCTCGGCCCGGTCGATGTTCGTGGGCCGCGTCTGGGCCTCCATGGACTCGCGCCGCCGCTTCTCCCAGTGCCCGACGAGGTCGCTCACGAGATTGCAGGCCCAGCCCACGCCCCCCTCCAGGAAGGCGAAGCGCAGGGCGGGGAAGCGGCTGGTGACCCCGCCGAGGATCAGGGCGCGCGCGAAGGTGTGGCTGGCGTGCGCGAAGTGGCCGATGTGGTTGAAGGTGAAGCTGTTCACCGACTCGCGCCCGTGCCAGCCCATGCTCCCGGAGTGAGCGGTGACGGCCACCTTGAGGTCGAGGCACGTCCGCCAGAACGGGTCGTAGTCGTGAGGGCTCTCCAGCCCGAGGGAGTCGATGAAGATGCGCCCGTGGGTCATGGGGTCGAGACCGGCGCGCATCTCGGCCGCCGCGGCCGGCACCGGGCGGCGCACGTGGTTGGCGATCATCACGACCTTGAGCCCGAGCTCGCGCACGGCGTAGGTGGCCTCGGCGATCGCCTCTTCCGGGGTGTGCACCGGGACCACCGCGGCCGGCGTCATCCGGTCCTTGAAGGGCGCGAACATCTCGGCGTTCATGTGGTTGACCGCGCGCGCCACCGCGCGCCGGAGTTCCTCGTCAGGGTTGGAGACGAAGAAGAGGCCGAGCGAGGTGTAGACCAGGGCGAAGTCGATGCCGAAGTCGTCGAGCCGCTCGTAGAACAGGCGCGGGATCATGGCGGTGGCGCGGTCGAGGGTGTGCGCCGGCTCGCCCCACCAGGTGGGCCGCATGAGCCGCCGGTGCAGGCGCTCGGCCGGCGCGATGTCGTACCAGGTGGTGTCGGTGGCCTTCTTCATGAACTTCTCGACGGCGCCCGCGGTCGTCGGACCCGCCACCTGGCGGAGGTAGTCCAGGAAGATCGGGATGGGCTCGAGCCAGTGGCCGTCGCCGTCGATGACGGGATGGGTGAGCTGGGCCCGGACCTTCGCCGACGTGGAGTCCTTCGAGTAGGCCATCGTGTCTCTCCTTGATCGGGTCGAATGCTCGAACTCTCCCGCCCGGGAGCTGTCTTCCCGGTAGGGTACGGGGGGCGGGCGGGCCCGGCAAGGGGAAGAATTCATCGGCCGGGCGCCGATGGTGCCCTCCCGCGCTCCTCGCAGGAGAAGGGCTGGAGACTCTCCAGGGCGGCCGGTGCAGCGAATGCGCGCGCGCGAAAGCCAAGGCGGCCGGGCGGCACCCTCCGCTGGATTGACACGACCGCGATCGCTGGTGTGTAGTGAGGCGCGCCATCCCGATATGAGAGGACACCACCCATGATGCGCCCCACGTGGATCCCGGCGATCGCCTGTTCCCTCGCGTTGTTCGGCGGTACCGGTGTCGTCGCGAGCCAGACCCGGTCCGAGGCGGTGGACCCCGAGGCGGAGCTGATCGTGGCCATGCCGGACGACACCCAGAACATGGATCCGCGCCTCGGCATGGGCTCGGTGCGATCGACGTACATCCGGCAGGTCTTCGAGAGCCTCGTGGACACCGATGCGCAGGGGCGGCCGGTGCCCGGGCTGGCCCTGTCGTGGAAGCAGGTGGGGGACGCGGCGTGGGAGTTTGCGCTCCGGCCGGGGGTGCGTTTCCACAACGGCGAGGCGTTCAACGCCGACACCGTGCTCTTCAACCTCGACCGCATGTTCAAGAAGAACCTGGACAAGTGGGGCATCAAGGATGTCCCCACCGCCGGCTTCGACCGCACGTACCCCTTCGTCACCCGCTGGGAGAAGGTCGACGACCTGACCGTGCGCGTCCACACCTCGGAGCCCGCGCCCACCCTCTGGGACTTCATCGGCCGCGAGCCCATGGTGCCGAAGGACTACACGATCAAGAGCGGGATCGACGGGCTGAACGAGCGCCCGGTGGGCACGGGGCCCTGGCGACTCGTCGAGTGGAAGCGCAAGGACTCGATGCGCTTCGAGCGCTGGGACGGCTACTGGGGAACCAGGCCTCAGGTCGGGCGCCTGCGCCTGCAGGTGATCCCGGAGGCGGCCTCCCGCATCGCGGCCCTCAAGGCCGGGCAGGTGGCGATCATCGATGCCGTGCCCCCGCTGGACGCGAGTGTTCTGGCCCGGGACCCCTCGGTCAGGGTGGCCTCGAGCCCCCAGAAGCTCCTCTGCCGCCTGTACCTCAACGGGCGGCCGAAGGAGGCGTTCGATTCGGGCGGCCGCGACGGCCTCTTCGCCGACGCCCGCGTGCGCCAGGCGCTCGCCATGGCCGTCAACCAGGATGCCATCGTCAAGAAGGTCCTCCACGGCTACGCGCAGGTCAACGCCTCGCCCGTGGCGAGCGTCTCCTACGGGTTCGCGGCCCAGGAGCCGTACCCTTACGACCCCAAGCGGGCGCAGGCCCTCCTCGCCGAGGCGGGCTGGAGGGACACGAACGGCGATGGCGTGGTCGACAAGGGGGGTGAGGCGCTGGCCCTGCAGCTCCTGTTCCCGATCAAGCACTACGGCCAGGCCTTCGACGAGACCACCCCGGCGATGGCCGAGATGCTCAAGGGGATCGGGATCCGCGTGGACATCAAGCCGGTGGACTTCGGCACGCTGCTCCAGACCGTCACCAAGGGCACCCTGCCGTGGAACGGGGGGTTCACCGCCTGCCGCACCAGCAACAACCTGGACGCCGACGACTACGTGCGCGACTGGGCCGCGGTGACCCTCATCAACTGGGTGCCCTATCCGCCGGAGCTGCTGGACCTGTACCGGGCCACGCGCCGCGAGCTCGACGCGAAGAAGCGACTGGCCCTGCTCGCCGATCTGCAGCGGCGCGTGCGCGACTGGACGCCCGTGGTTCCGCTCTTCCAGGAGACGAAGGTGTACGCGCTGAGCCCACGCGTCGTCGGCTTCGCGGCGCTCTCCGAGCTGCACATGGACTTCCGGGGCGTGGCCCTGCGGAAGTAAGCGGAGGCGATGCGGCGGTTTCTGCTGAGGCGCCTCCTCCACGCGCTGATCGTGGTCTGGGGCGTGGTCACCGTCGTCTTCTTCCTGGTCCGCCTCACCGGAGATCCCTCCGCCTTCCTGGTCGACCAGTCGGCCACCCGCGAGGAGGTCGCGGCAGTGCGGGCGCAGCTCGGGCTCGACCGCCCCCTGCTCGTCCAGTACTTCGAGTTCCTGGCCGCGGTGCCCCGCGGCGACTTCGGCATCTCCATTCGCGAACGGCGGCCGGCCATGGCCATGGTTCTCGGCCACTTCTGGCCGGCCACGGTGGAGCTGGCGGCCGCCGCCATCCTGCTCTCGACCGCGCTCGCGATCCCCCTCGGCATCGTGTCGGCCACGCACAAGGACCGCGCGCCGGACCACGCGAGCCGCCTCGCCTCGCTCTTGCTGCAATCCATGCCGAGCTTCTGGCTGGGCCTGATGCTGATCCTGTTCTTCGCCGTGCAGTTGGGGGGGCTCTTGCCCGCCTACGGCTCCGGGACGCTCCGGCACCTCATCCTGCCCGCGGTGGCCCTGGCTGCCGCCCCGCTCGCCCAGAACGTGCGCCTCATCCGGGCGGGCATGCTCGAGGTGCTTCAGCAGGACTACGTCCGCACGGCGCGGGCCAAGGGCGCCCCCGAGCGGCTCGTGCTCTACCGGCACGCCCTCCGGAACGCCGCCCTGCCCTTCATCACCGTCACCGGGCTGTCGCTTGGTTTCATGCTGAGCGGCACCATCATCATCGAGACGGTGTTTTCCTGGCCCGGACTCGGCCGCCTCCTCGTCCAGGCCGTGCCCGGACGCGACTTCCCGGTCATCCAGGCCGGCGTGTTTCTGTTCGCGGTGATCTTCGTCGCCGTCAACCTGGTGGTGGACCTTCTCTACGCCGTGGTCGACCCGCGGGTGCGGCTGTCGTGACCTTCGCCGCCCGGGCGGCGCGCCGGCTCGGGCGCGACGGCCCCGCCCTCGCCGGGCTCGCTGTGATCCTGGCGACATCCCTCGTGGCGATGGCCGCCCCCGCCCTCGCTCCCACCGACCCCGTGCGCAACGATCTCCTCGCCCGGCTCACTCCGCCCATGTGGGTGGCCGGGGGCAACCGGGCCCATCCCCTCGGCACCGACACCCTCGGGCGCGACGTGCTGAGTCGGCTGCTCTACGGCGCCCGGGTGTCCATCCTCGTCGGCCTGGCCGCGGTGGGCATGGCGGGGGCGGTCGGCGTCGTCCTCGGGCTGGTCGCTGGATACTACCGCGGCTGGCTCGACGACGCCCTCATGCGTCTCGGGGACATCCACCTGGCGTTTCCCGTCTTGCTGCTCGGCGTGGCGCTCCTGTCCGTCCTCGGCGCGAGCCTCGCCAACCTCATCCTGGTCCTGGCCATCAGCGGCTGGGTCACCTACGCGCGCATCGTCCGAGGCGAGACGCTGTCCTTGACGGAGCGGGAGTTCGTGGCGGCCGCCCGCGCGCTCGGGGCGGGGGATCGCCACGTGCTCTGGCGGCACATCCTTCCGAACGTCTGGCCGCCCATCATCGTGGTCGCCACTTTCTCCGTGGCCCGGATGATCATCGCCGAGGCCTCCCTGTCCTTCCTGGGGCTCGGCATCCCGCCGCCCGCCCCGAGCTGGGGCGCCATGCTCGACGAGGGCCGCAACTACATCACCACCGGCTGGTGGCTGGCCCTGTTTCCCGGCGTGGCCATCCTGGTCCTGGTCCTCGGCATCAACCTGGTCGGCGACTGGCTCCGCGACCTTCTCGACCCGCGCCTGGAGCGCGGCCTGTGACGATGCGACAGCGGTCGCCGCCCCGCCCCGCGCGCGATCCGCGCTTGTGGCCTGAGTCAAGAGTTCGTCGACTCGCGGCGCGGGACGCTAGAGTGGTGGGGCATGTCACGAGGGCCGCACATCCTGCCGATCACGATGTTCGTCGGCTCCTTCGCCTGGTCCTTCGTGTACGTCAGCCTGCCCTTCTACCTCCAGGCCCTCAGCACGGCGGACGCCGCCACCACGCTGCGCTCCACCGGATGGATCCTGGGCATCACCGCGCTTGTCAACG
>DATLFG010000044.1:0-2302 GCA_035524955.1 Candidatus Limnocylindria bacterium | reverse complement strand
GATCGGCGACGCGGTGTTCCTCGGCAACCAGACGTTCCTCCAGGGGCGCCACGACGGACACTGCGTGATCGGCGCGCACACCTGGATCGGCCCGCAGTCGTACTTCGACTGCCGCGACATGGAGCTGGGCGAGCACGTGGGCTGGGGTCCCGGCGCGAAGGTCCTGGGCAGCGAGCACACCGGCGATCCGGCGGACGTGCCGATCATCCAGACCGACCTCGTGATCAGGCCGGTGCGGGTAGGGAAGTGGGCGGACATCGGCACGAACGCCGTGCTGCTTCCGGGAGTGACCGTGGGTGAGGGCGCGATGATCGGCGCGGGCGCCGTCGTTACAAGGGACGTTCCTTCCTATGCGGTGGCCGCCGGCGTCCCGGCGCGGGTCTTACGACTGCGCGGAGAGCCCGACCGCACCGCCTGACCGGTCAGCCCTCGCGGACGGTGAGGTCGAGGGGCGCCGCCTCCTCGGTCCAGGCGACGCCGTCGATGACCGGAGCGACCTGGATCTGGTATCGGCCCGGGACGGTGCCCTTGACGCGGAACGAGAACTGCGCGGTCCCGCCGGGCTCCACGACAGACTCGAGCTGGACCGCGGGCCGCGTGGGATGCGGCCAGCCGACCGCCATTCCGTTATCGAATAGCTCACGGTCGTCGAAGAAGATGCCGAGACGCGCCTCGGCCGGCGTGCCCTTGACCCAGGCTGCCGACCCGGTGTTGCGGAAGATGTACACGATCGTGGCCACGCCGCCGCTGAAGATCACCGGCGGCGCCGTCTTGCGCACCAGCGCCGCGCTTACCTGATCGGGACTGGGCGCGGCCGCGCTCGGGGCGGCCGCCGCCGACGCGGCGGGCTTCTTCGTGCTCTCCTCAGTGACGACGCCTGGGACCGATGCGAAAGCGTCGCGGAGCGCCGTGCTCGAGACCGTTACGACCACGGCCGCGGCCACCAGGGTGAACGCGATCGCTCCCCAGTGGGTCCCCCGGATCCCGTGAGTCACGCCCCGTTCCATCATGCCGAGCTACCCAGCGGAAACCGTGCCGATCCACGACAGGCCGATGGTTCGTGCTACGAACTACCGTTCGACGCGGCGGAATGGGTGCTGTTCTGGCTAGCCCCGGGCCTTAACGATCGTGTAGTGGTCCAGGTACGCCGCCAGGCTGACCCGCAGGGCTCGCAGATCGCCCACCTTGTCCGCGGCCTGGATCTCGTGGCGGATCTTCTCGACGGAGCGCAGGAACCGCTGGCGGCCCTTCCGCGTGAGCGAGATCTCCAGGGCGCGCCGGTCGGCCGCGCCGACGCGCCTCACGAGCTCGAGGCTGACAAGCCGCGCGAGGAGCTCGCTCGCCGTGGCCTGATCCATGTCCAGCTCGGCGCGGATGAGGGCGAGCGGCACTCTCCGACCGCCGCGGGCGGCCAGCGCGAGGAGGAACGCTTGCTGTTGCAGCGTGAGGCTGGCCAGGTCCGACCCGCGCTCGATGGCCGCGTCGAGGATCCGGAGCGCCCGGCGGACGCGCGCGAGCAGCGCGTAGGGAAGCTCCGCGGTGATGGGGCCGGGGGTCGAGCGGGGCGCCCTGGACGTGGTCACGGGCCGATCCTGCCACATTGGCGCGGCATCCGCATGTACTTCGTTACACGAAGTATCGCGCATCCGGCTAGCGGAGGAAGGGACTGACCCCCGGAAGAAGGAGCGCGAGGCCGAGGGTCGCGGCGTACGCGAGCAGGAGCAGGCCACCCACGGCGAGATGCAGCTGGATGTTCAGCGCCATGGCCGGCATGAGCTCGTAGGGGCTGTTGTAGGAGCGGCGCAGGCCGGCGTGGACGCGTAGCGCCAGCGGCACGCCGAGGAAGACCAGTAGCGCGGGTAGCGGAAGCACGCCCAGGACGACGCCGACCGCAACGGAGACGAACGCCGTGCCGGTCGCGATGGCGTAGACCCGCAGCACGGTCTCCGGCGCCCAGCGGGTGGGCAGCGTCCGCTTGCCGGCGGCGGCATCGGCCCGGCGGTCCGGGATCTCGTTCACGTACAGGATCAGCGCGACCAGGATCCCGATCGGGATGGAAGCAACGGCCGCGCCAGCTGAGATCTCGCCGCGCGTCTGGACGACGTACGCGCCCAGGAGCATCAGCGGGCCGAAGCCGAGGAACACCGCGATCTCGCCGAGCCCCCGGTACACGAGCCTGAACGGCGGGGCGGTGTAGAAGACGCTGATCAGGATCCCGAGCACCCCGATCCAGAGCAGCGCGGCGGATCCGCGGGTCGCGAGGAGCACCAGGCCGATGGCCGCGCCGATGGCGTAGAAGACG
>DATLFG010000030.1:0-97523 GCA_035524955.1 Candidatus Limnocylindria bacterium | reverse complement strand
ACCGGGCTGTCGCCCCCGAGCCCCCGCAGCCGCTGCCCCAGCTCCCATGCCGTCAGCGGCGGCTGCAGGTTCACGATCACCAGCGCCGGCCGCCCGTACGCCCGGCTCGCCAGCTCCAGCTCATGCAGAGAGCCGATGAAGTGCGGCTGCCAGCCACGCAGCGCGGCGAGCCGCCCCACGACTCCTGCCAGCTCCAATGACTCATCGAGAACCAGAACGTTCACGCTCCAAACGCTCCTGTTGCCTAGCTTGGGTTGCCGCTGCCGTGAGATACCTGGTTGCCGCCCCGCTGGACTGCCTCCTCCAGGTAGGCGAGGGCCTGCGAGAGGAGGATCGAGTCGGTGTGGCCGTCGTTCGGGAAGGAGACCTTGCCCACACTCACGGTCAGCCGCTGCGCCCGCCCCTCAGAACCCTCCCGGAACGCGACCTGCTCGAGGCTGGCCCGGATGCGCTCGGCAACCCGCAGCGCGTCGGTTCCGGCCGTATGGAGGAGAATGATCGCGATCGCGGAGGACAGCTGGCCCACCACATCGGTCGCCCGCACGAACTCGGGGATCTTTTCCGACATCGCCCGCTCGATCTCCTCCAGCTGCCGGCGATCCTCGGAGACGTCCGGGCGTAGCAGGCAGACCGAGAAGAAATCCTGGTATCGAGTGGCGCGCCCCGCCTCACGCGTCAACAGGTGGCGGAACGCCTCCTCATGAAATACCCCAGTCTGGGTATCCATGAATTCGCTCACGAAGTCCCTCCCTTCCTCAATGACAGGTTTTCTCGCCACACGATGCCTCGATAGTCGCCAGATTCCGGATCGTTGCGCTGAGCAAGTTTTGCGCCACGGGCTGCCAAACGCCAGCGCTCGCGCGACCGATGCGACTTCGGGGCCCATATTCGCGGCGGGTTACGCGCGAGTCCGCGAGGGGAGGAGTGGGCGAGGAACTCGGGGAACGGCGGCTACGAGCGACGGGAACGGTGCGAGCCGAGGAATGGACCTAGGTAGTCACCGGGACAAACGTAGCAAATCATTTCCTACCCGAGCTGCGGTCGGGGCGGTCGTCGAGGCCGACCTGCCGGATCTTGTAGAGCATCGCCTTGTAGCTGATCTTCAGTAGACGTGCGGCCTCGGCACGATTCCACCGGACCTTCTCTAGGACCTCCTTGATCACCGCTTTCTCGGCCGCCATGGCCGCGCGCCGGGCGATGTCCTTGAGGCCGAGCTCCTCCTCCGGCGGCTGCGGGACAGCCGACGGGCTCGGTGCGGGTGCCCCCTCGGCTTTCGGGGCCCATCGCTTCTCGCTCCGGAGGGCAATTTCCTGGTGGACGAGGGCCTCGGTCTGGAGGACCACCGCTCGCTTGATCATGTTCTCGAGCTCACGGACATTGCCGGGCCAGGCGTAGTCCTGCAGCAGCCGCATGGTCGCCGAGGAGATCTTCAGGGCATCGCGATTGTATTGGCGGCAGAACCGGCTCATGAAGTACTCGACCAGGGCCGGGATCTCCTCCCGCCGCTCCCGGAGCGGCGGGATCGAGATGGCGACGACGTTGAGGCGGTAGTACAGATCCTCCCGGAAGAAGCCCGTCGCCATGACCGAGAGCAGGTTCTTGTTGGTCGCGGCGATCAGCCGGGCGTCGGAAGTGATGACGTCGCTGCCTCCCACCCGGAAGAACTGGCCGTCCTGGAGCACGTGGAGCAGCTTGGCCTGGAGTCCGAGCGGCATCTCACCGATCTCGTCCAGCAGAAAAGTCCCCCGGTGGGCCAGCTCGAACTTTCCCGGCTTCCGGCGGTGAGCCCCCGTGAAGGACCCCTTCTCGTGACCGAACAGCTCGGATTCGAGCAAGTCGCCGGGCAGGGAAGCGCAGTTGACCTTCAGGAACGGCTTGTCCCGACGGTCGGAGATATGGTGAATGGCCCGGGCCACCATCTCCTTGCCGGTCCCGCTCTCCCCCTGCAGGAGGATTGTGGCATTGGTGTCGGCGGCCCGCCGGACGATGTCCTCCACGACCCGCATCCTCTCGCTGTTCCGGAAGAGGAGATCGAGGTTCAGGGCGGGCTGGCCGGCGGTCGTGCCGCCGCCCTGGGGCGCCAGGACCGCGGGCGCGTCGGTCTGGGCCAGGGCCGCCTTGAAGACACTCTTCAGGGCAGGGCCGGCGACCGGCTTCACCAGGAAATCGTAGGCCCCCGTTCGCATGCCCTTGACCACGAGGTCGGTGTCCCCCGAGCTCGACAGGATGAGCACCGGCACGTCGGCGTTCTCCAGCTTGATCTGGCGGGCGAGATCCAGCCCGTTCTCGAGGTGGTCGATGTCCAGGAGAACGACCTGGGGGTGCAGGCTGGACAGGAGGGCCAGCCCCTCGGCCGCCGTCGCAGCCTCCAGCGAAGAGTAGTCCGATTCCACCACGGCCCGGACGAGCGCAGCTCGGCTCTCCGGGCGCCCGTCAATGACGAGGATCGAGCCCTGGCTCACGGGCGGGACAGCCCCCGGGGCCTTGACGAACGCGCGGCGGGTCCGGATACTGGCAGCCGGCGATACCTATGCGAATACTGGTGATAGACGACGATCCGTCGGTGGCCGAGATGATCGCGGAGGCGATCCGCAGCTTCGGGCACGAGGCGCTCGTCGCGCTCGATGGGGCCGAAGGCCTGCGGGTGCTGGAGTCGACGGCCGTTCAAGGGGTCTTTCTCGACCTCGTCATGCCAGGACTCGGCGGCCTGGCCGTGCTCACCCGGATCAGGAGTCGCTATTCTCACGTCCCCGTGGTGATCCTCTCGGCTCACGCCGGGGACGAGGAAACCCGCGAGGCCATGGCACTGGGCGCCTCCGAGGTGATCATGAAGCCTGCCGGGCTCGCCCAGTTCACGGAGGTCCTTTCGCGACTCACCCGCTCTCCTGCCGCGGGGTAAGTACTTCCAGCTGGCAGCTCCGGTTTCCCCGCTTCATTTCCACTTTTGCTTATCTCCATATGAAACGCAATACCCAATCACGGCAGGTCGCATAGCTCGACTCGGACAGAACAAGATGAGCAATTCCTGCGCAGCGGTATGCTCGGGCACTCTCGCGCGTGTGTTGCGGCCGAGCGGCCGATCTGAGATGATACCGGCATGAAATTGCTGACCGCGGTGGTGGTAGTCGGGGGATTGAACTGGTTCGGGGCGGCGTCAACGGCCCTCGCTCAGGCCCCGGTCGAGATTCGGGCCAGCGCCCCCGAGAAGCCACCGCAGATCACCATCGTCGAGCCGACCCCGGCCACCCGCGAGGCCACCCGGCCCCGGGAAGCGGATTTCTACGGCACGGACGTCCGGGTCCGTCATCAGCCGGCCTTCATCGAGCCGTTCGTCGGGGAGACCCAGGGGGGCACGAAGTACGGGCTGTCGGGGTGGACATCCCCGTCGACCCCGGTCGGCAGCTTGGTCTCACAGGAGCCATGGGCCCGCACCGGCTGGCCCGCCCTCGGCTTCACCGTCGTCTGGGACTCCGTCCCGGCCGCCTCGGCTCGCCGGGTCTCCGATCCCCGCTGAACGGCCGCGCGCGAAGCGCGGTAGGCTAGCCGGATGCCGCTGCTGAAAGGCAACCTCCACACCCACACGACGTTCTCGGACGGCCGCCGCCCGATCGACGAGGTGATCGCGCGCTACCGCGAGCTCGCCTACGACTTCCTGGCCATCACCGATCACGACGACCGCATCCATGAGGACTACTGGTTCCAGATCCCGGCCGGCGACGACCGCATGCTCGTGTTGCCCGGGGTCGAAATCGACTACCGGCCGCTCGGCCAGCACGTGGGGAAGGTGACCGGTGCCCACGAGACGCTCTACATCCTGAACCATCCCGCTCGCTATGCCCTGACCGTGGAGCAGACCCTGCGTCGGATTCGCACGATCACGCGCGACGGCCTGCCGATTCACGCGGTGGAGATCACCGACGCCGGGGTGTACCAGCCCGAGTACGACGTGGAGACCATCCGGCTCCCCAAGGTCGCCACCGACGACGGCCATCGCGACGAGGATTTCGGCCGGGCGTGGGTCGAGGTCGAAGCGACGCGGAACGTCGACGCCATCCTGCGGGCCATCAAGGCGGGCGACTTCGTGATTCGATTCGCCCGGGCCCGGGTCGGCTACTGAGCGGCGCCGATGCTGCGGAGGAGAAGCGGGGTCAACGCGGGCACCGCCTCGGTCATCAGGTCCGGGCGCCTGCGGTAGAGCCACTGGATCACCACCTCGTTGACCGCCCCCAGCCACGCCAGGGTAGCCACCCGCGTGTTCAGCGGCGGAATCGAGCCTTCCGCCACCGCGTCGTCGAGATAGGCCTGAATGAGCGACGCGAAGCGCTCGTGGACCTCCAGCCGCTTGCTCTGATACGCGGACCCCAGGCTCGCCGACTCCAGCAGAAGAATGCGGGCGAGCTCCCGGTGCCGCGCGAAGGTCTCGAGCCCCGCGGTCAGCGCGGCCTGCACCTTGCCGAGCCCGCCGTGGGCGCCCGCGATGCCGGTGGCCATCGCCTCCGCGAGCCGGGCCGAGAACTCGTCGACCAGAGCCAGGAAGAGCGCCTCCTTGTTCGGGAAGTGGTGGTAGACGGCGCCCTTGGACGTTCGGGAGGCCCGCACGATGTCGTCGACCAGGGCCCTGTGATACCCTTTCTCGGCGAAGACCTCCAGCGCTGCCTGGAGAATCTTGTCGCGGGTCCCCGGCTTCGTCACACTCGCCTCACCGCGAGGCCCACACGCAGGAGGTCGCATGCTGATCCGCATCGGTCACAGCCCGGATCCCGATGACGCCTTCATGTTCTACGCGCTCAACGTGGGGAAGGTGAAGATCCCGGGCATCGAGGTCGAGCACGTCCTGGAAGACATCGAATCGCTCAACCGGCGCGCCCGCACCGGCGAGCTCGAGGTCACCGCGGTGTCCGCCGCCACCTACACCCTGGTGCACGAGCAGTACCGGATGATGGACCCCGGGGCCTCGATGGGAAAGGGCTACGGTCCGATCCTGGTCGCGAGGGAGCCGATGCCCCGCGACCAGCTCGAGCAGAAGGTGGTCGCGATTCCGGGCAGCCACACCACCGCGGCGCTGCTCCTGCGCCTCTACGTGGGCGATCCGCCCACGATCGAGGTCGCCTTCGACAAGATCCCCAAGGTCGTCCTGGAGAGCCAGGCAGATCTGGGCCTGCTCATCCACGAGGGGCAGATCACGCACCAGCGCATGGGCCTCCACAAGGTGCTCGACCTGGGCGAGGAGTGGCAGAAGGAGTCCGGCCTGCCGCTGCCGCTCGGCATCAACGTCATGCGGCGGGACCTGGGCGAGGCGACCCATCGCGCCATCTCCCAGGGGCTCCGCGACGCGATCGACTACGCCTACGCCAACGTGGACGAGGCCCTCGAGTACGCCATGCGCTACGGCCGCGGGATCGACAAGGAGACCTGCCGCCGCTTCGTCCTGATGTACGTCAACAACTACACCAAGACCCTGGGCGACGACGGCCGGGCCGCTCTGACTCGACTCTATGAGATGGCGCACGCGCGGGGCCTGATCAAGTCCATGCCTCCGGTGGACCCGATCTAGCAGCGTCCGGAAGTGCGCTCCGTTCGAGCGCCGGCTCAGCCGGCGCGATCCGCTTTGGGGGAGGCTCGGAGGGGGCCCCCTCTTGGACTTCAGAAGGGGCCCCCTTCGACTGTCTCGTACGTCTTGAGAATGTCGTAGTCGGTCGTGCGCTGGGCCGGCGTGAAGCCCGCGTCCCGGATCAGGGTCATGATCTCGTCCACGGTGGTCTTGTTGACGTAGTCGGCCGCCGCGTGCACGTTCTCCTCGAAGAGGGTCCCGCCGAAGTCGTCCGCGCCCCACGACAGCGCCACCTGACCGGTCCGCTTCCCCTCGGAGAACCACGACGCCTGCACGTGGGGGAAGTTGTCGAGGTAGAGTCGCGAGACCGCGAGCATCCGGAGGTAGGTGTTCGGGCCCCGGTACTGCTTGATCCACTTCTCGAGCAGGGTATTGCCGGGCTTGAAGGACCAGGGCACGAAGGCGGTGAAGCCTCCGTGCTCGTCCTGGAGCTCGCGGATCGCGTCGAGGTGATCGAGGATGTCCTCCGGCTGCTCCACGTGGCCGTACATCATGGTGGCGGTGGACCTGAAGCCCTGGCGGTGCGCCTCGCGGTGCACGTCGAGCCACGCGTCCGGCCCGCCCTTCTTGGGCTCGATCCGCCTGCGCACCCGCTCGGAGAGCACCTCGGCGCCGCCCCCCGGAATGCTCGTCTGCCCCGCCTGCCTGAGCAGGGCCAGCACCTCGGACACCGGCTTGCCCGCCACGTCCGACATGGTGCGGATTTCGGAGGCGCTGAAGAAGTGGGGTGTGACCGACGGGAAGCGCCGCCGGGTCTCGCGCACCAGCTCGAGGTAGTAGTCGAGCGGCAGGGCCGGGTTGTGGCCGCCCTGGAGCAGCACGGTGGTCGCCCCCTCGCGCGCCGCGAACTCCACCTTGGCCAGCACCTCGTCCACCGTGAGCGTGTAGGCCTCCTTGTCGCCGGGCCGGCGGTAGAAGGCGCAGAACTGGCAGTCGGTGACGCAGACGTTGGTGTAGTTCGGGTTCGTGTCGATGACGAACGTCACGCGCCGCTCCGGGATGCGGCGGAAGCGCACCTCCTGGGCCACGCTGCCCAGGTCGAGCAGCGGCGCCTCGGTGAGGAGCCAGAGCCCGTCCGCACGATCGAGGCGGCTGCCCGCTTCGGCCTTGGCCCGGATACGGCTCAGCACGGCCGGGGCCCGAGCTGCGCGCGCAGCCTCACGAACTCCGCGGCGCCCTTCTCCTCGTCCGGGCCCAGCCGGAAGGCGAAGTTGCGCAGGTACGACTCGATCTGCGCGGCGGTCCAGCCGAGGTCGCGGCGGGTCGCCGCGATCTCGGGCAGGGCGGCCATCCCACGGTCGAGCGCCGCGCCGAGCGCCTGCTCGAACGCGCGGCGCTCCCGGATCGGGACGCGGGAGGCCACCGCCCACCGCGCGAAGACGAACGGCAACCCCGTCCAGTCGCGCCATTCGAGCCCCAGGTCGGTCACGTGCCTTGCGGGCGGCTCGCTCGTGGCCCGACGGATCGCCTGGTCGCCGATCAGGAGCTGGGCGTCGGAGGGCTCCTCCGCGGTCACCCAGGCGGCGGGCTCGACCTCGTAGCGCAGGGCCAGCAGGACCCGCAGCAGCTCGACGGAGGTCGAGGTCTCGCCGGTGATGCCGACCCGGGCGCCGCGCAGGTCCGAGAGTCGCCGGTCGGAGAAGACGAGCACGCTGCGGGCGCCGGTGGGGCACCCGATGCCGTAGGGCAGGGGGCTCAGCTCGGACTCGATCCGGAGGTAGTCCATCAGGGAGAGCGGCCCCGCGTCGAGCCGGCCAGCGGCCATGGCCTCTCCGAGCCGTCGCGGGATCAGGTCCACCAGTTCCACGCCGGTGAGCCGGTGGAAGAACGGCTCGCAGTTGAGATACGGGATACGCCCGACGCGCAGCATGATCAGCTCCACACCTTGACGACGTTGTAGAGCGCGTCCCGCTCCACCGGGATCTTGCCCGCATCCCGAACGATTCTGAGAATTTGATCGGTTGCCAGGCCCGCCGGGCTGGCCGCCTGGGCCATGTGCGCGATCTTCTCGTCCTCCAGGGTGCCGTTGACGTCCGAGGCGCCGAAGTGCAGCGCCAGGGAGGCGGTGGCCTCGCCGATCATCACCCAGTAGGCCTCGATGTGCGGGAAGTTGTCCAGGAGCAGCCGTGAGGCCGCGATGGTCCGCAGGTCGTCGGTGGGGGGGGTCTGGCGCGGCACGAGCCTGGTGGTCCCGGTCTGATAGGAGAGGGGAATGAATGTGATGAAACCGCCCGACCGGCCCTGCTGCTCCCTCAGCCGCACCAGGTGATCCACCCGCTCCTCCATCGTCTCCACGTGCCCGTACAGCATCGTCGCGTTGGTCTTGATCCCGAGCGAGTGGGCGATGCCGTGGATCTCGCACCAGCGATCGGCGTCCGCCTTGCCCGTGAAGCGCAGCAGCTTCTGCAGCCGGCGGGAGAAGATCTCCGCGCCGCCCCCGGGCATCGAGTGCAGCCCCGCCTTCTTGAGCCGGGTGAGGGCCTCGACGGGTTCGATCTTCCAGCGCCGCCAGAAGTAGTCGATCTCGGCCGCGGTGAAGGCCTTGATCTGCGTCTCCGGCCGCGCGTTGTGGATGGACTCGATCAGCCGCTCGAAGTACTCGAAGGGCCAGTCCGGATGATGCCCGCCCACGATGTGCGCCTCGCGGGTGCCCGGCTTGATCATGTTCAGCACGTCCTCGATCGTGTTCTCGAACGCGCCCTCCTGTCCTTTCTTGCGGGCGAAGTCGCAGAAGCTGCAGGAGAGCACACATACGTTGGTGGGGTTGATGTACCGGTTCAGCACGAAGAAGACCTGATCGCCGTGCAGCCGTGACTTGAAGAAGTCGGCCATCCGGCCCACGCCGTGCAGATCGTCGGTGCTGAAGAGGACGAGGCCGTCCTCGCGGGAGAGGCGCTCTCCGGCCTGCACCTTCTCCCAGATCGGGTGGAGCGCGGGATCGCGAAGTCGGGGTGGTGCGGGTACGGCAACGGCCATGGTGACCTCCGGGTTCGAGTGGCCGGTTCGACTGGACCAGACCGACTGGTCGGTCTGATTCTAAGTGCCTGTCAGGAGGGAAGTCAATTCTCATGAGGCTTGACGCGGGGTCCCGGGGCCGGATAGCATCCCCGCGCGACTGGCGGAGGTCCCCGCGGCCGGCGAAGAACCGAACCCCAGCACAGGAGGTCTCGGGTGGGCTTCTTGCGAGGGCTGTCCCGTGTGGTGGATGCGGTCAACGACCGCGTCGGCAGGAGCGTCCGGCTCCTCACGCTCCTGCTCGTGCTGGTCACGACCACCGACGTCGTGATGCGCTACCTCTTCCGGACGAGCTTCGTCTTCGTCCAGGAGGCGGAGTGGCACATCTTCGCGGTCCTGTTCCTGCTGGCGGCAGGGTACGCGCACCTCAAGAAGGACCACGTTCGGGTGGATATCATCTACGCGCGCCAGTCCGATCGGACCAAGGCCGTCACCAACCTCATCGGGGGCCTGCTGTTCCTGTTCCCGACCTGCTTTCTCCTGATCTACTCGTCCATCCCCTTCGTCGTGGCCTCGGTCCGGGTGCTCGAGGGGTCGCCGGATCCGGGAGGGCTACCGGGCCGATTCGTCCTGAAGGCGGTCATCCCGGTCGGCTTCCTCCTCCTGGCCTTGCAGGGGGTCTCCGAGCTGATCAAGGACTTCGACGCCCTCCGCTCCCGGAGGGCGGCTCGGTGACCGAGTTCCTGCCCGTAATCATGTTCGTGGTGTTCACGGTGCTGATCCTCCTGGGCTACCCGATCGCCTTCACGATCGGCGGCACCGCGCTGCTCTTCGGCCTCTACGCCTTCGGACTGGGCTTCTTCAACCTGCTGCCGCTCCGCGTCTTCGGCGTGATGGGCAACCTCACCCTGATCGCGGTCCCGCTCTTCATCTTCATGGGGGTGATGCTCGAGCGCTCGGGGCTGGCGGAGGACCTGCTGGAGACGATGGCGCTGGTGTTCGGGCGCCTGCCGGGAGGCATCGCCATCTCGGTGGTCGTGGTGGGGACCCTCCTCGCCGCCACCACCGGCATCGTGGGCGCGACCGTGACCACGATGGGACTGATCTCGTTGCCGACCATGATCCGCCGTGGCTATCAGAAGGGGCTGGCCAGCGGCATCATCTGCGCCTCCGGCACCCTCGGGCAGATCATCCCCCCCAGCATCGTGCTGGTCCTGGTCGGCGACATCCTGGGCGTCTCCGTCGGCGATCTCTTCCTCGGGGCCCTCATCCCGGGGCTCATCCTCTCCGGCCTGTACGTGCTCTACGTGACCGGCATCGCGATCTTCCGGCCGGACCTGGTGCCCCCGATCCCCGCCGCGGAGCGGGCGAAGACCTCGCGGGCCGAGCTGATGCGGCGGGTGAATCGGGCCCTGATCCCGCCGCTCGCCCTGATCGTGGCGGTGCTCGGCTCCATCTTCTTCGGCATCGCGACCCCCACCGAGGCCGCGGCGGTGGGCGCCGCCGGCGCCCTCGGCCTCACCTGGCTGAACAATCGGTTCAGCGTGCAGATGGTGAAGGAGACCATGGACGTCACCACGCGGTTGACCAGCATGGTCTTCATCATCCTGGTCGGCGCCACCGCGTTCGGGCTGGCTTTCCGCGGGATGGGCGGCGACCTCCTCATCGAGAAGTACGTGGCCGGCTCGGGGCTCGATCCGCAGGTCGTGTTCTGGATGGTGATGGCGGTGGTGTTCGTCCTCGGCTTCTTCCTGGACTACATCGAGATCGCCTTCATCCACCTCCCGGTGATCTCGCCGGTCCTCATCCAGATGGGCTTCGACCCGCTCTGGTACGGCATCCTCCTCGGCATCAATCTGCAGACCTCCTTCCTCACGCCGCCCTTCGGGTTCGCCCTCTTCTACCTCCGGGGCGTGGCTCCCCCCGAGGTCACGACCGGCCAGATCTACCGCGGCATCCTGCCCTTCGTCATCCTCCAGCTGATCGGCCTCCTCATCGTGGCGTTCTTCCCGAGCGTCGCGACCTGGCTGCCCCGCTTGGTCTTCAGGTGAGATCGGGCGGGCGACGCCCGCGCCGCGAAACGCAAACGGGGCGAGCCCGAACTCGGGCCCGCCCCGCTGTCGTCCTGCCGCCGCCCCCGCCGATGCGGGTCAGACGCTGGCGATGAGGCGCTGGTAGGGACTCTCGCTGACCTTGTCCCAGTCGTTGTAGAGCTTGCGGAACTTCTTGAACGCCTCGTGAACCTTCTTGGCCATCGGATCCTTGCCGGCTTCCTCCTCGAGGGTCGCGTCGGCCAGGGGCTTCAGTGCCTTGAGGACGCTGTCCGGGAGCTGGAGCACCTCGACTTTGCCCTTCATCTCGGTGAGGATCTTCTGAAGACCCTGGGCGTTCCGCACGTTGTAGTCGGCGAGCACGTGCGCGTTGTTGGCCTGGGCGGCGTAGTCCACGATGTTCTTGAGATCCGCCGGGAGCGGGTCGTAGGCCTTCTTGCTGAAGAAGGCCTCCTCCACGGTGCCCGGCTCGTGCCAGCCGGGATAGTAGTAGTTCCGGGCCGCATTGTGCAGGCCGAGCTTGAGATCGTCCTCGGGACCGACCCACTCGGTGGCGTCGATGACGCCGCGCTCGAGGGCGGGGAAGATGTCGCCCCCCGCGAGGAGAACCACGGTGCCGCCGGCCTTGGCGACCACCTTACCGCCCAGGCCGGGAATGCGCATCTTGAGCCCCTTGTAGTCGTCGATGGTATTGATCTTCTTCTTGAACCACCCCGCCATCTGGATGCCGGTGTTCCCGCAGGGCCGAGCGGTGAGCCCGAAGGGCGCGTAGACCTCCTCCCAGAGCTTGATGCCGCCGCCCTCGTAGAACCACGCGTTCATGCCCTGCGCGCTGAGCCCGAAGGGCACCGCCCCGAACCACTGGCAGGCCGGGGTCTTGCCCGCCCAGTAGTAGGCGGCGGAATGGGCCATCTCCACGGTCCCGCCGGTCACCGCGTCGAAGCTCTGGAGCGGCGGGACCAGCTCACCGCCCGCGAAGACCTGGATCTTCAGCCGCCCGTCACTCATCTTCTCCACCATCTGCGAGAACCGGACCGCGGCGCCGTGGAGCGTCGCCAGTCCCTTGGGCCAGGTGGTCACCATGCGCCACTGGAACTTCGGCTGCGCGATGACGTTGGGAGCGTTCACCGTCGCAGCCGCCGCGCTCGCAGCCGCCAGCGTCGCGCCCTTCAGGATGAACCGCCTGCGACCTTCCATATCGCACCTCCGTGGTGTAGTGGGGGAGCCGTCGTCGACGCGGCAACGGCGTCACGAGCGCGCCAAGGATACCACAAGCCCGGCTTGACGGGCTCGAAGCGCCGTGCCATAGTCCCGCAGCTACGCGCTCATCCTCGATGTCGCGGAGGCCTGTTCGTGTGCTGAGGGACCTGGCCCGGAAGATCGACGCCGTCCAGGAGCGATTCGGCCGGGCCGTCTCCTGGCTCACCACGCTCATGGTCGCCGTGGTGTTCACCGACGTGGTCATGCGCTACACCATGCGTCGGACCTATGTGTTCACCCAGGAGCTCGAGTGGTACCTCTTCGGCGCCGTCTATCTCCTGGCGGCCGGGTACACGCTGCTGCACGACGAGCACGTCCGGGTGGACATCGTGTACTCCAGGCTGCCGCCGAGGCGTCAGGCCTGGTTCGACTTCATCCTCTTCCTCGTCTTCTTCTTTCCCTCGTGCCTCCTGGTCGTCTACACGAGCTGGCCCTTCGTGCGGAACTCCTGGTCCGTCTGGGAGAGCTCACCCGACCCCGGCGGCATCCCGGCACGGTGGGCGCTCAAGAGCGTGATCATCATCGGCTTCGTCATCTTGATGGTCCAGGGTGTCTCGGAGATCATCAAGCGCTTCTACGTCGCGCGCGGCTGGGAGCAGCCCGCGAGCCGAGCCAAGCAGAACCGCTGAGTGATGCCGCCCCTCGATCAGACCCTGGCCGCGCTCATGTTTGTGGGGATGATCGCGTTTCTCTTCTTCGGCTTCCCGGTGGCCTTCAGCCTGACCTTCACCGGCCTCTTCTTCGGCGCCATCGCGGTGGCCCTCGGGTTGTTCCAGCCGAACTTCTTCGACATCCTGCCCATCCGGATCTGGGGCACGATGACGAACTTCACCCTCCTCGCGGTACCCCTCTTCGTCTTCATGGGCGTCGCGCTGGAGAAATCGGGGCTCGCCGAGGAGCTGCTCGAGACGATGGGTCTGCTCTTCGGCAAGATGCGGGGCGGGCTCGCCATCTCGGTGGTGGTGGTGGGAGCCATCCTCGCGGCCTCCACCGGCATCGTGGGCGCCAGCGTCATCACCATGGGGCTGATCTCGCTGCCGACCATGATGCGGCGTGGATACAGCAATGAGCTGACCTGCGGCACCATCTGCGCCTCGGGCACTCTGGGACAGATCCTCCCCCCGAGCGTGATCCTGATCCTCCTCGGCGACATCATGGGCGTGCCGGTGGGAGACCTCTACATCGGCGCGGTGGTGCCGGGCCTCATCCTGGTCGGCCTCTACATCACGTACCTGGTCATCCTCTCGCGCGTGAAGCCCGGGCTGGCGCCTCCGGTCCCGGCCGCCGAGCTCGCCGCCTTCCGGGTCGACGCCCTCAGGCGCGTAACCGTTGCCCTGATCCCGGCCCTGGTGCTGATCGTGGGGGTGCTCGGCTCGATCTTCATGGGCATCGCCTCCCCGACCGAGGCGGCATCGGTGGGGGCCGCGGGCGGGGTCGCCCTCACGCTCATCAAGGGCCGGTTCACGATGGACATGTTCCGCGCCGTGATGCAGACCACGACCCGGATCACCAGCCTCGGGTTCATCATCCTCGTCGGCGCCAACTGCTTCGGGCTGGTCTTCCGGGGCCTCAACGGCGATCACCTGGTCCAGGAATCCCTCAAGAGCCTGCCCTTCGGTCCCTATGGGGTGCTGGCTCTGGTCATGTCCATGATCTTCTTCCTGGGCTTCTTCATCGACTTCTTCGAGATCTGCTTCATCCACGTCCCGATCCTGACGCCGGTGCTCGTCACCCACTTCGGGTTCGACCCGGTGTTCCTCGGAGTGCTGATCGGGATGAACCTCCAGACGTCCTTCCTGACCCCCCCCTTCGGCTTCGCCCTCTTCTTCCTGCGCGGGGTCGCACCGCCCGAGGTCACCACACCCCAGATCTACCGAGGAGTCCTGCCGTTCGTGGGCCTCCAGATGATCGGGCTGGCGATCGTGGCCAGCCATCCGGAGCTCGTGACCGAGGTCATCACACTCTTCCGCAGCTTCTGGTAGGCGAGTCGAGTCGGCGGAAAAGGACAAGGGGCGGAGCCGTGTTGGCCTCCGCCCCATCGAGCCCGTGCCGAAGGGCGCTAGGAGAGCAGACTGAAGTAGGAGCCCTCCGAGATCTCGCCCCATTCGCCGACCAGCGGCATGAACTTCTGGTAGGAGGCGTTGACCTTCTTCGCCTGCGGGCTCTTCTCCGACTCTTCCTTCACGACGTCCAGGGCCGCCTTCTTGATCTCCTTGAGCATCGCGGCCGGAAGCCGGGTGAACTCGACCTTGGTCTTGAAATCGGTCCGCAGCTTCTGGAGGTTCTGGGCGTTCTTGGTGTAGTACTCCATGAAGACCAGCGTGTTCAGCGCCTGCGTGCTGTAGTCGAGCATGCGCCGGTAGTCCACCGGCAGCGCGTCGTACGCCTTCTTGTTGAAGACCAGCTCGCCCGTCGTCCCGGGCTCGTGCCAGCCCGGATAGTAGTAGTAGCGGGCGATCTGATGGAAGCCCATCTTCATGTCCTCGTACGGCCCCACCCACTCCGCCGCGTCGATGACGCCGCGCTCGAGCGCGGTGTAGATCTCTCCGGGCGGCAGCAGGACGACCGAGGTCCCGAACTTCGCGTAGACCTTCCCGCCGAGCCCGGGGATGCGCATCTTGAGCCCGTTGAGATCGGCCACCGTGTTCAGCTTCTTGCGGAACCAGCCCATCATCTGCGGGCCGGTGGCGCCGGACGGGCGGGGGACCAGGTTGAAGGGGGCGTAGGTCTCCTCCCAGAGCTTGATGCCGTCGCCGTAGTAGTACCAGGCGTAGGTGCCCTGCGGGTTGAGGCCGAAGGGCATGGCGGTGAACCACTGCGTCGCCACTTCCTTGCCCGGCCAGTAGTAGGCGGCGGCGCTGTAGCCCTCCACGGTGCCCTGCGAGCAGGCGTCGAAGACGCCGGCCGCCGGCATCAGCTCGCCCGCCGCGAAGATCTGGATCTTGAACTTGCCGCCCGACATTTCCTCGACCATCTTCGCCAGCTTCTGGGATGCCCCGAGGGCGATGTCGGCGCCGGCCGAGAAGAAGCTCGGCATCCGCCACTGGACTCGCGGCTGCGCGATGACGTTGGGCGCGTCGGCCACCGTGGCGGCCGCCCCCGCGGCGACCAGCGTGGCTCCCTTCAGGATGAACCGCCTGCGACCTTCCATGTGGCACCTCCGTGGTGTGGTGGACGATCCCGCCGCTGGGTTCGGGCGCGGCCGTGAGCGCGGCAAGGATAGCACAGGGCGCCGCGCCCTCGGGGGAAACAGGCGTGCCGGCCCCGCCTCCCTCGCGTGCTATCCTAGCGCCCCGTGACTGGTCAAGCTGCCGTGCACTTCGAGGACATCCCGGTCGGGGAGGAGTACACCTCGCCCGGCCGCACCGTGACCGAGGCGGACGTGGTCATCTTCGCGGGGTTGAGCGGCGACTACAACGTGCTGCACACCGACGCCGAGCACATGAAGGCCTCGCAGTTCGGCGAGCGGATCGCCCACGGGCTTCTCGGGCTGTCCATCCAGCAGGGCCTCCTGGACCGGGTGGTCACCGCCCAGGTCACCGGGCCTCTGGCCGCGGTGAAGTGGAAGTTCAAGGGACCGATCAAGATCGGCGACACCATCCACGTCCAGGCCCAGGTCACCGCCAAGCGCGACGGCGAGCAGCCGGGCTGGGGCGTGGTCACGGTGGCGCGGCGCGTGGTCAACCAGCGGGGCGAGATCGTCCAGGAAGGTGAGACGGATCACCTGGTGGGCCGCCGGCCGGCCTGAGCGCGCGACGTGACATCGAGCCAGCCGGCGGGCCGGGTCTACTTCGAGGACGTGCAGACCGGCGTGCCGCTCGAGACGCCCGCCATGACGCTCACCGAGACGCACGCCGCCCTCTTCGCCTCGCTGACGACGGCCCGGCCGGGGGAGCCGGGCACGATCCCGGAGCTGCTTCCCCTCTGCCTGTCCTCCGGCCTCGGCTGGCGGGTGCCCCAGCCGCCCCTCGTCGTCCTCGCGTTCATGGGCTTCGAGTGGCGGTTCCTCAGGCCCACCCGGGTGGGCGACACGATCCGCAGCGTGTCCAAGACGGTCGCGAAGCGCTCGATGAAGGAGGGCGGCGTCGTCGTCGAGGAACGCCGCATCCTGAACCAGCACGACGAGGTCGTGCAGAGCGGGCGGCTCACCCTGCTCGTGGCCAAGCGGCCCGTGTGAAGCGCGCGGCCTGGCTGATGGCGGGGGCGGCGCCCGTCGCCTGGGGCGCCTATACCTGGGGCTCGCACCTCCTGACCCTGGCCAGCGTGTGGCGCGGCCCGCGGGCCCGCCGGGCCGTCGCGCTGACCTTCGACGATGGGCCGGATCCTTCGTCCACGCCGCGCGTGCTCGACATCCTGGAGCGCGAGGACGTGCGCGGCGCCTTCTTCATGATCGGCCGGCGCGCCGCGCACGCCCCCGCGGTGGCCCGCCGCATCGCGCAAGCCGGACACGACCTCGGCAACCACACCTGGAGCCACACCAGTCTCTGGCGCTGCGGGCCCGACCGCACCGAGCGGGAGATCGGCGACGGGCACGCCGCCATCACCCAGGCCGCGGGCGCGCCGCCGCGCTTCTTCCGGCCGCCGTGGGGCAAGAGCAACCTTGCCATGTTCGGCGCGCTGCGCCGCCTCGAGACGCCGTGCGTGTTCTGGACGGTGCAGCCGGAGAGCCGGCGGCCGGTGGATCCCATGGAGCAGGCGTGGCGCGGCGGCGCGCGCGCCCGGGCGGGCGCCATCTACGACCTGCACGACGCCGACGGCGTGCCGGGGGCGGGGACCCGTCTCGTCGAGTACCTGCCCGCGCTGATCGCGGATCTCCGGCGGCGGGGCTACGCGCTGGTCCCGCTCCGCGACCTGCTGTAGAATTCCCCGGACCAAGCCCACGACAAAGGAGTCTCCGATGGCCGTCGATCCTCGCAAGCACAGCCGCGTTCTCCTCGAAGGCACCGATCGCTCCGCCGCCCGCGCCATGATGAAGGCGGTGGGCTTCAACGACGAGGATCTCTCGCGCCCCCAGATCGGCGTGGCCCACTGCTGGATCGGGACCATGCCCTGCAACTGGAACCACCGGAAGCTGGCCGAGCAGGTCATGCAGGGGATCCGGGCGGCGGGCGGCACGCCGATCGAGGTCAACACGATCTCGATCACCGACGGCATCACGATGGGCACCGAGGGGATGAAGGGCTCGCTCATCAGCCGTGAGGTCGTGGCCGACTCGGTGGAGCTGGTGGCCCGCAGCCACATGTTCGACGGCATCGTGACCATCTCCGGCTGCGACAAGACGATCCCGGCGATGACGATGGTGCTGGGCCGGCTCGACATCCCGAGCCTCATGCTCTACTGCGGCTCGATCATGTTCGGCCGCTGCGCCGGCTCCACCGGGCCGTTCGCGAACCGCAACCTGACCATCCAGGACGTGTTCGAGGCGATCGGCGCCTACAACGCGGGGAAGATCTCGCTCGAGCAGTTCAAGGACGTGGAGGACCATGCCTGCCCCGGCGCGGGCGCCTGCGGCGGGCAGTTCACCGCCAATACCATGGCCACCGCCTACGAGATGCTCGGCATGTCCCCGATGGGCTGGAACGACATCCCGGCCACCGACCCGCTGAAGGAAGAGGTGGCCTTCAAGTCGGGCACGCTGGTCATGGACCTCGTGCGCAAGGGACTGACCCCGCGCAAGATCGTGACGCGCAAGAGCTTCGAGAACTCCATCGCGGGGGTCATGGCTACCGGCGGCTCCACCAACGCGGTGCTGCACCTGATGGCCACCGCCCGGGACTTCGGCGTGAAGCTCGCGATCGAGGACTTCGACCGGATCTCGCGCAAGACCCCGGTGCTCGCCGACCTGAAGCCCTGGGGCAACTACACCGCGCCCGAGATGTACGACGCGGGCGGCATGGCCGTCGTGGGCAAGCGCCTGCTCGAGGCCGGCCGCCTGCACGGGAGCGAGAAGACGGTGACCGGCCGGACGATCGGCGAGGAGGTCAAGGCGGCGGTGGAGCCCGCGGGCCAGCAGGTGATCAAGCCGCTCGCCCGGGCGCTCAAGTCCGAGGGCGGCATCGCGATCCTCCGCGGCAACCTGGCCCCCGGCGGCTGCGTGATCAAGCTCTCCGGCCAGAAGAAGTACTCGCACCGCGGACCGGCGCGGGTCTTCGAGGTCGAGGAGGACGCGTTCCAGGCCATCAAGAAGGGCCGGATCAAGCCCAACGACGTGATCGTGATCCGCTACGAAGGGCCCAAGGGCGGGCCGGGCATGCGCGAGATGCTGCACGTCTCGGGCGCGCTGCAGGGCGCGGGACTCGGGGAGAGCGTGGCCCTGATGACCGACGGCCGCTTCTCGGGCGCGACCCACGGCTTCATGATCGGCCACATCGTGCCGGAGGCGGCCGACCGCGGGCCCATCGCGGCGGTGCGGAACGGCGACACGATCGATATCGACGTGAAGAAGCGGCGTCTCGACCTGGAAGTGCCGGCCTCCGAGATCCGGAAGCGCCTGGTCAAGTGGAAGGCGCCCAGGCCGCGCTTCACGACCGGCGTCTTCGCCAAGTACGCCGCGACCGTCTCCAACGCCTCGGTCGGCGCCTATACGTAGGTTGTCCCCACCCTATTCCCCTCTCCCCTCAGGGGAGAGGGCCGCAGGGCGAGCCGAAGCCGGAGCCGAGGCGAGCAATCAAGAAGGTCAGGGGTGGTCTGGGGGTGAGGGGTGCGGCCCGGCTACCCCAGCCGGATATCCAGCCACCCCTCCGCGGTCACCACCGCGCGCTCGCTCGCCCGGATCAGCACGGTGGTGGTGGCGGATTCGAAGATGGCGGGGCCCTTGACCTCCTGGCCCTCCGGCAGCCCGTCCATCGTGTGGACCGGCACCTCCGTCCACCGCTCGAGGTACACGCGACGACTCCGCGGCGCGGCCGCGGCGCGCAGCCGCCGCGACGGCTCGGCGGGCAAGGCCGGGAGCCGCCCGATCACGGCGGCCCGCACGTTGACCAGCACTACGTCCTGGCCCGGCGCGCTGTAGGTGTAGAGCTCCTCGTGGCGCTTGTGGAACCGCTCGACCACCTGCTCCATGAGGTCGGCCGCCTCCATGTCCACCCCGTCGAGCGGCACCTGGATCTCGAAGGTCTGCTCGCCATAGCGCATGTCCACCGAGCGGCGCGCGTCCACCCGGCCCGCGAACGACGCGCCGAGGCGGCGCCGTCCCTCGGCCTCCATCTCGGCGAAGAGCTTGCGCAGCCGCCGCGCGCCGACCTGGCCGGCTTCGCCCACGTGCGTCCGCACGAACTCGTAGCGCAGGTCGGTGGCCAGCATGCCCCAGGCCGAGAGCACCGAGGCCACGCGGGGCACCACCACCCGGGTGATCTCGAGCATCCGCGCGACCTCGGTGATATGCAGCCCCGCCGCGCCGCCGAACGAGAGCAGCGTGAAGCGCCGCGGATCCGCACCCTGCCGCACCGACACCAGGCGGATGCCCTCCGCCATGTTCGTGTTGACCACCCGGTGGATGCCTTCCGCCGCCGGCAGCAGCCCCAGCCCGAGACGCGCCGCCACCCCCTCCACCGCGGCCGCCGCCGCCGCCGGGTCGAGGAGCGCGCGCCCGCCGAGAAACCCGGCCGGGTCGAGCAGCCCCAGGACCAGGTTGGCGTCGGTGACGGTGGCCGCAGCGCCCCCGCGCCCGTAGCAGGCCGGCCCGGGCACGGCCCCCGCGCTCTCCGGCCCCACGTGGAGGATGCCGCCCGCGTCCACCCGGGCGATCGAGCCGCCGCCCGCCCCCAGTGTGTGGATGTCGATGCTCGGCAGCGCGATCTTGCTGGCGCCCACCGCCTTGTCGCCGGTGAGATGCGGCTCGCCGCCTTCGAGCAGCGCGATGTCGGTGCTGGTCCCGCCCATGTCGAAGGTGATGAGGTTGCCCTCGCCGATCAGGCGCGACGCGTGGCGGCTGCCCGCGATGCCGCCGGCCGGACCCGAGAGCACCGCGCCGGCGGCCAGACGCACCGAGTCCGGAATGGTCGCGACCCCGCCGTGCGACTGCATGATCAGCACGTCGCCCGGATAGCCGGCCTTGCGCAGCCGCGAGCCCAGGCTGCCCAGGTAGCGGCCGAGCACCGGGCCCACGTAGGCGTTCACCACGGTGGTGCAGAAGCGCTCGTACTCCTTGATCTGCGCGAGCACCTCGGAGGAGAGCGACACGTAGGCGCCGGGCAGGAGGCGGGCGAGCAGCTTCCGGGTCTCCCGCTCGTGGCGTGGATCGCGGTACGAGTGCAGGTAGCAGACCGCGACCGCGCCGACCCCGGCCGCGCCCAGCCGGCGGATCGCGGCCTCGGCGGACGTCCTCGAGAGCGGCGTCTCCACGCTGCCGTCGAAGCGGAGCCGCTCGGTCACGTCCAGGCGTCGCTCGCGCGGCACCAGGGGCCGAGGCGGCGCCATGCGCAGGTTGTAGCGGTCGTCCTTGAGACCCTCGCGCATCTCGATGACGTCGCGGTGCCCCGCGGTCGTCAGCATCCCCACGGTGGCGCCCTTGCGCTCGAGCAGGGCGTTGGTGGCCACCGTGGTGCCGTGCACGATCACGCCGGTGTCCGCCAGCAGCCCGGCCAGGTCGGTGCCGAGCTCGGCAGCCAGCAGGCCCAGGCCGTCCATCACGCCGATGGACGGATCCGCGGGAGTGGACGCCGACTTGGCGAGGCTCACGCGCCCGGCGTCGTCCACGCCGACCAGGTCGGTGAAGGTTCCCCCGACGTCGATTCCTACCCGCCACATGCTACGGCCTCGCGCGGGAAGCGGAAGACCGGCGTTGCCCGCTCTCCGATTCGGAGACGAAGCCGTTGGCCCGGTCGGCGGCGCGCGCCTCGGGGAGGCGGCGCGCGGGCGGCCCGTAGCCGCCCCCGCCCATGGACTCGACCAGGAAGACGGCACCCGGCGGGATCGCGATGCCGACCTCCTTCGTCTTCAGCACGCGCGTCTTGCCCCGCGAGAGCATCCGGTAGCGATGGGGGAGCCCGTCCTTGCCGCCCAGCACCCCGTAGGCCGGGTAGCGGACGCCGTCGCCCGCGGTATTGCCGAGCGCGGGCTCGGTGGTCTCCATCCGCAGCTCGAGCACCGACCCCACCCCTCCGCGGTAGCGGCCGTCGCCCGCGGAGTCCGTGCGGAACTCGTGTCGCTTGAAGAAGAGCGGAAAGCGCGTCTCGGCAACCTCGACGCTGCCGAACTTGATGCCGCCGGCCGCCTGGCCTTCGCCGGCGGTCTCCCAGCCGTCGCCCGCGGAGGACGCGCCGCCGCCGCCGCGGGCGTGGAAGAGATGCCAGATGAACTTGCGCTTGTTCCGCGGATTCGTGCCCGAGATGGCGATGCGGAAGCGGCGCGACCAGCCCGCGAGCACCCGGTCCGGGCAGCTTCCGGCGAGCGCCTTGATCATGGCCTCCGCGATCTCCTGCGCGCAGTGGTTCGTGGAGAGCGTCACCGGCGCGGGCGGGTAGGGCCACACCACCGTGCCCTGCCGGGCCTTCACGGTGACCGGGCGGAACGTGCCCTCGTTCTTGGGCGTGCGCGGGTCGATCAAGTAGGCCAGCGCCATGTGCACCGCGGACATCGTGTTGGGGAAGGCCGAGTTGACGAAGCCGATCACCTGGTCGTGCGAGTCGGTGAGGTCCACCGTGAGCGAGTCGCCCCGCTTGGTGACGGTGGCGCGGATGTAAACGTCCTCGATGCCGTGCCCGTCGTCGTCCAGAATCGCTTCACCCTTGTACACCCCGTCTTTCCAAGTGCCGATGCACTGGCGGGTCTGCCGCTCGGCCCCGTCGAGGATCTCTCCGATGGTCTCGAGCACGGTCTCGAGCCCGTACTCCTCCACCAGCTTCAGGAGCCGCCGCTCCCCGATGCGGGCCGAGCCCATCATGGCGCGCAGGTCGCCCTGGAAGTCGCGCGGGTGGCGCACGTTCGTCGCGACCATCTGCAGCACGTCGTCCCGCAGCACGCCGCGGTCGTAGAGCTTGAGCGGGGTGATGCGGATGCCTTCCTGCCAGATCTCGGTGGCGCCCGGATTGTAGGCCCCGTGGGTGGCCCCGCCGATGTCGTGCTGGTGCGCCCGGTTGATGGACCAGAACACCGGCCGGTCGCCCACGAAGACGGGCAGCAGCACCGTGAGGTCGGGCAGGTGATTGTTGCCGTGATACGGATCGTTGAGGAGAAAGAGATCGCCGGGGGCGATGCGGTCCCTGAAGAAGTCGGCCACCGAGGACACCGCCCAGGGCAGGGCGCCCACGTGGATCGGCACGTGCTCGGCCTGGGCCGCGAGACGCCCGCGTGTGTCGAAGACCGCGGTGGAGAAGTCGCGGCTCGAGTTGAGAATCTGGGAGTAGGCGGTACGGAGCATGGCCTCGCCCATTTCCTGCACGATGGACTCGAGGCGGTGCTGGATGACGGAGACGGTGATCGGATCCGACGCCATGACTCCTCCTGATGAGCTCCTAGCGGATCGGAAGGGCAGGATCTTCCCCCCGGCGCAGCGGGGAGCCGAGCGGTCTGTCCATCGTCGCGTCCGGAGTATACCTCAGCGGCGCGCCGGAATTGACAGCGTGGACGGTATCGGCGAGAGTCGGAAGCCGTGCAGACCGTGTTCGACACCTTCATGACGACCGCGACGGCCGCGCCGGGGCAATCGTTCCTGTGCGCGACGCCCGCCCCGGGCCGCGCCTATCATCCGGACGGCGTCGAGCTGACCTACGAGGCGGTGCGGGCGGAAGTGCTCCGCCTCAAGGACGCCTACGCGGCGGCCGGCTACGGACACGGCCATCGCGTCGCGCTGCTCTTCGAGAACCGTCCGGAATTCTTCTTCCACTACCTGGCGGTGAACGCCCTCGGCTGTGGCGTGGTGCCCGTGAACCCGGACTACCGTCACGACGAGCTGGCCTACCAGATGGAGCACTCGGAGGCGGACCTGGCCGTGTCCATCACCGAGCGCGTGGCCGCGCTCGAGGCGGTGGCCAATGAACGGGCGAAGCCGCTCCCGGTGGTGGACGCGGGCGCGTGGCCGGACTCGCTGCCGCGCCCCGGCCCCGCGCCGCGCCGCGGGGCGCCCGGGCTCGACACCGAATGCGGCCTGCTCTACACCTCCGGCACGACCGGCCGGCCCAAGGGCTGCGTGCTGAGCAACTTCTACTACCTGAACGCGGGAGCCTGGTATCGCGACCTCGGCGGGCGGCTCGCCATCGAGCCGCGGCGCGAGCGGTTCCTCAACCCGCTGCCGCTCTTTCACATGAACTGCCAGGCGGTGACCGCGACCTGCGCGATCCTCACCGCCAACTGCCTGGTCCTGCCGGAGCGCTTCAGCCCGCGGCGCTGGTGGCGCGACGTCGCGGCCACGCGCGCGACCATCATCCACTACCTGGGCGTGATGCCGCCGCTCCTCCTCAACCAGGACCCGGTGCCGGAGGAGACCGCGCACCGGGTGAAGGCGGGGCTCGGCGCGGGCGTCGAGCCGCAGCTCCACGAGGCCTTCGAGCGGCGCTTCGGGTTCCCACTGGTCGAGGTCTGGGGCATGACCGAGACCGGTCGGATCTTCGCCGACTGCATCGAGCCCCGCGCGATCCACACGCGCGCCTTCGGGCGGGCCCGGGGCGGCTTCGAGGCCCGGCTCGTGGACGACCGGGACCGCGAGGTGGCGCCCGAGGCGGAAGGGGAGCTGCTCGTACGCTGGGGCGGGCCCGAAGGTCCACGCCACGGGTTCTTCGCGGGCTACCTCAAGAACGACGACGCCACGCGCGAGGCGTGGCGGGGGGAGTGGTTCCACACCGGTGACGTGGTGCGCCGGACCGCCGACGGCATGCTGGTCTTCGTGGACCGCAAGAAGAACATCATCCGGCGCTCGGGGGAGAACATCGCCGCCGCGGAGGTCGAGGCCGCGCTCCAGACCCACGAGGATGTCGCCCAGGTGGCGGTGGTGGCGGTGCCTGACGAGATCCGCGAGGAAGAAGTCCTGGCCTGCGTCGTCCCGATGCCCGGCGCCACGGCCGACCGGGCCCTGGCCGAGCGCCTCTGCGACCACTGCCTCGAGCGCCTCGCATACTTCAAGGCGCCCGGCTGGGTCCTGTTCGTCGAGAGCCTGCCCACCACGGGCACCCAGAAGGTCCAGAAGACCCAGATCTTCCCGCGGGGCGAGGATCCTCGCCGCCGGCCCGGGGTGGTGGACGTCCGGGCCCGCAAGAAGCGCGGCTGACCACGCGTCGGGCCGCACGGCCGTAGACCACGGCTGCGCCAGCCGACGCCAGCCGGCTCCGCGCGCGCTAGCCGGCCGCGCGCATGCGCTAGAATGACCCCATGGCCATTCCCGAGCGCTCCGTCCTCCTGGACAACCTGATGCGGCAACGCATCCTGGTCCTGGACGGCGCCATGGGCACCATGATCCAGAACCGGGGGCTCACCGCCGCCGATTTCGGCGGGCCCAAGTACGAAGGCTGCAACGAGCAGCTCAACCTCACGCGGCCCGACGTCGTCGCCGACATCCATGCGGCCTATCTGGAGGCAGGCGCCGACCTGATCTCGACCAATACCTTCGGGTGCGCCCCGTATGTACTGGCCGAATATGGATTGGCCGATCGCTGCCACGACATCACCCTGGCCGCCGCCCGAATCTGCCGCGCGGCCGTGGACCGGGCCTTCACGGGGGATCGGCCGCGCTTCGCCCTCGGAGCGATGGGCCCGGGCACCCGGACCATCACCGTCACCGCGAACGTGACCTTCGAGGAGGTGCGCGACGGCTACTATCGCCAGGCGCGCGCCCTAATCGAGGGCGGGGTGGACGCGCTGCTGCTCGAGACCTGCCAAGATACCCTCAACGTCAAGGCGGCGGCGATCGGGGTGCGGCAGGCGATGGCCGAGGCCGGCGTCAGCCTCCCCCTCATGGTGAGCGGCACCGTCGAGCCCATGGGCACCATGCTGGCCGGGCAGGACGTGGACGCGCTGTACGCCTCGCTCGAGCACCTGGGCCTCTTCTCGATCGGGCTCAACTGCGCCACCGGCCCCGAGTTCATGACCGACCACCTGCGCACGCTCTCGGAGGTGGCCACCTGCTTCGTCACGGTCTACCCGAACGCGGGCCTGCCCGACGAGCACGGCCACTATGAAGAAACCGCGGAGAGTCTGGCCCACAAGATGCGCCGCTTCGTGGACGAGGGCTGGGTGAACGTCGTCGGCGGCTGCTGCGGGACGACTCCGGACCATACGCGCGCGCTGGCCGGTCTGGTGGCGGGGCGGGTGCCCCGGGTGCCCGCGGCGGACCGGGCGCCCGCGGTGAGCGGCATCGAGGCGGTGTACCCGAGCGAGGACCTGCGGCCGGTCATCGTGGGCGAGCGTACCAACGTGATCGGCTCGCGGCGCTTCAAGGAATTGATCGTCGAGGAGAAGTTCGAGGAGGCCTCCGAGATCGGGCGGGCGCAGGTCCGGGGCGGGGCGCAGGTGCTGGACGTCTGCCTCGCCAACCCGGATCGCGACGAGGCGGCCGACATGGACCGCTTCATGGATTTCCTGACCCGCAAGGTCAAGGCCCCGCTGATGATCGACTCCACCGACGCCCGGGTGCTCGAGCTGGCGCTGCGCAAGTGCCAGGGCAAGGCCCTCGTCAACTCGATCAACCTGGAGGACGGCGAGGAGCGGTTCGAGCTCGTGGTCCCGCTGATCCGCGCCTACGGCGCCGCGGTGGTGGTGGGCTGCATCGACGAGGACAAGCAGCAGGGCATGGCGGTCACCCGGCAGCGTAAGCTGGCCATCGCGGAGCGCAGCCACGAGCTGCTCACCGGGAAGTACGGGGTACCCGAGCGCGATCTGATCTTCGACCCGCTCGTCTTTCCGGTGGGCACCGGCGACGCCAACTACATCGGCTCCGCGGTCGAGACCATCGAGGGCGTTCGGGGCATCAAGGCCCGCTTTCCTCGATGCAAGACGATCCTCGGCATCTCGAACGTGTCGTTCGGCCTGCCCGCCGCCGGCCGCGAGGTGCTGAACGCGGTCTTCCTCTACGAGTGCACCAAGGCCGGCCTCGACTACGCGATCGTCAACAGCGAGCGGCTCGAGCGCTACGCCTCGATCCCGGAGGAGGAGCGCAAGCTCGCCGAGGACCTCCTCTACTGGCGCGGGGCGGATCCGGTGGCCGCCTTCGCCGCCCACTTCCGCGGGCGCACGCGGGCGCCCAAGGACACCGGCGTCGAGCTGCCGCTGGACGAGCGGCTGGCGCGCTGCATCGTGGAAGGCTCCAAGGAGGGCCTGCTCGACGACCTGGCGCTCAAGCTGGAGGAGCAGAGCGCGCTCGACATCATCAACGGGCCGCTCATGCGAGGCATGGAGGAGGTCGGACGCCTCTTCAACGACAACCAGCTCATCGTGGCGGAGGTGCTCCAGTCCGCGGAAGCCATGAAGGCCTCCGTGGCCTACCTCGAGCCGTTCATGGCGAAGGACGAGAGCGCCTCGCGCGGGACCATCGTGCTCGCCACCGTGAAGGGCGACGTCCACGACATCGGCAAGAACCTGGTCGAGATCATCCTCAAGAACAACGGCTACCGGATCGTCAACCTCGGGATCAAGGTGCCGCCGGAGGACCTGATCGCCGCCTACCACAGCCACAAGCCCGACGCGATCGGGCTCTCCGGGCTGCTGGTCAAGTCGGCGCAGCAGATGGTGATCACCGCCCAGGACCTGCGCGCGGCGGGCGTGGAGATCCCGCTCTTCGTGGGCGGGGCGGCGCTGACCCGCAAGTTCACCGCGACGCGGATCGCCAGCGAGTACGGCGGCCTCACGCTGTACGCCAAGGACGCGATGGACGGCCTCGACCTGGCCAACCGGCTCTTCGGCGCCACCACGCGGGACGCGCTGGTCGAGCGCCTGCGCGCCGATCAGGACGCGCTGCGCGCGGGCTCCGAGGCGGCCACGGCCGCGGCGGTGGCACCCGCGCCCGGGGCCGCGCCGAGCCGGTCGGCCGTCTCGCGCTCGGCGCCGGTGCCGACCCCGCCGGACCTCGATCTCCACGTACTGCGCAACGTCCCGCTCACCCACGTCTTCCCGTACCTGAACCTCCAGATGCTGCTGGGCCGCCACCTGGGCGTGAAGGGCGCGGTGGCGCGGCTGCTCGAGCAGGGTGATGCGAAGGCGGTCGAGATCAACGCGGTGGTCGAGCAGCTCGAGCGAGAGGCGGTCGAGCAGGGGCTGATCCGGGCCAACGGCCTCTACCGGTTCTACGAGGCGGCGGCGGCGGGCGACGATCTCCTGCTCTTCGACGAGGGCGCGGAGGTCGCGCGCTTTCACTTCCCGCGCCAGGCCGCCGGCGAACGGCTCTGCCTGTCCGACTACGTGCGCGAGCAGGGCGGCGGCGAGAAGGACTACGTCGCGCTCTTCGCGGTCACCTGCGGCGCCGGGGTGCGCGACCTGGCCGAGCGCTGGAAGGACGAAGGCCAGTACCTCCGGTCCCACGCGCTGCAGGCCCTGGCCATCGAGACCGCGGAGGCCTTCGCCGAGATGCTCCACGCCCGGCTGCGGACCCAGTGGGGCTTCCCGGATGCGCCCGGCCTGCCGCTCGCGGACAAGCTCAAGGCGCACTACCGCGGCATCCGCGTATCGTTCGGCTATCCGGCCTGCCCGGATCTCGCCGACCAGCGCATCCTGTTCGACCTGCTCCGCCCCGAGCAGGTGGGCCTCGGGCTCACCGAGGGGTACATGATGGACCCGGAGGCGTCGGTCTCCGCGCTGGTCTTCCACCACCCCGAGGCCAAGTACTTCAAGGCCGAGTAGCCGGGGCGCTTCCGGGCATGCCGAGCCTGCTGCAGGCCCCCGGGGTGAGCGCCCGCTTCCTCGATCTGCTCGCCCAGGAACCGCTCGGCCGGAGCCGCATCCTCGACGTGGGCTGCGGCCCCGGCCGCCTCTCGCTGGCGCTCGCGCCCGCCGCGACGTGGGTGGTGGGTCTCGATCGGGACGCGTCGCTCATCGAGGAAGCCCGCCGGCGCGCGGCGGCCGCGGGCCTCACCAATGTCGAGTTCCACGAGGCCGACGTCGAGGCCGATTCGTACGAGCCGTGGCGGCCCGACCTGGTCACCGCCCACCTCTGCGCCTCGGACGCCATCATCGAGCGCGCGGCGCGAGCCCTGGCCCCGGGCGCCTGCCTCGCCATGGTGTCCTTTCACGTGGACCAGTGGAAGGAGACCGGCAAGGTCTCCCGGTTCGCCTACAACGAAGTGCGCATGCGTATAACGCTTGAATCACAGGGCTTCGCGGTCGAGGCGCTCGAGGTCGAGCGGGAGGTGCGGCGGTTCGACTCGGTCGAGGAAGGCCTGGCCGCCGCGGTGGCGCTCGAGGATCGCTGGAAGGCGGACGGCCGCTGGTTTCGCTACGTCGCGTTCCTGGAATCCGGCGGGCGCACGCTCACGCGCAGCCACCTCCTGGTGAAGGCCCGCAAGAATTGAGCTTGCTCGCGGCCGCGCTCACCGATTCGGTCAAGACCCTCGCGCTCGAGCTGGGCTTCGACCTCGTGACCGCGGGGCCGGCCGCGCCGCCCGAGCACGGGCCCGCGCTCCGTCGCTGGCTGGAGGCGGGCCACGCCGGCACCATGGGTTATCTGGAGCGCCGGCTGGAGGAGCGCCTCGATCCCGCGCGGGTCCTGCCCGGCGCCCGCTCGACCCTTTGCGTCGCGCTCAACTACTACCAGGGCGAGCCGCCGGACCCTTCCTGGCGGCCGGTCGCCCGGTACGCCTGGGGCCGTGACTACCACGACGTCATCGGTCCGCGGCTCGAGCGGCTCGCCGGGTACCTGGCCGAGGCCGCGGGGGCGCGCAGCCGCGGCTACGTGGACACGGGGCCCGTGCTCGAGCGGGACCTGGCCGCGCGGGCCGGCCTCGGCTGGATCGGCAAGAACACCATGCTGCTCCACCCGCGGCTCGGCTCCTGGTTCTTCATCGGCGTGCTGCTGACCACCGCCGAGCTGGCCCACGATGAGCCACTCGCCGACCGCTGCGGCACCTGCCGCGCCTGCCTCGACGCCTGCCCGACGCACGCCTTCGTCGCTCCCTACGTGCTCGACGCCCGGCGCTGCGTGTCCTACCTCACGATCGAGCATCGCGGGGACATCGCCGCGGAGGCTCACGCGGGAATGGCCGGCTGGCAGTTCGGCTGCGATGTCTGCCAGGACGTCTGTCCCTGGAACCGGAAGGTGCCGGTCACCCGCGAGGCGGCCTTCGAGCCTGCCGCGCCGTTTCCGGCCGCCACGGCCATGGCGGCCATGGACGACGAGACGCTCCGGCGCCGCTTCACGGGCACGCCGCTGCTTCGAGCAAAGCCTTCAGGTCTGCGTCGTAATGCAGAGATTTATCTGGAGAACGAAGCATGAAGCTCGACATCGGCCTGATGACGTTCGACCTCCGGGCGGTGTCCGGGTACGCGCGGAGAGCGGAGGAGATGGGCTTCGGCGCGATCTGGTCGGCCGAGACGCGACACGACCCGTTCCTGCCCCTGGCGGTCGCATCCACCAGCACATCCCGCATCGGGCTCGGCACCGCGATCGCGGTCGCGTTCCCGCGCAGCCCCATGGTACTGGCCCACATCGCGTGGGATCTCCAGCAGGCCTCGGGTGGCCGCCTGAGCCTCGGCCTGGGCTCGCAGGTGAAGGCGCACAACGAGCGGCGGTTCTCGGTGGCCTGGGAGCCGCCGGGGCCGCGTATGCGCGAAGTCGTCCAGGCGCTGCGGGCGATCTGGGACTGCTGGCAGCGGGGCACGCCGCTCGACTTCCGCGGGCGTTCCTACCGGTTCGACCTCATGACGCCCTTCTTCAACCCGGGGCCCATCGAGCACCCGGGGATCCCGATCTACCTGGCCGGAGTCAATCCGCAGATGTGCCGGATCGCGGGCGAGGTCGCGGACGGCCTGCACATCCACTCCTTCCACAGCGCGCGCTACCTGCGCGAGTGCGTGCACCCCGCGGTGCAGGAGGGGCTCAAGCGCGGCGGCCGCTCGCGCGCCGACTTCACCTTCCGCGCCTCGACCCTGGTGGTGCTGGGCGACACCGAGGCGGAGCGCGCGAAGGCCGCGCGGGCGGTGAGGAAGCAGATCGCCTTCTACGCGTCCACTCGAACCTACCAGGCGGTGCTGGCCGTCCATGGACTCGAGGATCTCGTCCCGCGCCTGCACGCGAAGTCGCTCGCGGGCGACTGGGAGGGCATGGCCGACTTGATCAGCGACGAGACGCTGGACCACTTCGCGGTGAGCGGGTCGTTCGCGACCATCGGGGAGCGGATCCGCGAGCGCTATCGCGGCCTCTACGACCGCACGCAGCTCTACCCGGCGTTCCAGCCCGCGCTCGACGATCTGCGGTGGCCCGCGGTGCTGGCCGGCTTCCGGGGGGCCTGAGCCGGCTATGCTACAATCCGAATCGCGAGAGGAGAGATCGGCATGGCCATCCTGAAGGTCGCGCGTCTGGGACACCCGGTGCTTCGCAAGGTCGCCGCTCCCGTCCCGGTCGGTGAGATCGGCGCCCCGGAGACCCAGCGCCTGATCGACGACATGGTCGAGACCATGAGGGAATACAGCGGCGCCGGCCTGGCCGCGCCGCAGGTCCACGCGCTCAAGCAGGTCTGCGTGATCGAGGTGAACCGCAATCCCCGCTACCCCGACGCGCCCGCCATCCCGCTGACCGTCCTCATCAACCCGGTGGTGACCCCGCTCACCGACGAGATGGAAGACGGCTGGGAGGGCTGCCTCTCCGTGCCCGACATGCGAGGCATCGTCCCGCGCTTCGGGTCGGTGCGGCTCGAGGCGCGCGACCGCGAGGGCAACCCGATCGACGTGGTGGCCAAGGAGTTCCTCGCCCGGGTCATCCAGCACGAGACCGATCACCTGCACGGCATCGTCTACGTCGACCGGATGCGCGACCTCTCGACGCTCACGCACCTGGCCGAGTGGAACCGGTACTGGCTCGGCATCCAGGAGCAGGACGACTAGGCGGGGACGCGCGATCAAAGCGGTCGCGGTGGTGAGGGACCTCTTTTTCGTGGCCCGGATTCGGGAGACGGCCCGCCTCGTGGGCACCCCGCTCGTGTTCGCGCGCACCCCCGACGAGCTGGCGGCCGCGCTCGAGGGCGAGCCGCCCACCCTGGTCATCGTGGACCTCACCGTCAACGGATACGATTATGAAGCGATTTTCACGGCCCTGGAGCGGGTGCCCGCCGCGCCGGTGCTCGGCTACACCACCCACGCCCTGGCACGGGCGACCCAGCCCTTGCACGCCCGCTGCCGCCGGGTGGTGACCAAGGAGGCCCTGACCCAGGAGCTGCCCGCGCTCCTGCAGCGTGGCCTCGCCGCGTGACCGCCGCCGAGTTCGTCGCCCAGCTCGACGAGACCAACCAGGCGGTGCTGCGCCGGCTCGAGCCGGAAGCCACCCTCAAGCCCGAGGTCGCGGGCAATCTGAACGTCGAGAATCTCTTGAAGGTCGCGCTCAAGAATGAGATCGAGGCCACCGAGATCGCGGCGCGCTGGCTGGTGACCACGACCGACGTCGAGGTGAAGATGGCCTTCGCGCGCCAGGCCGGCGACGAGGCCAAGCACTACCGGATGATCGCGGAGCGGCTCGGGGAGCTGGGCTTCGACGCACGCACGTTCGACCCGCTGGCCCAGGGGTTCGGGCCGCTGTTCAAGTATCTCGACTCGCTCGAGACCACCGTCGAGCGCGTGGCGGCCGGCCAGTTCACCCGCGAGGCGATCGCGGTGGTGAAGAACCGTCAGTTCATCGAGTTCTGCGACCGCGCGGGCGACCGACTCACCGCGACGCTCTATCGGGAAATCATCGAGCCGGACGAGCGCTTCCATCACCAGCTCGGCCGCTCCCTCCTGCTCAAGCTGGCCACCACGCCGGACACACAGGAGGCCGCGCGCCGGGCCTCCGCGCGCACCCTGACCCTCGCGGAGGAGCTGCAGGGCGCCGCGCTCCGTACCGCCGGCATCCACCACGCCCCCGGCTGTTGATGGATCCCGACCCGTCACTGGCCGCGTTTGCCGTGGCGGTGGATCGCCCGGATGAGCAGATCCACCTCGCCCACGCCGCCCTCCTGATCGCCGCCGCCGAGCAGCCCGATCTCGACGTGGACGACTACCTCGGGCGCCTCTCCGCGCTGGCGGAGGCGGCCGAGCCCGCCCGCAAGGCCGACGACCCTCTCGGCCGTCTCCACCGGCTCCGCGAGTATCTCTTCGAGGACCTGGGCTTCTCGGGAGACCGCGACGACTACTTCGATCCGCGCAACAGCCACCTGAACGAAGTCCTCGATCGCCGCCTCGGCATCCCGATCACGCTGTCGCTCGTGCTCATCGACGTCGGGCGCCGGCTCGATCTCGAGATGGAGGGCATCGGGCTGCCCGGCCACTTCATCACCGGCGCCCGCATCGCGGGAGAGCAGGTCCTGCTCGATCCTTTCAATCGCGGCGCCCTGCTGACCACCGAGAGCTGCCGGGAGCTGGTCAGTCGGGCCCTGGGCCGCCCGGTCCGGCTCGCGCCGGAGCACTTCGCGCCGGTCGGCAACCGGCAGTTCCTGACCCGGATGCTCGCCAACCTCAAGGGCGTCTACTGGCGCCGCGAAGCCTGGGACAAGGTGGTGCGGGTGATCGACCGGCTGCTCGTGCTCAATCCCGCCTCGGCGGGGGAGCGCCGCGATCGCGGGGCGGCCTGGAGCAACATGGGGCGCCTCGAGCGCGGGGTGGCGGACTGGGAGCGGTATCTGACCGATTTCCCCAACGCGGCGGATCACGAGCAGATCCGGAACCAGCTCCGGCGCGTCCGCCAGACGCTAGCCCAGCTCAACTAGCCCTCTCTCGCATGCGTGTCCGGGGCGGGCAGAACCTCTACGGCTTCTCGGTGGGCATTTTGATGCTCGACACGCAGTTCCCGCGCATCCCGGGCGACATGGGCAATGCCACCACCTTCGACTTCCCGGTGCGCTACCACCGCGTCACCGGCGCCTCCCCGGACCGGGTGGTGCGGCAGGGCCAGCGGGAGCTGCTGCCCTCCTTCCTCGAAGGCGCGCGCTTCCTCGAGCGCGAGGGCGTGCGCGCCGTCACCACCAATTGCGGGTTCCTCGCCAAGTTCCAGCCCGAGCTGGCCGCCGCGGTCTCGATTCCCGTCTTCACCTCGAGCCTCATGCTGGTGCCGCTCGTGCACCGCATGCTGCCGGCGGGGCGCGCGGTCGGCATCCTCACCGTGAACGCCGCCGCGCTGCGCGCCGAGCACATGGCGGGGGCGGGGATCGCCCCGGACGTCCCGGTGGTGGTGGCGGGGCTCGAGACCGAGAAGGAGTTCACCCGCGTCCTGCTCGACGACCAGCTCACGCTCGACGTGGAGGCCGCGCGTCAGGAGAACGTGACGGTGGCACGGCGGATGGTCGACGCCCATCCCGAGATCGGCGCGATCGTGCTCGAGTGCACGAACATGCCGCCGTACCGAGCCGACATCCAGGCGGCCACCGGCCTGCCCGTCTTCGACATCACGACGCTGGTCCGCATGGTGCACGAGGCGGTGCGCCACGGTCTGTCGCCGCGCCCCGCCTGATCCCGTCCCGTTCGCGACCCGGACCGCCGACGTCGTCCGGGGCACCTCGACGGCCATCGGGTGCGCGGTGCTCATGGGGCGGATCGAGATGCGCCTTGACGGCCCCGCCGGCAGCATGGATATTCAAGCCTCGTCCCTCGATCGCTTCGCCGCGGGAACGGTCCGCGCCGAAGCCAACATGTTCTGAGTGCTGAGACAGGAGGCAGGATCGATGCGGAAGCGTTTCGGGCTCGCGGTGATGGCTCTGGCCCTGGGGGTGGTGCTCGCGGGCGGCGCGGCCGCGCAACCGTCGCTGACCTGGACCGCCGGCGCGGTCGGCGGCGGCTGGTACAGCATCTCGGGCGGCATGGCCGAGCTGCTGCGGGAGAAGGCCGGTCTCAATATCAAGGTCGTCCCGGGGGGCGGCACCCAGAACCCGGTGCTGGTCGAGAAGGGCGAGGCCGATCTCGGCATGGGCCTGCCGCCGCTGCTCGGGGCCGCCGTCCGCGGCGAGGACCCGTACCCGGGGCAGAAGATGGGCAAGCTTCGCGCGCTCGCCGGCAACATGAGCCTCAATACCTTCCACTTCTACGTGGCCGCGGACTCGCCGTTCGCGAAGATGACCATGGAGGAGATCTTCAAGACCAAGAAGCCGATGCGGCTGGCGATCTCCAAGCCGGGCTCCTCCGACGTGTGGGTCTTCGAGAAGGTCATGGAGTTCTACGGTTACTGCCGGCCCGCCAAGATCGCGGACTGCTACAAGACCTGGGAGGCGGCGGGCACCCGGTTCTTCCGCGGCTCCTACGCCGAGCAGGCGGGCGCGTTCAAGGACCGGAACGTGGACGGCACCTTCACCTTCCTGGCCCTGCCCGGCGCCTCCATCACCGAGGCCTCGGTCGGGCGCGACCTGAAGATCCTCGCGTTCCCGAAGCCGCTGCTCGAGCACCTCGCCAAGTTCGGGCTGGGGGAGGGCACCATCCCGGCCGGCACGTATCCCAAGGCCGCGAACGCCAACGAGCCGGTGGTCTCCGCCACCATGGGCACCACCATCACGGTCTCGAGTGCCATGCCGAACGATCTCGCCTACAACATCACCAAGGCGCTCAACGACAACGTGGACCGGGTTCGGAAGATTCACGGGAGCCTCGCCGACTACGAGCCCTCCAAGGGACACCTTTTCCTCGGCGTCGCGCTGCACCCGGGCGCCGAGCGCTACTACCGCGAGAAGGGCTGGCTCCTGTAGCCCGATCCGACCGGGCCCGAGAGGCGCGCCGGAGGTAGCGAATCAGAAAGCTCGAGGGGTGGGTCTACTGGGCGGCCGGCGTCTATGCGGCGGCGGCCGCCCTGTTCCATCTCTACACCGCGGGCTACGGCACGCTCGAGCCGCGGCTGCAGCGCTCGGTGCACCTCCTCTTCCTGGTGCCGCTCGTCTTCGTGGCGTTCCCGTGGAGCCGCCGGTCGCCCCGGGGGCGACCGAGCGCCTTCGACTGGCTGTGGGCCGCGCTCAGCGCGAGCGCGAGCCTGTACCTGATCTGGGACGCGGACCGCCTCAACCACCGCTGGGAGGGCGCCTCGCCGGTGCTGCCGGTGGAGGTGGCGATCGGCGCGATGATGGCCGGCCTGGTCATCGAGGCCTGCCGGCGGGCCCTGTCGCCCTGGATGGCGGTCACCATCTGCGTCTCGCTCGTCTACCTCGGGACGAGCCAGTGGATCCCCGGCCTCTTCAACTTCAAGGGCTACACATTCCCGCGGATGGTCGAGTTCGTCTATCTGGCCGGCGACGAGGGCATGTACGGCTTCCTGACCGGGATCTCGTCGAACATCCTTTTCATCTACGTGCTCTTCGCCGCGGTCATGATGAAGGCCGGCGTCGGCGAGTTCGTCATCGACCTCGCGGTGCGGCTGGCCGGCTGGACCCGCGGCGGCCCCGCCAAGATCGCGGTCATCGCCTCCGCGCTGTTCGGCACCATCTCGGGCTCGACGGTCGCCAACGTCTACGCCACCGGCTCCTTCACGATCCCCCTGATGAAGAAGGGCGGCTACAGCTCGAAGAACGCGGCCGCCATCGAGGCCATCGCGAGCACCGGCGGGCAGATCATGCCGCCGGTCATGGGCGCGGGGGTCTTCATCATGTCCGAGATCAGCGGGATCTCGTACTTCGACATCATCAAGGCCGCGGTCATCCCGGCCGCCCTCTACTTCGTGGGACTGATGGCGATGGTCCATTTCCTGGCGCTGCGCTATCATCTGCGCCCGGTTCCGCGGGCGGAGCTGCCCTCGTGGAAGCCGGTGCTGCGGCGCGGCTACTTCGTCATCCCGTTCGGGCTCATCGTGTACCTGCTGGCCCGGGGCTACTCGCCGACCGGCGCCGCCTTCTACACGATCGCGGTGACCTTCGCGCTCTCCTTCCTCGACCGGCGGACGTGGATGACCCCGCGCCGGTGCTGGGAGGCGCTGACCGAGGCCTCGTTCTCGGCCGCGACCATCGCGGTGGCGCTGGCCGGGTCGGGCATGATCGTGGGCGTGCTGACGCGCACCGGCGCCGCGCTGGCCTTCGGCGGCGTCGTGGTCGAGATGGCGGGCGGGATCCTGCTGGTGGCCATGCTGCTGGTCTTCCTCGTGGTGTCGGTCCTGGGGACCGGCATCCCGACCACCGCGGCCTATGTCATCGCGGTCACGGTCGGGGCGGCCGCGATGGGCAATCTCGGGGTGAGCCTGCTCGCCGCCCACCTCTTCGTCTTCTACTACGCGGTGCTGTCCGATCTCACGCCGCCGGACGCGGTCACCGCCTTCGCCGCCGCGAACATCGCCGGATCCGACATGTTCGCGACCGGGATCGAGGCCTTTCGTCTGGGCATCGCCGGCTTCCTCGTCCCCTTCGCCTTCGTCTACCACCAGGAGCTGCTGCTGCAGGGCAGCTGGCCGCAGATCGCCCTGATGACGTCCCTCGCCGCCGTCTCGGCCGTCGCGCTGGCGTCCTTCGTGGTCGGACACGCGTGGGGATCCGTCTCCGGCTGGCTGCGCTGGCTCTGCCTCGTGGCCGCCGGCCTGCTCGTGGTGCCCGCCGGCGCGCTGCAGGCGGTGGGACTGGTCGTCTACGCCGGGGTCGTCCTGCTGAGCGCGCGGCGGCGCCCGGAGACGCCCGCGGTCAGCCCCGCGTGAGCCGCGCTACGAGCGCGGCGTCGGCGGGCGGGAACTCGTAGCGGTCCAGATCCGCCGGCGTCACCCAGGCGATCGCCTGGCCCAGGGCGGCGCGCGGCTCGCCCTCGATCGCGCAGCGGAAGAACCTCAGCCTCACCGTCTTCTCCGGATAGGTCCACTGGAGGTCGTCCAGCAGCTCGCCGATCGTCACCGCCGCGTCGAGCTCCTCGCGGATCTCCCGGACCAGCGCCGCCTGCGGCGTCTCGCCGGCGTGCCGCTTCCCGCCCGGGAACTCCCAGAGCCCGCCCAGGTGACCGCCGGACGGCCGCCGCGCGATGAGGATCCGCCCCCCGCGCTCGATCACCGCCGCCACCACCTCGACGACCTTCTCTCCCTCTCCCCGCTGGGGAGAGGGCAGGCTGAGGGGCTCGGTCATGAAGCCGTCCACCCGCCGTCGACGGCCAGGGTTGATCCGGTCACGTACCGCGCGGCGTCCGACGCCAGGTACAGGCAGGCGGACGCGATATCGTCCACGTGCCCCGCGCGCCCGATCGGGATGCGGTGCTTCAGCATCCTCCGGCGAAAATCGCTCACGCCCGCGTCGATCACGGTATCGATGGTCCCGGGGGCCACCACGTTGACCCGGATGCCGTCCCGCACGAGCTCCACGGCGGCGGCGCGGGCCAGCGCGTTGAGTCCGCCCTTGGATGCGACGTAAGGCGAGAAGAACGGCGCGGCCGCGGTACCCAGGGCGGAGCCGATGTGGACGATGCTCCCGCCGCCCCGGTCGCGCATCGGCCCGGTGACGAGCTTGGTCAGCACGAAGGCGCCGACCAGGTTGGTGCGCAGAACCTCCGAGAAGTCGGCGGCCGAGATCTCGGTCAGGGGCGACTGCAGACGCACCGCGGCGGAGTTGACCATGACGTCCACGCCTCCCCACTCGGTCCGGACGGTGGCGACCACACGCGCCACGTCGCTCTCGAGACCCGCGTCTCCCGCGATCGCCAGCGCGGCTCCGCCGGCGTTCCCGATCGCGCTCGCGACCTCGCGTAGCGGCTCCGGGCGGCGACCGAAGACGGCCACGCGCGCGCCCTCGCGCGCGAACCGCAGGGCGACGGCCCGGCCGATGCCGGTGCCGCCCCCGGCCACGAGCGCGACCTTGCCGTCAAGCGCGCCCAGCGGTCCGTCCCTTCATCCGGCCGGTCGTCCGGCCCGTCATCCGATACGTCGCGCAGAAGCGCTTCATGGGACAGGGCCGGCAGCGCGGCGCCCGCGCGGTGCACCACGTCGCGCCGAAGTCCATCAACGCCTGATTGTAGTCGTAGGAGCGCCGGCGCGGCACGAGCGCGCCCGCCAGATCCCACATCGCCTTCTGGCCCCGCAGCCGGCCCAGCCGCCGCGGGCCCAGGAACACGCGCCCCAGCACCCGGCGCACGTTGGTATCCACGATGGGCACCGCGCGGCCGTAGGCGAAGCAGAGCAGCGCCCCCGCAGTGTAGCGGCCGATGCCGCGCATGCCCCGGAGGGCGCCCGGGTCGTCGGGAAGCCGGCCGCCGTAGCTCGCCACCGCCTCGCGCGCGATCCCGCGCAGGTTGAGCGGCCGGACGTTGTAGCCGAGCGGGTACCACAGACGCCGGACGTCCTCCGCCGCCGAACCGGCCAGCGCCTCGAGCGTCGGGTAGCGATCGAGGAACTCGTGGTACTTGGGCACGACCCGCTCCACCTGCGTCTGCTGGAGCATGATCTCCGAGACCAGGATGTGATACGGATCCTCGGTGCGACGCCACGGTAGATCGCGCCGATGGCGACCGTACCAGTGGAGCAGGCGGCGGCGGAAGCGCGAGCGGGCCCGGGAATCGGGCGATGCGGTGGGTGGCACGGCGGCCATTGTGTACGAGTCGGCCGGAGCCCGCAAGTTGACAGGCGCCTCCCGCACGACAACAATGAGCCCATGCTCGACAAGGAGTCTAGGCGAGACCTCGGGGCCGAGTACCGCGCCGCCCGCGCGGGCGCGGCCCTGTTCGACCGCTCCGCGCTCGGAAAAGTCCGCGTAACCGGGCGCGACCGGCTGGCGTTCCTGCAGGGCATGCTCACCAACGACGTCGCGGGTCTCCAGCCCGGCCGAGGCGCGCCCGCCGCCTTCCTCGACGCCCACGGCAAGGTGACGGTGCTGCTGGTGGTCTACGTGACCGCGGACCAGGTGCTGATCGAGCTTCCCGCGGGCCTCACCGAGAAGACGCTCCAGACGATCGACCGCTATCTGATCTCCGAGAAGGCGTACTTCGAGGCGGTGGACGATGCGTTTGCCATCCTGTCGGTGCAGGGGCCCACCGCGCGTGGCGTGCTGGAGGGCCTCACCGGTGTCACCCTGGACCTCCCACCCTACGCCCATACCGAGGTCAGCATCGCCGGCGGGCCGGTGCGCGTGATCAACCGATCCGAGAGCCCGGGGCCCGGCTTCCATTGCTGGGTACCCGCCGAGCACGCCGCCGCGGTCCGCAGCGCGCTCGTGGGAGCGGGCGCGGTGCCGGCGGGAGACGAGACGCTCGAGGTCCTGCGGATCGAGGCGGGCCAGCCGTGGTATCCGCGGGACGTGGACGATTCCGTGATCCTGCCCGAGACGCGGCTCGACGCGCTGGTGAGCTACACCAAGGGCTGCTACATCGGCCAGGAGACGGTGGCGCGCGTGAAGTACCGCGGGCACGTCAACCGCGCGCTGAGCGGCCTCGTGATCGAGGGCGACCGGGTGCCCGGCGAGGGCGCGCAGGTCACGGTGGACGGGCGTGAGGTCGGCCGCGTCACCTCCGCGGCGCGCTCCATCGCGCTGGGCCGGCCGATCGCGCTCGGCTACGTGCGACGCGAGCACTTCGAGCCGGGGACCGCGGTCACGGTTGTGGACGGCACCGGCGAGCAGCCGGCCCGGGTCACCATCCTGCCGTTCGTCGAGGCCCCGCAGGCCTGACCGGCTTCTCTCTCATGCCCTCGTCCCATCCCGCGAACCGCCTCGCCTCCGAGACCAGCCCGTACCTGCTGCAGCACGCCCACAACCCGGTGGACTGGTACCCGTGGGGCCCCGAGGCCTTCGACCTGGCCCGCCGCGAGGACCGGCCGGTGCTGCTCTCGGTGGGCTACTCCGCCTGCCACTGGTGCCACGTGATGGAGCGCGAGTCGTTCGAGAACGACGAGATCGCCGCGCTCATGAACCGTCTCTTCGTGTCCATCAAGGTGGATCGCGAGGAGCGGCCGGACGTCGACCAGATCTACATGCAGGCGGTGCAGTCCATGACCGGTCGGGGCGGCTGGCCGATGACCGTGTTCCTCACGCCGGACGGCGTGCCGTTCTACGGCGGCACCTATTTCCCGCCGGTGGATCGCCACGGCATGCCCGCCTTCCCACGGCTGCTCCAGTCCATCGCCGACGCTTATCACGGACGCCGCGGGGAGGTGCTCGAAGCCGGCCGCCAGCTCGTGGAGAGCATGCAGCAGTCCGAGCGCCTCACGCGCTCGGCCAGCCCGCTCACGAACGAGGTCCTGGTGGGCGCCTACCTGGGCCTCTCCGGCGAGTTCGACGAGCGGGACGGCGGCTTCGGCCAGGCTCCCAAGTTCCCCCAGCCCATGGCCTGGGAGGCCATCTTGAGGGTCTGGAAGCGCACCGGCGACGCGCGCGCGATCGAGATGCTGCGCCACACCTTGACCCGCATGTCCCGCGGCGGCATCTACGACCAGCTCGGCGGCGGCTTCCATCGCTACTCGGTGGATGGGCAGTGGCTGGTGCCGCACTTCGAGAAGATGCTCTACGACAATGCCCAGCTCGCCTCGCTCTACCTCCACGGCTGGCTGGCCACCGGGGAGCCGGAGTACCGGCGGGTGACCGAGGAGACCCTCGACTACGTGCTCCGCGAGATGACGCATCCGGCCGGCGGGTACTACTCCGCCCAGGACGCCGACTCGGAAGGCATCGAGGGCAAGTTCTTCATCTGGTCGCCGGAGGAGATCCGCGCGGTCCTGGGCGACGAAGCGCTCGCCCGCGCCGCTCTGGCCTACTGGGGCGTGGACGACGGGCCCAACTTCGAGGGCCACAGCATCCTGTTCGTCCCGCGCGATCCCGTGGAGGTGGCCGGGACTCTCGGCCTGAGCCCGGCCGACCTCGCGGCCCGGATCGCGCGCGCGCGTCGGATGCTCTACACGCAGCGCGAGAAGCGCGTCCATCCGGGGCTCGACGATAAGGTGCTGGCCTCGTGGAACGGCCTCACGCTGGCCGCGCTCGCCGAGGCCGCGTCCGCGCTCGCCCGGCCCGACTACCTGGCCGCCGCGGTCCGCAACGCGGAGTTCCTGACCTCGGCCATGGTGCGGGCCGGCCGGCTGCTGCGCTCCTGGAGGGACGGCCAGGCCCGGATCACCGCCTACCTCGAGGATCACGCGATGGTGGGCGCGGGCCTGCTCGCGCTGTACGAGGCCACCTTCGACCGGCGCTGGCTCGACGAGTCGCGCCGCCTCGCCGAGGAGACCCTGCGGCTCTTCTGGAACGCCGAGCGCGAGACCTTCTTCGACACCGGCCACGACCAGGAGAGCCTCGTGGTCCGGCCGCGGAACATCTTCGACAACGCGGTGCCGAGCGGCACGTCGGTGACCATCGAGTGGCTGCTGAAGCTCGCGATCGTCACCGGCCTCGAGCGCTACGAGGCCATCGCGCTCAAGGCGCTCCGGCCCATGGCCGACGTCATGCAGAAGTACCCGTCCGGGTTCGGCCGTTATCTCTCCGGGCTCGACTTCCACCTGGGGCCGGTGGCCGAGGTCGCCCTGGTGTGGACGGCCGGCGCCGAGCGCGCTGCCGCCCCCCTCGCCGAGACGGTCTTCTGCCGCTACCAGCCGAACCGGGTGGTGGTCGGCGCGGCGGCGGGCTCGCCGGCCGCGGTGGGGCTGCCGCTCCTGGCCGACCGCGGAGCGGTGGACGGCAGGCCGACCGCGTACGTGTGCCGGCGCTACGTCTGCCAGCTCCCGGTGACCGACCCGGACGCGCTCGCGCGACAGCTCGACGCTGGGGTATAATCCGGATCGCGTCGCTGGGGGAGGTCTCCTGAGAACCGGGTGCGGCCCGGGACCCCTCGAACCTGCACTGGGTAATTCCAGCGAAGGGAACGCGGCGCGGCGTACGAGCACCGGACCGCACCCTTTCCAGGAAAGGCGTGCGGTTTTTTCATGACGGTCACCGTCAACGGCAGGCCGATGGAGCTGCCCGAGGGGCTCAGCATCGAGGATCTCCTCGCCCGGCTCAAAGTCCGCCGCGAGTTCACCGCGGTGGCCCTGAATCGCGAGGTCACCCAGCGGGCCCGCTACGCGGAGATCCGGCTGTCCGACGGCGACAAGATCGAGATCGTTCACCCCATGGGTGGAGGCTAGCGCCCCCGCTCTTCCTCTCCCCTCCAGGGAGAGGGCAGGGTGAGGGGCGCGCACGAAGGCAGGGGCAAGGCGAGCCGAAGGCGAGGCGAGTGGAGACGCAAGGGCAGGGCGAGCCGCAGCCGAAGGCGAGGCGAGCGGATACTTAAGGAGACCCATCATGCACGACACGTCATTATGGCTGGGCGGTAAGGAGTTCAAGTCGCGTCTGATCGTCGGGACTGGAAAGTACCCATCGTTCGAGAACATGCGCGAGGCCATCGAGGCCTCAGGCGCCGAGATCGTCACGGTCGCGGTCCGGCGGGTGAGCCTCCCGGGGCAGGGCGAATCCCTCCTCGACTTCGTGGACCCGAAGAAGTACACACTGCTGCCGAACACCGCCGGCTGCTACACTGCCGACGAGGCGGTCCGGACCTGCTATCTGGCCCGCGAAGCCGGGCTCGGGACCCTGGTCAAGCTGGAGGTCATCGGCGATTCGCGCACCCTGTTCCCCGACGTGCTCGGCCTGCTCGAGGCGACCCGCACCCTGTCCCGCGAGGGCTTCACGGTCCTGCCGTACACCAACGACGACCCGGTCATGGCCAAGAAGCTCGAGGACGCCGGCGCGGCTGCGGTCATGCCGCTGGGCGCCCCGATCGGCTCGGGCCTCGGCATCCGCAACCCGTACAACATCAAGCTGATCCTCGAGGCGGTCACGGTCCCCGTGCTCGTGGACGCGGGCGTGGGCACCGCGTCGGACGCGGCCATCGCCATGGAGCTCGGCTGCGACGGCGTGCTGATGAACACCGCCATCGCCTCCGCCAAGGACCCGGTGGCCATGGCCACCGCCATGCGCCTGGCCATCGAGGCGGGCCGGCTGGCCTTCAAGGCCGGGCGAATCGGCAAGAAGCTCTACGCGACCGCGTCCTCCCCGCTGGAGGGCGTGCCCGAGTGGACCAGCTAGGCTTCTCCCTCTACCTGATCACCGACCGCGCGGCGGCGCCCCGGCCGCCCGCGGACGTGGTGGAGGAGTGCCTGACCGCGGGCCTCCGCGCCGTGCAGCTCCGCGAGAAGGATCTCGCGGTGCGCGACCTGCTCGCGCTGGCCGACACGCTCCGCGAGGCCACCCGGCGTCACGGAGCGCGGCTCATCGTGAACGACCGCGCCGACGTGGCGCTGGTCGCCGCGGCCGACGGCGTCCAGCGGACGCACGCTTCGCTGCCCGTGTCGGCGCTGCGCGAGATCACCCCGCCCGGCTTTCTCGTGGGCGCCTCCGTGCACTCGGAGGCGGAGGCGCGGGAGGCCGCCGCGCAGGACGCCGACTTCATCGTCTTCGGGCCGGTCTACGACACCGCGTCCAAACGGCGCTACGGCCCACCACAGGGCCTGGCCGCGCTCGAGGCCGTGGCCCGCGCGGTGGACCGCCCGGTCCTGGCCGTGGGCGGGCTCACGCCCGGCCGCGTGGCGGAGGTGCTCGCGGCCGGCGCGGCGGGCGTCGCGGTGATCGGCGCGATCTACGCGGCCGCGCGGCCCGCGGATGCCACGAAGGCGTTTCTCGACGCGCTGGGGCGGCCGTGATGGCCGCGCCCACCGTGGCGGTGATCGGCGGCGGCATCATCGGCTGCGCCACCGCCGCGGAGCTGGCCGGGCGCGGCTGCCGCGTCACGCTCCTCGAGCGCGCGACCCCGGGCGCCGAGGCCTCGAGCGCGGCGGCGGGGCTGCTGGCCCCGCTCGGCCCGTCGCCCGAGCCCGGCCCCTTCCACCGTCTGGCGATCGAGAGCTGGCGCCTCTACCCGCGCGTGGCCGCCGAGCTCCGCGAGCTGACCGGCGTGGATGTCGAGCACATGACCGCGGGGACGCTCTACCCGCTCCATTCTCCTCGGGAGATCGAGGCGGCCCATCTTCGCCGGACCTGGCCGCTGGCCGAGGAGTTCGGGGTCGAGATCGTGGAGGGGAGCGACCTGCGGGCGTTCGAGCCCGCGCTCTCCAAGGACGTGAGCGCGGCCCTGCTCGTCCGCGGCGATCACTGGGTGAACAACCAGCGGCTGGTGACTGCGTACGCGGCCGCCGCCGCGGCTCGAGGCGTCGCCGTGCGCACCGGCGCTCGGGTGAGCCGCATCCTCATCGAGGGCGGGCGCGCGCGCGGCGTGCTCGTCGAGAGCGAGGCGGTTCACGCCGACGCGGTGCTGCTGGCAGCGGGCGCCTGGTCGGGAGCGCTCGCCGCCGCCGTCGGCCTCCGGCTGCCGGTAGCGCCGGTGCGCGGCCAGATGCTGGCGGTGTGCCATGTGCCGCCGCTGGTCACGCACGCCCTGCACGGCGACGACATGTACGTGGTGCCGCGGCCCTCGGGCGAGATCCTCATCGGCGCCACGGTGGAGCACGCGGGCTTCGTCCGCGCGGTCACGCCCGACGGCCTGGGCTCCCTCATCGCCGCCGCCGTCGCGCTGGTTCCCGAGATCGGCCGCCGGCCGGTCACCCGCTCCTGGTGCGGCTTCCGGCCCTGGGTACCCGACGGCCAGCCGGTCCTGGGACCCTGGCCCGACGTGCCCGGCCTCTTCGCGGCCACCGCGCACTACCGCAACGGCATCCTCATGGCGCCGATCACCGCGGCGCTGCTGACCCGCTGCATCGTGGACGGCGACACCCCGGCGTCGATCACCCCCTTTCTCCCCGGCCGCTTCACCGGGTAGCCAAGACGCCCCGATGAGCGCCGAGGGCGCGAAGAGGCCAAACCGCAAGACCGGAATCATCTACATTCACGCGCTATCAATAGAGAAGCTTCCGGCGGATCTCGGCGAGCGCGAGAGCGAAGAGGCCAAACCGCAAACCGGAGTGACAGCCCTATGACGACTAAGAAAGAGCTCAAAGACTCCGTCTGCAAGGCCATCGACCGCAACGCTGAGCGCATCATCGAGCTCGGCGAGCGCATCCGCCGTCAGCCGGAGCTCGGCTTCAAAGAGGTCAAAACCGCGCGGCTGGCCGAGGAGACGCTCGGCGAGCTCGGGCTCAAGCCGCGCGGCGGCCTCGCCCTCACCGGCGTGCGGGCCGAGGCGGCGGGGGCCAAGAACGGCCCGACCTTCGCCCTGCTGGGCGAGCTCGACGGTCTGGTGGTGGCGGGGCATCCGATCGCCGACCCCGAAACGGGCGCCGCGCACGCCTGCGGCCACAATGCCCAGATGGCGGGACTCCTCGGCGCCGCCATGGGGCTCTGCGAGGCGCGCGCCTTCGAGCACCTGGCCGGCCGCGTCGTGTTCTTCGCGGTGCCCGCGGAAGAGTATGGTGATGTCGAGTGGCGGGTCCAGCAGGCGCGTGCGGGCCGGCTCGAGTTCCTGGGCGGCAAGCCCGAGCTGCTCCGCCTCGGCCACTTCGACGACGTGGACCTGGCCATGATGATCCACACCACGTCCCAGCCCGACATGAAGAAGGCGGGAGTGGCCGCCTCCAACAACGGCTGCCTCGTGAAGACCGTCCGTTACATCGGGCGCGCTTCCCACGCGGGCGGCGCCCCGCACATGGGGATCAACGCGCTCTACGCCGCCAATATCGGCCTCTCCGCGATCAACGCGCTGCGGGAGACCTTCCGCGACGAAGACTCCATCCGCGTGCATCCGATCATCACCCACGGCGGCAGCCAGGTGAACGTGATCCCGGGCGAGGTGCGCCTCGAGACCTACGTGCGCGGCAAGACGGTGGAGGCGATCCTCGACGCCAACCGCCGGGTGGACCGCGCGCTGCGGGCCGGCGCGCTCGCCCTGGGCGCCCAGGTGGAGATCGAGACGCTCCCCGGCTACCTGCCCCTCTTCAACCACATGGGCATGGCGGAGCAGTTCAAGGCCAACGCGGCCGCGCTGCTGGGCGCCGACCAGGTGACCGAGTCGGGCCACCGCAGCGGTTCGACCGACATGGGCGATATCTCGCACGTGATGCCCACGCTTCATCCGTACATGGGTGGGGCCACCGGCGGCGGGCACGGCGCCGACTACGCGATCGCGGACCCGAAGCTCGCCTACGTGGAGCCGGCCAAGCAGCTCGCGCTGATGGCGGTGGACCTGCTCTGGGACGGCGCGGGCGCCGCGCGCGAGATCCTCAAGGCCTGGAAGCCGCGCATGACCAAGGAGGAGTACCTCGCCTTCCAGCGCGGCACCGCCAGGACCGAGCTGTACGACGGCAACAAGGACAACCTCTAACCTCACCCCCCTCCTCCCCTCCGGGGAGAGGGCAGGTGAGGCGCGGGAGTGAAAGCCTCGTGTACGGCAAGTCCCCGGTCGGGTTCCCGCGCCGCATCGTCTGCCTGAGCGCCGAGCACGTCGAGATCTGCTACGCGCTCGGCGCGGGGGAGCGGGTGGTGGGCGTGCCCGGCACCGCGCGGCGGCCCCCGGAGGCCGCGGCCAAGCCGCGCGTCGGCGGCTTCACGACGTTTCGCGTCGACCGGATCCTCGGGCTCGAGCCGGACCTGGTCCTCGCGTTCTCCGATCTGCAGGCCGACGTCAGCGCGGAGCTGATCCGGGCGGGGTTGCCGGTGTTCTGCACCAACCCGCGCTCGGTCGAAGACGTCATGCGGACGATCCTCACGGTGGGCGGCCTGCTCGGGACCGAGCCGGCGGCCCGCGCGCTGGTCCTCGACATGCGCGACGAGATCACCCAGGTACGGGAGTTCTCGCGGGTGTGGCCGGACCGGCCGCGGGTCTACTTCGAGGAGTGGCACGAGCCGCTCATCGCGGGCATCCGCTGGGTGTCGGAGCTGATCGAGGTCGCGGGCGGGCGCGACGTCTTCGCCGATCGCCGGGACCGCACGAACGCGCGCGAGCGCGTGGTGGATCCCGCCGAGGTCGTCCGGCGGGACCCGCAGGTGATCGTCGCGTCGTGGTGCGGCAAGCCGGCCGATCTCGCGGCGATCGCGGCCCGCCCGGGCTGGGACCGGATCAGCGCGGTGCGCGGCGGCCGCATCCACGAGATGGACGGCGCCGACATCCTGAGCCCGGGCCCGTCGCTGCTGATCGGGCTGAGACGGCTGCACGAGCTGGTGCAGGAAGCCCTCGACGCGCGCGACTGATGTCGACCCGCGGCTCAGCGCGCCGCGGGCAAGACGTGGACACATCTGAGATAATCGCAACAGTCGCACGCGACGTCTCACCGTGCATCGAAGCAGGTACTAAACATGGGGGTCCCTCCTGGAGCCGATGCTAGGATGAAGCCCCTTTGAGACTGCCAAGGAGACGAACATGCTAGCGCGCCCCGAGCGCTTCTTCGCCGACCGGTTCGGCCTCAACGCGGGGACCATGGAGCGGCTGCTCGGCTCCACGCTGGCCGGCCGCGTGGACCACGCGGATCTCTTCCTCGAGTACCGGATCAGCGAGGAGCTCGTGCTGGAGGAGGGCTCGGTGAAGAAGGCGGCCCGGCACGTGAGCCAGGGGGCCGGCCTCCGGGCCCAGTCCGGCGAGCGCACCGGCTACGCCCATACCGACGACCTGGCCTTGCCGAATCTCGAGGAGGCGGCGCGCCAGGCGCGCGCGATCGCCGACCGCTCCTCGACCTCGGCGGTGGTGGCGGTCGGCGGTGACGGCGCCCCCCACGATCTCTACACGCTGGCCGAGCCCCCCACCTCGGCCGATCTGGACCGCAAGCTCGCGCTGCTGGGGCGGATGGACGCGGAGGCCCGCGGCCTCGATCCGCGCGTGCGCCAGGTGATCGCCACCCTCGGCAGCGAGGAAGTGGTGGTCATGATCGCGACCCCGTCGGGCTGGACGGTCGGCGACGTGCGCCCGCTGACGCGGCTCAACATCACGGTGATCGTGGAGAACGGGGCCAAGCGCGAGATCGGCAGCTACGGCGGAGGCGGGCGGGTCGCCTTCGACTTCTTCCTCGATCAGGATCGCTGGAAGCGCTTCACCGGCGAGGCGGTGCGCCAGGCCCTCATGAAGCTCGATGCGGTGGCCGCGCCCGCGGGGGAGATGACGGTGGTGCTCGGGCCCGGCTGGCCCGGCATCCTGCTCCACGAAGCGGTGGGCCACGGCCTCGAGGGAGACTTCAACCGCAAGAAGACCTCGGCGTTCTCGGGCCGGCTCGGCCAGCCGGTGGCCTCGGAGCTGGTGACGGTGGTGGACGACGGCACGATCCGGAACCGCCGCGGCTCGCTCAACGTGGACGACGAGGGTGTGCCCACCCGGAGGAACGTGCTGATCGAGAAGGGCGTCCTGCGCGGGTACCTCCAAGACCGGCTCAACTCGCGGCTCATGGGCATGGAGGTCACCGGCAACGGGCGGCGCGAGTCCTACGCGCATCCCCCGATGCCGCGCATGACCAATACCTTCATGCTGGCGGGCGAGGACGAGCCCGCCGACATCATCCGCGGCGTGTCCAGGGGGCTCTACGCGGTGAACTTCGGCGGCGGCCAGGTGGACATCACCAACGGGCGCTTCGTGTTCTCGGCGAGCGAGGCCTACCTGATCGAGGACGGCCGCGTGACGCGCCCGGTGAAGGGCGCGACGCTGATCGGCAATGGACCGGAGGCGCTGACCCGGGTGAGCCGCGTCGGCCACGATCTCGCGCTCGACGAGGGCGTGGGCACCTGCGGCAAGGACGGTCAATCGGTCCCGGTGGGCGTGGGCCTGCCGACCATCCGCATCGATCGCATGACGGTCGGCGGGACCCAGGTCTGAGGCGCATGCGCGAGCTGCTCGCCGATCTCCTGCAGCAGGCCTCGCGCCGGGGCGCGACCGCCGCCGACGCCTTCGTGGTGGAGGAACAGTCGTTCGCGGCCCAGGTGCGCCTGGGTCAGGTGGACACCGTCAAGCACGCCCGCGAGCAGCACATGGCGCTGCGGGTCTTCGTGGGCAAGTCGGTCGCGGCCGCCTCCACGTCCGATCTCTCGCCGGAGTCGGTGGCGCGCCTGGTGGACGAGGCGGTGTCGCTCGCGCGGATCACGAGCCCGGACGAGATGGGCGGCCTGCCCGAGGCCGCCGAGCTGGCCCGACACGTCCCGGACCTCGACCTGCGCGACACGAGCGGCCATGACCTCAGCCCCGAGGAGAAGATCGAGCTGGCCCGTCGCGGCGAGGCGGCGGCGCTCGGAGCCGATCCCCGCATCACCAACTCCGAGGGTGGCGATTTCGGCGACCGGCGCGCGCGCTACGCCTACGCCACCAGCCACGGGTTCGCGGGCGAGTACCAGACGTCCTCGTTCAGCCTCTCGGTCTCCCCGGTGGCGACCGAGAACGGCGAGATGCAGCGCGATTCCTGGTACCACGTCACCCGCAAGCGCGCGCGGCTCGAGGCGCCGGAGGAGATCGGGCGCATCGCGGCGCGGCGCGCGGTGCGCCGGCTCGGCGCGCGGCGGGTGAAGACCGCGGAGGTGCCGGTGATCTTCGACCCGGAGATGGCGGCCGGCCTCGTGCGGCACATCGCGGGCGCCGTCGCCGGCCCCGCGCTCTACCGGCGCGCCTCCTTCCTGGTGGGCAGGCTGGGCGAGCGCGTCGCGGCGCCGTCGGTGACCATCGTGGACGACGGGAGCATTCCGGGCGCCCTCGGCTCGCGCCCGTTCGACGGCGAGGGACTCCCGGTGCGCCGCACCGTGGTCGTCGACCAGGGCGTGCTGCGCTCGTACCTGCTCGACACCTACAGCGGCCGGAAGCTCGGGCTGCCCTCCACTCACCACGCGGCCCGCGACGGCAGCGGGGTGACCGTGTCCACCACCAATCTCCATCTCGCGGCGGGCGACCACGATCCGGGGGAGCTGATCCGGAGCGTGAAGAACGGCCTTTACGTCACCGAGCTGATCGGCTTCGGGGTCAACGGGGTCACCGGGGACTACTCGCGCGGGGCGGCGGGGCTCTGGATCGAGAACGGCGAGCTCGCCTACCCGGTGGAGGAGATCACGATCGCGGGCAACCTGCTCGACATGTTTCACGCGGTGGAAGGTGTCGGCAACGATCTGGTATTCCGGGACCGCACGTCCGCGCCGACGCTCCTCATCGGCCGGATGACGGTGGCCGGCTCATGATCATCGACAGCCACTGTCACCTGCACGACCCGGCCTTCGCGGACGTCCGCGGCACCGTCATCCGCGCGACCGAGCACAACGTCTGGGGCGCGGTGGCGGTCGGCTGCGACCTCGCCACCAACGAGCGCACGCTGCAGGCCGCCGCGGAGAACAGCAAGGCGGTGTGGCCGGCCCTGGGCTTCCATCCCGAGTGGAAGCTCACCCGCGAGGATCTGGACGTGGTGGAGCGGCAGATCCACGCCAATCACGCACGGCTCGTCGCGGTCGGCGAGGTGGGACTGCCGTGGTACGGGCTTGGCGCGACCACCGACCCGGATGCGGTCCGCCGCGAGGGGCGCGAGCGCCTCGGGCGCCTGGCCGACCTGGCCCGCCGCTACGACCTGCCGGTCATCGTCCACGCGCCCCACGGGGCGGCGGCGGACGCGCTGGCGATCCTCAAGCGGCGTGGGGTGGAGCGGGCGGTCTTCCACTGGCACAAGGCCTCGGCGGAGGTGACGGGCGAGATCGTGGACGCAGGCTACCTCGTCTCGGTCACGCCGGATCTCGTCTACCGCGACCGCGACCGCGAGATGGTCGAGCGCGTGCCGATCGAGTCGCTGCTGGTCGAGAGCGACGCGCCCTGGCAGTACCAGGGCGAGTTCGAGAACGTCACCTCGGGGCCGTGGCTGGTCGCGCGGGTGGCGGAAGAAGTGGCGAAGATCAAGCGGTTGCCGGTGGACGAGGCGATGTACCAGCTCACCGTCAACACCTGCCGCGTCTTCGACATCGTGTGGACGTGAGCGAACGGCGCTTCACGGTGGCCGTCGGCGCCGCCCGGGTGGCCGGGGTGCTCCACGCGCCCGACGACGATCTCCCGTGCCCCTGCGTGATCGCCTGTCACGGCATGGGCGCCTCCAAGCACAGCGACAAGTACCGGCAGCTCGGAGGCGAGCTGCCCGCGGCCGGCCTCGCGCTGGCGCGCTTCGACTTCCGGGGCAGCGGGGAATCCGACGGGCTCCCGCGCGATGCCACCATCGAGACCCGGGTCGAGGACCTGGAAGCGGTCCTGGGCCATCTCGGGGGGTGGCCGGAGCTCGACGGCCGGTTCGGGCTGCTGGGATCGAGCCTCGGCGGGTACGTCGCCCTCTGGGCGGCGAGCCGCGTCGCACCGGGCACGCCGCTGCCGGTGGTGACCTGGAACGCCCCCGCCGCGCTGCGCGAGCTGGCCCATGCCGATCCGGGCGAGGCGGGCGCGGCCCTCGTCGCCGAGGTCGAGCGAGGGATGCGGGCCGAGGCGCCCGCCGGCGTCGCGCGTGTGCTCGTCATCCAGGCCGACCGCGACGAGGTGGTGCCGCCCGGGCACGGCCGCGCCCTCCTCGATCGCGCGCGCGACCCGAAGCGCCTGCGCGTGATTGCGGGCGCCGATCACCGCCTCACCGAGGCGCCCCACCGGCTGGAGGCGATCGAGGAGAGCCGCCGCTGGCTGCTCGCCCATCTACCCCTCGCGGCCCCCGCGGGCCGGACCGCCTCGACGGGACGCCTCCGATGATCAACGCGGCGCGGCTCAAGGACGAGTTTCTGGAGCTGGTGTCCATCTCGAGCCCCTCCAAGCGCGAGGGCACCATCGCGCGGCGGCTCGAGAGCATCCTCAAGGGCATGGGCGCGAGCGTCGAGGCGGACGGGGCGGGGGAGAAGATCGGCGGTGACACGGGCAACCTGCTCGCGCGCTTCCCCGGCAACACGCCGGGCGCGCCGCCCTTCCTGCTCTCGGGCCACATGGACACGGTCGGGCCGGCCGAGTCCATCCACCCGGTGGTCGAGGGCGACGTGATACGCACCGACGGCACCAGCGTGCTGGGCGGGGACGACAAGGCGGGGGTGGTGGCGATCCTGGAGGCGATCCGCGTCATCAGGGAGAAGCGGATGCCGCACGGGGATCTCGAGGTGGTGCTCACGATCTCCGAGGAGTACGGGCTGCTGGGCGCCAAGCACTTCGACACCGGCCGCCTCCGCGCGAAGCGGGGCCTGGTGCTGGACGTGGACGGCGTCTGCGAGCTGATCACGCGCGCCCCCGCGGCCAACCGCCTGACCTTCACGGTCCACGGGCTGGCCGCCCACGCGGGCATCTGCCCGGAACAGGGGATGAGCGCGATCCGCGTCGCGTCGGAGGCGATCGCGGCGATGAAGCTCGGCCGCCTGGACGCGGAGACGACCGCGAACCTCGGCATCATCCAGGGCGGCCTCGCCGGCAACATCGTGCCCGCCGCGGTGACGGTGCGGGGCGAGACGCGCAGCTTGAGCCTGGAGAAGCTCGAGGCCCAGACCGCGCACATGCGGCGCTGCTTCGACGAGGCGGCGGCCCGGCACCGCGTCCGGGTGGGTGACCGGCAGTACGAGGCCCGCGTGGACGCCCAGGTGGACCGGCAGTACGCCCGGCTCGATGTTCGCGACGAGGCGGACATCGTCCGCCTGGTGCAGGGGGCGGCCCGCGCGATGGGGCGGTCCTGCGCCACCCGCGGCACCGGAGGCGGCTCGGACGCCAATGTCTTCGCGGAGCGCGGTCTCGAGGTCGCCAACCTGGCCTGCGGCATGCGCGAGATCCACACCGTGAACGAGTGGGTGGACGTCCGCGATCTCGTGCTCACCGCCGGGCTCGTCGTCGAGACGGTTCGCCTCAACGCGGCCGGCTGAATCGCCCGTCCCGTTCGCCCTCGGGTTGACGTATGATGGCCGAGCCGGTTCCACCGCGGACGACAGATCGTTGACCGAGCGCATCGCCGATCTCAGCCTCGAACACGCCGCCCCCGCCGGACGGCCCCGTTCCCGCTCCGTGCTCTTCGTCCACGGCATGTGGGGCGGGAGCTGGTACTTCCGCAGCTACCTCTACGCGGCCGCGCAGGCCGGCTGGGACGCGTGGGCGCTCGACCTCCGCGGGCACGGCCTGAGCCCGGCGCCCGGCGGGCTCGGGCGCGTGAGCCTCGCCGACTACGTCGCCGACGTGCGGCGCTGCCTCGATCATCTCGGCGAGGCCGTGCTCGTCGGCCACTCGATGGGCGGGCTGGTCGCGCAGAAGGCCGCGGAGGGGGGCGGGGTGGCGGCGGCGGTCTTTCTCACCAGCGCGCCGCCGCGCGGGATCAACGCGATCGGGTGGCCGGTGCTCGCGCGCATGGCCCGCTACGTGCCGGCGATGCTCGCGGGCCGCGCCTTCACTGCGAGCCGCGCCCACGCCGACTTCCTGTTCCTCAACGGGCTCACGCCCGAGCAGCGGGACTGGGCCTTCCCGCGCTTCGGGCCGGAGTCGGGCCGCGCCGCCCGCGAGCTGGCCCTGGGCGGTCTCGCGGTGGACGCGGCCGCGATCCGGTGTCCCACGCTGGTGGTGGGCGCGGAGCTCGACCGCATCACGCCCGCCGCCCTCCAGCGCCGGATCGCCGCGCGCTACCGCGCGGAGTACCAGGAGGCGGCGGGGCACGCCCACATGCTGATGCTGGAGGAGGGCTGGGAGCGACCGTTCAAGGACACGCTGGCGTGGATGGAGCGCGCGCTCGATGAGCGCTAGCCTCGATCTCGGGGCCTCGCCCCCCGATCGACCGACGATCCTGGTGGTCGAGGACGACCCGCACATCCGCGACATCCTCTCGGGGCTCCTCGGCGCGCTCGGCTACCGGCTGCTCATGGCCGCCTCCGCCGAGCAGGCGCTCCTCGCCCTGAACGTGGTGAGCCCGGACCTGGTGCTTACCGACGTGCATCTCGGGGCCATGAGCGGCATCGAGCTCTGCGCCCGGCTCAAGGCGGATCCGCGCTACGAGCTGATGCCGGTGGTCATCCTCACCGCAGTCGGCGACCTGGAGGCGCGGGTGGCCGGGCTCGCCGCGGGGGCCGACGACTTCTTCACCAAGCCGGTGGCGTTCGTCGAGCTGCGCACGCGCCTGGCCGCGCTCCTGCGGGTGCGGCTGCTGCTGAGCCAGCTCGAGCGCGCCGAGGCGGTCATCACCACGCTGGCGCTCACCATCGAAGCGCGCGATCCGTACACCCTGGGCCACTGCGACCGGCTGTCGCGGTACGCGGTGGCGGTGGGCGAGGCGCTCGGGCTCGACCCGGAGATGGTGCGCTCGCTGCGCCTGGGCGGCTACCTCCACGACCTCGGCAAGATCTCGGTGCCCGACGGGATTCTCTTGAAGCCCGGCCCGCTCGATCCCATCGAGTACGACCGGATCCGCGCGCACCCGGGCGCGGGCTCCGACCTCGTCCTGGGCCTGCGCAGCATGGAGCTGGTGCGCCCCATCATGCGTCACCATCACGAGAAGTGGGACGGCTCGGGCTACCCCGACGGCCTCAAGGGCGAGACGATCCCGCTCGGCGCCCGCATCATCTCCGTGGTGGACGTCTTCGACGCGCTCCACACCGAGCGGCCGTACAAGGTGGCGCTCCCACGCTCGGAAGCGGTCTCCACGCTCATCCGCGAGACCGACGCCGGCTACTGGGACCCCCGCGTCGTCGAGACCTTCCTCGAGATTCTCCGCCAGGGGTCTTGACGGGGTCCGGTCTTACATTCCGACATTTCCGCCGCGCGAGGCAACGCCTGCCGCGAGCGAATGTCGGAATGTAAGACCTGACCCCTTTCTGCTACTTGAGGTCGGCGGAGGCGGAGTCTCCCGCGGTCTTGCCGAAGACGGCGCCCGACATGAGGCCGGTGCCGCCGGGGTAGTTGTGGTAGAAGAGCCCACCCACCAGCTCGCCCGCCGCGTAGAGGCCCGGGATGGGCCGGTCCCAGGTGTCGAGCACCTGGGCGCGCGTGTCCACGCGGAGGCCGCCGAAGGTGAACGTGATGCCGCACGTCACGCCGAAGCCCACGTAGGGCGGGGTGTCGAGCCGCTGCGCCCAGTTGGACTTGGGCGGCGTGATCCCCTGGGTCCCGCGGCCGTCGAGTACCGCCGGGTTGAACGGGACCTGATCCATCACCGCCGCGTTGAAGTCGCGCACCGTGCGGGCGAGGCCCTCCGGGTTCACCTCGAGCTTCTTGGCCAGGTCCTCGATGGTGCCCGCCTCCGCCTTGGTGATCTCGCGGATCCGGTACTCCTCGCGCAGCAGATCGACCGTCTTCTGGTCGAAGATCTGGAAGGCGGCTTCCTGCGGCTGCCGCAGGATCTCGCGCCCGTACTTCGCATAGGTGTAGTTGCGAAAGTCGGCGCCCTCGTCCACGAAGCGCTCACCCTTCACGTTGACGATGAGCCCGAGCGGGTACGAGTGCTTCTGGAACATGTCGCCCACGCGCCGGTCGCCGAAGGCGGGAGCGTTGAGATCCCACGCCACCGCGTGACAGGATGACCAGTGGCCGTAGGCCTGCGCGCCGATCTCGAGCGCCATCGCGATGCCCTCGCCCACGTTGTGGCGCGTGCCGCGCACCCGCGCCAGATCCCAGTTGGGCCCGAGGTAGCGCGTGCGCCACTCCGGGTTGGCCTCGAAGCCACCCGAGGCGATGACCACCCCGCGGCAGGGAATCTCGCTCGCGCCCGCCGCGCCGCGCGTCACCACCCCGGTGACGCGGCCGGAGCCGTCCTGGATCAGCTTGTGCCCGGCCACCCCGTAGCGGACCTCGATGCCCACCCGGGCCGCCCGCTCGAAGAGCGCCTCCACCAGGCCCGGGCCACCTCCTACCGCTTCCAGGTTGAGCCCGCCCCAGAAGTGATGGCGGTCGCCCACCTTGTAGGACTGCCGGCTGAACATGAGGATCCAGCGGATGCCCTGGGTGCGCATCCACATCACGGTGGGCTTCGAGCGCTGGACCAGGTGCTGGGCCAGGTCGAGATCGGAGCGGCCTTCGGTCACTCGCATGATGTCGTCGTAGTACTGGTCTTCCGTGTACGCGGGAATCGTGATGCTTCGCGCTTCCTCGTCGCTCAGATCCGGGATGACGTCGCGCCGGAGATCCTCGAGGCCCTGGTGGGCGAAGCGGAAGCCGCCCGCGGTGAAGAAGGAGTTGCCGCCCCGCTCGGACTCCGGCGCCTTTTCCAGCATGAGCACCGAGGCGCCGCCCTCGCGCGCGGCCAGCGCCGCGCAGAGAGCCGCATTGCCGCCGCCGATCACCACCACGTCGTGCGCCATCGCGTCGACTACCTCCAGTCGGTCCGGCTCAGCCGAGCCGGGTCAGCAGGACGAGACCGATCGCCGTCCGGTACCACCCGAACGGAACGAAGCTGTGCGTCTGGATCCAGCGGAGCAGCCACCGCACCGCCGTGAAGGCGGTGACCGCGGAGACCGCGGCGCCCAGTGCGAGGAGCCCCCATTCGGGCGGCGGGCCCACCGGATGGCGGAGGACCAGCGCCACCTCGAGACCGCCGGCGGCGAGCAGGGTGGGCACGCCGACCAGGAACGAGAACTCGGTCGCGACGGGCCGGCTCAGGCCGAGCAGCATGATGATCAGGATCGTGACGGCCGAGCGCGAGGTACCGGGGAAGACCGCGGCGAGGAGCTGCCCGAGCCCCACCGCGACCGCCATCGCCCAGCTCACGTGCGAGACGGACGGGCGACCGCGCAGCGACCATTCCACCGCGAGGATCGCCACCCCGCCGATCAGGGTGGCCCAGGCGATCGGCGCCGTCTCCTTCGGCAGCCCGAAGCCGATCCACTTGATGGCGAGGCCGCCCATCCCGGTGATCGCGAAGGCGAGCCCGAGCTTGCACAGGTAGGCCCGCGCCGCCGGCTCGTGCAGGCGTCCCAGCAGATCGCGCAGGCGGCCGCCGAAGGCCAGGAGCACCGCGAGGGCCGCACCGGACTGGATCGCGATGTTGAAGAGGTCGGACTGTCGCGGGACCCATCCCGCGTTCTCCACCAGGAGCAGGTGCCCGGTCGAGGAGATGGGCAGGAACTCGGTCACGCCCTCGATGACGCCCAGGATGGTGACGGCCAGCCACGCGGGCACCGGCCGGTCAGCCCACGATCTCTTCGCCGCCGTCGACCCCGATCACGTTGCCGGTGATCCAGTACGTATCGGGGTGGCTCAGGACGACGATCGCGCGGGCCACGTCGTCGGTGGTGGTCAGGCGGCGATGCGGATTGCGCCGCGCCGCCTGCTGGGAGAACTCCTCGTAGTTGGGGATCTTCTGAGCCGCGGGGGTCGCGGTCACGCCGGCGCGGATCGAGTTGGCGGTGATGCCGTGCGGGGCCAGCTCGGCCGCGAGCTGCCGGATGTTCGACTCGAGCGCGGCTTTGGCCGCGGACACCGGCCCGTAATGGGGCAGCACGCGCGCGCCCCCGGACGAGGTCATGGCGTAGATCCGCCCGCCCCGCCCCATGAGCCCGCGCCCCACCAGCTCCTGCGCCCAGTAGACGAGGCTGTGGGACATGACGTCGAGCGTCATGTCCATCTGGGCCTTGGTCACCGCTTCCTTCATCGGATCGGCCACGAAGAGCTTGAGCGTGCCGAAGGCGAGGGAGTGCAGCATCACCCGGACCTGGCCCGTCTGATTGCGCTCGTGGAGCACCCGCTCCATCTCGGTCGCGACCTCGGCGCGCTTGTCCTCATCGGCGGCGTTGACGTTGAAGAAGCGGGCCTCCCGCCCGAGGCTCCTGATCTCGGCGGCCAGTCGCTCGACGTTGGGCAGGGTGGACTTGCGGTCGAGGTGGACGCCGAACACGTCGAGCCCTGCGCGCGCGAGCGCCAGGCTCGTGGCGGCGCCGAAGCCGGAGGAGGCGCCCAGGACCAGGGCCCAGCCGCGCAGCGTGATCGGAGAGGTGTCGGTGGTCATCGCATTCCTCGAACCGAGGGAGTCGCCCGTCGGAGCGCGCCCCATTCTATCAGAACTCCTCGCGTGCTACGATGTGCCTCGCCCATGGCGAGAACGGCCGGCATCCTGCTCATCGGCAACGAGATTCTCTCGGGCAAGATCACGGACGCCAACGCCGCCTACCTCTGCCGTGAGCTCCGCGGCCTCGGCGTGGAGGTACGGCGTGTCACGGTCATCCCCGACGAAGTGGACCTCATCGCGGCGGAGGTGCGCGCCTTCAGCGCTTCGTTCGACGTGGTGTTCACCTCGGGCGGCGTCGGCCCCACCCACGACGACGTGACCATCGAGGGGGTGGCGCGGGCTCTCGGCGTCGCGGTGGTGCGCGAGCCGCGGCTGGTCGGTCTGCTCGAGGGCTACTACAAGGGGCGGCTGAACGAGGCGCGGCTCAAGATGGCCGAGGTGCCCGAGGGCGCGGAGCTGACCGCGGACGGGGAGCTGGTCTTCCCGGCGGTGGTCGTGCGGAACATCTACATCCTGCCCGGCGTGCCCGAGATCTTCCGGCAGAAGTTCGACGCGCTCAAGGAGCGCTTCCGCGACGCGCCCTTCCATCTCTGCTGCGTGTACGTGAGCATGGGGGAGGGCACGCTCGCCGATCACCTGAACGCGCTGCTCGCCGGCCATCCGGATCTGCTCCTGGGCTCATATCCCGAGTTCTCCAACCCGGAGTACAAGGTGAAGGTCACGCTGGAGTCCAAGGATCGCGGCTATCTCGACGACGCGATCACCGATCTCCTGGGACGGCTGCCCCGGGACGCGGTGGTCCGGATCGATCGGTGAGGCCCTGGCGCGCCCGCGTCTGCTGACCGTCCCGCTCGCCGTCCTGGTCGTCACCGCCGCGCTGTACGTGGTGCGGCTCGGCGCCGCGCCCTTCCTCGACCCGCCGGAGGGGATCCACGCGGAGATCGCGTGGGAGATGCTGCGAGGCGCCGGCTGGATCACGCCGCATCTCAACGGCGTGCCCTATTTCGACAAGCCCCCGCTGCCCTACTGGCTCATGGCCGCCGCCTTCGCCTGGCTCGGGCCGACCGAGGCGGCGGCGCGACTGGTCTCCGCCCTCGCCGCGGTCGCGGTGGCCGTGCTCACCGCGCTCATCGGGGCCCGCCTGGCCTCGGCCCGCGTGGGGCTCATCGCGGGCCTGATGGTCGCGGCCAACCTGGAGGTCTTCCTCTTCGGCCGCATGGTCAAGCCCGACATGCTCTTCGTCGCCTGCATCCTCCTCGGCCTCTACGGCTTCATCCTGGCCTACCTGGGCGGCGGCCGGTGGCCGCTCCTGCTCTTCTACGCCGGCCTGGGCCTGGCCGTGCTGGCCAAGGACTTCCTGGGCGCCCTGGGGCCGCTCGCCATCGTGGCGCTCTTCCTCTGGCTCACCCGCGAGGGCGGGTCGTGGCGGCAGTGGGCGCCGCTCTCCGCGATCCTGCTCCTGATCGTGATCGCGGTGCCGTGGCACGTGCTGGTCGAGGCGCAGTACCGCGGCTTCCTCTGGTACATGGTGGTGGACAACCATCTGCTGAACGTCGCGCGCCAGCGCGTCTTCCCCGACGAGGACGTGCCGCTCTCGACACTGGAGTTCCTGGGCGTCACCGCGCTCGGCTTCTTTCCCTGGGTGCTCGCGCTGCCGCTCGCGGCGGCGCGGGTGGTGCGGCGCCGGCCGTGGACCACCCCGGAGGGGCGGGTCTGGATGCTGCTCGCCCTCTGGACGATCGGCATCCTGGGGGTCTTCGCCCTCTCGCCGTTCAAGCTTCCGCACTACGGCCTGCCCGCGTTTCCCGCGATGGCCCTCTTGGTAGCCAAGGTCTGGGACGAGGCGATCGAGCGGCCGGCGGGCGCGCCGCGGTCCTTCAGCCTGCTCGCGCCCGCGCTGCTCGCGACGGCGGTCGTGGCCGGCGCGGCCGTCGGCGGCTGGCTGGGCTGGCTGCGCGTCTCCCCGGAGGCGGTCGCGCTGGCCGACGTGTCCGCGCGGAACATGGCCGCACAGGGTCACACCGTGACCACCGACTTCCTGGCGCAGTTCCGGCCGCTCTTCGGCCCGATCGCCGGCATCTTCCTGGTCACGACGGCGGCGCTCGCGGTCGCGGCCTGGCGGCGACTCCCGCTTCTCGGCCTGGGCGCCCTGCTGGCCGCCATGATCGCCTTCCTGCCGCTCACCGTCGAGGGACTCACGCTCTTCGCCAAGAGCCGCTCGGTGCGCCCGATGACCGACGCGATCCAGTTCCGCATCCGGCCCGCGGACGTGCTGGCCCACGAGGGCGCGATCGAGAACAGCGCCTCCGCGCTGCTGCGGCTGGATCGGCGCGTGCAGATCGTCAACGGGCGGCAGTCCAACCTGGCCTTCGGCTCGACGTTTCCCGAGGCGCGGCCGCTGTTCTGGAACACCGCCGCGCTGGCGCACGCCTGGGCGGGGGACCGGCGCGTCTTCCTGCTCTCGGCGGCCACACCCATCCGGAGCGTGGTGCGCGAGCTGCCGGCCGGGCGCGTTCATCTCCTGGTCGAGGGGGGGAGCCGGCGGCTCTATTCCAATCGGCCGTGAGCGCGGTGGGTGCTATCCTGGCTTCGGAGAAGGGGGAATGGACGCCGCGAGCGAGCTCCGTCAGGCGCACCGGACCGCCGCGCTCATCACCGGCGGCCTCATCACGAGCCTGGTGATGTACGCGGTGATCGCCGGCATGCTCCGGATGAGCCACGCGCCCTCCGAGGGCGCCACGAGCCTTCCCGCGCCGCAGGTGAGCCTCGTGCGCTACGCGGCGTGGATCACGAGCGCGATCGTGGCGGTCGCGGTGCCCGGAGTGCGGCGCGCGCTCCTGACGCGGCGCCCGGACGAGACGCGCCAACGGGCGATCGCGCGGCTCACCCTCGCCACCCTGGCGGTCGGAGGCCTCGCCGAGGTTCCGGCGCTCGCCGGCTTCATCCTGGTGATACTGGGGGGGCTCGTCCTCGACTTCTACCTTCTCGGCTCGCTGTCGCTCGCCCTCCTGCTCGCCAACGCTCCACGCTACGAGGCCTGGGAGGCGTGGCTGGCCACGCCGGCGCCGCGGCCGTGATCATGAGCGCCTCTCCGTACCGGCTCAAGGACGACCCTCACTCGAGCCACTCGGTCATCCTGTCGCGACTCGGAGAGGGCCGCGGCCGCCGAGCGCTGGACGTGGGCGCGGCCGACGGCTTCCTGGCCGAGCGCCTCACCGCCCAGGGCTGGAGCGTGACCGCGCTCGAGCGCGACCCGGAGCTCGGCGCGCGCGCGCGCGGGCGTTGCAAGGAGGTGGTGGTGGCCGATCTGGAGTCGGCGCGCCCCCTCCTGCACGGTCCCTTCGACGCCATCGTCTACGGCGACGTGCTCGAGCACCTGAGCGATCCGCGGGCCGTGCTGCAAGCCCTCGACCAGACCTTGACCCCCGGGGGCACCGTGATCGTCTCGGTGCCCAACGTCGCCCACCTCTGGGTGCGCCTGTCGCTCCTGGCCGGGCGCTTCGACTACGCGGATCGCGGCATCCTGGATCGCACCCACCTCCGCTTCTTCACGCGGCGGACGTTGCTCGAGCTCCTGCGCGACGCCGGGCTCGCCGTGGTCGAGGTCGCGGTCACGCCCGTCCCGCTGCCGCTGGTGGTGCCGTCGCGCTGGCACGGCCCCTGGCTCGCGCGCGTGCACGCGCTGAGCGCGGGAGCGGCGAAGGGATGGCCGGGCGGGCTGGCCTATCAGTTCGTCGCGGTCTGCCGGGCGAGGACGAGCTAGGTGGCCGGCCCTCCCTCGCCGGCCACTCCGAAGATCGTGGTGGTGATGCCCGCCTACAACGCGGGCCGGACGCTCCGCATGACCTACGAGGAACTGCCCAAGGACACCGTCAACCTCGTCATCCTGGTGGACGACGGCTCGACCGACGCCACCCTCGAGGTGGCGCGCGATCTCGGTCTCGAGATCTTCGTCCACGACAAGAACTACGGCTACGGCGCCAACCAGAAGACCTGCTACACCGAGGCCCTCAAGGCGGGCGCCGACATCGTGGTGATGGTCCATCCCGACTACCAGTACGATCCCACCCTGGTGCCCCAGATCATCGCGCCCATCGCGCGAGGGGAGGCCGATCTCGTGCTGGGCTCGCGGCTCGCGGGCGGCGGCTCGGCGATCGAGCAGGGAATGCCGTGGTGGAAGTACGTGGCCAACCGATTCCTGACCGGAGTGGAGAACGCCGCCTTCGGCCTGCGCCTGTCCGAGTACCACACGGGCTACCGTGCGTTCAGCCGAGACGTGCTCGACACCGTCAACTTCCGCATGAACTCCGACGGCTTCGTCTTCGACCAGGAGATCATCGCCCAGGTCGTGGCCACCGGCTTCCGCGTCGCGGAGATCCCGGTACCGGTCCGGTATTTTCCGGAGGCCTCCTCGGCGGGCTTCTCCGCCTCGTGCGTCTACGGCTTCAAGATCCTCTGGGTGGTCACGCGCTACCTGCTCCACCGGACCGGGATCAAGCGCTCCCGCCGGCTCGGGTCCATCACGGGTCGCTACAGTCGCCTCGGCCGCCCCGGCTCGCCCCCGCCCGCCGGCGCCCGGTGATCGTCGCCCGCCTGCTCGACGGCGCGGCCGTTCTGGCCGCCGCCGGGCTCGGCCTGGCGCTCGTCTTCTGGTCGGGCCGCCGCGAGCACTGGCCCTGGAGGCCCGAGCACCTCTTCCTCGTGCTCCTGGGCCTCGTGGCGCTGCGCGTGCTGCTGGCGCCGCGTCCGGTGCCCGCGGTGCGGCCCCGACGGGCCGTCCTGATCGGGGTGGCGGCCTACGCGATCGTGTTCTCGTTCGTCACGATCACCCGCCACTTCACGTTCGCGACCCACGCGCTCGATCTCGGCTACTACGTCCAACTCGTCTGGAACCTCGCGCGGGGCGCCGGCCCCCGCGTGAGCCTGCCCGAGATGCACGCGTGGGGGGATCACCTCTCGCCCATCATGTACCTCTTCGTGCCCGCCTACTGGATCGTCCCGGGCCCGGTGGTCCTGCTGGTGGCCCAGTCGGTGGCGCTGGCCCTGGGCGGCATCGCGGTGTTCGGCCTGGCGCGGGCCCGGCTCGGCGACGAGCGTCCCGCCGCCGCGTTCGCGCTGCTCTACCTGGTGAACCCGTCGCTGCACGGGATCAACGTGCGCGACTTCCACGCGGCCGCGCTCGCGATCCCGCTGCTCCTGGCCGCCTTCTGGGCGGTGGAGGCGGGCCGCCCGTGGCTGGCGCTCCTGCCCGCCGCGCTCACGCTCCTCTGCCGGGAGGACGCCGCGCTGCCGGTGATCGGCCTCGGCGCCTGGATGGCGGCGGCCCACCGGCGCTGGCTCGCGGGCGCCGTCGCCGCCACCGCGGCGCTGGCCGTGCTGGTGGTGGACGTGCGCTGGATCATCCCGGCCTACCGCGGCGAGCCCTACTCCCATCTGGGTCGCTACGCGCACCTCGGCGGCTCGCTCACCGAGATCGTCACGAACGCGGTCCTCCATCCGCTACGCACCCTGGGCACGCTGCTCACCGCCGGCCGCGCGGTGTACCTGGCCGCGATGCTGGCCCCGCTCGCCTTCCTGCCGCTGCTGGGCGGATGGGATCTGGTGGGGGTGCTACCCGCGCTCGCCCAGAACCTGCTCAGCTCGGACCGGGTGCTCTACGGGTTCCGGGCGCAGTACCAGGCCTTCGTCCTGCCCTTCCTCGTCCTGGCCGCGGTCGGCGGCTACGCGCGGCTCGCGAAGCGGCGGCCCGGCTCGTGGCCGGCGGCGGTGCTGGTGGTGGCGGCGGTGGCGAGCCTCACGCTCGCCTCGCGCACCGTGAACAACCTCGCGATCGCCCGCTTCTGGCCGGCCCCGGAGCAGCGCGCGGCCTACCGGGTGCTGTCGCGGGTCCCGCCCGCCGCCGCGGTCTCCGCGCAGGACCCCTACGTGCCGCACCTGAGCCTCCGGCCGCTCGTCTTCGTCTTCCCGGTCGGCATCGAGAAGAGTGACTACGTGCTCCTGAATCTCGACTCCTATCCGTGGCGAAACCTGCCGGGCGTCACGCTGGTCCGCGACGGGGCCAGCGTGACCATCGTGGCCGGGGGCGTCGGGCGTCGCTACGCGGTGGCCGCCCAGGGGGGCCCGCACCTGCTCCTGCGGCGACTCTGAGCCGCCGCGCCGGCGCGCGTCAGGTCGCCGACGGGGCGCCGGTGAGGATGTGGGAGGCGTGGTGGTGGATGAGGAGCCAGTCCCCGCCGCTGCGCTCGAAGATATTGGTGGCGAGGACCGACGTCACCGAGATGTTCCCGCGGGATTCGGACAGGATGTTCTCGGTGCAGGTGACCCAGCCGAGGCCGGCCTCCACGTGCGCGTGGACGTCGGTGAGGCTGAAGCGCATCTCCTGGCTGTTCTTGAAGATGACCTCCCAGGAGTGCCGAACCGCCTCCCAGCCCGCGAGCATGCACCAGCCCGGATGCACGCACCGCACGTACTCCTCGTGCGCCCAGACCTCGTCCATCTGCTCGAGATCGAGGCTCTCGAAGACGCGGTAGAAGCGCGCGTTCGCCTCCTCGACCTCGGCGCGGCCGGCCGGCTCCACGGGGAGGTTCTATCAGATCGGTCGCACGTCGGCAAACGCGCGGCCGGCGCGGAATCGGCTCCAGGACCCCGTGGTACGATGAGCGGGCCATGCCGGCCTCACCCCTCGCGGTCGAAGCGCGCGATCTCGCCAAGACCTTCCGCAGCGGATGGATCCGCCGCCGGGAGACGGCCGCCCTGCGCGGGGCGAGCCTCCAGGTGCCGCGCGGCGCCATCTACGGCCTGCTCGGGCCCAACGGGGCGGGCAAGACCACGCTGCTGTCCATCCTGGCCACGCTCCTGCTGCCGGACAGCGGCTCCGCCACGATCCTCGGCCACGACGTGGTGCGCGAGGCCTTCGCGATCCGCCGCCGCCTCAACATGGCGAGCGGCAACGCGTCGTTCGTGTGGAGCCTCCGGCCGGGGGAAGTGCTCGCCTTCTACGGGCGCCTCTACGGTCTCCACGGGCGCGCGCTCCGGCACCGCGTGAACGAGCTGCTCGAGCGCTTCGAGCTGATCCCGCACCTCCGGACCGAGTACAACGAGCTCTCCACCGGGCTCAAGCAGCGGCTCGCCCTGGCCAAGGCGCTCCTGAACGATCCGGAGGTCCTCTTCCTCGACGAGCCGACGCTCGGCCTCGATCCGGACGTGTCCATCCGGGTCCGGGCCCAGATCGCCGAGCTGCGGCGGGAGCGGAACACCACGATCATCCTGACCACCCACTACATGCGGGAGGCCGAGGATCTCTGCGACCGCATCGCGTTCATCAAGGGCGGGCGCATCCTGGCCGAGGGCTCGGCGGACGAGCTCAAGCGCCAGATCCGCATCGGGGACGTGATCTCGCTCCGGCTGGAGCCGGCGGTCCCCGCCGGCCTCGGCGACCTGCCGGGCGTGCTGGCCGTGCAGGCGCGCGGCGACCGGGTCGACTGCACGGTGGATTCCTCCGAGAAGCGGCTGCCCGACATCCTGAAGTGGCTCTGCGACCGCGGCGTCTTCATCCGCGACTGCCAGGTGCGCGAGCCCGAGCTCGAGGAGGTCTTCGTTGAGCTCTCGCGCTGAGCCGCTCGCGCCGGGCGCCGCGGAGTCCTGGGCCGCGGAGTGGGCGCGGCTGACCGCGTTCGCCTTCCGCAACCTGATCATGGCGCGCCGCAACGTGTTCTTCCTCTTCGAGCTCACGTTCTGGCCGGGAGTGGCCATGCTCTCGCACGGCCTGCTCACCCGCTTCCTCGACCTGACGCCGGAGATGACCGCGTTCATCCTGGTGGGTACCGTCGCCCTCTCCGCGGTCCAGGTCTGCCAGCTCGACGTCGCCTACGCGGTGCTCTTCGACATATGGTCCAAATCCATGAAGCACCAGTTCCTGACCCCGGTGCGCATCCACCACCTGGCGCTCGGCTCCTGGCTGGTCGGGGTGGGGCGGGGCGTGATCGTGTGGGCCCTGATGGTGGTGATCGGCGGGCGCGCGTTCGGCTTCGACTTCCTCGGACCGGGGCCCCTCCGCGTCGCCCTCTTCCTGCTCGGCTGCTTCCTCACTGCGCTGGTGATCGGACTCCTCGTCTGCGCGCTGGTGCTCCTCTACGGCACGCGGGCCGAGACCTCCGCGTGGGCCGCGGTGAACTTCTTCGTGATGCTGGGCGGCATCTACTACCCGATCTCGGTGCTGCCGGGCTGGGTGCAGGCGATCTCCGCGGCGATCCCGCTGACCTACTTCCTCGATGGGATCCGCGCCGGCTACGGCTTCCCGCCGCAGTTCGCCCATCCCTTCGCCACCGGATTCGCGCTCTCGCTCCTCTACGCGATCCTCGCGCACTGGGCGCTCGCCGCCGCGGTCACCCGATCCCGCCGCACCGGCCTCCTCCTCAAGCTCTCGGAGTGAGGCCATGAAGCAGGGCGGCGCCTCGCTCAAGCTCACGATGGAGCGGCCGCCGAAGCGGCTGGTCGCGGGCTTCCAGGACGTGCCCACGACCGCGCTCGCCGAATTCCTCACGGTCGACTCGGTGATGCGCCACGTGATCCGCCCCCTCTGGACCCCGGTGCCGCGCCTCGCGGGCCCCGCCTACACGGTGCGTACCGTCAAGCACGACACCCTGATGCTCCACACCGCGATCTACCACGCCGAGCCGGGCGACGTCATCGTGGTCCAGGCGGGCGACGACCGGATGGCGGTCGCGGGCGGCCACGTCTGCGCGGTGGCCCAGCGTCGCGGCGTGGCCGGCCTCATCGTGGACGGGGTGATCCGCGACGTGGCGGAGTCGCGCGGCCTCGGTTTCCCCGTGTTTGCGCGCGGCGCCTCGCCCATCCCGGGACGCCAGGACGGCCCCGGCGAGATCGGCGGCCCCGTCACGTGCGGCGGCGTCCGGGTCAACCCGGGGGATGTGGTGGTGGCCGACGAGGAAGGCATCGTGGTGGTGCCCCGGGCCCGGGCCGAGACGGTGCTCAAGAACGCCCGCGCCCGGGCGGCGCGGGACGCGGCGGAGAGCCTGCCCGATTGGGAGCGCAAGCACCGCGCGCGGGTGGAGAACACCCTGCGCGCGCACGGCTATCTCGACTAGAATCCGACCCCGCGGGCCATCATGCCGGCCACGAAGACCATCACCACCACGAGCGCCAGCTGGATGTGGCCGAGCGTGTACAGACGCGGCGCCACCGACGTGTCCACCGGGAGCCCACGGCCGAGCCGGATGCGCCAGCGGATGAAGGTGACCATCGGAAGGATCTCGAGCAGGAGGATCAGGAGGAAGAGGCCCATCTTGGCCCAGAAGAGCGGCGACCGGAGATAGAAGTCGGTGCCCTTCTCGAGCCCGCCGAAGGCGCGGAGCAGCCCGGTGACGATCCAGAGCACCGCCGCGACACCCCAGATATTGTCGGCGGCCAGCAGGCGGCGCAGCCCGTCGGCGTCGAGGGACCCCTTGAGCGCCCGGCCCCGCAGGAACACCGAGGGCAGCCCGATGGCCAGGGCGAGCAGGTGCAGCGATGAGACCACCGCGGAAATCATGCAGGCAGCCTAGCACGGCCGCTGGGCTGATCGGCCTGGTCCTCTGGTCTGGGCCTGCGCCCCGCATCCGGGCGCCGACGTGCCCTTCCTCGTGACCCCTCCCGAGATGGTGGACCAGATGCTCGCGCTGGCCCGCGTGGGCCCGCGTGGGACCGGCCGACGTCGTCTACGACCTGGGCTCGGGCGACGGGCGGCTGGTCATCGCGGCGGCCCGGGACTTCCGGGCCCGGGGCGTCGGCATCGAGATCGATCCGAAGCTGGTCGCACAGAGCCGCCGCCGGGCCCCGCACTCCCGCAGATGGGCCTTTTTCAGCAGTCTGCGCTAGCGGCTGAGGAACTTGCGCACGGTGTTCGCGATCCCGTCGGCGTCGAGGCCGTGCTTGGCGTAGAGCCCCTTGTAGTCGCCCGACTCGCCGAAGGTCGTCACCCCGATCCGCTTCATCGGCGTGGGCATCACCTCGCCGAGCAGCTCCGCGACCGCGCCGCCCAGGCCCCCGTGGATGCTGTGGTCCTCCACCGTCACCACGTGGCCGGTGCGTCCCGCCGAGCGGAGAATGGCCGCCTCGTCGAGCGGCTTGATCGTGGCGACGTTGATGACCTCGGCCTGGATCCCCTCGGCCGCCAGCTTCTTCGCGGCCTCGAGCGCGTTCCAGACCGGCCCGCCGGTGGCCAGCAGCGTCACGTCGTGCCCCGGCCGCAGCACGTCGGCCTTCCCGAACTGGAAACGGTAGGCCGCGTCGTGCACCGGCTCCAGGTTCTGCCGAGTGAGGCGCAGGTAGAGCGGCCCCGGGTGCTCGACCGCGTAGGCGACCGCCTGCTTCGTCTCGAGCTCGTCGGCGGGCTGCACGATCGGGATGTTCGGCAGCGAGCGCAGGCAGGCGATGTCCTCGAGGCCCATCTGGGTATAGCCGTCCTCGCCGATGGCCACGCCGACGTGGGTGCCGACCAGCTTGACCGGCGCCTCGCTGTAGGCGACCGAGACCCGGATCGTCTCGAACCGGCCGACCAGGAAGCAGGCGAAGGAGCACGCGAAGGGCACGCGGCCAGCGAGGGCCAGGCCCGCGGCGACGCCGATCATGCCGGACTCGGCGATGCCGAGATTGAAGGCGCGCCCCGGGTACTTCTTGGCGAAGCCGGCGGTCATCGTGGACTTGGAGAGATCGGCGTCGAGCGTGACGATTCTCTCGTCCTTCGCGCCCAGCTCGATCAGCGCCTCCCCGAATGCGGCACGCGAGGCCTTGGCCGCCATCACTTCTTCCCCAGGGCTTCGATTTCCGCGACGATCGGCTCGGCCCACGCGGGCGCCGGGCTCCCCCCGATCTCCCGGACCGCCCGCACCGCCTCCGCGGGCTTGGGCGCCTTTCCGTGCCACTCCGGGTCGTTCTCCATAAAGGACACGCCCTTCCCCTTGATCGTGTGGGCCACGATGAACGTGGGGCCGCCTCGGGTGGCCTCCGCCTGGTCCAGCGCCTTGTCCACCTGGGCGATGTCATGGCCGTCGACCTCGAGCACCGGCCAGCCGAACGACCTGAGCTTGTCGGTCACCGGCTCGAGATCGAGGATCTTCTTGACGAAGCCGTCGAGCTGGATGCCGTTGTAGTCCAGGATCACGCAGAGATTGTCCAGGTGATGGTCGGGCGCGCCGAGCTTGGGCGCCGACATGAGGCTCTCCCAGACCTGTCCTTCCTGGATCTCGCCGTCGCCCAGCACGCAGTAGACGCGCGCGCCCCTGCCCGCGAGCTTCAATCCGAGCGCCATGCCGATGGCCACCGACAGGCCCTGCCCGAGCGAGCCGGTCGCGGCCTCGATGCCGGGCAGCATCACGCGGTCGGGATGGCCCTGCAGCGGGCTGCCGAGCTTGCGCAGGGTGATCAGACGGTCCATCGGGAAGTAGCCGGCCCGGGCCATGCAGTAGTACTGGGCGGGCACGCAGTGGCCCTTCGAGAGCACGAACCGGTCGCGGTCCTCCCACTGGGGACGCTTGGGATCGTAGCGCATGCGGTTGAAGAAGAGGGTGGTGAGAATGTCGATCACGGAGAGCGAGCCCCCGGGATGTCCCGACCCCGCGTGGGTGAGCATCCGGATGATCTGCGCCCGCCCCTCGCGGGCGATCGAGTCGAGCTTCGCCAGGTCCGGATTCGCCATCAGTCCAATCCCTCCATGAAGCCCGCGATCGCATCCACGTGCACGCCGCTCACCGCGATCGCGGGGGCGTACACGACCTCGTCGGCGGCCCACAGCGGCGTGCCGCGCGCGTCCTTGGTGGTGCCGACGATCGCGCCCAGCAGCCGCGTCACGTTGTCGTTGATCCGGATCGTGTTCGCCCGGAGCGACGCGGCGATCCGACCGTCGCGGATGATAAAGGAATCCCCCACCACCGTACAAGTGAAGTCGCCGGCCCGCAACCCGTTGATCGGGTACGTGTACCAGATGCGGCCGACGTAGAGACCGTTGCCGATTCGCGCGGCGAGATCCGCGAGCGATACCGGATCCGCGCCCTCGACGATGACGTTCGACGCCGACGTGCCGGGCGTGCTCTCGAACGACCGGCCGGAGCCCCCGTCCCCGCGGAAGCCGTTGCGCGGCGCGAGCGCGGCCGCCGCCGCGGCCGGATCCACCCCGAGCTTCTCGCGCGCGGCCGGATCGTGGAGCAGCCGCTGCGTGTCGTACCAGTGGCTGAGCAGCCCGACCAGCACACCGTCCTTGATCAGGTCGGTGCGGCCGGTGGGGAGCCCCTCGCAGGTGATGCCCCGCGACCCGGCCAGCCCCGGCATCGCGCCGTGGTCGTAGATGCTCAGCCGGCGCGCCGCGACGATGCGGCCGAGCCGGCCCAGGAACGGGGTGCTGGAGGAATAGAACGAGCCCGCCTGACAGGAGGGGACGATCAGGTTGCTGCAGAGATCGGCCACCGGCTGAGGCCCGAAGATCACCGCATAGTCGCCCGAGGGCACGCGCTCGCCGTCCATCGCGGCCACCGCGTTGCCCGCCGCTTCCCCGCCGGCCTCGTCGGTGAAGTGCTCGAGCCGGGCGGTGATGGACCACCCGGAGCCCTTGGCGTCACGCGCCTCCACCATGCCGGTGACCGAGGCCGACATGAGCGCGCAGTCGTCGGCCTGGGGCGCGGGCATCGCGCTGGAGGCGATCGCCACGCGCGATTGGGCGATGCTCACGTCCCCGCCCAGGATGAGCCCGAGACGCTTGAGCCCCGTCTCGTCGGACGCCAGGTCGCCGAGCCGGGACGACGCCATGAAAGCGCGCAGCCCGCCGGTGATCACCTTCCAGCCCGCCTCCACGAGCAGGGCGTCGTCCACGTTCATGAGCCGCGGATCGTGATGGTCCGCGAGGGCCCGCGGCGCGCCGATGGGCCGGGGCAGCGAGCGGAACTCCGGATCGTGCACCGCCGCCTGCCGCGCCTTCGCGAGCGCGCGCAGGGCACCGCCCGGCGTGAGATCGCTCGGCTCCGAGCCGAACCCGACCAGCGGCCGCCCGTCTGGGCCATCGAAGACCGCCTGTACCCCGAGCCCCCCGATCTCGCTGGACTTGGGCTCCTCCACTCCGTTGCAGGGGATGTGCGAGGTGTAGTTGAGCCGGGTGAGGAGCGAGCGGTTGAACGCGGCGAACACCTCGACTTCCACCACGTCGGGCTGACGCGCGAGGCACTCGAGCGCCTCCCGCACGGCCCGCGTGAGGTCCACGCGGTCAGGCTCCGCCGGTCACGACGGCGCGGCTGCGCAGGGTGGGGCCGCCGTTGCCGAGCTTGCGCGTCTGCATGGGCTGGCCCTTGCCGCAGTTGGGAATCGGGTACAGCCGGAAGTCGTGGCCGACGCCGTCCACGTGCATCAGGAAATCCCGGCTGTCCGCCATGATGCCGCCGTCGCGATAGAGCCGGCCGATGCGACCCCGGTGGATCTCGTAGACCTTGCGGGCGGTGATGCGGAAGTTTTCGCGGCTCTCCGCGATCGAGGGCGTCCGGTGGCCGATCAGGTAGTACCCATGGTCGATCTCCTCGATCAGCTCCGCCGGATCCCGCTCACCCCCCGCGAACACGGTGGAGGACATGCGGACGAGCGGCACCAGCGAGGCATCGGTGGCCTTCCAGTGCCCGTTGGGATCGCCGCCGAAGACCGCCGCGGTCTGCCGGCTGTTCATGAACCCGGTGAACAGCCCGCGATCGATATGGACGACCCGGCGCGCCGGGGTGCCCTCGTGATCGTAGGCGTAGTGCCCGTAGCCGGGCAGGGACGGGTCGGAGAACGCGCTCACCAGCGGCGAGGCGATGCGCTTGCCGAGCTGGGTATCGTCGAGGCCGCGCAGCAGCCAGGAGCGACCGGCGTACGCGGTCTCCATCTTGAGCCCGCGGTCCAGCTCCACCGGGTGCCCGACGATCTCGTGGGAGAGCAGCGTGTTGTAGTGCGGATCGGTGACCACCGGCACCTCCCCGTCGGGCGCCGCGAGCGCGGGGGCGGCGGCCAGCTCCACCGCGTCGCCGGCCATCGCGAGAGCGAACTCCGGGAAGGGTGGGAACTCGATCAGCGGCTCGGAGACGCCCCGGGTGAGGATCTCCCAGCCGCGCTGGTGGCCGAGCACGTCGTAGATCTCCTGGCTGTTATGGGCCCCGGTCGCCACCACGTAGCACATCCCCTGGGTGAGCGCGAAGGACTGGTCGATCGCCGCGCCCTCGGAAGAGGCGAAGAGCTCGCGGCTGAGCTGCGTCATGGTGGAGACGTAGTTGTAGGACACGGCGGAGGCGTGAAAGCCGGCGACCCGGCGGGACACGTCGGTGGCGAGGCGTTGCATCTCGTCGAGCGCGATACCTCGAGGGTCGACCTCGAAAACGGCCGGGACCAGCGCCTGGCGGACCGGGACCGGGTGCAGGCGGGTGTCGGCGAGCGCGTCGCCCAGCGAGCCGAACTTGCCCTTCACGTCCGCCTTCATCTCCGCGTTGGCCATCGCGCGCCGATAGGCGGCCAGCAGCCCTTCGCGCAGCAGCCGGGCGAGCCGCGGGACGTCGGCGGCGCCGAGCCCGCGGCCGAAGTAGCCGGGCGCGGTCATGCGGCGGCCAGCCAGCACGCGGATCCCGAGCGCGAAGCCGTAGTCGTCGCCGGAGGTCCTGGCCTCCCCGTTCTCCGAGCCCGCGAACTTGCCCTCGCTGATCTCGAGCCGCACGTCGGCGTAGTGCAGGTCCGCGAGCGCCCGGGCCTGGGTGACGGCCAGCTCGCGCACCAGCGGGGTGACGGTCTCGATCAGCCGGGTCTCGATCCCGTGGGGCATGGGCTCAGGCCGGCGTGAACGGCTCGACCGAGACGGTATCGCCCGCCGCCACGTCGCCGCGCTCCTCCTCGATCACCACGAAGCAGTTCGCCAGCGTCATCGAGGTGAGGATGCCGGAGCCCTGGGGCCCGGTGATGCGTACCTCCCAGCGCGCGTCGCGGTAGGAGAGGATGCCGCGCTTGAACTCGCGCCGGCCCGGCTTCTTGCTCATCGGCTCCATCGCGACCGCGTGGAAGCGGGGGGGGAACAGCTCGCGGCGCCCCGCGAGCTTCCAGAGGGCGGGCCGCACGAAGAGGTGAAACGTCAGCATCGAGGCCACCGGATTGCCGGGCAGGCCGAAGAAGTACGCCGACCCGATCCGGCCCACCGCGAGCGGCCGGCCCGGCTGCATCGCCACCTGCCAGAAGTCGATCCCGCCCGCGTCCTGCAGCACCGCCTTCACCAGGTCGTGATCACCCACCGACACACCCCCCGACGTGAGCACCACGTCCGCGGTGGCGGCGGCGGCGCGCAGGCGCGCGTGGAGCACGTCGTAGAGATCGGGGACGATGCCGTGATCGGTGGTCTGCCCGCCCGCGGCGCGGACCAGGCCGTGGAGCGAGAAGCGGTTCGAGTCGAAGATCTGGCCAGCCTTGCGCGGGTCACCCGGCTCGGCGACCTCGTCGCCGGTGGAGAGGATCGCCACGCGCGGCCGCTGGCGCACGAGGAGCTGCGGGAGCCCGAGGGAGGCGGCGACGCCCAGCTCCTGCGGGCGGAGCGCGGTGCCCGCGGCCAGCACCACCGACCCGGCCCGCACGTCCTCGCCGCGGTGGCGCACGTTGACGCCGTCGGGGCCGGCGGGCACGCGCACGGACCGCCCGCTCCGCTCGACGATCTCCTGCGGGTACACGGTGCCCGCGCCCGCCGGCATCGGCGCGCCGGTCATGATGCGCAGCGCCTCGCCGGGCCCGAGCGCGCCGTCGAACACCGCGCCCGCGGCCAGCTCGGCCACGACCGTGAGCTCGCGGCTCCCGGCCCCGGGAATGTCCTCCGAGCGCACCGCGTAGCCGTCCACCGCGGAGTTGTCGCTGGGCGGCACGTCGAAGGCGGCTCGTACGTCCTCGGCGAGCACACGGCCGAGGCAGGCCCCCACCGCGGCGACCTCGGGCGGTGCGATCCGGGTCACCTGCGCGAGGATATGCGCCTGCGCGTCCGCCACCGAGATCATGCCGCGCATTATACCGTGCCGCCCGCGCGGCCGCGCGCATCCCCCGTCCTCGGATGCGCGTGTTACGATACCCGCCGATGTCGTCGTCATGCCCCCAATGCGGCTGGCCGCGGGTCGACGGGGCGCACTGTCCGCGCTGTGGCGTGGACGTGGCTCGTTACCGCGGCGACTTGGCCGCGGCGAGCGCGGTGCCCGCGCCGACGATCGAGCCGGCCACCCCGTCGACCGCTTCCCCCGCCTCGGCAATGCCGGCGCCGCGGGTGACCACGACGGAGGAGCCGCGGATCTCCGCGCCGACCGCCGCCGGCGCCCTCCATCCCGCCGGCTTCTGGATCCGCGCCGGGGCCGTGCTGATCGACGTGGTCCTGGTGATGACGGCGGAGGCCGCCTTCGGGTTCCTCATGTGGGCGCTCACCGAAGACCGGCTGGCCGTCGCGGCCTCGCGCGCGTTCCGTTTCCTGGCCAGCCCCTGCTACTTCGTGTTCCTGCACTGGGCGCGGGGCCAGACCGTCGGCAAGATGGTCTTCCGCGTCCGGGTCGTCTCGCGGGATGGCGGGCCGCTCTCGTTCGGGCAGTCCGCGCTCCGCCATCTCGGCTCCTGGCTCTCCGCGGTCATCCTCGGCCTCGGCTATCTGCTCGCCGGCTTCCGCGTCGACAAGCGCGCGCTGCACGACCTCATCGCGGGCACCCGCGTCGAACACGTCACCTGAAGGAGACTCCCTTGGCGATCTGCCCGATGTGCCGCGCCCCGCACACCCGCCTCGGCTCCACCCGCCCCCTGGCCGCGCTGCGACGGGCGCCGGCCCGGCTGGCCCGCGCGCTCCGGCGCGTCCCGCGACGGCTGGTGGCGCGGCGGCCCGGGCGAGGGGAGTGGGCGGCGGCCGAGGTGCTGAGCCACCTGGCCGACGCGGAGATCGCGCTCGCGTTCCGGATCCGCAAGATCGCGGCGGAGCCACGCGGCGTCCTCATCGCGTGGGACCAGGACCGCTGGGCGGACCACGGCGGCTATCGGCGCACGCCGCCGGGCGAGGCGCTCGCCACCTTCGCGGCGCTCCGGCGCTCGAACCTCGCCTACGTCGGCCGGCTGAGCTCGGCGCAGAAGAGACAGCACGGGCGGCACCCGGAGTACGGCCGCCTCACGATCCCGCAGATGCTCGCCCACTGGGCCGAGCACGACCTGAACCATCTGGACCAGATCCGCGCGGCGCATCGCCGGCTCGCGGGCCGGCGCTCCCGCCGATCGTGACGCTGCCGCCGGCCTTGCGGAACCGGCTCGCCCACCTCATCCTCGACGCGCTGCACGACGGCGCGGCGCGCCGGGGGCTCGAGGCGGTCGCCGCAGTCTGCGCCGATCCGCGCGCGCTCGATCCCGCCGCCGCGCCCCCCGCGGGTTTCCCCGCGGAGCTCTTCGATCGCCACCCCGACGGCTGGCGCATTCGCTCGGGCTTCGGTCCCCACGCGACCGCCTTCGGCGAGCGCGCGGCCCGCGCCGCGCGGGCCCTCGCGGACCGACCGCTCGCCGCCGCCGATCCGCCGCCGCCGGCCGGTCTGGCGGAAGCGGCCACGCTCTTCGACGCGGGCCTCTACTTCGAGGCGCACGAGGTGCTCGAGCCGTTCTGGCTGCGCGCCGAAGGAGCGGAGCGCGAGGCGCTCCAGGGCCTCATCCAGGTCGCGGTGGGCTTCCAGCACCTCGCCAACGGAAATCTCGAGGGCGCGCGCGCGCTGCTGCGAGACGGCGCGACCAAGCTCGCGGATCACCGGCTGGGCGGCCGGGACACGCGCGCCTTCGCGGCCGGGGTGGCCCGGTGCCTCGGCGAGATCCAGGCGCTCGGCGGGGAGGCGCCCGCGCGCTTCGCCTGGAGCCGCGTGCCCCGCTTCCCGGCGGGGGACTGAGCCGCGATGGCGCGCCTGCACGCGCTGTCCGACCCCGCCGAAGTCGCGCGGCGGCGCAAGCTGCTGCCGCCCGGCCGGCTGCTCGAGGCGTGGCCCGATCTCTACGTCACCGGACGGGCCTGGGTGGGCGACGAAGCCCGCGCGCTCCTGGAGGCGGCAGGCGGCGCGCTGCCGGTGGCGCTCTCGGTGGACGCGGCGACGGTGCCGGTCTACTACGGGCCGCGCCTCTCGGACGTGGAGTCGCTGCCGCTCGAGGAGTCGCTGCGGGCGCGGGTGCTGTCGGCGCGCGGCATCGCGGTGGCCTGGATCACCTACGATCAGTTCGGCCAGCGCACCGTGTACGAGCCGACCGGGCCCGCGGATCCCATCTTCTACCTGCGGCGGCCCGGGGGCGCCGCCGCGCACATCTGGCGTCTGTTCCGGACGAAGCCGGAGGCGCGCGTGTACATGGCCGAGTACTACGGCCGCGACTCCGAGGGGCGGGACTGGGCGGAGAGCCTGCCCGCGGAGACGTTCGACGACCTGCTCGCGCGCCATGACCCGCCGAGCTGATCGCTCGCCGAAAGGAGTCACGCGATGGATCTCGGGCTCGCAAGGCCGCGCTCGTCACGGGCGGCAGCATGGGCATCGGTCGCGCGGTCCCTCGCCGCGGAAGGCGGGCACGTGACGATCTGCTCGCGCGATGCGGGCGCGCTCGAGCAGCCTGATCGCGTAGCAGGCGAAGGCGGCAGGTCAAAACGCGTTGGACTACGTAAGAGAACGTAGTCAGGAATTTCCATCGGACGTATCGCGCCGCCGGAAGAGCTTGCCGACGTCGTGTGCTTCCTCGCTGTTCCGAGCGCGCCTCGTATCTCACCCACACCACCGTCACGCGCGGGGTATATCTCTGAGAGCAACTTTTGTTGCGCCGGCGGCACACCCAGTAAGGGCATAACATAGTGAAATAAAGAACATTCTGCCGGAAGATTCCCTTGACAGGCTGGTAGGACCATCAGTAGGGTAGCGCCCACGCTGAGGGTCCGCCTGGCGAGGCCCACGAGCGGATGGCTTTCCTTGACGCCGCTGGCGAGCCGGGGGGGAGTCTACTCGGTCCTGATCGCGGCAGGAGGTTCCGCAATGCCTGCAAAGCTTTTCGTCGGTAATCTCTCCTTCCAGGCGACTGAAGAAGACCTGCGGGAGCTCTTCCAGCAGGCCGGGACGGTCGAATCCGTCCGCATCGTCACCGATCAGTTCACGGGGCGGCCCCGCGGCTTCGGGTTCGTCGAGATGGCCACCAAGGAGGAGCTGTCCAAGGCTATCGAGATGCTAAACGGCCGACTTTTCAGGGATCGCAACCTGGTCGTCGACGAGGCGCGACCCCAGCCCCAGCGGACCGGCGGCGGTGGTGGCGGGCCCAGGGGCGGCGGTGGTGGCGGGCGCCCCGGCGGCGGCGGCGGAGGCGGCTGGCGCCGCTAGGCGGCTTCGACCCCGGGGAAGCCAGGCACGCTCCCCGGGCTTTTCTTCGTGATATAGTACTCATCATGTGGAGAGCCTATGACTAGTCCTCGGCCGGCTCCTGGCTTCGCGAAACGGTTCGGCGGGGTGGTCGACAATCGCCGGGGCGTGACGATCCAGACGCTCAGGTCCGAGAACCTCCTGAATCGCCTCACGGGCGAGAGCATGCCCTTCGGCTGGACCGTCAACCCGTTCCGCGGGTGCGAGCTCGGCTGCCGCTACTGCTACGCCCGATCCACGCACGAGTACCTGGGACACGGCGATCCCCAGGAGTTCGAGGAGCGCATCTACGTCAAGGACGTCGGCGCTGCCCGGCTCCTGCGCGGCCTGATCCGGGCGCGGGAGGCCGGGCAGGAGATCGCCATCGGCACCGCCACCGACCCCTACCAGCCGGCGGAAGCGCGCTTCGGGGTGACCCGTCGCGTGCTGGAGACCATGGCACAGGTGCCCGGGCTCCGCATCGGCCTGACCACCAAGTCCACCGGCATCCTGCGCGATCGCGAGATCCTCTCCCGCATCGCCCGCTCCTCGGATCTCTGGGTGAACGTCTCGCTGATCTCGCTCGACTCCGCCCTCCTGCGGCAGATCGAGCCCCGGGCGCCCCGGCCCGATCTGAGGCTCGAGGCCATGCGGGCGCTCTGCGCCGACGGCGTGCGCGCGCGACTCTTCCTCATGCCGGTGCTGCCCATGCTGACGGACGGCGACGCGGGCCTGCGCGAGCTGCTGGCCGCCGCCCTCGCGGCGGGCGGGCGGGAGGCGATCTCGCAGGCGTTGTTCCTGCGCACCGAGATGACGTGGCGCTTCTTCCTCGAGTTCGTGGAGCGGGAGTTCCCGTGGGCGCTCGCGCGCTACCGCGCGCTGTATCCCGCACCCGGCAACGCCCCCCGCGCGTACCGAGAGGAGATCGACCGGCGGGTGGCGCGGCTGGCCGCGGACGTCGGCTTCCCGACCCGCACGCGCGACGATCGCGCCCGCGCGGAGGCGCCCGCGCGACCCCGCCAGCTCTCACTGGTCTGGTGAGGGCGTCTCACTCCTCGTAGAGGCGCCCCTGCTCGGGGGGGGCGGGCGCGGGCTCCGCCTCGACGACGGGCGAGAGCCCGTCCTGCTCGATGAGCGGCCGGAACTTCTCGTAGAGCTCCTGGAGCTTGGCCACGTAGTACGCGGTGTTCTCGTCGGGCGCGCTCGGGCTCCACTCGGCCGCGAGCTTGGCCGCCTCGTTGACCTTGACCCGCCTGGACTCGCCGGTGACGTAGTAGGAGACCTGGTCGCCCGGTTGATACGATCGGCTCGAGCCCTGGGCCAGCTCGTAGGCCGCACCCACGTTGCGCCCGCCCGCCTGGAGCTTCTGCCGATACGCCGCGAGCGACTCCTGCAGCGTCTCCGTCTTCATGAACTGCTTGAGCGGCACGCGGTGGGCCCGGAAGTCCTCCTCCCAGCGGCTCACCAGGGCGGGGATCTCCTCGCGCCGCCCGGTGAGCAGCAGGCGGAACATCTCCTCCATCCAGAGCCGCAGGAAGAGCTCGATGCCGCGCGAGCGCAGGCCGGAGCCCTTGATCAGGAGCTTGCCGCGCTCGTCGAGGACGACGTAGTTCTTCATCTTGTAGCTGAACATCGCCACGTAGCGGCCGTCGAGCTCGAGCTGGATCCCCTCCGGGAGGACCGCCGACAGCTCGCGCACCAGATGCTCCTCGGGAGCGGCGGGCGGGACGAAATAGATGCCGTCGGTGTCCACCTCGACCACGGTGGCGCCCAGCTCCCCGAGCCGGTCGAGGAGCGCCTGCACGAGCCGGCGCCCCTCTCCGGTCACCCGGTTGGCCACGTCGAAGTCGTTCCAGTGCCCCTGCGAGAAGGCGAGGTAGCCGTAGAACGAGTTGATGAAGATCTTGAAGGTCTGCTGGAGCGCATTCAGGAAGAACCGGTCCTCCGGCGCGGTCGCCTCGCGGGCCAGGCGCTTGGCCGAGACCCGGAACTCGCGGAGGTCGCGGAGCAGGGACGCCCCGACCCCGAGCCGGTCGGAGGCCGGGAAGAGATCCTGCCCGAGCATCAGCGACGGGTAGAGCGAGGTCACGTCCACGTGCAGGACGTCGCGGGCCACGCCCTGCTGGAACACCGCGGTGTAGCCGCCGGCCACGCCGCGGCCGCGGCCGGGCGCGGGCACCGCCTGACCGCGATGCAGGTACTCCCGCATCAGCAGCGCGTCGATCTTGGTCGCGTTGCCGCGCAGCACGGTGGTCTGGTAGTCGAAGGGCAGCGCCTGCGCCTGCACGAAGTAGGGCGGCGACAGGATCGCCGCGATCGCGAGCGTCTCCAGCACGTCGTCCCGCGCGTAGGCCATGAGCCGGGCCGGGTCGTCCGCGAAGATGCGCGGGATGTCTTCCGGCGGGAGATAGGTCCGGTCGGGTGCCGGCACCCCGAAGTGCCGCGCCACGTCCTTGAGGCCGTAGGACTCGAGGTCGCGCGCGCCCACGTCGTAGAGCTGGGCCAGGATCCAGGTGTCCACGATGTGGCGGCCGGTCACCCCGTAGCGCCGGTACCCGATCGCGCGCTCCGCGACCTGCATGCGCGAAGGATAGCCGCGCAGCACGGAGCCGTCGCGCCCCCACGCGAGCGGCACCCGGTGCCGGCGCGCCCGCGCCTCCAGGTACTCGAGGTCGAAGCGGAAGATGTTGTGGCCCTCCAGCACGTCGGGATCGCGCTCCCGGAGGATGCGCGAGCACTCGGCCAGGAGCTGGGCCTCGGAGAGCTCCGCCCCCGACAGCACGGTCGAGAACCCGGTGGAGTCGGCCATCGCGATCGCGATGATGCGGTCGGCCTCGCGGGCCGCGTTCGGGAACTCGAACCCGGGCGCGGTGGTCACCTCGATGTCGAGCGCCAGGCGCCGCAGGTCGCCGAAGCCCATGCCGAGGAACGAGGTCTTCCCGGAGCGCAGCAGGAACTGGTGGGCCGGATCGTTGAGGAACCGGTACGGCGCGTCGGGAGCCCCCGCGCTCTTGCCGGAGACGCGCAGGCAGTGGTCCCGCACCCGGAGCGCGTGCGGCCACCCCGGGCACTCCGCGAGCCAGCGGTAGACGCCGTCGCCGTCGAGCGGGGTCACCTCCACGTCACCCTTGAACCCCTTGAGGAGATCGGGATCGGCCAGGAGCAGGAACGGCCGGAAGGGCTCGTCGGTCGTGGTCAGGACGCCCGCGCGCCGGGCGTACACCGTGACGTGGCTCTCGCCGGGGCGGAAGGCGAGCAGGCCGCGGGCGGGGTCGTGCCCGAAGAGCAGGGGGTTGTCGTAGAATGGCAGCGGGATCGCGGTCAATTGAGCAGGCCGCGGAGCCGATGGAGCTCCTTCCGGGCGGTCACGTAACGCGGCTCGAGCGCGAGCGCGCCCTCCAGCTCCCGGATGGCGGCGAGGATCTCGTGACGCTTGATGTGGATGCGGGCCAGGTTGAAGTACGGATAGTGGCGCGGCTCGTAGCGGGGCGCCTGCTTCGCGCGCTCGAGCCAGGTCACCGCCTCCTCCTCGCGCCCCAGCTCGATCAGGTAGGCGCCGATGTCGTTGTAGGGGTTCCCGAAGTCCGGGTCCACCGAGATGGCGATCTTGCACTGGGCGATCGCGTCGTCGGGTCGTCCCTGGTGGCTGTACGCCCAGCCGAGGAAGGTGTGGGCCTCCGCGGTCGGGTGCAGCGCGATGGAGCGCTGGTAATGCGCCAACGCCTCCTCGAGCCGGCCCTGCATCTGCGCCTCGTAGCCCTGCTGGAAGTGGCGGTGCGCTTCCGCGCGCGTCTCCCTCGACGGCTCGTCGCTCACCGGTCCGGCCCGTTCGACCTCTGCCCGTTCGACCTCTGCCCGTTCGACCTCTGGATGGTCTGGCGCCTCCTGCCGGCATTCTACCGCAGGGGACGCGCGAGCAGGCGCGGCGACGTGCAGTCTCCTGCTATGCTCGCCCCGTGCATCGGATCGCGGCGGTGGTGGTGGCGGCGACGCTCCTCGTCGGCTGCGCGGCGCTCACCGCGCGCCAGACCGTGCGCTTCCCCAACGCCACTCCAGGCACCCCGGCGGCGATCGAGGCCGCCCTGATCCGCCCGGCCGGGCCCGGCCCGTTCCCGGCGGTGGTGCAGCTGCACGGCTGCGGCGGCCTCGACGCCCAGTCCTTCCGCTGGGCGCGCTGGCTCGCCGAGCGCGGCTACGTGGCGCTGGTCGTGGACAGCTTCGGCCCGCGGCGCCTCGAGGGTGACTGCCGCTCCGGACCGGACGACCCGCCGATCACCGCGCGCTTCGACGACGCCTTCGGGGCCCTGCGCTATCTCCAGTCGCGGACCGATGTCCGCGCGGACCGGGTGGCCGTCATCGGCTGGTCGCAGGGCGGCGTCTACGCGATGGCGGTGATCAACGGCCCGAGCCTCGAGCGCGCCCGCCGCCGCGGGGTCGCGCTGCCGACCATTGAATCCACGACGGGCGGCTTCGCGGCGGGCATCGGCGTCTATCCGGGCGGCTGCTCCTCCCTCGTCGAGGAGCAGGTGGTCCGGCCGCTGCTGGTGCTCATCGGGGAGGCCGACGACTGGACGCCGGCGGCCACGTGCCGCGAGATGGTCGAGGCCATGCGCGGCCGCGGCGCCGACGCCACCATCGTCACGTATCCGGGCGCCTACCACTACTTCGACGTGGAGGGACAGCGGCTCGAAGTGCTGGCCCACGTGGAGAACGACAGCCGGCCGGCCGGCTCGGGCGCCACCGTGTCCTACCACGCGGAGGCGGCGGCGGACGCCCGCGCCCGGATCGAGGCCTTCCTGGCGCGGCACCTCAAATAGCCCGCTCCGCATTGCAAGCTCCCGCCGGCGCGTGCTAGCGTGAGCCCGCACTCAATTCATGGACGCGTCGGTCGAGCTCGTCAAGCATCTGCTCGGCTCGGTGGTGCATATCCACGCCGAGGTCCCCTCGAACCACCCCTCCACCCGCATCCTGGGTGACGAGCGAATGGGCAGCGGGACGGTGGTGGATCCCGCCGGCCTCATCCTCACCGTCAACTACGTGATCATGGGCGCCGAGACCCTCCAGGTCACGCTGGGGCGCGGGCGGGCGCTGCGGGCCGAGATCGTCGCCCAGGACTTCGACATCGGCCTGGCCCTGCTCCGCGTGAAGCGCCAGGGACTCCAGGCCGTGCCCATCGTGGACTCCGAGTCGCTCACGCGTGGGGAGCCCGTCTTCGCGATCGGCTCCACCGGCCCCCGCGAGCGGCGCGTGGCCGGCGGCCTCGTGACCGACCTCGGAGAGTTCGAGGCGTACTGGGAGTACCTGCTCGAGCGCGGGATCGTCTCGAGCGCGGCCAATCCGGGGTTCGGGGGCGGGCCGCTCTTCACCCTGACCGGCAGGATGGTGGGCGTCGTCTCGCTCAACCTGAACGAGATCGCGCGCTGCTCGCTCGCCATCCCGGGCGAGTGCTACCGCCGCAACCAGCACGAGTTCATGCGCTTCGGCCGGGTGGTGAGCCGCCCGCAGCGGGCCTGGCTGGGGGTCTTCGCCCATGTGCTGGAAGAGGGCGTGGTGGTCGCGGGCCTCGTGCCCAATGGTCCGGGCGCCCGCTCCGGCATCCAGGAAGGCGACGTCATCGTCTCGCTGGACGCCCAGGAAGTCCCCACGCGCAAGGAGCTCTACCTCTCGCTGTGGAAGCGGGCGCCGGGCGAGAAGATGACGCTCGAGGTCATGCGCGACAACGAGGTGCGCCGGCTCGCCGTGACCGGCGGCGACCGGGCCGACTTCTACAAGCAGACATCCTGATCGGCCGGCGTCCGACAAAGGGGTCTCCATGGATCTGGGCATCAAGGGCAAGACCGCCCTCGTGGTGGCGGCGAGCAAGGGCATGGGCAGGGCGAGCGCGCTGGGCCTGGCCGCGGAGGGCGCGCGGGTCGTGATGTGCGCGCGCGGCGAGGCGGCGCTGAAGGAAGCGGCCGCGGAGGTGCAGCGGCAGACCGCCGCGGAAGTGCTGGCGCTGCCCGCCGACGCAAGCCGGGCCGCCGACATCTCGAAGGTGGTGGCGGAGGCCAACCGCGCCTTCGGCGGGGTGGACATCCTGGTGGCCAACGTGGGCGGGCCGCCCCCCGGCCCCTTCGAGAGCATGACCGACGAGCACTGGACGAAGGCCTTCGAGCAGGTCCACCTATCGACCGTGCGCTTCATCCGAGAGGTCCTGCCCCACATGAAGAAGGCGCGCTGGGGGCGAATCCTGGCCATCCAGTCGAGCTCGGTGAAGCAGCCGGTGGACGGCCTGGTCCTCTCCAACGGAATCCGGCCCGGCATCGCGGGCCTCTTCAAGACCCTGGCGGGCGATCTCGCCAAGGACAACATCACGGTCAACCTGGTGCTGCCCGGGCGCATCATGACCGACCGCTTCATCGAGCACCAGACCGACCGGGCCAAGCGCGGCGGCATCACGATGGAGCAGCAGATGGCGCTGTCCTCCGCCGACATCCCCATGGGGCGAATCGGGACGCCGGAGGAGTTCGCCGCGATGGTCGTCTTCCTGGCCTCCGCGCGCGCGTCCTACGTCACGGGCACCGCGGTGCAGGTGGACGGTGGCCTGATCCGAAGCGTCGTCTAGCTCGTGATCGGCGCGCTCAGGACCGCGGCCGCGAACTTCCGCGCCCGCCGCGGGATGTTCCTGGCCTCCGGGCTCGCGTTCAACTTCCTCGTGGGCCTGATCCCGCTGCTCTTCTTCTTCGTGTCGGTGGCGGGCTTCGTGCTGAGCCGGCGCACGGTGATGGACGCGGTCTTGGGCCAGCTCTCCGCGATCGTCCCAGTCTACAAGATCGAGCTCCACGACACCCTGGCCGCCATCATCCGGCGCCGGCGTCTCTCGGGCCTCCTCGGCACCGCGGTGCTGCTCCTCTTCGCCAGCCAGCTCTTCAACTCGATCCGGGTGGTCCTGAGCGACATCTTCGGGTTCCGGGGCGGCCCCGGCTTCCTGCGCGGCCTCCTGCGGGATGTGGTGATGGTGGTGGCGATGGGCGTGCTGTTCGTTGGCAGCCTCGTCATCAGCGACGTCTTCGGCTGGCTCAGGGTCCTGCTCTTCCAGACCCTGGGCATCCCCACGCAGTGGGCGCGCTCCTGGTCGCTGGCGCTGGCCCTGGCCCTCAGCACCGCCTTCTTCTTCGTCCCCTACCGCTACTTCCCGCACCGGCGGGTCCCGGTGGGCGCGGCCCTCGCGGGCGCGCTCCTCGCGGCGGTGCTGTGGGAGACCGCCAAGCAGCTCTTCCGCTGGTACATCCTCTCCTTCGGCATCTACGACCAGGTCTACGGCCCGCTCGGGGTCCTGGTGGCGCTCGCCATGTTCGCCTACTATTCGGGGGTGGTCTTCATCCTGGGCGCGGAGTTCGCGTCGGCCCTGATGCGGACCAGCCGCGGCTGATCTGTGCTAGGGTGATGCGGTCATGGCCGACCCTCTCCGCCCGCCCCTTCACGGCGTGCGGGTCCTCGAGCTGGCCCACCTGATCGCGGGGCCCATCTGCGGCATGTACCTCGCCGACATGGGCGCCGACGTGGTGAAGGTGGAGTCGCGGGAGGCGCCCGACGCGGGACGGTCCGTCTATCCTCGTGCGATCCGCAACGGCGAGGGCGTGCTCCACCTGACGGTCAACCGCAACAAGCGTGGGATCTGCCTGGACGTCAAACGTCCGGCGGGCCGCGACGCCTTCCGCCGGCTCGCCGCGTGGGCCGACGTGATCATCGAGGGCTTCCGCGGCGGCGTCGCGGAGCGCCTCGGCATCGACTACGACTCGGTCAAGGGCGCGAACCCGCGCCTCATCTACTGCTCGATCTCCGCCTTCGGGCCCGACGGCCCCTGGCGCGAGAAGCCCGGCCTCGACTCGCTCGCCCAGGCCCTGGGCGGCCTCATGGCCGTCACCGGCGAGCCCGACGGCGGCCCGGTGCTGTGCGGGGCGCCGGTAGCCGACACCCTGGGCGGCATGCTCGCGATCCAGGGCATCCTCACCGCGCTGATCGCCCGGGCCGCGGGCGGGCAAGGCCAGCGAGTAGACGCCTCGCTGCTCAACGGCATGCTCTTCGCCCACACCGCGCGCCTGTCCGTCTTCCACGAGACCGGCGAGCCGCTGCCCCGCTACGGCAGCGGGCATCCCGAGATCGTGCCCTATCAGTCCTTCCGGGCCGCGGACGGCTGGATCTTCGTGGCCGCGTGGGTGGATCGACTGTGGCTGCCCTTCTGCAAGGCGGTCGGCATGGACGTGCTCGGCTCCGATCCCCGCTTCGCCACCCGCGAGGACCGGCTCGCGCATCGCGGCGCGCTCGAGACGATCCTCGCCCCCGTGTTCCGCGCGCGCCCGGTCGCCCACTGGATGGACGTGCTCGAGCAGGCCGACGTGCTGTGCGCGCCGGTCAACGACTACCCCATGCTGGTCCGCCATCCGCAGGTGGTGGCCACCGGCTTCATCACCGAGCAGAACCATCCGCGCGCGGGCACCTTCAAGACCGTGGCCACCCCGGTGAAGCTCGAGAAGACCCCGGGCACGATCCGGACCCCGGCCCCCTCGCTGGGCGAGCACAGCCGGGACGTGCTCGCCGAGGCCGGCTTCACCACCGCCGAGATCGACTCCCTCGCCGCACTGGGAATCATCTGATACCACGAGGCCAGGAGGTGTCCCCCATGATGCTCAAGGACAAGGTCGCGGTGATCACCGGCGCGGCGCGCGGCATCGGCCGCGAGATCGCGCTGCTCATGGCGAAGCACGGGGCCAAGGTGGTCGTGAACGACTACGGCGGGAGCTCGGACGGGACGGGCGACGCTCGCGGTCCCGCCGACGACGTGGTCAACGAGATCAAGGGGCAGGGCGGCCAGGGCGCCGCGAGCTACGACTCGGTGGCCAGCATGGCGGGCGGCCAGCGCATCGTCCAGACCGCGCTCGACCACTTCGGCCGCGTAGACATCGTGGTCAACAACGCGGGCATCCTCCGCGATCGCATGATCTTCAACATGACCGAGGAGGAGTGGGACGGCGTGCTCGACACGCATCTCAAGGGCACCTTCGCGGTGACCCGCGCCGCGGTCCCCCACATGCGGGAGCGGAAGTGGGGCCGGATCATCAACATGACGTCCACCTCCGGCCTCGTCGGGAACATCGGCCAGGCCAACTACGCGGCGGCCAAGCTCGGCATCGTGGGCTTCACGAAGGTGGTGGCGCTCGACATGGCCCGCTACAACGTCACCGCCAACTGCATCTCGCCGTTCGCGTGGACCCGCATGATCGGCACGATCTCCACCGAGACCGAGGCCCAGAAGGCCCGCGTCGAGAAGATCAAGAAGATGGGCCCCGAGCACATCGCCCCGGTGGCGGTCTTCCTGGCCAGCGACGAGGCCAAGGAGATCTCGGGCCAGGTCTTCGGGGTGCGCGGCAAGGAGGTCATGCTGTTCGGCCACATGCGCCCGCTGCGGAGCATCCACCACGACCTGGGGTGGACGCCGGAGCGGCTGGCCGCGATGTTCCCGGGCACGCTCAAGCACCACCTGGCGCCGCTCGACACCTCGGGGCAGTTCTTCAACTACGACCCGCTGGTCTGAGCGGAGCGCGGTCGCCGAGACGATGCGCCGCGCCCGGGCTACGCTCCGCCTCGCCCTGCTCCTGGCCGTGGTGTGCTCGCCCGCGGCCGCCGCGGAGCCGGGACTGCTCGTCACGATCGGCGAGGTGACCGACACCACCGCGGTGGTGTGGGTGCGCGGCGTCGCCTGGGGCGAGGTGACCGTGCGCTGGGAGCCGGTCGGGCGCGCGCCCGCCACCCCGAGCGAGACGTCCGACGGCGCCCGCCGGAGCATCCGGGTGGGCCCGGCCCAGCACCTGACCGGCAAGCTCGCGCTCCCGTCCCTCGAGCCGGGCACCCGCTACCGCTACACGGTGTCGCAGAACGCCGTCGAGGTCGCCGGCGAGTTCGTGACCGCGCCGGCGGCGGACGACGCGCGGCCCGTGCGCTTCTCCTGGAGCGGCGACCTCGGTAGCCGCGGGCACTGCCGCAAGCCCGGCGAGGGGTACGCGATCTTCCACGCCCTCGCCCAGGTGCCCGCCGACTTCTTCCTCTTCGTGGGCGACACGATCTACGCCGACCACCTGTGCGGCGGGGCGGCCCGCGCGCGCGGCTACGATTTCGTCGCGCGGCGCCTGGCCGACTTCTGGGCCAAGCATCGCTACAACCGCGAGGACCCGGCGGTGCAGGCGTACTTCCGCCGCGCGTCGGTGTACGCGATCTGGGACGACCACGAGGTCCGCAACAACTTCGCCGGGCCCGACGAGCCCTTGATGGAGGCCGGGCGGCGAGCCTTCATCGACTACTTCCCGATCCAGCCTCCGCACGAGGAGCCCGGCCGCCTCTACCGCCAGTTCCGATGGGGCGCGCTGCTCGAGGTGTTCATCCTCGACACGCGGCAGTACCGCAGCCCCAATACCGCAGTGGACGGACCAGGCAAGACCATGCTCGGCGCCACCCAGCGCCGCTGGCTCGTGGAGGCGGTGACCGCATCCACCGCGGTGTGGAAGGTCGTGGTGTCGAGCGTGCCCCTCTCGGTGCCCAAGGGCGGCCCCGCCCACGACTCCTGGAGCAACGCCAGCTCCCAGGGGGTGCCGCAGGAGCACGGCACCGGCTTCGCGGTGGAGCGGGACGGCATCCTGCGCGCCCTGCGCCAGCGGGGCGTGAAGAACCTGGTGGTGCTCGCCGCCGACGTGCACCACGCCGAGCTGATCCGCCACCACCCGACGCCCGAGTGGTCCTTCCACGAGTTCATCGCGGGCCCGCTGTCGGCCGCTCCGGGACGCCCGCGCCCCCTCGACGCCGGGCTCACGCCGCGCTCGCTGTGGAGCCTGGGCGGTACCGCCAACTTCGGCGCCATCGAGATCGACACCACCGCCCTCACGGTGCGCATCGTGGACGCGCTGGGACAGACCCGCTTCTCCCACACCGTCGGCGCCGAGTAGCTCAGCGGGTCTGGTTCAGGCCCACGCCAGGCAGCAGAGCAGCAGGAGGGCAACGGGCAGCGCGCCCGGTCGGGCCGGACCCGCTCACGCGCGCGAGGCTCGCCGCCACCAGACCGCAAGCAGGACGACGGCGGCGCCCAGGCTGAGCGCGCCGCCCGCCCACTCCGCCACCCCCGCGCGATGCTCGAGCTCCACCGAGGAGGTCGGCGCAACGAGCGCCACCTCGAGCAGGCCTCGCTCGTCGCGCCGCGCCGCCAGCGGCGCGCCCTCGGCGTGGGCCACCCAGAGCGGCGAGTAGGCGATGGGGAGCGCCACCCAGCCCGGCGCGGCCGCGGGCAGGGCGATCCGCCAGCGCTGGATCCCGATGGGCATCGGTTCCGTCGGGCTGTCCGCAAGCATGAAAAGTCTGAACGATCCTATGCGGGACAGGCTCCTAACCGATGGATTGTCAGTCAGAAATCTCGCTCTTCGCAGATCCTCTTCGAGCGCGACCACCAGCCCGATCCCGAGGCTCCCGGCCAGGTCGTTGAACGCCTCCGGCGGCAGCGCATCGAGTGGACGGCCGAACAGGGTCTCGCCGTCCCGCTGCTCGGCCAGCATGGTCAGGGGGCGGGGAGCCGCCGAGCCCGTGTAGACGAGCCCGGCCACCGGCGATGGATGCGTGAACGTGCCGCCAACGATCGCGCGCCCAGCCCGGAGCGGAGTGAGCGCGGTGAGGTGCGTGTGAGGGCGCCACCACTCCGGCCGCCAGTCGAGCGGCACCGCGGAGCGAAGGAAGAGCACGCGGCCGGGCGGCGCCCGACGGATCGCTTCCCAGAGCGCGTCCATCCGGAGCCCGCGGCTGACCTCCTGCTGCGCCGGCCACTCGCGAGGGCGCGGCCAGAGCGTGAGCCCCGGCTCGTCCGGGCCCCAGGCCAGCGGCACGCAGACCGCCAGGCCGACCACGGCGGCGAGGGCGGGGCGCGCGCGCCCCGCGACCAGCGCCGCGAATCCCGCGGATCCGCCCAGCACCAGCCCGAGGTGGAGCCCGTCCATCAGCCGGTCCGCGGGCAGCCACGCCAGGCCCAGCGGCGTGAGGACGAGCGCGTCGAGCGCGATCACCACGAGCATGGCCGGGGCCAGGCCCAGCAGGCACCGCGCACCCCCATTGGGGAGGACAGCGAGCCGCGCGCGCCGGCGCCACGCGACCAGGCTCAGCAGCGCGAGCGCGAGCAGCACCGGCTGCGAGCCGAGCCGGCGGCCGAGCGCGACGAGCGTCGCGTCCGCCCAGGCCAGGGGCAAGGCCATGCGCAGGTGCGCCAGCAGGGGCAGGAGCCAGATCGCGGCCAGCGCGAGCCCGGCCGCGAGGACGAGCGCGGCGGCGCGGAGGCGACGACGGCGCGGAGGCGAGTGAAGCGCGGCCACCGCCACCAGCACCGCCGCGGCCGGCGCGTGCGCCGGATGCAGCAGGACCACGGCGGCGACCAGCGTGGCGCTCACGAGCGGCGGGCGCGCCGCGCCCTCGGCCCAGCGCAGCAGGCACAGGGCCAGCAGCGGCAGGACGCCCCAGCCCAGGCGGGCCGCGATCAGGCCCCAGCGCAACCCCTCCTCCACGCCGCTCCGGGAGCCCGCCGACAGCGTGAGGGCGACGAGGGCGCCGGGGAGCGCGAGCCACGGATCGCCGAGCGCGCGGCGCAGGAGCGCGTACACCGCCGCGCCCGGCAGCAGCCAGGCGAGCCAGAGAAGGATCCGATAGACGGTGGTGACGTCGAGCGCGCCGCCCGCCGCCAGATGGACGAGCGCGCCGAGCCAGGCGAAGCCGGGCGGGTAGTACTGGAGCTCCGCATAGCCGGCCCACCACCCAGGATTGAAGCGCCAGGGGGCCCACCCCAGCGTGATCGCGTGCGCGAGTCGGTAGAGCTGGCCGGGATGATCGTCGAGAACGAGCAGACCGCCGCCCAGGGCGCGCCAGCCGAAAGCGACGGCGTACGCGGCGAGCAGCGCGGGCGGCAGCCAGGCGCGGGTCACGGGTGCCGATGATACGGCATCGCGTTGACAATCCGCGGCATGGAGTGTTAAGTAAACGGGTCGGTGATCCGGGACGGCCAACCCGGATCGTGCAGCTCATTCCGGGGCTCAAATCCCCTACCGATTGGAGAGGCCATTGGACAGATTGAAGGGCCTGAAGTGCCGGGAGTGTGGCCGCGGCTACCCTTCCTCCCCGTCTCACGTCTGCGAGTTCTGCTGGGGTCCCCTCGAGGTCGACTACGACTACGCGGTGATCCGCGCGCGCATCAGCCGCGCGCGCATCGAGGCCGGCTCCCCATCGATCTGGCGCTACGCCGATCTCCTGCCGCTCGACCTGGTGGACGGCCTCCCGCCGGTCGGCGCCGCGGTGGGCTTCACCCCGCTGGTGCGCGCTCGCAACCTGGCGGACGAGTGGGGCGTCCGGGAGCTCTACGTGAAGAACGACGCGGTCTCGCACCCGACCTGCTCGTTCAAGGATCGCGTGGTCGCGGTGGCGATCGGCAAGGCCCGGGAGTTCGGCTTCGACACGGTGGCCTGCGCGTCCACCGGCAACCTCGCCAACTCGCTGGCGGCCCACGCCGCGGAGGCGCGCCTGGCGTGCTACGTCTTCATCCCGGCCGACCTCGAGCCGGGCAAGGTCATCGCGACGCTGATCTACGCGCCCACCGTGATCGAGGTGCAAGGGGCCTACGACGAGGTCAACCGCCTGTGCGCCGAGGTCGGCGACCGGTACCCCTGGGCCTTCGTGAACATCAACCTCCGGCCGTACTACGCGGAGGGCTCGAAGACGTTCGGGTACGAGATCGCCGAGCAGCTTGGCTGGCGCGCCCCCGCCCACGTGGTCGTGCCCTGCGCGGGCGGCTCGCTCCTCACCAAGATCGCGAAGGCGATGCAGGAGCTGGCCATGCTCGGGCTGATCCCCGAGTGCCGCACCCGCATGTACGCCGCGCAGGCCGCCGGGTGCGGGCCCATCGTCACCATGATCCGGAAGGACACCGACGTCCTCGAGCCGGTGCGGCCGCAGACCATCTGCAAGTCGCTCGCGATCGGCAACCCGGCCGACGGCTACTACGCCTATCGGGCGGTGAAGGACTCGGGCGGCCACGGCGAAGACGCCACCGACGAGGAGATCATCGAGGGCATGCGCCTGCTCGCCCGCACCGAGGGCATCTTCGCCGAGACGGCGGGAGGCGTCACGGTGGCGGCGACCCGCAAGCTCATCGAGGCGGGCCGCATCCCCCGCGACGAGCCCATCGTGATGTGCGTCACCGGCAACGGCCTGAAGACACCGGACGCGCTGCACGACCGGCTCCACAGCCACGTCACCATCCAGCCCTCGCTCACCGCGTTCGACCGGGCGCTGGCCGATCTCAAGTCCAGGACCGGGACGTAGCCCGGACGAAGGAGACCATCGCATGGCCGTTCTGGTCCGCATTCCCACGCCGCTCCGCACCCTCACCAAGGGCGCGGCCGAGGTCCAGGCCGACGCGGGCACCGTCACCGACCTGATCGAGGTGCTGGAGCGCCAGTTCCCCGGGCTCAAGGAGCGCCTCGTCGAGGACGGCGGCGAGCTCCGCCGCTTCATCAACATCTACATCAACCAGGAAGACATCCGGTTCCTGCAGGGCGCGACCACCACACTCAAGCAGGGCGACGAGGTCTCCATCGTCCCGGCCATCGCGGGCGGCCGGTAGCGCGACGCGGCCCGCTCCCGCGTCGCATGATCTCCAAGCGCGTCCAGGGCTTCACCGAGTCGGTGATCCGGGAGATGACCCGGGTCAACAACCAGTACGACGGCATCAACCTCGCGCAGGGAATGCCGAACTTCCCGCCGCCACGGGAGCTCATCGAGGCGGCCCACCGCGCGATCGACGGCGACTTCCACCAGTACGCGATCACCTGGGGCACGCCGTCGCTCCGGCGCGCCATCGCGGACAAGTACCGGAAGTTCTACGGCATGGACGTCGAGGCCGACCGCAACGTCACGGTGTGCTGCGGCTCCACCCAGACCATGCTGGCCACCCTCCTGGCGGTGCTCAACCCGGGCGACGAGGTCATCATCTTCGAGCCCTTCTACGAGAACTACGGTCCCGGGTGCATCATCGCGGGAGCCGAGCCGGTCTGGGTCCCGCTGGAGCCGCCGGACTTCTCCTTCGATCCCGACCGGCTCGCCCGGGCGGTCAGCGCGCGCACCCGCGCCATCGTCTTCAACAGCCCGAACAACCCCTCCGGGAAGGTCTTCTCGCGCGCGGAGCTCGGGGTCATCGCCGACCTCTGCATCAAGCACGACCTGCTCGCGATCACCGACGAGATCTACGAGCACATCGTCTACGACGGCCTCGGCCACACCCCGATCGCGACCCTGCCCGGCATGGCCGACCGCACCGTGACCATCTCGGGCATCTCGAAGTCCTACTCGGTGACCGGGTGGCGGGTGGGCTACGCGGTGGCGAGCCCCGAGCTCTCGCTCGGCATCCGGCGGGCCCACGACTTCATCACGGTGGGCGCGCCGCATCCACTCCAGGAAGCGGCGGTGACCGCGCTGGGCCTGCCCGACTCGTACTACGTCCACCTGCGTGAGAGCTACCAGGCGCGGCGCGATCTCCTGCTCGGCCGGGTCGAGGAGGCGGGCTTCGTGGCCTACAAGCCCCGCGGCGCCTACTACATCCTCACCGAGGCCGAGCACTTCCTGAAGCGGTTCGACTGCCGCGACGACCACGACTTCGCCCTCTACCTGATCCGAAAGATCGGGGTCGCGACGGTGCCCGGCTCGTCCTTCTACGCGCACGGCGAGCTGGGCCGGACCAAGATTCGCTTCTGCTTCCCCAAGACGGACGACCTACTGATCGAGGCGGGGCGCCGGCTGCAGAAGCTCGCCCATTGAGCCTCCGCGACGCGGCGCGCTCCGTCTTCGACGCCGCGCTGCGCGCCGCCGACGTCCATCCGCTGGTCCGCCGCGCCCTCGCGGATGTTCGGCCGCCCGCCCGCGGCCGCGTGCTCGTGGTCGGCGCGGGGAAGGCCTCGGGCGCGATGGCCGCCGCCGCCGAGGGCGTGCTGGGCGAGCGCGTCGCCGACGGCCTCGTGGTGGTCAAGGACGGCTATCTCGCCGACACGACCCGGGTGCGACTGGTCGAGGCCGGGCACCCGGTCCCCGACGCGCGCGGCGAGGCCGCGGCCCACCGGATCCGGGCGCTCGCGGAGTCCGCCGGCGCCGACGATCTGCTGCTGGTCCTGATCTCGGGCGGCGGCTCGGCGCTGACGCCCGCCCCGGTGCCGCCCATCACCCTGGCCGACAAGCAGACCCTCACGCGCCTGCTGCTCGCCACCGGCGCCAATATCAACCAGCTCAACGCGCTGCGGAAGCACTGCTCGCTGCTGAAGGGCGGCCAGCTGGCGCGGGCGGCGGCGCCCGCCCGCGTACACGCCCTGCTGCTCTCCGACGTGATCGGCGATCCGCTCGACGTCATCGCCTCCGGTCCCACCACGCCCGACGTGTCCACCTTCGCGGAAGCGCTCGAGATCCTCGACCGTTTCGAGCTCCGCTCGCGGACGCCCGCGGCCATCGTGGAGCGGCTCGAGCGCGGAGCCCGCGGCGAGATCCCGGAGACGCCGAAGCCCGAGGACCCGGTGTTTCGCCGCGTGACCAACGCGGTGATCGGCAACAACCTCCTGGTCGTCGAGGCGGCGGCGGAGCGGGCGCGAACCCTCGGCTACGCGCCCCACGTGCTGACGCGCGCTCTCGAAGGCGAGGCGCGGGACGCGGCCCGGAGGCTGGTCGGCCTGGCCGGCGAGATCCAGGCCGGCCGGGGGCCGGTGGCCCCGCCGGCTTGCCTCATCGCGGGCGGGGAGACCACGGTGACCCTGCGCGGGACGGGGAGCGGCGGGCGCTGCCAGGAGTGGGCGCTGGCGGCGGCGCTCGAGCTCGACGGCGTGGCGGGCATCGTGGCGCTGGCGGCGGGAACCGACGGAAGCGACGGGCCCACCGACGCGGCGGGGGCGGTGGCGGATGGCGCCACCATGAAGCGCGCGCGGGAGCGCGGCGACGATCCGCGGGCCCGTCTGGCCCGGAACGACTCGAACCCGGTGTTCGCGGCGCTCGGCGACCTGCTGGTCACCGGCCCCACCAACACCAACCTGCTCGACCTCTACCTCCTCCTGGTCGAGGGGCGCTAGACGCTCGTAGGGGGCTCCGCCCCCTTCCGAACCTCCCCCAAGAACGGGTCGCGCGGGCCCAGCGCGGGCTCGAACCGGCCGAGCCGAGTCGGACCGGCTCCACGGCGGCCGCCGGTCCCGGACCGTCCGACGCGGGTTGTCCGTTCGTGAGCAGTCCGGGCTAGCGGTCTCTCCCGGTAACATCGGACGATCCACCGCCAGCGGAAGTGGTCCACGTTCGAGCGCGGGCTTTGCCCGCGCTTCCCATCTCTGGGGGAAGTTCGGAAGGGGGGCGTAGCCCCCCTCCGAGGTCCCTAGCGGGCGCGGTAGGCTTCGATCACCGCGAGGATGCGCTCGCGCACGGCCTGGCGCACCGCGGGGTCGGCGAGGTCGCGGGCGATCGCGTCGTCCTCGACCTCGAACATCTTCACGAAGCGCGGCGGCGCGCCGGGCGGCGTGCGCTCGACGAAGGGTCCGGCGCCGTCGAGAACGCCGTCCCACGTCTCCCGGAGCAGGGCCCAGTAGTCCCGGCGTCGCTCCGCGAAGGTCCGCGCGCCGGCGCACTCCGCGTCGGGCAGCCGCACGTACCAGTTCTTGCCGAGCTCGCGTACCAGCGGGACGCGGCCGCTATCGCGGTGGATCGTCTTCACGTTGTCCTGCCGCTCGAGCCAGCTCCCACCCTGGGCCGCTCCGTACACCACGATGCGCGTCCCGCGCTGGAGCGTCTGGTAGTCGGACCGGCCCATGTCGCGCGTCTCGCGGCCCGGGATCGGCGCGTAGTTCGCGCACGACCACTCGGGGTAGGCGCGGTCTTCACTCCAGCGCGCCGCGCACTGGTAGCGGAGCCCGTCGTCCAGGTTGGTCACGCGCCGGGTCCACAGACCGGGCGTGGCTCGCAGGTCCCGCACCTGCCAGTGAAGCGGCGCGACGAAGTCGTACAGGGAGGAGGCGTCGTACTCCCAGTCCTCCGACTGGTGGCGGATCTGCGTGCCTTCGCGGACACTTCCGGCCAGATCGCTCAGGAACAGGATGCGCTCCAGCCGGAGCCGCGTGGGCGACAGGATCAGGGCGGTGATCCACTCCTTGGCGGACTTGTCCCGGTTGACGTCGTAGACGCGGGGATCTCGCACGTAGCCCGGCTCGAGAGCCTGGACCTCGACGTAGCTGTAGTCCACGAGGTAGCACCCGGTCATGCCTTGCACCGCCGTCCGCCCGCGGGCGAGCTGGTCGCCCTGGGCCAGGGCCGGGGCGGCCCCGGAGAGCAGCAGGAGCAGCGTGATCAGCGTCGCGCGTATCGGCACCCGAGCAGGCATCTGCGGCTCAGCGTCGGCCAAGCCGCAGCGCCTGTCAACCGGAAGCCTTCCGGCTAGAAGCGCACCCGGGTGCGGTAGCCCAGCGTGGCGGCCCCCTCCCTGGGCACCGACATGGTCCAGCGGGCGGTGAAGGCCTGGAGCTTCTCGTGGGGATGGGTGGCCCTCAGGATCTCCCAGTCGCCGGGCATGGGCTCGACCACCTCGACGGTGACCGCGTCCTTCTTGTGGTTACGGAGCGTGATCTCCCACTCGATCTCGTAGAGGCTGCTGCCGATCCGCTTCCAGTCCTTCTGCACGCGCTCGCCCACCACGTCGAAGGCCTCGCCCATCTTGATCCGCACCCGCTCGTCCTTGGGCGTGTGGTCGATCCAGTCCTCACCGATGAGCTGCTGGCTCCCCGAGGCGTCGGCCTTGTAGACCCGCACCTTGCCCTTGGGCAGGGGAACGCCGAGACGGTTCTCCTTCGTGTTGCGGACGTCGAGGTACACGCCCACCTTCTGGTTCGAGATCGGCACCCCGTACTGGGCGCGGTGGTAGCTCGCGGCCCCGTGATAGATGAAGCGCTTGACCACCGGGACGTCCGCCGCGGACAGGAGCGTGAGCTGCTTGGTCTGGCTCTCCTTGATGGTGGTGCGCCCGTCGAGGGTGTAGAGGTGATACTCGAAGAAGCCCTCCGACCTGAACTCCCGGTCGGCCATGGCCGGCGACGCCGCCTTCCCGGCCATCTCGAGCGCCCGGCGCGACTCGTCCCGGCTCGCGGCCCGGTTGACGTCTCCCGCGACCAGCTTCAGCGCCGCGTCGCGGTAGGTCGCCCCGCTCTGGTTGTTGATGGTGACCCAGCTCGTGAGATCGGTGCGCGTATCGGCCGCGTTGATCAGCATCACGTAGTCGGACTTCCAGCTGATGCCGCCGGTGAGATAGGAGGCCTCCACGCGCTGGGGGGCCGGGCGCGCGTTCCGGAGCAGCCACGCGAGCGTCGGCTTCGACACCAGGTTCTCGGGCAGCGCGGGCAACACCACGCTGCCGAAGTGCCCCATGTGGATCTGCCCGTTGATGTCGTAGACCGGGCCTCGAGTGGAGAGCAGGGTGGCCTCCTGGAAGGTGCCGTTGCTCTGGTAGAGCCGGACCTTCCGGCCCACGTACTTCTCCATGAGCTTCTCGCTCGACAGCAGATCGTATTCGTAGTTCTGCTCGAGGATCTTGAGCCCGGTCGGATCGGTGAGCGACCGCAGGTGCACCGAGGTGGGATCGATCCGGGCGGCCACGTCGATGAAATGGGTCTCGATGAGGCCGGAGCCGAGCCGGATCTCGCGCACATCCTTCACGAGGCCGAGATTGCCGTTGTAGACCGTGATCATGACGTCGCGCTGGTCGGCGCCGGTGATCTTGACCGGCGCCCCGGCGGCCGCCGGGGCCCCGCCGAGCAGGCCGGCGAGGGTGAATGCGATCAGGTGCATCGGAAGCGTTCTCATCGTGGTCCTCCAGGAACCGGATGGCTGTTGCTGCCCGGTTAGACCGGGGGACCCCGGAGAAGTTCCGGGGTTACCGCAGACGGAGGATCACGTGGACCTGGGCGGGGAGATCGGGGCGCTCGGCCTCGACCCGCCACGTCCCGATGCGCGCGACGCCGGCGGAGAACTCCCCATAGCGCGGCTGCGGGATCACGGCCTCCACCACGGTGACCTCGTCCTCGCGCCACCGCCGCGTGACGCTGCCGCCCAGGCGCGCGACGAGCGTGGTGAGCTCGCGCTCCGCCGCGTCGCGATCCTGGACGGCCACCCGGGCCACCACGTCCGCCGGGGGCAACACCCGCTTGGCGGCCGGCCCCGTCGACGACGGATCCGCGCGCGCCGAGTCCGCGCCGGCCGCGGGCGGGCGGGCCCGCTCGCGGCTCTCGACCTCGGAGCGAACCGCGCCGGCCACGTTCTCGCTCGGCGCGGCCTCCCTCTTGGCCTGGGGCTGGCGCTCCGGCGGCGGCGAGAGGGCAGGGGCCGCGGGGGCGCCCGCGGACGGGGGAGCCGTGATCGGCGGGTCG
>DATLFG010000026.1:0-2907 GCA_035524955.1 Candidatus Limnocylindria bacterium | reverse complement strand
CAGCTTCCGGTAGGCTTCGAGGGCCGTGTTCTCCCCCCGGCCGATCTTCAGCTTCGAGCGCTCGCCGGCCCGCTGGCCGCACGCCCGAGAGAACTCACAGAACTTGCAGTCCTTGTCCTCGTCCGGGGTGTGCACGAAGGCGCCGGCGGCGAGCAGGTCGAAGAGGTCGCGCAGTACTTCGGCCGCCTCCGCCTGGGTGGACGCCGAGCGGACCTGGCGCTCGCGGCTGCCGCGCCTGGTGGGGAAGTAGTAGGAGCCGACCACGCGCGCCTGCCCGTCCGTCTCCCGCAGCAGCTCCACGGCGGCCAGCGCGTAGAGGGCGTGCTGGAGCTGTCGCCCGCCCGCGAACGTGGCGCTGAGACCACCGGGCAGGAACGCGCTACCGGTCTTGTAGTCGACGGCCTCGTAGGTACCGTCGGCCAGCTTGTCGAGCCGGTCGATGCGCCCACGCAGCTTGAAGCGGAGCCCGTCGCCGAGATCGATCGTTACGGGCTCGCGTCGGCCGAGCGCCTCGCCCTCGGTCGCGCCGCCAAACGCTACCTCGAAGCCGAGCGCCTGGCGGTGGCGGCTGTCCTCGGTCTCGAACCTGAGGAACAGGGCCAGATCGTTCAGCAGATCGCGCTCCTCCCGCTCGTAGACTCCGTCCGACGGCGGCGGTACCAGCGCGCGATGCGCGGCCAGTGCCACGAGGCCGAGCTCACGCAGGCGCGCCCCGTGGCGCGCGGGGTCCGGCGTCTCCTGGCGATCCCGGATCTCGCGCATGATGGTGGCGAAGAGCTCGTGCAGGATCGAGCCGCGCGTCATCGGGTCGAGCCACACGTCGGGATTCGGCTCGGACTCGTCGACGGTGTCGAGCCCGAGCCCGCGCTGGAGGAAGTAGCGGAACGGGCACTTGGCCAGGTCCTCGAGGCCGGTGGCAGACGCCGCGGCACCCGAGACGCGCGGATCCAGAATCGGCCCCGCTTCGGGCACGAGCCCATCGTAGGCCGTGAAGACGTCGGAGTCGCGCGCAGCCTCGGCTACCGCCCCCTGCGCCAGGGCGGGGAAGCCCTCGCGCACGAACGGGAGCGCGGAGGCATCGGCCTTACGCAGCCCCGCGAGCCACCAGCCCGCGTCGCTCAGCGCTTGGTCCGGCTGGGCCGGCACCGCGGAGACGGGCTCGCCGAGCTCCTCCACCAGCCGGTCATACGTCCAGTTCTCCCCGGGTTTCAGCACCCGCACCCCCTGCAGCAGCATCCACGAGGGGAAGGTGGCGCGCGCCTGGCGCAGATCGCGACACGAGTAGCTCAGACAGACGTGCCCGCTCAGGCTGCCCAGCCGCGAGACGATACGGTAGAGGGCTTCCCCCACGCGATCCTCCGAGGTGCGCAGGGCCTGATCGATGCCCCTGCGCTCGGTGTCGAGCAGCACCGCGTCTTCCACCAGGGCGGGGAACACACCGCCTTCCTCCAGGCCGATCACGAAAGTGTGCGGGCGTCCCGCATGGCCGGCATCGGCCAGTGTCGTGACGTGCAGGTGCCCCGGGCGCGCGCGGTCCCCGCCGACGTTGAGGCCGTCGAATCGGCCGCGAATCAAGGCGAGCGCGTCGGAGGCCGGCCGCACCAGGTCGCCGAGAGCCCGCAGGTCGGCCAGCGCTTCAGTCAACGCCGCGGTGGCCTCGCCATCGAGCTCGCTGGCTTTCCGCGCGAAGGTCTTCACGAAGGCGACCGCCGCATCGAGCCACTGCCCGAGCGGGGCCATAGGCTGCTCCGGCACCAGCGCCAGCAGCTCCGTCGTCCACTGCTTCAAGCGCTCCGCCTGCGCGGCCCGTTCGACATACCGCGCCCGCGCTTCATCCGATTGCTCGGGATCCGCGATTCGGACCTGGAGGCTCTCGATGAGCCGGCCGAGCGCGGCCGCGTACGTCTGCCGCCCCCACGTGGCCTCCGCCCGCGTCAGGATCCGCGCCGCCTGCCCCGCCGTAAGCCGTTCTCTTCCCTCTCCCCAGAGGGGAGAGGGCAAGGGTGAGGGGCGCGAGGGTGAGGAGTCCGGCCCGATCCGCACGTCCCCCGACTGAAGCATCCGCCGCAGCCGACTCGCAGCCAGCCCCCCGGCCACCCACTCACAGAACGCAAGCAGCGCGCGCCCGGGCCGGGTGAGCGCCACCGGGATGCCGGGCCCGATCGTCACCGGCCACTCGTGGCGCTGCGCCTTCTCCCACACCAGCGCCGCCTGCTCCGGCATGGGGCAGGCGATCTCCACCTGATCCACCGGCCGACCGGCTCTGGCGATGCGACGGAGGACCTCTTCCACCTCGGCCTCCCGGCCGCCGGCGCAGAACATGGTGAGGGTGTCGTCACTCGCCGGCGCGCCCGCCGGGCTCATCAGCAGAGCCAACCGCTCCGCGTTCGAGGCCGGCGCGGGCGCCACTGTTTCCATCGGCGCGGCGAGGCTCGTCATCCGCCTCGGCACGTCCAGCCCGGGCAGGTCGAGCGCACGCGGGGTCACGCGAGTGCCAGGAAGCGCGTCCAGAAGCCGACGCTCGAGCGGGGACCAGATGACGGTGGGCAGCTCGATGTGGAGGTCGGGCGCCTGGATCGGGCAGACGTCCAGGTGAAGGAAGGCCTCGCGGTAGACCTCGGCCCGGTCGGCGAGCCGGCGCGCCCCCAGGTGTTGCTCGTAGCTGGCGAGCAGGGCCTGCAGCTCCGCGTGCTTGCTCGCGTTGGTGAAGGCTTCGCGCGGCAGCGCCGCCGCGCTGATGCCGGCCATGCGCAGCTCGGCCAGGGAGGCCCAGAGCGCTTCCGCCATCGGCGGCTGCTCCGCCAGCCCGCGGAAATACGGGGGCACGGTGGCCGGCAGCTCGAGCAGCAGGCGCATGATCAGGGCCGGGCCGATGCCGTCGGGCGCGGGATCGACGCCGCGCTCCAC
>DATLFG010000021.1:0-7101 GCA_035524955.1 Candidatus Limnocylindria bacterium | reverse complement strand
TGCATGCAACCCTACACGTCGGGCTCCACGGGCAAGCCGAAGGGGGTGCTGCTGACCCACGGCGGGCAGCTCTGGAACGCCGACATCATGCGCAAGGCGCTGCTCGCCGACGACACCGAGCGCGCGCTGATCGCGGTGCCGCTCTATCACAAGAACGCGATGGTGGGCGCGGTGAAACCCTTCCTGCTGGCCGGTGGCTCGCTGGTGATCCTGCCCGGCTTCGACGCCCTGGACGTCATCCGCGCCATCGATCGCTACCGGGTGACCTACCTCACCGGCGTGCCCGCGATGTACAAGATGATCCTCGCCGAGAAGGAGGCGCTGGCGCGCCACGACGTCACCAGCGTGCGCTACGCGGTGTGCGGCTCGGCCGAGGTGCCGGAGGAGCTGCTGGACGAGTTCCGCCGGGTCTTCGGCGCCCCGATCGGCGAGAGCTACGGGCTCACCGAGGGCGGCCCGGTGCCGATCGTGAACACGCGCTGGGGGCTCAAGAAGCGCAACTCGTGCGGGCTGGCCTTCCCCGGCTGCGACGTGCGCCTGGTGGACGAGGCGGGCGCCGAGGTCGGCGTGGACGAGGTCGGCGAGCTGGTCACGCGCAACCCGGGGCTGGCCAAGGGCTACTGGAAGCTGCCCGAGGCTACCGCCCGGAAGTTCCGCGACGGCTGGCTCTACACCGGCGACCTCATGCGGCGGGACGCTGACGGCTACTACTACTTCGTCGGCCGCCGCGACGACATGATCAACGTGGCCGGCGAGAACGTGTACCCGAAGGAAGTGGAGGACATCCTGCTCCAGCACCCGAACCTGCGCGACGCCTGCGTGGTGCCGGCGCCCCACGGCGTCAAGGGCGAGGTGCCGATCGCCTTCGTGGTCGCGCGCGAGCCGGGGACGACCACCGAGGACGACGTGCGCCGCTTCTTCCTGGAGCGCGGCGCTCCGTACGCCCACCCGCGCAAGGTCGTGTTCCTCGACGCGCTGCCGCTGGGCGGCACCGGGAAGATCGACCGCACCGGACTCAAGGCTCGTGCGCGCGAGAGTGCGCGGTGAGCGGGCCGGAGCCGGCCATGCTGGACTTCAGCCACTCGCCCTTCATGCGGTTCCTCGGGCTGGAGATCATCACGGCCGAGAAGGGCCGGGTGGAGATCCGCCTCCCGTATCGAGAGGAGTTCCTGCGCATCGACGGCTCCGACTGGCTGCACGGGGGCGTGGTGAGCGCGCTGGCCGACATCGCGGGCGACTACGCGGTGATCACCGAGACCGCCGCGGGCGTGCCCACCATCGACATGCGGGTGGACTACCTGCGGCCGGCTCGCCGGGGCGACCTCACCGCGCTCGGGAAGACGGTGCGGGTGGGCCGGACGGTCAGCGTGGCCGACGTCGAGATCCGGGATTCGGCCGGCACCCTGGTCGCCGTGGGCCGCGCATGCTACGCTTCGCCGCGATCGCCGAAGGAGACGCCATGAGCCCTCCGATGCCGCCCGACAACCTGAACGAGATCGGCGTCCTCAAGCGCCGCGAGATCGAGGCGCGCGTCCTCATGCCGGTGCTGGAGGCTCTCGGCGACCAGTTCGGCCGCGAGCAGGTCTTCGAGACGGCGCGCACGGTCATCATCGACGTGGCGCGCGCGCAGGGCAAGGAGCTGGCCGGCCGCGTGGGCGGCGACAGCCTCACCCACTTCGCGGGCGCCCTGGAGGACTGGAAGAAGGGCGACGCCTACCGCATGGACATGCTGGAGCAGACGGACGAGAAGCTCTCGTTCAATGTCACGCGCTGCCGCTACGCCGAGATGTACCGCGCGCTCGGCATCCCGGAGATCGGTGCGCTGCTCTCGTGCAATCGCGACTTCTCCCTGGTGGAGGGCTTCAACCCCGCGGTGAAGCTGACGCGCACGCAGACCGTGATGGAAGGCGCGTCGCACTGCGACTTCCGCTTTGAGCTGCGTCCGAAGACGTGATGCGCGCGGCCGCGATCAGCGCCCACGGAGGCCTCGACCAGGTCCGGATCCGCACGGACTGGCTCGAGCCCGCGGCCGGGCCCGGCCAGGCGGTGGTCGAGGTCAAGGCCTGCGGGCTCAACTACCTCGACATCTTCGTGCTCCAGGGCATGCCCGGCCTCCCCGTCGAGATGCCGCGCATCCCGGGCGGCGACATCGCGGGGGTCGTCCACGCGGTGGGCTCCGGCGTCTCGCGCGAGTGGATCGGCCGCCGCGTGCTCGTCGACCCGCATATCAAGCCGGGCGGCGCGCTGGGCGAACACGCCAATGGCGGCCTCTGCGAGCGCATCGCCGTGGACGCCGACAACCTGATCCACATGCCCGATGCCGTCACCTTCGAGCAGGCCGCCGCACTCCCCATCGCCTACGGCACCGCCTACCGCATGATGATCACGCGCGGGCACGTGAAGGCCGGTGAGCTGGTGCTGATCCTGGGCGCCAGCGGCGGCGTCGGCACCGGCTGCGTGCAGATCGCCAGGAACCTCGGGGCCCGCATCATCGCCTGCGCGTCGTCGCCCGAGAAGCTCAGGCGCCTGAAGGAACTGGGCGCCGACCACGTCATCGACTACACGAACGACGACTTCTCGAAGACGGCGTGGGAGATCTCGGGGAAGAAGGGCGTGGATGTGCTCGTGAACTACACGGGCGGCGACACCTGGGTCCCGAGCCTCCGCACGCTGGCCCGGCACGGCCGTCTCCTCACCTGCGGCGCCACCGCCGGCTTCGATCCCCGGACCGACATTCGCTATATCTGGCGCCGCGAGGTCACCATCGTCGGCGCCAATGGCTGGACCCGCCAGGACCTCGAGGCCCTGCTCCTCGAGGTGGAGCGCGGTGCGATCACGCCCATCATCGACCGCGTCCTCCCCCTCGCGGAGTCCGCCGAGGCCATGCGCCTCCTCCAGGACCGCGAAGTCTTCGGCAAAGTCATCGTCATCCCGTGACCGTTAACGTCGGCACCCTGCTGGGTCCTTTTCCCCTCTCCTCCGAGGGGAGCGGGCAGGGTGAGCGGCCGTCCACCAGGGCCCCCGTCGCCATCGTGGACCTCTCGAAACCCGAGACTCCCCGGGAAGTCACCTACGAAGCGCTCGACCGCAACGCCACCGCCGTCGCCGCCGGCCTCGCCGCCCGGGGCCTGACCCGCGGCGACCGGGTCGGCATCCTGGCCCTCAACCGCACGGAGTACATCGAAGCGCTGTACGGCACCATGCGCGCCGGCATCATCCCGGTGCCGTTGAACATCAAGCTCCCCGCGGAATCGCTCGCCTTCATCGCCGGCGACGCCGACCTCAAGCTCCTCTTCATCGACGCCGCGCACAGACCGGTCGCCCCCCCTGGGATCCCGATGGTCGACTTCGACGCGGACTACACGGACTTCCTCACGCCCGGCCCGTTTGCGACCGTCGAGCCCGCGCCCGGCGACATCTGCCTTCAGCCCTACACCTCTGGCTCCACCGGGCGTCCCAAGGGCGTCCTGCTCACCCACGCCGGTCAGGCCTGGCAGATCGACGCGCTCGTCACCGCCCGCCGCATGGGGCCCGGCGACCGCGTGCTCGTCGCCGCGCCGCTCTACCACAAGAACGCTCTCGTGTGGACCAAGGTGGGCATGGCCGCGGGCTCCTCGCTCGTACTGCTGGCCCGCTTCGATCAGCGCCTTTACGTGGAGTCCATCGGCCGCTACCGGGTGACGCGCCTCTCCGGCGTGCCGACGATGTTCCACCTGATCCTCGGCGATCCGGCGCTCGCCAGCGTGGACAAGCGCTCCGTGCGCTTCATCGGCGTGGGCTCCGCCCCCGCGTCGCCCGCGCTCTTCGAGGCGCTCCACCGCGCGTTCCCGAACGCGGCGGCGACCAACGGCTACGGCGTGACCGAGGCGGGCCCGGTGATGTTCGCCAATCATCCCGCGGGCACGCCGCGCCCGGCCACCTCCATCGGCTACCCGCTGGCCGGCTGCGAGATCCGCCTGGACCCCGGGCCCGACGAGGGGGTGCTGCTCACGCGCAACCCGGGCGTGATGGCCGCCTACCACAACCTCCCCGAGGAGACGGCCCGGCGCCTGAAGGACGGCTGGTTCGACACGAGCGATGTCTGCCGGCGCGACGCCGACGGCTTCTACTACTTCGTCGGGCGCACCGACGACATGTTCGTCTGCGGCGGCGAGAACGTCTACCCGGGGGACGTCGAGGGCACCCTGGAGCGCCACCCCGACGTGCTGCAGGCCGCGGTGCTGCCGGTGGCTCACGACCTGAAGGGCCAGGTGCCGGTCGCCTTCGTGGTGCCCCGCGCCGGCTCCGGCCTCACCGAGCAGGCCGTGAAGGAATGGGCGCTGGCCCACGGCCCCGCCTACCAGCACCCCCGGCGCGTGTTCCTGGTGCCGGAACTGCCCCTGGCCGGGACGAACAAGATCGATCGCGCGGCGCTCAAGGCGCACGCGCACGGAGGAGGCTGACCCATGGTGCTCGATCGCCGGACATTCGTGAAGACGGCCGCGGTCGCGGGCGCGGCCGCGGTGGCCCCCCCGGTGCTGGTGCGCACCGCGCGCGGCCAGAACAAGAACAGGGTGGTCTTCGTCTCGGAGGAGTCGAACCCGAAGGCCATCGCGGTCTACGACAAGATCAACGCCGACTTCAAGAGGGAGACCGGCATCGAGGTGGTCATGGAGTACCCGGGCTTCGCCAACATCGCGAAGCGCGTGGCCACCCTGATCGCCGCCGGCACCCCGCCCGAGATCGTCTGGTACGGCGCCGGGCAGGCCATGAACCTGGCTCTGGAGAACCAGCTCGCCGACGTGGGCGACGTACTGAAGGCCACCGGCGGCACCGCGGACAACCTGCGCCTGGTCTACAAGGGCGCGGACCGCTCCATCCCCACCAGCCAGCAGTTCACCTACGGCTGGTACCGCAAGGACCTCTTCCAGGCGAAGAACCTGGAGGCGCCCCGGGGCTGGGACGACTACCTCAAGGCGGCCATGGCGCTCAACAACCCGCCGACCATGTACGGCTGCATCGTGCCCTCCGCCGAGACGGGCGCCTCCACGCTGCTGCTCGAGACCATGTTCATGAAGAACAACGTGCACTGGTTCGCGTGGAACGCGGGCAAGAAGGACTACGAGGTGGTGCTGGACCAGGGCGATCAGAAGAAGCGCGCCATCGAGACCCTCGACTACCTGAACGAGCTGCACAAGTACTCGCCCGAGGCGAGCACCTACAACTGGGGCGAGCTGATGTCCACCTACTTCACCGAGAAGGCCGCCTCCTCCTGGTACGTGGGCTCGCGCCTGCTCGACCAGACCATCGCCAACAACCCGAAGATCGCCGACGCCACGGTGCCCTTCGAGCTGCCGAGGAAGCTGACCGACCACTACTACCTGTCCATCCAGGGCTTCCACATCCTCGAGAAGTCGAACGTGGAGGGCGCCAAGAAGTACGTCACCTTCTTCATGAAGCATCCCGAGGTCATCGCCTGGTACCACGCGGTGCCGCTCCACATCATCCCCGCCAGCCGGCAGATGCTGCACTCGGCCAAGTACCAGGACAACCCGGTGATCCAGAAGCGCATGGACGTGCTGAAGTTCCTCGACTCCGTCTGGACCAAGGGCGTGCCCCTCTACTACTGGGACGGCAAGGAGCTGAACCCCTACATCGGCCTCTTCCACAACGAGAACCTGGCCGGCTGGATGCTGGCCGCCCGCAACATCAAGGGCATGAAGTCGGACGCGGTCGTGGACGAGGCGGCCGCCCAGGTCCGCAAGAAGATGCGGCGGGTCGGCTAGGCGCATTGAACGAGCGGCGCGTGTGGATCGTCGGCACCACCGCGCCCGCCCTCGTCCTCCTCCTGGTGATCGCGTACCTGCCGATCGCGTACGCGGTCATGCTCAGCTTCTTCAAGAAGACCGCCTTCAACCCGGCCATGACGTGGGTCGGGCTCGACAACTACCGCTACATCCTGGGGGAGCCCGAGCTCTGGAGCGCCTTCGGACGCTCGGTGGTCTTCACCCTGGGCGCGGTCGGGCTCCAGCTCGGGTGGGGGCTGGCCGCCGCATTGCTGCTGAACCGGGCCTTCCGTGGGCGCACCTTCGTGCGTAGTCTGTTCGTGCTGCCGTACCTGCTGCCCTCCATCGTGGTCGCGCTGGTCTTCCAGTGGCTGCTCTCGCCCGAGTACGGCGTCGTCAACCAGGTACTGCTGCAGACCGGCGTGGTCGCGCGGCCCATCAACTTCTTCGGCGGCCTGGCCACGGCCATGTGGGCGGTCATCGGCATGGCGGGCTGGCAGTACGGATCCTTCGCCACGCTGCTGATCCTGGCCCGGCTGCAGGCGATCAACCCCAAGCTCTACGAGGCCGCCGCGGTCTCGGGCGCGGGGACCCTGCGCGCCTTCCGCGACGTCACCCTGCCCAACCTGCGCACCACCCTGATCGTGATCGCCCTGCTGCGCGGCATCTGGATGTTCAACAAGTTCGACTCGATCTGGCTGGTGACCCACGGCGGCCCGCTCAAGGCCACCGAGACCCTGCCGCTCTACGCCTACCGCCTGGCCTTCGAGGAGTTCGACTTCGGCCTGGCCGCAGCGGCCTGCACCGCGATGTTCGGGGTGCTCCTGGTGGGCGCGGCCGTCTACTTCACGCTGTTCGACCCCACGAAGGAGATCGAGGTGGGCCGGTGAGCCGGTTTCAGCGCCATGGGCCGTTCGCGCTGCTGCTGATCGTGCTGGTGCTCGTGGCCTTCCCGTTCTACTGGATGGTGCTCTCCTCCTTCACGCCGCGGGAGGCCCTCTTCCGGCCGCCGTACCGGTTCTTCCGCCTCGACTTCTCCCTGGGCAATTACCGCGAGCTGCTCTTCGCCACCGAGTTCGTCCGCTACTTCGCGAACAGCCTGATCGCGGCGGTGGGCGCCATCGTGCTGAACGTGGTGGCGGCCACCCTGGCCGGCTACGGCCTGACCCGCTTCGCCTTCCCGGGCAAGAAGACGTTCGCCTTCGGCACGCTCTTCTCCTACATGTTCCCGCCCATGCTGATGGCCATCCCGCTCTACATCCTCTTCTCCGCGCTCCAGATGCGGAACACCTACACCGGCCTGATCCTGGCCCACATGGCCATCAGCCTGCCGCTC
>DATLFG010000013.1:0-58356 GCA_035524955.1 Candidatus Limnocylindria bacterium | reverse complement strand
CGGCTGGTCGAGGCCACCTTCCCCTACTTCGATCAGACCGTCGCGCCATTCGACATCCTCTGGATGCCGGACCACGTGCAGTACGGCGGCCACAAGGTGGCGGAGGGCTGGACGCTGCTCACCTGGGCGCTGGCCCGCTATCCCGACAAGCGCTGCGGCCACGAGGTGCTGTGCAACAGCTTCCGCAACCCCGCGCTGCTGGCCAAGATGGCGGCGACCGCACAGGCGCTCTCGGGCGGGCGGGTCATCCTGGGCATCGGCGCGGGCTGGAACGAGGAGGAGTACCGGGCCTACGGCTGGCCCTACCCGCCCGCCAGGGTCCGCATCGCCCAGCTCGCGGAAGCCATCGAGCTGATCCGCCGCATGTGGGCGGGGGCGCCGGCCGAGTACCACGGCGAGCACTATCGGATCGCGGGCGCCTACTGCGAGCCGCGGCCGGGCCCGGCGCCCCCGGTGATGGTGGGCGGCTCAGGCGAGAAGTACCTGCTGCGGGTCGTGGCCAGGCACGCCGACTGGTGGAACTACGTCTGGAAGGGTCCGGAAGCCTACGCGCACAAGCAGGAGGTGCTCAAGGCCCACTGCCGCGATGTCGGACGCGACTACGACACCATCGAGCAGGTGGTCCGAGTCGGCATCCTGGTCGCGGAGAACGAGCGCGAGATCGAACGTCTGAGGCGGGCCCCCTGGATCCGCTCGCTCAACGACATCCAGATCGTCGGCACTCCCGCCCAGGTGACGGAGACCATGCTGGGCATCGTCAAGCAGGGCGCCCGGCGCCTGACCGTGAACTTCGCGGATGTGCCCCGGCCCGAAGGCACCTGGCTCTTCGCCTCCACCGTTCTGCCGCATCTCTAGTCGCCCGATGGCGCTGGGCCGCGAGCCGCGCCAGGCGCCCCCGCCCGTGGCCGAGTGCTATCATGCCCGGGCCATGGAGACCCCGCCCCCGCGCCTCGCCGTCGGCCACGCGCTCTGGGAGCGCGCCCGGCGCGTCATGCCGGGCGGCGTCTACGGTCACCAGAACGGAGCCGCCCTCGGCGAGGGCCATCCCCGCTTCCTCGCGCGCGCGGAACGCTCGCGCATCTGGGACGTGGACGGCAACGAGTACGTGGACTGGACGTGCGCCTACGGGCCGATGATCCTCGGCTACGGCCACCCCGCGGTGGAAGCGGCGGTGGCCGAGCAGCTCGCGGGCGGCGACTGCCTCCCCCTGCCGGGGCCCCGCATGGTGGAGCTGGCTGAGCGGCTGGTGGCCCTCACCCCACGGGCGGACTTCGCGGTCTTCGGCAAGAACGGCGCGGACGCGACGAGCTGGGCGGTGGACGTGGCGCGCGCGCATACCGGGCGGCCGCGTATCGCCCGCGTGCGGGGCGCCTACCACGCGGCACGGCCGTGGGCCCTGCCCCACCTGCCCGGCGTGCCCCCGCACCACCGCGACGAGCTGCTCGAGTTCACGTGGAATGACCTCGACGAGCTGGGCGCTCTCTTCGCCGCGCACCCGGGCGAGATCGCGGTGGTCATGACCGCCCCGTTCGACCACCTGACCGGCGTCGCCCCCGCGCCGGGCTTCTTCGCCGGGCTCCGCGCGCTCTGCGACGCGCACGGCGCGCTGTTCGCGATGGACGACGTGCGCGCGGGCTTCCGCTTCAACCTGGGCGGCTCCTGCGAGCACTTCGGGGCCGCGCCCGATCTCATCTGCTACTCCAAGGCCATCGCCAACGGCCACGCCCTCTCGGCCGGGCTCGCGCGCGAGGCGCTCCGCGGGGCGGCCGAGCGCATCTACTTCACCGGCTCGTTCTTCTTCGCGAGCGGCGCCTTCGCGGCCGCCCTGGCCACCCTCGACGTCCTCGCGCGCACCGACGCGATCGCGCGGATCCAGCGCATCGGCGCGCTCCTGTGCGACGGCCTCGCCGAGCAGGCGCGCCGCCACGGCGTCCCGCTGATGCCGGTCGGCCAGCCCGCCATGCCGATCATCCGCTTCGCCGACGATCCCGAGCGCCGGCGCACGCGTCGCTGGTGCTCCCTGGTGACCGCGGGCGGGGCCTACGCGCATCCCACCCACAACTGGTTCGTCTCGGCGGCGCACACGGAAGAAGACGTGGCGCGCACCCTGGAGGCGGCGGAGCGCGCCTTCAAGACCGTCGTGGCCGAGGGCTGACGGTCGGCGCGGGGCCGGAGCCGCTTCACCGCCCGTCCTGCTCGAAGATCTGCTGGAGGCGCTCGCGGGGTACCTTGATCGCGACGCCCGCGCGCTCCTCCTCCAGCAGCATGAAGCTGCTCGAGTCCCGGTCGCCCCAGCCGCGGCCCAGCGCTTCCGTGATCTCCTCGAGCGCGAGGTTGGCCAGGCGCATCGGCACGCCGACCTCGCGCCCGAGCGCGGTGGCCAGGGAGACGTCCTTGTGGCCCAGTCTGAGCGCGAACGACGGGGGCTCGAACTCCCCGGGCAGGAACTTCTCGGCCAGCACGTCGAAGGTGCGGCGGCGGCCGCTATTGCCCTGGCGCACCGCCTGCCAGAGCAGCTCCGGGGCCACGCCCGCCTTCACGCCCATGGCGAACACCTCGGCCAGCACGGCGCGGATCGTGAAGCTCGCGCAGTTGTGCACGAGCTTGGCGACCGCGCCCGCCCCCACCGGGCCCACGTAGCGCAGCTGGTCGCCCATCGCCTCGAGCAGCGGGCGGTACCGGTCGTACAGCGCGCGCTCGCCACCCACCCAGATGGCGAGCCGCCGCGTCTTCGCGCCCAGCGGGCCCCCGCTCACCGGCGCGTCGAGCACGTGGGCCCCCCGCGCCGCGAAGAGGCCGTCGAGCCGCCGCACCAGCGCGGGGGCGTTGGTGGAGAGATCGAACACCGCCGAGCCCGCGCGGACCCCGTGCAGCAGGCCAGCCGGCCCGGCCGCGACCTCCTCGACTTCGGGCGGGCCGGGCAGCGAGGTGAACACCACCTCCGCGGCTTCCGCCACCGCGCGCGGGGTGTCCTTCCAGACCGCGCCCGCGGCCAGGTGCGGGGCGGCCGCGGCCGGTCGCACGTCGTGCACGAAGAGCGCGTGGCCGGCCGCCTGCAGGTTAGACGCCATGCTGGCGCCCATGAGACCCAGCCCGATGAAGCCTACGTTCATGGTGGGGTCGCCTCCCGCCGCGCATCTTGGCACGTCGCGCCGCGACTTGTCGACGGGGCCGGGGCATGGACCGTTTGCTTGACTCCCCGGCCCGGTCGGCCTAGATTCTTGGCGGGAGGCGCGTCATGGCCCTGACATTCCGCAGGCTTCACCCGCACTTCGTGGCCGAGGCGAGCCCGGTGGATCTCCGTCGCGTCCACGACCCGGAGACTCTCGGCGCGATCCGGCACGGCATGGACGAGCACGCGGTCCTCGTCTTTCGCGACCAGCCCTTCACCGACACCGAGCAGCTCGACTTCGCCCAGCGGCTCGACGGGGTACTCCACACCAAGCTCGGCAGCAGCGCGATCCAGAAGAACCGGTTCGGCAACGAGGCGCTCGGCGACATCTCGAACCTCGACGAGAACGGCGAGATCATGAGGTCGGACAACCGCCGGCGCATGTACGGGCTCGGCAACCGGCTCTGGCACACCGACGCCTCGTTCCAGGATCCGCCCGGCCGGTACTCGATGCTCTCGGCCAAGGTGGTCCCCCCGGTGGAAGCCGACACCGAGTACGCGGACATGCGCGCGGCGTACGACGCGCTCCCCGACGACGTGAAGGCGCGCATCGAGGGGCTGCGCGTGCACCACTCCATCGCCTACTCGCGCCAGACCCTCGGCTTCGAGTTCTCGGAGAGCGAGCAGGACGCGCTCAAGGGCGCGATTCATCCGCTCGTCCGGACGATCCCGCGCTCGAAGCGGCGCTCGCTCTACGTGGCCTCCCACGCCTCGCGGATCGTCGACTGGCCGGTGCCCGAGGGCCGCCTGCTGCTGCGCGAGCTCATCGAGCACGCGACCCGACCCGAGTTCGTCCACCGCCACCGGTGGCGGGTGGGCGATCTCGTGATCTGGGACAACCGCGCCACCATGCACCGCGCGCGTCCGTTCGACGACGCGAAGTACCGCCGGGAGCTCCGCCGGGTCACCACGCTCGACGTCGAGCCGCCTTCGCGCGTGCCGAGCGGCGCCTGAGCGGACCGGCCGCGCTGTCGTCGTCGCTCCGGCCGGTTCCCCGCGCCTGATGCGCACCCGCTACGCGCCCCGGAACCGCCGGCGCATCCTCTGCGTCTCCCCGCGCTACGCGCCCTCCTTCGGCACCTTCCACTACTCCTACCCGCTCTTCGGCGGGCGGATCCGCGCCTTCATGCCGCCACAGGGCCTGCTCGTGATCGCGGCCTATCTCCCGGAGTCGTGGGAGGTGCGCTTCGTGGACGAGAACGCGCGGGATGCGACCGGAGAGGAGCTCGCCTGGGCCGACGCGGTCTTCCTCTCCGGCATGCACGTGCAGCGCCCGTTCATCGAGGCGGCGATCGCGCGCGCCCACCGCCTGGGCAAACCGGTGGTGCTGGGCGGCCCGTCGGTGTCGGGCTGCCCGGAGCACTACCCGGGCGCCGATCTCATCCAGGTGGGCGAGATGGGCGACTCGACCGACGCGATCATTGAATGGCTCGACGGGCATACCGGCCGGCCCCAGCAGCAGCTCCGCTTCGACACCGACGCGCGGCTGCCGCTCACCGAGTTCCCGCTGCCCGCGTACCACCTGATCGCCCTGCGCCAGTACTTCATCTCGAGCGTCCAGTTCTCGAGCGGCTGCCCCTACTCGTGCGAGTTCTGCGACATCCCCGCGCTCTACGGTCGCAACCCCCGCCTCAAGACCGCCGGGCAGGTGCTGGCCGAGCTGGACGCGCTGGTGGCGGGTGGCGCGGTCGCCATCTACTTCGTGGACGACAACTTCATCGCGAACCAGAAGGCCGCCCTGGAGCTCCTGCCGCACCTGGTGGAGTGGCAGCGGCGCAACCGGTTCCCGGTCCGCTTCGCCTGCGAGGCCACGCTGAACATCGCGAAGAGCGAGCGCGTCCTCGCGCTGATGCGCGACGCCGGGTTCAACGTGGTGTTCTGCGGGATCGAGACCCCCGAGCCGGACGCCCTCCGCTCGATGTCCAAGGACCAGAACCTCCGCATGCCGATCCTCGACGCGGTGGCCAAGCTGAACGACTACGGGCTCGAGGTGGTCTCCGGCATCATCCTGGGGCTCGATACCGACACCGAGGAGACCGCGGGGCATCTCATCGAGTTCATCGAGGCCTCGCGGATCCCGATGCTCACCATCAACATCCTCTACGCGCTGCCCAGGACCCCGCTGTGGGACCGGCTGGCCCGGGAGGGGCGGATTCATCCAGATGAGGGGGCCGACGGCGGCCGCGAGTCCAACGTGGTCTTCCGTCTCCCCGAGGAGACGGTGCTCGACATGTGGCGGCGCTGCATCGCCGCGGCCTACGCGCCGGAGGCGATCTACCGGCGCTTCGCCCACAACCTGGCCCACACCTTCGCCAGGCGCCCGGCCTACCCGCGGAGCCGCCACCGGGCGTCCTGGCGCAATGCTCTCTCCGGCCTGGCGCTGCTCGGCCGCATCGTCTGGCGGATCGGCGTGCGCGGCGACTATCGCCGGACGTTCTGGCGCGTCGCCGGCCCCGCGCTGCGGGCCGGGCAGGTCGAGGAGATGATCCAGGCCGCGGTGGTCAGCCACCATCTCATCGAGTTCACGCGCCAGTGCCTGCGCGGCGCCCAGGAGGCCTCGTTCTACGCGCCCAGCGTCCCGCGCCAGCCCGCCCCGCCGCCCGCGCTCCGTCCCATCCGCCGGCGACGCGAAGAAGTCTCGAGATAGGCATCACCCACAGGAGGCTCCCATGCCCTCACCCGATCAGCGCGCGAGCGTCGTCCGGAAGGACCTCGACAACGTCATCCACCCGATCGTGCCCCACAAGCAGCTCGAGCAGCAGCAGCTCGTCATCGTCTCCGCCAAGGACTCGACGGTGGTGGACGCGGACGGCCGCGAGTACCTCGACGGCATGGCCGGGCTCTGGTGCGTGAACATCGGCTACGGACGCGCCGAGCTGGCCGACGTGGCCGCCGAGCAGATGCGCCAGCTTTCCTACTACCCGCACACCGCGATGAACCTGCCCGCGGCCGCGCTGGCCGAGAAGGTCAACGGGCTGCTGGGCGGCGACAACCACGTCTACTTCGTGAGCTCGGGCTCGGAGGCCAACGAGGCCGCCTTCAAGTTCGCGCGCCAGTACGCCCGCCACGAGTTCCCGCAGCAGAACCGCTACAAGACGATCAGCCGCTACTACGGCTACCACGGCACCACGCTCGCCACCCTGGCCGCCGGCGGCATGGGCGACCGCAAGATGAAGTTCGAGCCGCTCTCCGGCAACGAGTTCGTGCACGTGGCCCCGCCCTACTGCTACCGCTGCCCGTTCGGGCTCGAGCCCACGAGCTGCGACCTGGCCTGCGTGAAGAACATGGAGACGACCGTCCTTGGTGAGGGGCCTCAGACGGTGGCCGAGATCCTCATCGAACCGGTCATGAGCGCGGTCGGTGTGGCGGTCCCCCCCGACGGCTACCTGCCCGCGGTGGCCGACCTCTGCAAGCAGCACGGCATCCTCCTGCACGTGGACGAGGTGATCAACGGCTTCGGCCGTACCGGGCGCCTCTTCGCCCATGAGCACGCGGGGGTGAAGCCCGACATCGTCACGGTGGCCAAGGGCATCTCGAGCGCCTACCTGCCGATGGCGGCCACCGTGGTGCGCAACTCCGTCTTCAAGTCGTTCGTGGGCGACGCGACCGAGAACCGCCAGGTCAACCAGGTCAACACCTATGGCGGCCATCCGGTGGCGGCGGCGGTGGCCCTGCGCAACATCGAGATCATACTGGAGGAGAAGCTGGCCCAGCGCTCCGCGGAGAACGGCGCTTATCTCCTCGACGGGCTCCGGACCCTGATGCGCTACCCCTGGGTCGGCGACGTGCGGGGCAAGGGCCTCTACGCGGGCGTCGAGCTGGTCACCGATCGCAAGTCCAAGGCGGTGATGCCGGCGCCCCAGATCAAGAAGCTGGTGGATCGCTGCCAGGACCGCGGGGTCATCGTGGGCCGCTCGGGCGGCGGCGCGCACCTCGGCAACACCCTCGTGCTGGCCCCGCCGCTCGTCCTCACCCGCGCCGAGATCGACCGCATCGTCTCGGTGCTCGACCAGACCATCCCCGAGATCTGCTCAGAGGCCGCCTGAGAGGTCATCGCGGGCTCTTCGACACTCGCCGCCCTTGCCGGTGCGCCAATGTCTGGATGCTCCACCGCGGCTCGACGCGATCGCGGGCGAGCGCGTCGCCTACCGCTTCGCCTCGCTCATCGCAGATCTAGACGCGGGCCGGATGGAGATCGCCGTGGGCCCGCCCTGCGAGCACGAGTATGCGACCTACGCGCGGGAGGCCGGGCGATGGCCGCCCGGCTCAGCCCGTAGGCCGGCCGGTCACGGGCGCTCCGGCCGAAGGTCCTTGAGCCCGGACGATTCCTTCTCCCGGCAGGGCGGGCAGATGGCGTGGGTGAACTGAAGCCCGGAGCGCTTCTCCAGATAGCTGGAGACCTGTTCCCAGAAGTTCCCGTCATTGCGAACCTGTCCGCACCATGCGCAGATCGGAATCAGCCCCTGGAGCTGATGCACGTGCGCGAACGCCTCTTCGAGCGCCCGGACGCGATCGCTCAGCTCCCGCTGGAGCGTCACGATTCGCTCTCCAACCGAGACGCGTGCCCGCAGCTCGTCGATCTCGAACGGCTTGGTGACGTAGTCGTTGGCGCCCGCCCGCAGCGCGGTCACGACGTCCGCGGGCGCACCTCGGGACGTCAGCACGATCAGATAGGGCTCGACCGCCCACGCCGTCTCGCGAGCCTTCCGACACAGCTCGACGCCGGTCAGCCCCGGCATCATCCAGTCCAGGATCGCGAGGGCCGGCGGGTCCGGAGCGGTCAGCACCCGCCACGCATCGGCTCCGTCCGGCACCACGAGCACGTCGTGTCCCGACTTGCCGAGCGCGCGCTCCAGCACTCGGCGCCCGATCGGGTCGTCATCCGCGACGAGGATCCTCACCTGGGCCGCCGAATGGCCGCCTCCGGCCGGGGAGAGCCGAGAAACCGTTCCAGCTCCTTGCTCAGAACCGCGAAGTCGAACGGTTTGCGGATGCACGCGTCCGCTCCCGCCGCCAGCACCCGCTCCGCCATGCCCGCGTGTCCAGTGACCGCGAGGATCCTGATGTCTCGCGTCTCCGGCCCCGCCTTGAGGCGGCGGCAGACCTCGACGCCATCCAGCTCCGGCATCACCACGTCCAGGATGAGGAACGAAGGCTTGAACGTCCCCACCTTGATCAGTGCGTCGTACCCATCCACCGCGGTCTCCACCTCGAGCCGCTGCGGCTGACCGGCAAGCAGCTTCGTGAGGATCTGAAGAATGTCGGCATCATCCTCCACCAGCAGGACCCTGGGTGTCGGGACCTCCTGCCCCGCCGGATACGGAGGCATCCCGCATTCTCTGAGAAACCGCCCGAACTCGGCGACCTCGATCCGGGCGTGCCCTCCAGGAGTCTGGGAGGCCTTGAGCCGGCCGTCCCGGATCCACCGCCGCAGCGCCTGAAGCGAGACGCGGCAGTGGTGTGCGGCCTCCCCCGTCGTGATCAGCGTGAGGTCGGCCCGCTTCCGGTTCGCCTTCATACCTCCTATATTACCGTTTTTTGCATAAATTGCATTTGTTGTACTATTGGCATGTGTACCCGAAACCAGCAATCGACACCAGCGTGATCCGCACCGCCGAGTCGACCAGAGCCGCCGAATGCCGATCAGCGCGCTCACCACGAGCGTGATGGAGTCCGATCGCGAGCGCGGCCTGGCCGCGGGGATGGACGATGCTCCGACCACGCCGATCAACCCCACCGAGCTCGCCGCGATCCTCGCGCGGTGGGTCCCTCGACCCGTCGAGGCCGGGCGCACCCGGTGACCGAGCCAGAGCCCATCCTGGACCTCGACGCCCTGCTGGAGAGCGTCGGCGGCGACCGGGACCTCCTCGATGAGCTGGCCCGGACCTTCGCCGAGGAGGTCCCCGGCTGGCTCGCCACGCTCCGGACCGCGATCGCGAGCGGCGACAGCCAGACGGTCTACCGGGTGGCGCACGGGGTGAACGGGGCCATCGGTTATTTCAGGGCTCCTCGCGTGAGGCAGCCGGCCGTCGAGCTGGAGGCGATGGGCCGAGAGGACCGCCTGACGGACGCTTCGCAGGTCCTCGACCGGCTCGAGGTCGCCCTTCTCGCGCTCGGCGAGTTCGTCGGCTCGGCTCCGTGGAGAGAATAGTGCGCGGGACGCGCATCGGCTCAGTTCCATGCAGGCGATAGTGCGCGGGCCCGCGGGATGCCGGCGGAGGAGCGACGGGTGAGACGGTTCCGTATCGGAGGGCGGCTCTACGGCATCATCGCGCTGGGTGGCATCGGACTCATCGCGGTCTCCATCGTCTTCACGGCTCGGCTGCACCACATGAGCGGGGAGCTCAAGACGGTCAACGGGGAGATCCGGCAGCAGGACCAGGCGCGGATCATGCAGCTGGAGTTCAAGAAGCAGGTTCAGGAGTGGCAATACATCCTGCTTCGCGGGCACGATGCGGTGGATCGCGAGAAGCACCGCGCCACCTTTTTCGAGCAGTCGGAGGTCGTGCGGGTCTTTGGAGAGATCCTCAAGGGCAGCGTGACGGATGGGGACGCGCGGGAGCTACTCGCCCGCTTCCTGGGCGAGCACGAGGCGATGGAGCGGCGGTACGAAGAGGCGTTCGCTCAGTTCCACGCGGGTCGGGGGCTCGACCCGAAGTCCGCCGACCGGATGGTGAGCGGCCAGGACGCGGCGCCGACGGACCTGATCGATCAGATCGTCGCGCGCATCGGGGTAGGGAGGCGGGTGGAGGGCCAGGAGGCGGCCATCCACCGCGAGCGGCGAGTGATCGTGATCGGCGTCGCGGCACTTCTCATCGGGCTGATCGCGCTGGGAGCGGTCGTATCGCACAGCATCACGGGGCCGATCGCCGAGACGGTGGCAGGACTCGAGCGCGTCGCCGCCGGCGACCTGCGCCACCGGATCGGCATCGTGGGCGACGATGAGGTGGCCCGGATGAACCGCGCGTTGAACTCGACGGTGGACGCGATCGAGAAGACTCACGTGAAGCTCGCGGAGGCGGCCGCGCTTGCCGAAGCGGCCAGCCGGGCGAAGAGTGAGTTCCTGGCCAACATGAGTCACGAGATCCGTACTCCGATGAACGGCATCATCGGGATGACCGAGCTCGCGCTCGACACCGAGCTGAGCGGCGAGCAACGGGAGTACCTCACCACCGTCAAGTCGTCGGCGGATGGGTTGCTCACCATCATCAACGACGTTCTCGATTTCTCGAAGATCGAGGCGGGCAAGCTCGAGTTCGACTCCATCGAGTTCAGCCTGCGCGACTGCCTGGGGGATGCCCTGAAGACGGTCGCGGTGCGGGCCGATGCCAAGGGGCTCGAGCTGGCCTATGACGTCTCCCCTGACGTTCCCGACATGCTGACGGGCGACCCGGGTCGGCTGAGGCAGGTCGTGCTGAACCTGGTCGGGAACGCGATCAAGTTCACCCAGGCGGGTGAGGTCGTCCTCCAGGTCGGAGTCGCCCAGCGGGTGCCGGACGGCGTCCGTCTTTGCCTCAGCGTGTCCGACACCGGGATCGGGATCCCGCCGGAGAAGCAGGCCCGGATCTTCGAGGCCTTCACGCAGGCGGATGGGTCCAGCACGAGGCTATACGGCGGCACCGGGTTGGGGCTCACCATCTGCGCCCAGCTCGTGGCCCGGATGGGGGGGACGGTCACCGTCGAGAGCGAGGTCGGGCGCGGGAGCGTGTTTCGGTTCGACGCCGACTTCGGGATCGCCCACGGCTCGGTGGTGCCGGCCGGTCCGCCGCCCGCCCTGGAGGGCCTCCAGGTGTTGATCGTCGATGACAACCGGACCAACCGCCGGATCCTCGACGGCACGCTACGCCACTGGGGAATGCGGCCCACCGCGGTCGAGAGTGGCGCGGAGGGTCTTGCCGCCATCGCGACGGCGACGACGCCGTTCGCGCTGATCCTGCTCGATGCCAGCATGCCCCACATGGACGGCTTCATGTTCGCAGAGCGCCTGGGCACGATCTCGGAGTCGAAGCGGTCGACCGTCATGATGTTGTCGTCCGCGGGACAGCGAGGCGATGCGGCCCGCTGCCGAGCACTCGGGATCAAGGCCTACCTGCTCAAGCCGCTGAAGCGGTCCGAGCTCCTCCAGGCGATGGTGGCGACGCTCACCGCATCCACCGGCAAAGCCGCGGCTGACCGTCTGGTCACCCGGCACACCACCCGGGCGGTGGGGCGGACTCTCCGGATCCTGCTGGCCGAGGACAATGTGGTCAACCAGCGGGTGGCCGCGCGCCTGATCGAGAAGCAAGGACACCTCGTCACCATCGTCCCGGACGGCAAGGAAGCGGTGAACGCGTGGCGGCAGGCCGAATCCGTCACGCCGTTCGATCTCATCTTCATGGACGTTCAGATGCCCGTGATGGACGGCTTCGAGGCGACCGCCGCCATTCGAGAGCACGAACGCACGGCGGGAGGGCACATCACCATCGTGGCGATGACCGCGCACGCGATGCATGAAGACCGTGAGCGCTGCCTCGCCGCCGGCATGGACGGCTACTTGTCGAAGCCGCTGGTGCTGAAAGAGCTGCAAGGGGTCCTGGCGTCCCGAGCAGTGAGGAGCTAACGGGGGACGCCCCGCTCCGTGCAGGGTCTGTGAGCATCCCTCAGTAGACGATCACGCTCCGCTTCACCTCGCCCTGCAGCATCAGGTCGAAGCCCTCGTTCAGCTCGGCCAGCGGGAGCCGCCGGCTGATCAGCTCGTCGATCTTGTACTTGCCCGACATGTAGAGGTCGATCAGCATCGGCACGTCCGTGCGCTGGTGCCCGCCCCCGAAGGACGAGCCGGTGAGCACGCGCTGCTGCAGGAAGAGCGATGGATCGAGCGAGATCCGCGTCCCCGCGGGCGAGACACCCACGATCACGCAGGTGCCGCCGCGATGCGTGGCCAGCACGGCCTGCTCGATGGTCCTCTGGGTGCCCACCACCTCGAAGGTGAAGTCGGCGCCGCCCGTGTCGCTCACCCGCTGGACCGCGGCGACCGGATCCTCCTTGGACGCGTCCACCACGTGGGTCGCGCCGAACTCCTCGGCCCAGGCGAGCTTCTGGCGCATCACGTCCACCGCGATGATCTTGCCCGCGCCCAGCATGCGCGCCGCCTGGATCGTGTTCAGCCCGACCCCGCCGCAGCCCCAGACCGCCACGCTCGCGCCCGGCGGTACCTTGGCGCGGTTGAACACGGGTCCGGCGCCCGCGAGCACGCCACAGCTCACCAGACACACCACGTCGAGCGGCGCGTCGCGGCGGATCGGGATCACGCTCGGCTCGGGTAGCACCGCGTGGGTCGCGTAGCCCGCGACCTGGAGGAAATGGTGGAGTGGCTGGCCGTTCCGGCGGAAGCGGGAGGTGCCGTCGAGCATGAACCAGCGCGGCTTGTCGCGCAGCGCGCACATCGTGGGCTGGCCGCCGATGCAGTACGAGCAGCGTCCGCACGAGGGGATATAGCTCGAGCAGACGTGGTCACCCGCCTTCACCGTGTCCACCCCCGGCCCGGTCTTCTCCACCACCCCGGCCGCCTCGTGGCCCAGCACCACCGGCAGCGGATGCGGATAGTCGCCGGTGACCACGTGCAGGTCGCTGTGGCAGACGCCGTTGGCCGCCCAGCGCACGAGCACTTCGTGCGATCCGGGTTCCAGCACCTCCACGTCCTCCACCACCACCGGCTTCCGGACCTCGTAGAGCACCGCCGCAGTCGCCCGCATGGCCGCCTCCGTTGGCATCTCCCTCTCCCCCCTGGGGGGAGGGCAGGGTGAGGGTTCAGGGTGAGGGCCAGATTGTGAAAGAGACGCGAACGCATGGCAAGGGCTTTGGTATGATCCTCGCGCCATGAACTTCGACTTCTCGGCCGACCAGAAATCGCTGCGGGAGCAGGCGCGGAAGTTCCTCGGCGAGCACGCCTCCTCGACCCGCGTCCGCCGCATCCTGGAGGGCGCCGCGCCCTATGACGTCGATCTCTGGAAGGGCATGGGCGAGATGGGCTGGATGGGCACCGCCATCCCCGAGACCCACGGCGGCGCCGGCTTCGGCTACCTCGAGCTCTGCGTGATCGCCGAGGAGCTGGGTCGGAGCCTGGCCCCCACGCCCTTCTCCTCCACGATCTACCTGGCCGCGGAGGCCCTGCGGCTCGCGGGCACCGAGGCGCAGACGAAGCGCTGGCTGCCGCGCATCGCCCAGGGCGAGGCCATCGGCTGTCTCGCCCTGTCCGAGGGCCCGCGGGTGACGACGCCGGCCAACCTCGCGACGCGCGCCGACGGCGCGCGGCTGACCGGCACCAAGGTCCCGGTGATGGACGGCGACGTGGCCGACTTCGCGGTCGTCCTCGCCGCGCCGGACGGGAGCCGTGCGGCCCTCTACCTGGTCGACCTGACCTGTCCCGGCGTGACACGCGCGAGCCTCGCCACCGTGGATCCCACCCGCTCGCACGCGCGGATCACGCTCGACGGCGCGGCGGCCGAGCCCCTGGGGGCGCCCGGCCAGGGCTGGCCCCTGGTGGAGCGGCTGCTCGACCGCGCGGCGGTCCTGGTGGCCTTCGAGCAGCTCGGCGGCGCGCAGGCCGCACTGGACATGGCGCGCGAGTACGCGCTCGGACGCTTCGCCTTCGGGCGGCAGATCGCCTCGTTCCAGGCGATCAAGCACAAGCTGGCCGACATGTACGTGGGCATCGAGCTCGCGCGGTCGAACGCCTACTACGGCGCGTGGGCGCTCTCGAAGGATGCGCCCGAGCTGGGCGTCGCCGCGGCGGCAGCGCGGGTGGCCGCCAGCGAGGCCTACTACCACGCGGCCAAGGAGAACATCCAGGTGCACGGCGGCATGGGCTTCACCTGGGAATTCGACTGCCACCTGCACTACCGGCGCGCCAAGCTGACCGGCCTCATGCTGGGCAGCGCCCGTCGCTGGAAGGATCTGCTCGTCACCCGGCTCGAAGCCGGCGCGGCAGGCGGCCGATAAAGGCCCATATGCTTCGTTGGCGCCCTCGGCCGCCTGCCCCCGTTCCAAACTAGGAGACCGCGATGGATTTCGACGACACGCGGGAAGAAGCGGCGTTTCGCGCGGAGGTGCGGCAGTGGCTCGCCGCCCATGCCGAGCCCAAGCGGGGGGCTTTCGAGACCTGGCAGAGCCGCTACCCGGGCCGCGAGGGCTGGGACGGGCTCGAGCGCGCCCAGGCCTTCCAGCGCAGCAAGGCAGAAGCCGGCTTCGCGGCGCTGCACTGGCCCGCCGAGTGGGGCGGCCGCGCGCTGCCCCCGATCTACCAGGTGATCTACGCCCAGGAGGAGTCGCGGTTCCTCGTCCCGCGCGGCTACTTCGAGATCGGCCTCGGCATGTGCATGCCGACCCTCTTCGCCTACGCCACCGACGAGCAGAAGCGCCGCTACGCGCCCGCGGCGCTCCGCGGCGACGAGGTCTGGTGCCAGCTCTTCTCCGAGCCGAGCGCCGGGTCCGACCTGGCCGGCCTGCGCACCCGTGCCCAGCGGGACGGCGACCACTGGGTGATCAACGGCCAGAAGATCTGGACCTCGGGCGCGCACTGGGCCGACTGGGCCATCCTGGTCGCCCGCAGCGATCCGAAGACGGCCAAGCACAAGGGCCTCACCTTCTTCTTCCTGTCCATGAAGTCGCCGGGCATCGAGACGCGCCGGATCAAGCAGATCTCGGGCGCGTCGCACTTCAACGAGGTCTACTTCACCGACGTGCGGATCCCCGACACCCAGCGCCTGGGCGCGGTCGGCGCCGGCTGGGGCGTGGCCATCACCACGCTCATGAACGAGCGCCTCACCTCCGGCGACCTGCGCGGCCCCGACTTCGAGGAGATCTTCGGCCTGGCCCGCGCCACCGCCCTCGAGGACGGCCCCGCGATCGCCAACGCGGCCGTGCGCGAGCGGCTCGCCGATCTCTACGTGAAGACGCAGGGCGTGCGCCTGACCCGCTTCCGCACCATGACCGCGCTCTCGCGCGGGGAGACGCCCGGGCCCGAGAACTCCATCGGCAAGCTCGTCAACGCACCCAAGGCCCAGGACATCGCCTCGTTCGCGATGGACCTGCTGGACATGGGCGGCGTGGTCATGGACAAGGACGTGGCCCCGCTACGGGCGGCCTTTCAGGAATCGCTGCTCTCCACTCCGGGCGGCCGCATCGCGGCGGGCACCGACGAGATCCTGCGCAACATCATCGCGGAGCGCGTGCTGGGCCTGCCCCAGGACGTCCGGGTGGACCGCGACCTGCCCTTCGACCAGCTACCTTGACTCGGCGGGGGGGGCTGCGCCCCCCTTCCGAACCTCCCCCCTGAAACAGGATTGCGCGGGCGGAGCCCGCGCTCGGAGCGGCGAGGGCCGGGCGCCTCGCGCAGCGCGGCCCCGACCGCTCCGGCCCGCGTCCGGCCGCGCGCGGACCGCGTCACTGGATCAGGTCGTCGGCCCGCAGCAGGATCGGCTGGGGAATCACCAGGCCGAGCGCGCGGGCGGTCCTGAGGTTGATGAACAGCTCGAACTTCGAGGGCTGCTCCATCGGGAGATCGGCGGCGTTCGCGCCCTTGAGGATCCGGTCCACGAAGTAGGCGGCGCGCCGGTGCATCCCGGGATAGCTCGGTCCGAAGGACATCAACCCCCCGGCCTCCACCAGTTCGGTGTAGGCGTTCATCGTCGGCAGGCGATGCCGCGCCGCGAAGTCCACGATCCGCGCGCGGTGATGCAGGAAGAGGCGGTCCGCCAGCACGATGAGCGCCCCGACTTGCTGGCTGCCGATGGCCTGGAACGCGCGATCGAACTCCGTCTCCGCGCGCACCGGGACGAACTCGACCTTCAGATGGAGCGCCTTGGCCGCCGCCCGCGCCTGCTTCTCCGAGGTCACGTGGAAGGCATTGGCGGGATTCAGGAGGAAGGCCACCGACGAGAGCCTCGGCACGACCTCGGTGAGCAGCTCCAGCCGTTTCCCCTCCAGGTCCGGCGCGATCGACACCAGCCCCGTGAGGTTGCCCCCGGGCCGCGCCAGGCTCTTGACCAGGCCGCTCCCGACCGGATCTCCGACCGCGATCATGACGAGCGGGATGGCAGTCGTAGCGCGTCTGACCGCGAGCGCGGCGGGGGTGCCGGCGGTGACGAGCACCCCCACGTTGAGGGCGATCAGCTCGGCGATCAGGGCCGGAAAGCGGTCGTAGTGGCCCTCCGCCCAGCGATACTCGATGACGAGATCCCGGCCCTCGACGTACCCGAGCTCGCGCAGTCCCTCGCGGAACGGGCCGACGAGATTGGCCTCGAAGGCCGCCGTGGAATTTCCGAGGAACCCGATCCGGTGAGCCTTCCGGGCCTGCTGCGCCCGCGCGCCGCGTGGCGCCGCGAGAAGGCCTCCGGTCACCGATGTGACGAAGGCCCGCCGCGAGATCAACGATCAGCCCGCATTCGGCGGGGGCGCGATCACGTCCTCGTAGCGATGTCGCTTGGTGATCAGCTTGGAATGCTGGAAGACGTCCAGCGCGACCTCGAACGCGGGCCGGGTGATCTCGACGTGCGGCGTCCAGCAACCGAGCTTCTGGTAGTAGCTGATGGTGGCGGCGAGCACCACCGGGTCGATCTCCGGGAAGAACGAGGCCTCCGCCTTCGCGACCTCGGCCGCGGGCGTGGCCAGGAGCCAGGCTCGCGCCTTCCGGTACGCTCGCATGAAGCGCCGGGCCATATCGGTGCCGAGCCACACCCGCGTCGCGGCCAGGCTCGAGAAAGCCACGGGCCCGATGGCCTGGCCGACCGAGGCGACGACGTGGCCGGCGCCGTCGTGCTCGAGCTGCTGGGGCGCGGGCCCCTGCTGGTGGATGTAGTCGCCCTCGCCCTTCCGGAAGGCCGCGTCCATCTGGTCGCTCGGCACGTTCACGGCCACGATGCTCCCGAAGTCGAGCCCGCGCTTGTGACAGGCGTACTTGAACATCGCGAGCGGCTGGCCTCCGTGGTCCACCAGCACCCGCCTGCCCTTGAGCTTGTCCCAGGAGAACGCCGGCTCCGGCGCTCGGCCGGCCAGGAAGAACCCATCCATCTCATTGATCTGGGCGAAGTGCATCGCGGGCGGGGCCTGGCCTTTCTCGAGTGGTCCGAAGCCCTGGGACGGCGCGGACTGGCAGACGTGCACGGTCCCGGCCACGACCCCTTCGATGGCCGACTTGCCGGCCGGCGCGATGGAATGCTTCGGCGCGAACCCTTCCTGCTGGAGGAAGCCACCCGCGATCGTCGCGATCAGGGGGGAGTAGAAGGCGGAGAAGCGGGTGAACTGGATGCTGATCTCGTCACTCATCACTTGCCTCCCAGGGTTATACTCACGGGTGCCATGGCCACCACCAAGCGCCCGACCGACGCCGATCTGAAGACCCGTTTGACCCCGGAACAATACAACGTTACGCAGTGCAGCGCCACGGAGCCGCCGTTCCGGAACGAGTTCTGGAACCACCACGAGGCCGGGATCTACGTGGACGTGGTGACTGGCGAGGCGCTCTTCTCGTCGCTGCACAAGTTCGATTCCGGCACCGGCTGGCCGAGCTTCGACCGGCCGCTCGAGGCCGAGACGATCAAGGAGCACACCGACACCTCCCACGGCATGCGGCGGGTCGAGGTCCGCTCCGCGGAGGGGGACTCCCACCTCGGCCACCTCTTCCCGGACGGCCCGGCCTCGACCGGCCTGCGCTACTGCATCAACTCCGCGGCGCTGCGGTTCATCCCTGTCGCCAAGCTCGAGGAAGAGGGGTACGGCAAGTACCTGCCGCTCTTCGAGAAGGTGAAGCCTCGCCCCTAGGTCCGGTCGCGATGGCGATCCGCCTTCTCGCCGCCGCGCTGCTCTTAGGGATGCTGGCCGGCCCCGGCCTGGCCGCCGAGCCGACTCGGGCGCCGACCATCACGGCCCCGGCCCAGCCCGGACCCCCGAAGGTCTCCGTCGCCCTGCTCAGCGAGGCCGCTTCGATCGAGCCGGGGGCCTCCTTCTGGGTGGGTATCCGCCAGCGCATCGCCCCTGGCTGGCACACGTACTGGACCAATCCGGGCGATTCCGGCGAGCCCCCGACGGTGGACTGGGCGCTGCCGGCGGGCTGGCACGCCGGTCCGCTCGTCTTCCCGCAGCCCGAGCGGATTCCGGTCGGTCCGCTGATGAGCTTCGGCTATACCGGCGAGGTCGTCCTCCTCAGCCGGCTGACCCCGCCCGCGGGCCTGCCCACGGGCGTGCCGGTCACCCTGCGGGGCCACGCCGCGTGGCTCGTCTGCGAGCAGATCTGCATCCCCGAGGAAGCGGAGGTGACCCTCACCCTCCCGGTCATGGCAGGCAGGCCCGCGCCCGACGCCGGGGCTGCCGCGATCGAGCGGACCCGGCGCGCGGTCCCCGGACCGAGCCCCTGGCGCGCCTCGCTCCGCGCGACGCCCGAGGCGGTGACGCTGTCGGTGGCAGCCGCCGGGCTCGAGCGCGATCGCATCGCCGAGGTCCTGTTCTTCCCGGGCCGCTGGGGCGTGATCGATCACGCGGCGGTGCAGGAGGTGACCATCGGCCGGGACGGGATCACGCTGCGCGCGGCGCGCGGTCTCCTGCCCGAGGGTCCGGACTCCGACCTCGACGGAGTGCTGGTGATCCGCGAGAAGCTCGACCATGGCCTGGTCAGTCAGGCCTTCGCCATCACGGCCGTCGCGGGGAGCGCCGGCGCGGGGTCCGCGCTGTCGCTCCTTGCCGCGATGGGGCTGGCCCTTCTAGGCGGCCTCATTCTGAATCTCATGCCGTGCGTGCTACCGGTGCTTTCCATCAAGGCTCTGGCGCTTGTCGGACACGCCGAAACCTCGCCGGCTGCGGTGCGCCGGCACGGGCTCGCCTACACCGCCGGCGTGCTGACGTGCTTCGCCGCGCTGGCCGGCGCGCTCCTCGCGCTTCGCGCCGGCGGCGCCCAGATCGGCTGGGGCTTCCAGCTCCAGTCCCCGCTGGTGGTCACCGCCCTGGCCTACCTACTCTTCACGCTGGGCCTGAGCCTGTCCGGTCTCCTCGTGATCGGTGGCCGCCTCACCGGCGTGGGGCATGGGCTCGCCGCCCGCCCGGGCTACTCGGGCTCCTTCTTCACCGGCGCGCTGGCCACCGTCGCCGCCACGCCGTGCACGGCGCCCTTCATGGGCGCCGCGGTGGGTTATGCGCTGACCCAGCCTCCGGCCGCCGCGATCGCGGTGTTCGAGGCGCTGGGCCTCGGACTAGCCCTGCCTTTCCTCGCTCTGACCCTGGTCCCGGCGTGGCGCCGGCTCCTACCGCGCCCCGGCCCGTGGATGGGGCGGCTCTCCCAGGCGCTGGCGTTTCCGCTCTACGCCTCGGTCGCGTGGCTGGTCTGGGTGGTGAGCCGCCAGGCGGGGCCCGGGGGCGTGGCGCTGGTCCTGGTGGGCCTGCTGCTCATCGCCTTCGGCGCGTGGCTGCACCACGCCGCCCGCAGCGCCGCTCCGCGCTGGCGGCGCGCCGCCACCGGCTTCGCGCTCGTCAGCGTCGCGGGGGCGATCGCGCTCGCCCCGCTCGCCGCGGCGAGCCCGCCGGCGCCGACCGCCGGCGCGCCCGGGGCAGTGGCGTCGGAGCCCTTCTCCCCGGGGCGGCTCGCGGAGCTGCGCGCGCAGGGCAAGGCGGTCTTCGTCAACTTCACCGCGGCCTGGTGCATCACCTGTCTCGTGAACGAGCGCGTGGCCCTGCGTGGACCCGCGGTGGCCGAGGCCTTCGCCCGCGGGGGCGTGGTCTACCTCAAGGCCGACTGGACCAGCCGCAGCGCGGAGATCACCTCCGTGCTCGAGTCCTTCGGCCGCAGCGGCGTCCCCCTCTACGTCATCTATCCCCCGCGGGGCGGCCGCGCGGTCGCGCCCGAGCCTCGCGTGCTCCCGCAGATCCTGAGTGAAGGCACCCTCATCGACGCGATCGACAAGGAGACTCTATGAGCCCCGAGCTGATCACCCGTCGCAGCTTCCTGACCCGCACCGGCGCCGGTCTCGTCCTGACCGGCGCCGCCTCCGCCCTCGTCCCGGCGCGCTCCGCGTGGGCCGCGCCCGCGAAGGTGGGCGAAGCCGCGCCCGGCTTCACGGTCACCGCGTCCAACGGGTCGCCGGTGAGCCTCGCCTCGTACAAGGGCAAGATCGTGGTGCTCGAGTGGACGAATCACGACTGCCCCTACGTGCGGAAGCACTACGACAGCGGCAACATGCAGGGCCTGCAGCGCGACGCCACCGGGCAGGGCGTGGTGTGGCTCACCGTGATCTCCTCGTCGGAAGGCACCCAGGGCTACGTGACGCCGGCCCAGGCCGACGAGCTGACGACCTCACGCAAGGCCGCGCCCAGCGCGGTCCTGCTCGACACCAAGGGGGTGGCCGGCAAGCTGTACGGCGCGACCAACACGCCGCACATGTACGTGGTGGACAAGGCGGGTGTGCTCGTCTACGCGGGGGCCATCGACGATCGGCCGACGTCCCGTCGCGCGGACGTTCAGGGCGCGAACAACTACGTGCGGGCCGCCCTCGACGCGGTCGCGGCCGGCCAGCCGGTGAAGACGCCCGTCACGCGCGCGTACGGATGCACCGTCAAGTATTCCTGATCCGATGCCCCGCCTGACGCGCCGCCGGCTGCTCCACGGGCTGGCGGCGAGCGCCGCCGCCGGCGCGCTGCCCCGCCCCTCGCTCGCCCAGTCGAGCGACGCGGCGGCGCGGGCGGCCATGGCGGGGGCGGCGCTGGCGTTCCTGGGCGCGCTGCCCGCGGAGGCGCGGTCACGCGCGGTGTTCTCCGTGGGCGACCGCGAGCGGCTCAACTGGCACTACGTGCCGCGCGGCCGCGAGGGCGTCCCGTTCAAGGCGATGCCCGGGCCGGCGCGCGCTGCGGCCCACGCGCTGATGAAGGCCGGCCTGAGCGCCGTCGGGTACACGAAAGCCGTCAACGTCATGGAGCTGGAAGCGGTGCTCCGGCAGATCGAGACCTTCGGCCTCTCGCGCGATCCCGAGAACTACGCCTTCACGGTCTTCGGCAATCCGGGTGCCTCCGCGCCCTGGGGCTGGCGCGTCGAGGGCCATCACCTCTCGCTCAACTTCACGCTGGTGCCCGGCCGGCCGGTGGCGATGACGCCGGCCTTCCTGGGCGCGAATCCCGCCGAGGTGCCGTCGGGACCGAGGAAGGGCCAGCGCGCGCTCGCGGCCGAGCAGGATCTGGGGCGCGCGCTCGCCCGAAGCTTGAGCGAGCCGCAGCGCGCCCGCACCATGATCGCGGCGCAGTCGCTCGGCGACATCGTGACCGGTCCGGGCCGCGCCAACAGCCTGGCCACCCCGGCGGGCCTCGCGCTGGCGGACATGACGGGCGACCAGCGGAGCCTCGCCGCGACGCTCATCGAGGAGTACGCGCGCAACATGCGCAGCGAGCTGGCCGAGCAGGAGCTGCGGCGCATGCGCGAGGCCGGGGTCGAGCGCGTGCACTTCGCCTGGGCCGGGCCGCTCGAGGCGGGGCGGGCCCACTACTACCGGCTCCATGGGCCAACCCTCCTCATCGAGTACGACAACACCCAGAACAACGCCAACCACATCCACTCGGTCTGGCACGATCCCCGGCGCGACTTCGGGCTCGATCTCCTCGGCGCCCATTACCGGCACGGGCATCACCACCACCACGCCTAGCTGTACACGCCGGCCTGCGGCGCCCCGGGCGCCGCAGGCACCGCCGAACTGCGTCAGACTTACCGCGAAGAAACTACCTGCCCCGCGGCCTCTCGCCACCTTTCCGCCCGTTTCTCCGGTGCCGCGCGTGGCACATCGCTTGCTCCCCACCTGCTTGTGTCGGATGTGGCACGCACGATCAAGCCGCTCGCCATCTTCGTCGCCGTGCTCGCAGGCGTCGTCGCGCTTTACCTCGCCCGCGGCCTCCTGATCCCGATCGCGCTGGCGATCCTGCTGACCTTCATGGTGTACCCGCTGGTGGGCTGGCTCACGCGTCGGGGTCTCGGACGGGCCCTCTCGGTCACCGTCGTTGTCACCATGCTGTTCGCCTCGCTCGCCGGGGTCGCGTGGATGCTCGCCCGGGAGGTCGCGGTGCTGTCCGTCCATATTCCGGCATACCGCGACAACCTGATCGCCAAGATCGCGTACGTCCGGCGACTGGGACGCGGGGGCACGATCGAGAAGGCGCAGACCGCGGCCAGCCAGGTCGCCCAGGAGCTGAAGAACGAGGCGACCCCGGCGGGGTCGCGGGCGATGCCCGAGCCGGTGGTCGTCCAGTCCAAGCCAACCGGTCTCTGGCAGCTCCCGCCCCTGATCGAAGGTCTGGGCGGCGCCGCGATGGTGATCGTGCTCGTGATCTTCATGCTCATCGAGCGGGAGGATCTGCGCAACCGGCTCATCCGCCTTGGCGGCTACGGCCGCCTGATCACGACCACCCGCGCGCTCGACGAAGCCGCGCAGCGCATCAGCCGCTACCTCGTGATGCAGTCCCTCATCAATGCCAGCTTCGGTCTCGGCGTCACGCTGGGACTTCTCCTGTTCGGGGTGTCCTATGCGCCGCTCTGGGGCTTCCTGGCCGCGGTGCTGCGGTTCATCCCCTATGTCGGGGTCTGGCTGGCCGCGCTGATCCCGATCGTCTTCGCCCTCGCGGAGTTTCCGACCTGGCAGCAGCCGCTCCTCGTGGCCGGCCTCTTCATCTTCCTCGAGGCCCTGTGCAGCTTCGCGCTGGAGCCGCTGCTCTACGGCCAGAGCGCGGGCGTCTCGCAGGTGGCGCTGATCTGCTCCGTCGCGTTCTGGGCCTGGCTCTGGGGGCCGATCGGCCTGCTCCTCGCCACGCCCCTCACTGTGTGTCTGGTCGTCCTCGCCAAGCACGTCCCCGGCATGGAGTTCGTCGGCATCCTGATGGCCGACGCGCCCCCCATCGCGCCGGCCGCCGCCTACTACCAGCGCCTGCTCGCGCAGGATCAGGCGGAAGCGGCGCGAATCGTCGCCGAGCGCGCGAAGGATCATCCGATCGAGGTAGTCTACGACACGGTGATCTTGCCCGCCCTGAGTCACACCCGGCGCGACCGGCGGCATGCCCTGCTGTCCGAGTCGGCCCAGCGCGACATCTGGCGGGCCACGCGTGAGATCGTCGAGTATCTCCACGCCCGGCGTCAGGAGGCCCGTGTCGCCGGCGAACCCTCGGACGCCGCCGAACGGCCTCCCCAGACGAAGCGACCATCCCGGACGCCTCACGTGCTCGCCGTCCCGGTGCGCGACGAGGCGGATGAGCTGGGACTGATCATGCTGGGGCAGCTCATGGATCCCGCCCGCTGGGCCATCGAGCTGGCCTCGCCCCAGCTCCTGGCCTCCGAGGTCATCGCTCTGGTCGAGAAGACCCGGCCCGCCATCGTCTGCCTCGGCGCGCTCCCCGCCAGCGGCCTCGCCTCCCACACGCGCTATCTCTGCAAGCGGCTTCGAGCGCGCTGCCCCGATGTCCGCATTGTCGTGGGACGCTGGGGGCTGCGCGAGCCGGTAGAGCCGGTGCGCCGCCAGCTCGAGGCCGCCGGCGCCAACTATATCGGGGTCACCCTCGTCGAGACCCTCCAGCACCTGCAGACGATCCACGGGCTCGAGGAGCCCTCACCCGAACCGCCCCAGGCACGCATCGTGGTGGCGCCGGCTGCGGAGGCATCGCATACCGCGGCGACTCCGACGTAGCCGGGGCCGGATCAGGTGGCTCGCCCGAGCATGTCGTCCAGCCTGGAGGCGTCCACCGGCTTGGTGACGTGCAGGTCGAAGCCCGCCGCGAGCGCGCGCCGCCGGTCGTCCGCCTGCCCGTAGCCGGTCACCGCGACCAGGCGGATCGCGCGCGTCTCCGGCCGCCCGCGCATCTCGCGGGCCATGGCGTAGCCGTCCATGCCGGGCAGGCCCAGATCGATCAAGGCGACGTCCGGACGGAAGGCCTCGAGCTTGGCGAGGCCGCTCGGCCCATCCTCCGACGTCTCGACCTCGTGGCCGGCCATCTCGAGCAGCATGCGCAGGCTCTGGCGCGCGTCCGGGCTGTCCTCCACGACCAGGACGCGGCGGCTCCGTGCCGCCGCGGACGCCGCGCCCGTCGCGGGCCGGCTCGCCTCGGCGACGGGCCCCGCCACCACCGGCAGGCGCACCGTGAACTCGCTGCCCTGGCCGGGCCCCGCGCTCCACACCGCCACCGAGCCGCCGTGCAGCTCCACCAGGCGCTTGACGAGGGCCAGCCCGAGCCCCAGGCCGCCGCGCGAGCGATCGAGGCTCTGCTGCTCCTGCACGAAGAGATCGAAGACGCGCGAGAGCAGGTCCGTGCGGATGCCCTGGCCGGTATCGCGCACGCGCAGCACCGCCGTCTCACCGGCCCGCCCCGTGCTGATCGTCACGCGGCCCCCGCCCGGGGTGTACTTGAGCGCGTTGTCCATCAGGTTGTTCAGCACCTGCTCGAGCCGCGCCGCGTCGCCGTCCACGTACACGGGCTCGCCGTCCAGGACGACGGTGTGCCGCCCGGTGCGTCCGGCCTGGGCGAGGGCGTCGAGACAGCGGCCCGCGAGGGCGTGCAGCTCGACCGGCCCGCGCTGCAGCTCGATCTTGCCGGAGGTCACGCGGGCCACGTCCAGGAGATCGTCCACGAGGCGGCCGAGGTGCCCGGTCTGGCGCCCGATGATCGCGACCACGTGGCGCATGGTCTCGTCACCCGGCAGCCGCTCGAGCACCGCCACCGCGTTGGTCAGGGTGCCCAGCGGATTGCGCAGCTCGTGGCCGAGCACGGCCAGGAACTCGTCCTTGGCCTGGTTCGCGGCGCGAAGCGATTCCTCGTAGAGCTTGCGCTCGGTGATGTCGAGGGAGACGCTCAGCACCGCGGGCTCGCCCTCGAAGGTGATGACCTCCGAGTTGACCAGGAGCTGGCGCTCCTCGCCGCCCCGCGTCCGGAACGTGACCTCCAGATCGCGCACCCGCCCCTCGGTGTGCAGGAGGCGCAGCAGCCGGTCGCGCTGCTCGGCGGTCACCCAGAAGCCGAGCTGCGGCTTGGTGTGGCCGAGCAGCTCCTCGCGCGAGTACCCGCTGTGGCGCACCGCCGCGTCGTTGACCTCGAGGTGGCGGTGGTCGCGCAGGCTCGTGATCGACATGGGGAGCGGGTTGGCGTGGAAGGCCACCATGAAGCGCCGCTCGCTCTCGCGGAGCGCGGCCTCCGCCCGCGTGCGGTCCGTGATGTCGGTGAGGGCGCTCAGGATGCATGCCTCCCCGTCGAACATCACGATGTCGGCGGAGAGGAGGGTCACGCGCTCCTCGCCGCTCTTGACGCGGAACCGGCACTCCATGCTGCGCACCGCCCGCCCCGCCTTGAGCTCGCGGATGCCCGCCTCGCGCTGGGTCGGGTCCACCCAGAGTCCCAGCTCCAGCGGGGTGCGTCCGAGGATCTCCTCGCGCGAGTAGCCGGAGGTGCTCAGGAAGGCGTCGTTGGCGTCGCGGACCCGCCCGTCGGCGAGACCGGTGAGGCAGAGGATGGTGGGGCTCAGCCCGAAGACCGTGCGGAGCTTCTCCCCGAAGCCAGGCGTCGAAGGCATGGCCGCCAGAGTATGGGGCGCCCGTGCCCGGGTGGCAACCCCTGGAGCCGCGACGGGCGCCCGCGGAGCGGCGCCCGCGATCAGGTGTAGAATACGCGCCGACAACGACCCTTCCTCACAAAGGAGTGCTGCCATGGCGACCATGGGCCACGAGATCGACGTCAAGGACGTGGAGTATCTCCGTCACGGGGACCACCCCCTCCTGGCGCGGATGTTCGTGCCGCGGGGTGACGGGCCGTTCCCGATGATCGTCGAGCTCCACGGCGGGGCCTGGAGTCGCGGGGACCGGACGAACGACACCATCATGAACGAGCCGCTGGCCCGGAGCGGCGTGGTCGTCGCCGCGCTCGACTTCCGCCAGCCGCCCGAGGCGTCCTACCCGGCCTCGCTGATGGACATCAGCTACGCGATCCGCTGGCTCAAGAGCCGCGCGGCCGAGTTCAACGGGCGCGCGGACCGGGTCGGCATCATGGGCGCCTCCAGCGGCGCGCACCAGGCCATGCTGCTCGCCATGAAGCCGCGCGATCCCAAGTACGCGGCACTGCCCCTGCCCGCGGGCCACGGGGCAGGCAACATCGATGGTCGCGTGCGCTGCGCGGTGCTCTGCTGGCCGGTCATCGACCCGCTGTCGCGCTACCGCTACGCCAAGGCGCTGAAGGCGGGCGGCCCGCCGTATCCGGAGGTGGTGGACCGGGTCCTGCCGGGCCACGACGCGTACTGGGTCACCGAGGACGCGATGGCCGAGGGCAACCCGACGCTCGCCCTCGAGCGCGGCGAGGCCGCCGAGACGCCGCCGGTGGTCTACATCCAGGGCTCGCGCGATCAGGCCCATCCGCGTCCCGACCTCGATCGCTTCGTGGCCGGGTACCGGAAGATCGGCGGCCAGGTGGATCTCGAGCTGATCGAGGGCGAGGCCGAGGGCTACATCAGCAAGAAGCCCGCGGCGGCGGAGCGGACGATCGCGCGGATCGTCGAGTTCGTGCACAAGCAGCTCGGGTAGCTCGTCGTCGCCGTCTCGATGCGTTTCGAGCCGCGCGAGGCGGGCGGGTCCTGTCGCCGGAGGGCGCGGGGCGCCGGGCGGCTCCGTCACCCACTCGCCGGACTCGCCGCTCTTCGAGCGGCGCACCGGACTCGGGGGGCCCACTTCGCTCGCCCGCCGCCCCGCGCCCTCCGGCGCCACCCGCCCGTCTGGCCTTCTCGGCTCGTGGGCGCTCCGGCTGCGCTTCGCCTAGCCCTTCCTGGATCCTCGCTGACGCCTTTTGCATCCCCACTGCCACTCCGCTGTTTGCTACTGGGTGCTCTCCAGTTCTTTGCGGACCTGCGGGAGGACCTCGCGGGCGATGCGGGCGGTGTAGTCCTGCTCGGGGTCGGAGGGCCACTTCGGATCGGGAATCGGGTGCAGCACGACGTGGTCGAAGGTGGCGGGCGCGGCGCGGAGCGTGTCGAGCAGGCGCTGGGCCACTTCGCCGGTTCCGCCGCGGAGGCTGAAGGCGTCGGCGGCTTCGAGTGGGAGGAAGTCGACGACCTTCCCGCTGGCTTCGAGGTCGGGGGCATGGTGGAAATCGGGCCACACGTGCGTCTGGTGCTTGAGGGTCTCGGGGTCGGGGCCCGTCCATGTCAACGCGGGCGGGTCGAAGAGGGCGGGTGAATACTCGTAGTAGCCGGCAGCCATCGAGCGAGCCATGGTCAGCGCGCGGCTCGGCTCGTCCACCAGCACGGTGTGGAAGATGGCGCCGAGCTTCACGCTCGCCGGATCGCGTCCCGCCTCCGCGGCGCCGACGCGAATCGCGTGCACCGCGGTCGCGATGTTGGCCGGATGCGTGCCCACCCGGATGAAGACGCCGTCCGCGACCCCGCCCGCCATCCGCAGGGTCCTCGGCCCGCCCGCCGCGATCCAGACCGGCACCGGGCGGTGATGCGGCAGCCGCGCCGGCCGCGCCGCGCCGACCTCGACCGCTTCGCCGGCGAGCAGCGCGCGCATGAGCCGGGTGCCCGCCTCCAGCTCGGCCACCCGCGCGGGCCTGAGCCCGGCCAGGCGCACCGCGGTATCGCCCACGCCCCAGCCCAGCAGCACCCGGCCGGGTGCCAGCTCATCGATCGTCGCGATCGAGGACGCGGTCACGGTGGGATGTCGATTCACCGGATTGGCCAGCAGGGGGCCCAGCGTGATGCGCTCGGTGGCGCGCGCGGCTGCCGACAGGAGCACGTACGTGTCCCGACGGCGCAGCTGGGAGTCGGGCTGCAGCGCCGCGTCCCAGCCGAGCTGCTCGGCGCGCCGGACGTCGGCGGCGAACGCGTCCACCGAGCGCGAGTCGAAGCGGTTGAGGCCGAAGCGCGGGCTCTTCACGGCAACGCTAGGGCATGCCCGGAATGTCCACGGGCGCGTAGTAGCGCTTCGCGCCGAGCCGATCCACGCGCTCCCAGAAGTCCGGCTGGGCGGCCAGGCCCAGCTCGGTCACGCCGGCCCCCTGGCGCCAGATGCACCAGGAGTCGGGATGGAGCCGGCTCGCCTCCCGGATCCAGCGCTCGGCCTCGTCCCGCTCGCCGCGCCGGATCAGGAGCTGGGCGAGCCGGAACAGGGCCTGCGCGGTCGCGATGTCCTCGGTCACCGCGGGCAGGTGCGCGCGCGCCTGCTCGGCGGTGAACGCGTACGCGCTTCGCTCCCCGTTGCGCGCCCAGTCGCGGATCGCGTCCAGGTAGAGAGCCTTCGCCTGCGTGGTGCGCCGGGCCACCTCCTCCGGCATCTCACGGGTAACCCGGTTCATCTGCCGGAACCCCTCGTAGGCGCCCGCCGGCTCCGGCGGCCGCACGATGCGCCCGGCCTCGTCGATCCACACCGCCTGCGGCACGTTCACGATGCCGTAGAGCTCGGCCAGCCGGTGCTCGCGGTCGATCAGCGTCGGATAGGTCGGCTTCGCCGCCTCGATCCACGGGAGCGGATCGCCTTCGCGGCTATCCATCGCCACCGCGATCACCATGAAGCCGTGGCCCGCCAGCTCCTCCTGGAGCGCCTGCCACCCGGGCAGGTCGCGGCGGCAGCCTCACCAGGAGGCCCACGTGACGAGGAAGACCTTCCTGCCACGGTAGTCGGAGAGCCGGTGCATGCGGCCCGAGGGATCCGGCAGCGCGAAGTCGGGCGCCTCGAGCGAGGCCAGGGCCGCCGTCCGCTCCCGTCCGCTCTCGCTCAGCACCCAGACATGCCCGCGCTCGCTCCGGACGGCGGGCTGGCCGAGCTGACGCCAGAGCGCGGCCAGGTTGATCCGGCCGCCGTCCACGAGCTCGCGCTCATGGCCCGCGGGCAGCGGCACGCAGACTGCTCCCTTGCAGAGTCCCTCGGGCTTCGCCATCCAGCCCGTGGCCGCCTCGGCCTCGTGGGCGGGACACCAGAGCGCGGTGGTCGAGACCTCCGTCCCCGCCAGCGCGTACTCACCAGACTCCGTCAGCAGCGTCACCATGGTGGCCGACCTCCCGTGCAGAATCTTACCACCGCCCGCGCGTCGGCTCGGCGATCGCTACGGCAGGAGGTCGGCCACCACGACACGCTCGCCGCTGAACGCGAGGGGAACGACGATGGCCGGAGGCGCCAGCCGGGTGGCGGAGCGATACCCGTATCCGAAGGCTGCCGAGGCGTCCGGCGCGGGGTCGCGGTACACCTCCACGACGCCCTCGACGAGGTTCACGATCCAGTAGTCGGCGACACCTGCGCGCGCGTAGACACTGCCTTGTGGGCGCGGTCGAGCTCGAGACTCGATTCCGCCACCTCGACCAGAAGCGCCGGATGCGTGGGATGTGACTCTCGATAGTCGCCGGGCCGTCCCGGCACCACGGCCACATCGGGTTCGGGCTCCGATTCTTCGTCGAGCGACACCGGCGCCTGGAGCCGCACGATCCATCCGGGTGGCAGGATGTCGCGGAGCGCGTAGTCGACCCTCGTGATCGCGGACGCGTGATACGAGCCTTGAGGCTCGGCGACGACGAGCTGGCCACCGATCAGCTCGAGGGGCTCGCCCTGGAACACCCCGAGACCCACCAGCCGGTCGTATTCCGCCCGCTGCCAGCGCCTCAGCGTGAGCGGGATCTGCATGCGCCCACGATAGCGGGCGGCCGGGCGCCGGTCAACGTCGCCGGACGGATACGCGGTGGGCGGCCAGCTTTGGACGCCTCGAGACCCGGACGACTTCCCGTGGCCACTCGGTCACGGTTGTCGTCGAGGCAGGAGCCAGGCGGCGAAACACAGGGCCAGCGCACCATCCAGTTCGAGGACCTCCTCCAGCGTCTGTGCGAAGGGGCCACTGCCTTCGAGGTCCAGCCCCTGGGAGGCGACACCGAAAGCGACCGCGAGCATGAAGAAACGCCCGGAGGTGGAGCTCTTGAGGCCTCGCCACCATCGCGGCGCCGTCGCCACCGCGACCACTGCGGCAGCGGCAACGAGGACACCCGCCATGACGAGGGCCCAGCGGGGCGCGTACTGGCGGCTCCAGATCATCCCGATCTCGGCGATGTCGTGCAACGCATCGAACCGCTTGCCCAGAACGACCGGTGGTGGCACGCCCAGCGCGAAGACGACCCAACCCACCTCATCCAGCATGGCGAGCAGCGAGAGGATCGGGATGAGCCAGCGGACGTCTCGCCAGCCGGCGCCGAGGCGCCGCAGGCGGCACCAGCCGATGACCGCGCCGCCGAGGAAGAGCAGCGCCGTGGCCCATTCGATCACGCTGTTCTCGCGGTAGAGCGCGCGCCGGGTAGCCGGCGCGAGCCAGTAGAGGAGCAAGACGGTGAGGACGAGACCGGCGGCGATGCCGGCGAACCAGCGCAGCGCGGGGCCGTGCGGACGGGAGCTCACCTAGTGTCTCTGCCCTTGCCGCGCAGCACGCCGGAGGGCTCGCCGCAGCGCGTGACGACCGTGGGCGAGGCGAAGACGACGTCGTCGGTGTAGTGCGAGGGGATCCGCTCGAGATCCAGGGCGTTCCAGGCGGCGATGCAGTCCTGGGCGACCACCCGCGCCCGGGTCGGATCCACGATCACGCCGCTCACGACCGCGTCATCATGAGCGCCCTCACGGCCGGCCGTCCAGGGCGGGGCGGAGCTGGGCGAGGTGCTTGTCGTCGTGCGCGGCGATCAGCGCGACCCAGCCCGCGGACGTCAGGCGCCCCAGGGTGACGTGCATGCTCCCGCGCCGCCACTGCGCCGGCGTCAAGCGTCTCAGCAGGGCCAGGGTCTCCTCCCGGCGGCGGCGGAGGCCGTCGAGCGCCCAGGCCGGCGTCGTGGCGCCGGTACTGTCCTTCTTCCGCCCACCGGTCGGGATCGAGCGGCAGCGCGTCGCCGTCCGCGATCCCCCACGCCCCCCGGTCGGACGGCATCTCGCCCAGGACCAGGAACGTCGGCTCGTCCAGAGCCAGCATGGTACGGAACCGGAGCATGAACAGCTCTTCGATGTCGCGCAGGTTACACACGACCTCCGTCGCCGACCAGCTGGCCGGCGCGGGGCGGCGAGACAGCGTCGCCGGCTCCTGCCGGTCGACGGCCGCGGTCACCTCGTCGGCGGTGCGCTCCATCCGCTCCAGCCACCGGGCGACGGGCTGCTGCGCGTACTCCATGCGCGTCGTCTTCGTCCGCTCCTCCCCATCCCCGGGGCTCAGGCACCGCTCGGGTATCCGGTGGCTGCAGCACCCGCCGCCGGCCCCTCCCGCGTGCGTCTCTCTCGAGATGTCATCTCTTACCACGAGACCTAGTTCCGTCGCACGAAAGCGGACGGCACACCAAGAACGACTGCGTCGGTGCCGCTCACCTCGATCACATCCGACCGCGGGACCGAAGGCGAGCGACGTGTCGCTTCCGGGGCGCTTGCGTCCGAGCCGCGTTCGGGCGAGGCTGTCCCGGTGACGACCTGCCCAGAGTGCGCGCACGAGAACGCCGGCGGCCAGAAGTTCTGCGGCGAGTGCGGCGCGCGCCTGGCCAGCCGCTGTCCCACCTGCGGCACCGTCAGCCCGCTGGGCCAGAGGTTCTGCGGCGAGTGCGGCAGTGCGATCGCGCCCGACGCCGCGCCAGCCCCCGCCGGGCCCTTCGCCGCCCGCTTCGGCTCGCCCCACGCCTACACGCCGAAGCATCTCGCCGAGCGCATCCTCACCTCGAAGACCGCCATCGAGGGCGAGCGCAAGCAGGTCACCGTCCTCTTCGCCGACATGAAGGGCTCGACGGAGCTGCTCGCCGACCGCGACCCGGAGGAGGCGCGGAAGATCCTCGACCCTGTCCTCGAGCGGATGATGGAGGCGGTACATCGCTACGAGGGCACGGTGAACCAGGTCATGGGCGACGGAATCATGGCGCTCTTCGGCGCGCCACTCGCCCACGAGGACCACGCAGTGCGCGCGTGCTACGCGGCCCTGCGCATGCACGAGGCGATCCGGCGCTACACGGAGGACGTGCGGCGCACCCACGGCGCCGAGGTCCAGATCCGCGTCGGGATCAACTCCGGCGACGTGGTGGTCCGCTCGGTGGGCAGCGATCTCCGCATGGACTACACGGCGGTCGGGCAGACGACGCACCTCGCCGCGCGGATGGAGCAGCTGGCCCCCGCCGGCACGACCCGCCTCACCGCCGAGACGCTGCGGCTCGCCGAGGAGTTCGTGCAGGTGCGCCCGCTCGGGCCGATCCCCGTCAAGGGTCTCGCCGCGCCCGTGGAGGTGTTCGAGTTGACGGGCGCCAGCGCCGTCCGGACGCGCCTGCAGGCCTCGCGCGCCCGCGGGTTCAGCCGCTTCGTGGGCCGGGATGCGGAGATGGAGCAGATCCGCCAGGCGGCCGCCCAGGCCCGGCAAGGGCGGGGCCAGCTCGTCGCCGTCGTCGGCGAGGCGGGGGTGGGCAAGTCGCGGCTCTTCCACGAATTCACCCGCTCGCACCACGTGCTCGGGACGCATGGGGACGGCTGGCGGGTGCTCGAGGCCAGCTCGGTGTCCTACGGCAAGGCCACGCCGTTCCTGCCGCTCGCCGAGCTGTTGCGCGGCTACTTCCGCATCGACGACCGCGACGACCTCCGAACCGTGCGGGCCAAGGTGATGGGCACGCTGCTCACTCTCGATCGCGCGCTCGAGGACGCGGTGCCCGCGGTGCTCTGGATCCTCGAGGTCCTCGAGCCCGGCGACGCCTTCCTCGGCCTGGAGCCGCCGCAGCGCCGCCGGCGCGCCATGGAGAGCGTCAAGCGGGCGCTCTTGCGCGAGAGTCAGGTGCAGCCGCTCCTCCTCCTGTTCGAGGATCTCCACTGGATCGACGCGGAGACGCAGGCCGTCCTCGACAGCCTGGCCGAGAGTCTCGGGAGCGCGCCCGTCCTGCTCGCCGTCAACTATCGCCCGGAGTACCGTCACGGCTGGGGCAGCAAGACCTACTATCGCCAGCTCCGCATCGACCCGCTGCCTCCGGAGAGCGCGGCCGCGCTGCTCCGAGCCCTTCTCGGTCCCGACCCGTCCACGGTGCCCCTCGCCCCGCTCCTCATCGCGCGGACGGAGGGCAACCCGCTCTTCCTCGAGGAGAGTGTCCGAACCCTCGTCGAGACAGGCGCCCTCGCCGGCGAGCCCGGGGCGTACCGGCTCGACCGGCCCGCAGCCACCATCCAGATGCCGGCGACGGTCCAGGCCATCCTCGCCGCGCGCATCGATCGGCTGCGCCCCGAGCTCAAGCGCCTGCTCCAGGCCGCCGCCGTCGTGGGCAAGGACGTGCCGGTGGCCCTCCTCGCCGCCGTCGGGGAGATGGCGGACGACATCTTGCACTCGGCCCTGGGCGAGCTACAGACCGCGGAGCTCCTGTACGAGACGCGGCTCTTCCCGGACCTCGAGTACACGTTCAAGCACGCCCTCACCCACGAGGTGGCTTACAACGGCGTGCTGCAGGAGCGCCGGCGCACGCTCCACGCCACGATCCTCGAAACGATCGAGCGCCTGCACGCCGACCGCCTGGGCGAGCACGCCGAGGTGCTCGCGCACCACGCGGTGCGCGCGGCCATCCCCGACAAGGCCATCCGCTACCTGCGCGAGGCGGGGGCGAAGGCGACGGCCCGCTCCGCGAACCGGGAGGCCGTGGATCTTCTCGAGCGCGCGCTCACGCTCCTCGCCGAACTGCCCGAGACGCGCGAGACGCTGTCGGAGGCCCTCGACGTCCGCATCGCGCTCGGCACTCCCCTCATCGCGGTGCACGGGCCGCCGTCGCCGCTCGTGGAGGCGTCGTATCTCGCGGCGCTTTCGCTGGTGGAGCGGCTCGACGATGCCGCGCGCCGGTTCCTCGTCCTGTGGGGGCTCTGGTACGTCCGTTTCACGCGGGGCGACTACCCACCCGCCGTGATGGCCGGCGAGCGCTTGCTCGAGACCGCTCGGCGGGGCAACGACGTCGAGCAGCTCCTCGAGGCCCACCACACCCTGTGGCCGTCCCTCGTCTCGATGGGCGAGGTGCGACGAGCCCTGCCCCATATCGAGCGCGGCATCGCGCTCTACGACCGCGAGCGCCACGGCTCCTACGCCTCGCTGTATGGCGGCCACGATCCCGGCACGTGCTGTCGCTACTTCCTGGCCTTGACCCACTGGGGCCTCGGCTACCCCGAGCGCGCCCTCGCCTCGGCCCACGAGGCGGCGCGCCTGGCGGAAGCGCTGGGGCACGCGATGACGTCCACCCTGACGCTGTCGTTCGTGACCTCGATCCTGTCCCTCTGCGGCGACGCGCCGGCCACCATCGCGGCCGGGGAGCGATGCTTGGCCATCGTCGACGCGCACGGCTTCAGTGGCCGCGCCATCGACATACGGGTGCTCCTCCACGCGGCCCGCGGCGATCGTCCCGACGTGGCAACGCTGGACGCACTCCAGCGGGAGCGGGCCTTGGAGGGGAGCATGCGGTCGTGGCGCTACATGATGAGCGGGTGCACCATTGCCCGGCTGTACGGCGAGGTGGACGCGCCCGAGCAAGGGCTGCAGGTGCTGGCGACGCTGGGCGACGTCGAGGGCGTCGGGTTCTGCGGGTCCGAGGTCCTCCGGGTGGAAGGCGAGCTGCGCCGGCGAATCGCTCCGCCGGCCCCCGACGAGGCGGAGCGCTGCTTCCAGCGGGCCGTCGACCTCGCGCGCCGCCGCGAGCTCAAGTCGTTCGAGCTGCGCGCCGCTACCAGCCTTGCGCGGCTGTGGCGCGACCAAGGTCGGCGCGAGGATGCGCGCCGCGCGCTCGCCGACGTCTACGGCTGGTTCACCGAGGGCTTCCACACCCAGGACCTCCGCGCCGCGAAGGCCCTGCTCGACCAGCTCGCGTCAGGCTAGAGTCCCGGTCGCCACCGTGGCTCAGGAGCTCCCGCCCCGCCTTGGGCGCGCTCGTGACGGCTCCGGGTCGGGTGTTCTCGTATTCCCGTGCCCTCGATCACGCGCTTGGGACTCGCCGACCGAGCACAGCCCGGACGGCAGACACGCGCCGAGGAGCTCGCGGCCAGGCACGGGGTCAAGATCCTGCGCACCCCGGACGAGGTCCTCCGCGCGGAGCTCGATGGCATCGACCGAGCGTCCGACGCCGAGGCGCAGAAGAACCCCTTCTTCGCGAAGGTCCTCGCCGCTCAGCGCGAGTACGCAAAGAAGACGGTGGCCCCACGCACAGCGGATGACCCCCCGGATGGACATCACGGTGCGGCACTACTGGCAGAAGAAGTAGCCGGGAGGGCAGAAGGGGTCGGCGGCTCCGCGCCGCCGGCCCCGGCCCCGGATCACTTGCGCGCGATGGCCGGCTCCGGTCGCCGTGAATGTCGACCGCGGACATGGCCTGGTCAGCCCACGTCTCCATGCGCCAGGACCGCGTCTCGCTCTCGACGATGCGCTCTCTCATCGCAGCCGACCTTCTGGTGGCCGGCTCGGCGTCCTACCCGACGGCGTCGAGGACCTTGCCGCCGGCCTCGACCGGCTTCGCGTCGATGAGCACCACCGCGAGCACGCACGGCGCGGTCCCACGGTTGACCCAGTTGTAAATGGTGCCCCGCCGCACCATGACGTCGCCGGCCTTCAGGTGAACGAGCGAGTCGTCCAGCTCCATGTCGATCTCGCCGGAGATGACCACGATGTAGTCGATCGAGGAGGTCCGGTGGTTGCGCGCGGCGAGGCCGGGCGCGAACTCGATGACCCGGAAGATGGGGCCGTTCGGCAAGGTCGTGCCGACCCCCTTGCGGAGGCCCGCGTCGGCGTCGCCGTCGTTGTTGGCGGGAAAGCCCTCGGTGGTCCAGACGTTGCAGGCCGTCGCTCCCGGTCGGCCCACGAAGGCGTGCTTTGCGACCTCGTCGATCGTGACCACCCCTTGCCCGGTCGCGTCGTGACCCGTGATCACTCGTCGCACGTGAAGCGCCATCTCTCGCCCTCCTCCTTTTGTTGTGGCCTCACGGCTTCGGCTCGGGTAGGAGGATGATCTTGCCGTAGGCGGACTCGAGCACGGCGCGCCCCGCCCGGACCGCCCGACGACCGACCGCCATGCTAGCCAGCGGCCACGGCACCGTCAAGGGCTTCCGAGCGCTCCAGAGGGGCGCGACCGCGCCGCGTCGAGGATCTCCATCGAAGACGGCCTTGCGGCGCGGCCCGAGCGGCGCTATCGTCGCCACCGCGCCGGCCGCGCGACCCGGCGGGGAGGACGAGCATGCTCGATGCGAAGCTCGGAAGTCTGGCCGGCCTGGTGGACGTCGAACGGGGCGTCATCAGCCGGGAGATCTTCGTCAGCGAGGAGATCTACCGCCAGGAGCTGGAGCGCGTGTTCGCCCGCGCCTGGCTCCTTCTCGGCCACGAGAGCCAGATCCCGCGCCCGGGCGATTTCTGCGTCACCTCCACGGGCGAGGAGTCGGTCATCCTCTGCCGGGACGCGGCCGGGCGGATCCGCGCCTATCTCAACTCGTGCCGGCACCGCGGCATGAAGGTGTGCCGTTACGACGAAGGCAATACCGTCGAGTTCCTCTGCCCCTATCACGGCTGGAGCTACGGCACGGACGGGGCCCTGGTGGGCGTTCCCTTCGCGAGGGACGCGTATGGGCAGCAGCTCGATCGGTCCCGCTGGGGCCTCATCGAGGTGCCCCACCTGGAGAACTACAAGGGCTTGATCTGGGCCACCTGGGACCCGGACGCCCCCGCCTTCGCCGACTACATCGGCGGCTACAAGCTCTATCTCGACCTCCTGCTCGACGCCTGGGACGGGCGCGAGGGGGGCACCGAGGTGATCGGCGGCGTCCACAAGTGGCTGGTTCCGTGCAACTGGAAATTTCCCGCCGAGAACTTCTCCGGCGATCGGTACCACGGTATCAGCCACCGCTCCGTCGACATGGTGGGCATCGGCCCGAGCGGCACGGGGCGCCGCGACAACCAGGAGCGGAACGAGTCCCGCTGGCTCGATGTGTCGTTCCCCGACCTCGGCCACTCGATGATCGCCTTTCTCCGCCCGCACGACGCGGCACTCGCGCCCGCCTACCAGGACGCGCCGGAGGTGGCCGACTACTTCCGCCGCTGCGAGGAGGAGCGCCGGCGTCGCCGCGGCGCCGAGTGGCGGCTCTTCGGCGGGCCCGGCACGGTCTTTCCGAATGCGTCTCCCCTCGCCCGGCAGCCGCGGACGATCGCCGCCTGGCATCCACGCGGGCCGCATCAGACCGAGGTGTGGCGCTGGTACCTCGTCGACGCCGATGCCCCGACGGAGGTCAAGGACTTCCTCCGGCATTACTACATCCGCTACTCGGGGCCGTCGGGACTCACCGAGCAGGACGACATGGAGAACTGGAACTACGCCCACGCGGCGAGCCGCGGCACCATCGCCCGTCAGTATCCCTACAACTACGAGATGGGGCTGGGCCGCGCCACCGACAGCTTCGAGGACCACGGCCTCAAGCTCCCCGGCCGCATCAGCGTGGTGACGGGCAATGCGAGCGAGAACAACCAGCGCGGCTTCTACACGCGCTGGCGCCAGTTCATGGAGGCCGCAAGCTGGAAGGAGCTCAGCCCGCGGTGAGCGTCGAGTCTGCCTCTCTTGCCCGTCTGCTCCTCAAGGAGGAGATCGAGCAGTTCCTCTACCGGGAAGCCGAGCTCCTCGACGCGCGGCGCTACGAGGACTGGCTCGACCTCTTCACCGAGGACGCCCGCTACTGGATGCCGATGCGCCGGAACGTGCCCGCGGAGGACCCGGCGCGCGAATTCACGCGCGAGGGGGTGGACGTCAACTGGTTCGACGAGGGCAAGGACACGCTCGCGCGCCGTGTGAAGCAGATCCGCACCGGTGTGCACTGGGCGGAGCAACCGCCCTCGCGCATCTGCCACATGATCTCCAACGTTCAGGTCCTCGGCGCGCCCTCCGACGACTCGGCGCCGGACGACGTCCCGGTCAAGAGCTGCTTCCTCATCTATCGCAATCGCGTCGAGACGGAGACCGCCCTCCTGGTCGGCAAGCGCGAGGACCTCCTCCGGCGCGTGGACGGCGGCTGGCGCATCGCCCGGCGCAAGATCATCCTCGACCAGAGCGTGCTGCTGGTAAAGAACCTGACGTTCTTCTTCTAGCCGCCCCGCCGGCCTTCAGGAACCGGACGATCGGCTCGAAGCGGCGTCATAGCGATCGCGGCGGCGAGCTGCGATGCTGCCGGCCTCGGCCTCCGCATGGCCGGCGATCACGGCGAGCTTACCTGGGCGGCTCAGGAGGTCCTGATGAAGTGGCGCTGGGCGTGGCGGGAGCAGCTCTCGGTCGTGGGGCCGGCCGTCGTGCTGGCGATCATCGCCTTCGTCGTGGCGTTCCAGTGGGTGAAGCCGGCGCCGCCGAACCGGGTCGTCATCGCCACCGGCCTGCCCGACGGCGCTTACTACGGCTTCGCCCAGCTGTACCGGGAGCGGCTGGCCCGGGAGGGCATCACGCTGGAGGTCCGGGACACCTCCGGCTCGGTGGACAACATCCGGCTCCTCGAAGACCCGCGGAGCGGCGTGGACATCGCCTTCGTCCAGGGCGGCACCGGCGCGGCGGCGAAGACGGACACGCTGGTCTCGCTGGCCAGCGTCTACTTCGAGCCGCTCTGGGTCTTCTCGCGGACCGCGCCCGGCCCCAGCGACCTGCGCGGGATGCGCGGGCGCCGGCTCGCGGTCGGCCCGGAGGCGAGCGGGACTCGCGCGGTGAGCCAGATGCTGCTGGCGGCCAACGGCGTCACCGAGGCGACCGCCCGCTTCTCACCCCTGAGTGGCCTCGACGCGGTGCGGGCCCTGCGCCGCGGCGAGGTGGACACCGTGTTCCTGATCGCCTCGGCCGACTCTGCGACGGTCAAGGAGATGCTCCGCTCCCCGCGCGGCGCCCTGCTGACGTTCCCGCGCGCGGACGCCTACACGAAGCGCTTCCCCTTCCTCACCAAGCTCGTGCTGCCCGCGGGCGGCCTCAGCCTCGAGACGAACCTGCCCTCGCGTCAGACCGTGCTGCTCGCCCCGGCGGCCACGCTCGTCGTCCGGCGCGACTTCCACCCGGCGCTGGTGGATCTCCTCCTCGTGACGGCGGCCGGGGTCCACGGCCGCCGGGGCCTCTTCGAGGCGCCGCAGCAATTCCCCTCACCCGACCATCTCGAGTTCCCGCTGATGGACGAAGCCCAGCGGTACCACCGGTCCGGGCCGCCATTCCTCGCCCGGTTCCTCCCGTTCTGGGCGGCCACCCTGGTGGACCGGGTCAAGGTGCTGCTCCTGCCCCTGCTGGTGCTCGTCCCCTTGGGCCGCCTGGTGGTCCCTGCCTATCGCTGGCGGATCCGCTCCAAGATCATCAAGAAATACCGCGACGTGGTGGACGTGGACCAGGCGCTCGGGCAGCGGCCCGGAGCCGCTGAGTGCGGCGAACTCCTGGCCCGGCTGGACCGGATCGAGGAGGCGGTGCGGACCCTCCGCGTTCCGCTCGGCTATGCCGACGCCCACTACCACCTGCGACTGCACCTCGACCTTGTGCGGGCCAAGGTGAAGGAGGCTCGGGCCGCCTCCTCCAGCGGCTAGTGGCCCGCGCGAGGCGGCCGTCACTCCGCCGGTGCTGTCCGCCCGGGTACTCGTCGGTCACGCTGGCGTCATCTCCGTCTGCTAGACTACCGTCCAGCCGGGAGATGACACAACGATCGAGCGTCGGACGGTCCTGGCGATGACCTGGGCTCCGGCTCCCGCGGATCTCCTCACCCGCATGTCCGAGGCCGAACGGTAGAGAGGACTTCGTGGAACTGATCAGCCGGATGCTGGACGGCTCGATCCCCTACGATCCCGAGGGGCGACTGGAGTCCGTCTCGTCCGGGCCCGGAACCCGGCAGGAGGACAAGATCGAACGACTCAAAGAAGTGGCACTCTTCGAGGAGTGCAGTCAGAGACAGCTCCGGAGCGTCGCCAGGATCGCACGAATCTTCGACGTCGCCGGTGGCACCGTGCTCACCCGGGCCGGGGAGCCTGGCGACGAGTTCTTCTTGCTCATCGACGGCACGGCGCGAGCTGAGGTGTCCGCCGAGAAACAGGTGCTCCTGCACCCCGGCGAGTTCTTCGGCGAGATGAGCATTCTCGACGGGGGCCCGCGGTCTGCGACCGTCGTCGCGGACACCCCGGTCCGCCTCCTCGTCATCAGCCGCCGGCACTTCTCCGTGCTTCTCAGGGACGCGCCCGGACTCGTCCAGACCCTCCTGGTGACTCTCTCCAAGCGCGTCCGGCAGGCGGAGGAGCGCGCCGAACGTCTCGGACCACCCGCGACGGGATTGTGAGCGACATCGATAGCGTCGGGCGGCCCTGGTGAGGGTTGGGGATACCGGGAGCGCGAGTGAATCGCCGGGAATTCCTGTACGCGTTCGCTTGCGCCGCGCTGGCGGCGCCGCCCGCGGCCGAGGCGCAGCAGGCCGGGAAGCCGTACCGGGTCGGCCTCCTCGGGTCTGCGGCCGCTTCCGCGTCTCCGCACCTGCTCCAGGCGTTCCGGCAAGGACTGCGCGATCTCGGCTGGGTCGAGGACCGGGACATCGTCATCGAGGATCGATGGGCCGAGGGGAGGCTGGACCGGCTCACCGATCTCGCGGCGGACCTGGTGCGGCTGGGCGTGGACGTCATCGTGAGCGAGGGAACCCCGGGTTCTCATGCGGCCAAGCACGTCACTCGAACGATCGCCATCGTCATGGTGGCGGCCGGCGATCCGGTGGCGACTGGACTCGTCGCCAGCCTGACCCGGCCGGGTGGGAATGTCACGGGCCTCAGCACGATGGCCCCCGAGCTGGGTGCGAAACAGCTGCAGCTCCTCCGGGAGACGGTGCCCCGGTTGTCGCGAGTCGGCGTCTTGTGGAACTCGCACAGCCTCTATCCCCGGCTCGTGATGAGGGAAGCCGAGAGGGCCGCCGGGGGCCTGGGCGTCCAGCTGGAGAGCCTCGAGCTGCGGGTTCCCGAGGATCTCGACCGGGCATTCGAGAATGCGATCCTCAGACAGGTTGACGCGCTCATGACGGTGGAGGACTCGCTGACCGTGACTCACCGCGCGCGGATCGTGGACTTCGCCGCGAAGAGCCGCCTCGCGGCCGTCTATGGGTCGAGGGAGTTCCTGGAGGCGGGAGGCCTCATGATGTACGGGGCCGATCTGGTGGCGCTGTTCCGGCGCTCGGCCATCTATGTCGAGCGGATCCTCAAAGGCGCAAAACCCGGCGACCTCCCCGTCGAGCGGCCCACGACCTTCGAGCTGATCGTCAACCTCAGGTCGGCCAAGGCGCTTGGCTTCACGATCTCGCCCGCGCTTGTCCGGCGGGCGGACCACGTCATCGAACCGTGACGAGGCGCCCGCTCGGTGCCGCGCGCGGCGCCGGCCGGCACCGAGTCGCGCCGCCGCCCCTGGCTGGCGCGCCCGCGCTGTCCTGCCCATGCCCATGGAATGGATACGCCGGTCAGGCCTGCGCGGGCGCGCGCTGGCGCCTCGCTCGGGCCGGGGCCCGCCTTGACGGCGCGCCACCGCTCGCGTCAGTATCGCGCTCGATGCTCCGTGCCCTCGCCCACCCGCGGCGCCGCGGCTGATCGCCCCGTGTCCCCGAGCGCGCGGCGCCAGGGCATCCTGGCGCTGGTCGTCGTGATCGTGGCCTGGGGCCTCACCTGGCCCGTGAACAAGGTGGTGCTGGCGACGCTGTCGCCGCTCTGGGCGGTCACGCTGCGCTCGGCCATCGCCACCGTCGTGCTATTCGCGCTCACCGCGTGGCGCGGCCGGGTCACGCTCCCTCCCCGGCAGGACCTCCCGGTGCTGCTGAGCATCACGCTGCTCCACATGGTCGGCTTCAATCTCCTCGCGAGCTGGGGCCTGGACCGGGTGCCGACCGGCCGCACCGTGGTGCTGGCCTACACCACGCCGCTCTGGGTCACGCCGGGCGCGGCGCTCTTCCTGCGCGAGCCCCTCACCCCGCGGCGCGCCGTCGGGGTGCTGATCGGCCTGGCCGGGCTCGTGACGCTCTTCAACCCGCTCGCGCTCGACTGGGGCGATCGCGATATCGTGGTGGGCAACCTGGCGATCCTGGCGGCGGCGCTGCTCTGGGCGCTCAGCATCCTGCACATCCGGGCCCACCGCTGGGTTTCGACGCCCTTCGCCCTCATCCCGTGGGAGACCCTGCTCGCCACCGCGCTCCTCGTCCCAATCGCCCTGACGACCACGGCCCCGGCACCCGGTGAGTGGACCCCGTCGTTCGTCGCACTGCTCCTCTACCTGGGGATCGTGGGCACCGCGATCGCATACTGGGCCACCGCGACCGCCAGCCGCAATCTCCCTGCGGTGTCGACCGCGCTCGGGCTGCTCGCGACTCCGGTGGTGAGCGTGATCACCGCGACCTTGTGGCTCGCCGAGCCGCTCACGCCATCGCTGGTCGTCGCGATCGTCCTCGTGTTGGGCGGCGTGGCCATCGGGAGCGCCGGCCCAGACCGTGTCGCCCGGCAACCCTGACCCGCACGTCGCGATCTCGCGCGAGGCGCGGCGCCGCGGTCCTGTCGCCGGGGGGGCGGTCCGGCGGGCCCGACACCTTGTACCCTTGAGACGTCAGATCTCGAAGCCTCGTCGTGAGAAAGCCGGCGCCGATGGGCGCCCGGGCGATACCCACTGCCGGTGCAATGATTGCGCGGGATCGGCCTGCAACTAGCTCAAGAAATTCAACTGGATATGGAGCGCAGCCAGCAGGCGGCCCGGCATCCGCGCAGTATTGGCCGTGAAACAGAATGAAGTTGCCCAATCAAGCCACCCAGTTTCTCTCTTCACTCTTCCCCCAGACCAACAGAATCAACTACTTAGCCAGGCCCACTTCCGACCCCCTGGCACTCGCCTTGCTCGTGAGAAGGCGAATCACCGAACTGGGCCGACCACGATTCATGAACGCTCACAAGAAGAAGGGAGAGCGCCAGAATGCGGGTTCTCGTCACGGGGCACAACGGCTACATCGGCTCGGTCATGGTACCGATCCTCCGGCAGGCCGGCCACGACGTGGTCGGCCTCGACACGTTCTACTTCGAGGACTGCACCCTGCGGGACGATGAGGATCCGGTGGCCGAGATCCGGAAGGACATCCGCGACCTCCAGGCGTCCGATCTCCAGAACTTCGACGCGGTCGTTCACCTGGCGGCACTCTGCAACGATCCTCTGGGCGACCTGCATCCGGAGTGGACGCACGACATCAACCATCGAGCCTCGGTCCGGCTGGCCCGGATCGCTCGCGAGGCGGGCGTCCGGCGCTACCTCTATGCGTCGTCCTGCAGCATGTACGGGGCGGCCGGCGACGACGACATCCTGACCGAAGACGCCCCTCTGCGGCCGCTCACCGCCTACGCGGTCTCCAAGGTCAAGACCGAGGAAGACGTCTCGAAGCTGGCCGATACCGATTTCAGTCCGGTCTTCATGCGCAACGCTACCGCCTACGGGGTGTCTCCGCGCCTGCGCGCCGACGTCGTACTCAACAACCTGGTCTGCTGGGCCCACACCACGGGCCGCATCCGTCTGACGAGCGACGGATCGGCCTGGCGCCCGATCGTGCATGTCCAGGACATCGCTCGGGCGTTCGCGGTAGCGCTCGTGGCCCCCCGGGAGACCATCCACAACCAGGCCTTCAACGTCGGCGCGAACGGCGAGAACTATCAGGTTCGCGAGCTGGCCGAGATCGTGCAGAACACGGTCCCCGGTTGTTCCGTGGAGTACGCGGCGGAAGCGGGTCCCGACCCGCGAAGCTACCGGGTCGATTTCACCCGGCTATCGCGAATCTTCCCTGATCTCAAGCCCCAGTGGAACGCCTCCTTCGGCGCGAAGGACCTCTTCGCCGCCCTTCAGGAGGCCGGGATCACCCTGGCCGATTTCCAGGGGCGGAGATTCATCCGCCTCGCCCAGATCAAGCACCTGATGGAGCGTGGGTCGCTGGATGCCGCGCTGCGATGGGTCCGTCACTAGCTCCGGCCTGGCGCCCAAGGAGGACGAATCGGTGAAAGTCGTGTTGTTCTGTGGCGGACTCGGCATGCGGCTGCGGGAGTACTCGGACACCATCCCCAAGCCCATGGTCAGCATCGGCTATCGCCCCATCATCTGGCACGTGATGAAGTACTACGCTCACTACGGCCACACGGACTTCATCCTCTGTCTGGGATACCGCGGCGACCTGATCAAGCAGTACTTCCTCAACTACGAGGAGTGCCTGTCCAACGACTTTGCTCTCTCCAAGGGAGGCAAGGAAGTTCGGCTCTTCAGCCAGGACATCGAGAGCTGGAACATCAGCTTCGTCGACACCGGCCTCTACTCGAACATCGGGCAGCGGCTGAGGGCGGTCGAGCATCACCTCGCCGGGGAGGAGACCTTCCTGGCGAACTATACCGATGGACTGTCGAACCTTCCGCTGCCGGAGTATCTGGACCACTTCTACCGCCACGAGGCGATCGCCAGCTTCGTCGGGGTACGCCCCGCCCAGACCTTCCACATGGTCAGGACCGATGCTGCTGGCCTGGTGCAGGACATCCGTGACGTCGAACAGGCCGAGGTGTGGATCAACGGAGGGTTCTTCGCCTTCAAGCGAGAGATCTTCGACCACATCGGCGACGGCGAGGAGCTGGTCCGGGAGCCGTTCGCGCGCCTGATCCAGAAGAAGGCCCTCGTCGCCTACAAGCACACCGGCTTCTGGGCGTGCATGGACACATTCAAGGACAAGCAGCGACTCGACGACATGAACGCTCAGGGTGACTGCCCGTGGGAGATCTGGCGCGGCGACCAGTCGGTCCCGCCGGGCCGAGGCGATACGAGCCCGTCCAACGGCCGCGGACTCTCGTTCGTCGTGGACGGAAACGCCGCGCGCGGATGATCCGACCAGGCCGTTGCGACCGGCCCCGGCCAGAATGCTGAACCTTCAGCTCGCATCGGGAGACGACCCTCTTGAGATCCTCTGCCTGGGCGCTCACGCGGACGATCTGGAGATCGGATGCGGCGGGACAATCCTCCGGCTGGGGGAGTCGGGGCGCCCGCTGACCGCGACCTGGGTCGTGTTCAGCGCCGCCGGGGACCGAAGGCGGGAGGCTCAGGAGGCCGCCGAGGTGTTCCTGGCCCGGGCCAAGACGAAGAACATCACGATCAAGGGGTTCCGCGACGGGTTCATGCCCTACGAGGGAGCCGAGGTGAAGGGGCACTTCGAGGAGCTGAAGCGCGTGACGTCTCCGGACGTCGTGTTCACGCACTACCGCAACGATCTCCACCAGGACCACCGCCTGATCTCCGAGCTGACCTGGAACACGTTCCGGAACCACTTGATCCTCGAGTACGAGATCCCGAAGTACGACGGAGACCTCGGATCGCCCAACGCCTTCTCGCATCTCACGACCCGCCTCTGTCAGCGCAAGACCGAGGGCATCCTGAGCAGCTTCGAAAGCCAGAAGAGCAAGCAGTGGTTCTCCGAGGACACGTTCATGGCCATCATGCGACTTCGGGGCATCGAGTCGAACGCCCCGGACGGCTACGCCGAAGCGTTCCACTGTCGAAAACTCGTCCTGGGAGGTATGGGGACATGATCTTCGTCGAGACGAAGCTCAAGGGGGCTTACATCCTCGAAGTCGAGCGCCGCGAGGACAATCGCGGCTTCTTCGCCCGCGCATTCTGCCAACAGGAGTTCACCCGGCATGGCCTCAAGCCCGCCATCGCGCAGACCAACATCGCCTTCAGCAAGAAGCGAGGGACGCTGCGCGGAATGCATTTCCAGTATCCGCCCGCGCCCGAGACCAAACTCGTTCGCTGTACGCGCGGAGCCATCCTCGACATCATCGTCGACCTGCGACCCGAGAGCCCATCTTACCTCGACCACGTCGCGGTCGAACTGACCGCGGACAACTTCCGCGCCCTCTATGTGCCGGAGCGATTCGCCCACGGCTACCAGGTCCTCGAGGACGGCACGGAGACCAGTTACCAGGTAGGAGAGTTCTATACCCCGAGCGCCGAGGGGGGACTGCTCTACCGCGACCCGCGGCTGGGTCTCGCGTGGCCCTTGCCCGTTTCCGAGATCTCCCCGAAGGACGACGCCTGGCGGCTCCTCAAGGACATCGAGCCGGAGCTCAGGAAAAGGATGACCCTTTGAATCCGAGGAGAGCATCATGATCATCGTCGATAGGGCCCTCCAGGCCCGCGCAGAACAGGGGACGCCCATCCGCGTGGGCATGATCGGAGCCGGCTTCATGGGACAGGGCCTTACGAATCAGATCGCCAACAGCGTTCCCGGGATGCGTATGGCCGCGATCTACAACCGCCGACCGGATCGGGCGTTCGGCGTCTACCGGTACGCGGGGTGTGCCGACGTCCTGGGCGCGGCGACCCAGACCGCGCTGGACGATGCCATCCGCCGGGGTACGCCGGTCGTCGCGGAAGATCCCTTCACCATCTGTCGCTCCGGTGAGATCGACGTCGTGATCGACGTGACCGGGTCGGTCGAGTTCGGCGCGCACGTGATCCTCGAGGCGTTCAGGTTCGGAAAGCCGGTGGTGCTGATGAATGCGGAGATCGACGCGACCATCGGCCCCATCCTTCGGGTGTACGCCAAGCGACACGGCGTCATCCTGTCCGCCTGCGACGGAGACGAGCCCGGCGTGGAGATGAACCTGTACCGCTGGGTGAAGGGACTCGGCCTCATCCCCCGCGTGATCGGCAACGTGAAGGGCCTTCAGGACCCGTACCGGAACCCGACGACGCAGCAGGGATGGGCGGAGCGGTGGGGCCAGAACGCCGCGATGGTCACGTCGTTCGCAGATGGCTCCAAGATCAGCTTCGAGCAGTCCATCGTGGCGAATGCCACCGGCTTCAAGGTCCGATCGCGGGGAATGTCTCGCGGCCGCCCGTACGACGGCTCCATCATGGACATCCAGAAGCTCTACGACATCGACGAGCTCCGCGCGCTCGGCGGAATCGTCGACTACACCGTCGGCCCCGCCATGGTCAAGGTATTCTGTCTGGCGGAGCATGCCGACCCCAAGCAGCGCCACTACCTCAACCTCTACAAGATGGGCGAGGGCCCGCTCTACCCGTTCTGGATTCCGTACCACCTGGTGCACTTCGAGACACCGAACGCCATCGCCCGCGTGGTGCTGTTCGGCGACGAGCTCGCGCCTCCTCTCGGAGGTCCCGTCGTCGAGGTGTGTGCCGTCGCCAAGCGGGATCTCAGGGCGGGCGAGGTGCTCGACGAGTACGGGATGTACATGACCTACGGGGAAGCCGTGAACGCGGAAGAGATGAGTGTCCAGCGCTACCTTCCGGAAGGGCTCGTCGAGGGCTGCAAGCTCCTCCGGGACGTGGCGAAGGACCAGGTCCTCACCTACGCCGACGTGGAGTTGCCTCCGGGCCGTCTCGCCGACCAGCTGCGCGCCGAGCAGTATCGGCACTTCCGCGGCGAAACGTGGCTCGACGAACGGCTTCAGGGCGCGCCGAGCGTTGCGGAGCGCGTGCGCGTCGATGCGGCGGTGACCACGCCTCGCCACTGACGAAGCGGGGCGGCCGACCCGATCGACCGGCTCGAGAGGGTCGTTAAGCTAAGCTGAGCGCCGTCTGGGGGCCGGCGGCGGGCTCCCCTACCTCAGCGGGGCCCCGCGGCCCTCTTCCTCGAGAATCGACGACCGCGCATTGCCTCAGGTAGTGTCTTGAGGGCTAAGCGATGCTCCTCTCCTATGCGTCGGGCACCGGGACTCGACCGGGCCGCCGGCCAACCCTGACCCCCACCTCGCGCGCTCGGAGTTGACAGACGCCGGGCCCAGCCCCACTCTCTCCCAATGGCCGACCATCACGCGACTCCCGACACCCCCGCCCCGACCAAGCGCGAGTTGCTGGCCGCGCTCGCGGCGAGCCGGGACGAGGTCATCGCCCTCGTGCGCGCGCTGGAGCCCGCGCGGCTCGAGGAGGGCCGCTACGAGAACGGCTGGAACGGCCGCCAGATCCTCGCCCACATCGCCTCGATCGAGTGGAGCTACCCGCGGCTGATCGACATCGCCCGCACCCCGCCCGCGCCGGTGGAGCAGGCGCCGCCGACGCGCGCGATGAAGGGCGGCAACGACGCGTACAACGACCGCCAGGTGGCCAAGCGCGAGGGCATGACCGCGGCCCAGCTCCTCGCGGAGTTCGAGGCGAATCGCGCCGCGACCATCCAGGCGGTGGAGGCCGCGGACGAGGCGCTCTTCGCGCGCCGCATCCGCTCGGCGGGGGGCGTGGTCGGCCCCCTCGCCACCGTCTTCCACCAGATCGCGGTCGCCCACGTGCTGGGCCACGCGAGGGATATTGCAGGAGGCACGACCCACCATGGCTGACCGGAACCCGCGGGGCCCGCTCGACGGCGTGAAGGTGCTCGACATGACCGAGCACATGGCGGGCCCGTTCTGCACCATGATCCTGGCCGACATGGGCGCCGACGTGATCAAGGTCGAGCGGCCCGCCGGGGGCGATTCCTCCCGCGGCATGGGCGACGGCACCGAGCGCAATCCCTACTTCCGCTACATCAACCGCAACAAGAAGAGCCTGACGCTCGACTACAAGAGCCCGCGCGGCCGGAAGATCTTCCTCGAGCTGATCCCCTCCATGGACGTGCTCGTGGAGAACTATCGCCCCACCGTCATGGACCGCGCCGGGCTCGGCTGGGACACGCTCGAGCAGGCGAACCCGCGCCTCATCTACGCTCAGCTCTCCGGCTTCGGCGGGGACGGCCCCTATCGTGAGAAGGGCGGCTTCGATCTGATCGCCCAGGGGATGGGCGGCATCATGCACGTCACCGGCGAGCCCGACGGCCCGCCCACCTCGGTGGGCCTGCCGATCTGCGATCTCGGCACCGGCATGTGGGGCGCCCAGGGCGTCCTGGCCGCGCTCTACGAGCGGCAGCGCACCGGCCGGGGCCAGAAGGTGGAGTGCTCGCTGCTGGAGACCGCGGTCGGCTTCTCCTCGTGGACCAGCGCGGGCTGGCTGGCCGACCACGTGGAGCCGGTCCGCATGGGCTCGCGCCACCGCCAGAACGCGCCCTACCAGCGCTTCGAGACCAAGGACGGCTACATGATGATCGGCGCCGCCGGCCAGGCGATCTGGCAGCGCTGCGCCCGCGCGCTCGGCCACCCCGAGTGGCTCGAGGACCCGCGCTTCGCCCGCGCCCCGGAGCGCAGAAAGAACCGCTTCGCGCTGGAGCAAGAGATCGCCGCGGTGCTGGCGACCGCGCCGACATCGCACTGGACCAAGGTGCTCGACGACGCAGGCGTGCCGTGCGGACCGGTGTACAACTACGAGCAGCTCTTCTCCGACCCTCAGGTGCAGCACCGCGAGATGGTGGTCCACGCGGACGACGCCGAGCTGGGCCGCGTGCCCCACATCCGCATCCCGATCCGCCTGTCGGCCAGCGACGTGGCGGTGCGGCGGACCGCGCCCGGGCTCGGCCAGCACACCGCCCTGATCCTGGCCGGCCTGGGCTACGCTCCGGCGGATATCCAGAGCCTGCGCGGCGAGGGCGTGATCTGATCTTCCTGATCCGGCACGGCGAGACGCTCGACAACGCCTCGCGCACCGTCCAGCTCCCCGACAACCCGCTCTCCCCGCGCGGCATCGCCCAGGCCGAGCGCCTGGCCCGGCGGCTCGAGCGCGAAGGCATCGGCGCCATCCTCTCGAGCGACTACGCCCGCGCCGCGCAGACCGCCGGCCGCCTGGCCCGCGTCACCGGCCTCTCGATCCGCCACGATCCTCTGCTCCAGGAGCGCAACTTCGGCGACATCCGGGGCACGCCCTACGCCAAGCTCGCCTTCGACATGTTCGCGCTCGACTACGCCCCGCCGAACGGGGAAACCTGGGAGGTCTTCCACGCACGCGTGGATCGCGCCTGGGCGATCGTCCAGGAGCACGCCGCGGCCACCAGCGGGCATCTGGCCGTCGTCACGCACGGCCTCGTCTGCCGTTCGCTGGCCGCGCGCCACCTGGTCCTGCCCGACGGCCTGGACGTCCCCGAGCGCTGGGAGAACACCGCGCTCACGATCATCGACTCCCCGGCTCCCTGGCGCGTGCAGCTGCTCAACTGCGTCGCCCATCTGGACGACGACGCGGCCGCCCGGCCCCTCTCGAGCTCGGGCGCGGTCTGAGGAGGCGGCGATGGCGGTCCTGATTCGCGGCGGACAGGTTCTGGCGGGTACCCCCGCGACCCTGCGGCGGGCGGATGTCCTGATCGAAGCCGACCGCATCACCGCTCTCGGCCCGGGCCTCACGGCCCCGGCCGGGGCCCGGGTGATCGAGGCCGCCGACCGCATCGTGCTGCCCGGCATGGGCAATGCCCACACCCATGCGCACGGTCACCTGGCCCGGGGCCGGGTCGGGAGCTGGACGCTCGAGGACCTGCTCAGCCATTCAACCGCAAACTCCGGATTCAGAACGCCGGACGACGAATATCTCTCGGCGGCCATCGGCGCCATCGAGATGCTCAAGACGGGCTGCACCGGGGCCTACGACCTCTACATCGCGGTGCCCGCGATCACCGACGAGACCTTCGCCGCGGTGGTGCAGGCCTACACCGACGTCGGGGTCCGCGTGGTCCTGGCGCCCGCGGTGGCCGACGTCGTCTTCTACCAGACCGTCCCTGGGCTCACCGACCTCCTGCCGCCCGACCTGCGCCGCACGGTCCAGGACATCCAGTCATCGCCCACCAAGGGCTTGCTCGACCTCACCGAGCGGGCCATCCGGCGCTGGCACGGCGGCGCGGAGGGACGGGTCCGCGTGGCGGTGGCCCCCACCATCCCGAACCAGGCCACGGACGAGCTCCTGGACGGCTGCTCGGCCCTGGCGCGCGAGTACGGCGTGGGCATCCACACCCACCTGGCCGAATCCAAGGTGCAGGTGGTCGAGAGCCGGCGCCGCTGGGGCAAGAGCATCGTGGCCCGTCTGGCCGATCACCACGTGCTCGGCCCCGGCTTCGTGGGCGCGCACTCCGTCTGGCTCGACGACGACGACCTGCGGATGCTGGCCGACGCGGGCGCCGCGGTGGCCCACAATCCCGGCAGCAACCTCCGCCTCGGCGTCGGCATCGCGCCGGTGCGCGAGATGCTGGATCGCGGCCTGGCGGTAGGGCTCGGCACCGACGGCTCGACCTGCGCGGACAACCAGAACCTCTTCGAGGCCCTCCGCATCGCCTCCGTGATCAGCACCGTGCGCTTCCCGCACGAGACCACCCGCTGGCTCGACGCCGATACGGTCTGGGGTCTGGCCACGTCCGGCACCGCGCGGGTCATGGGCCAGCCCGGCGACCTGGGCGCGCTGGCGCCGGGGCGCAAGGCGGACCTGGCGCTGCTCCGGAGCGACTCGATCTTCCTCCGTCCCCTCGCCGATCCGGTGAAGGCGCTCGTCTACGCCGAGACGGGAGCCAGTGTGGACACGGTCCTGGTGGACGGCCGCGTCGTCCTCGAGCAGGGCCGGGTGACCACGGTGGACGAGACGCGCATCTACGCGCGCGCCCAGGAGGCGGCCGACCGGCAGCGCGAGCGGGCCGCGGCCGCCTGGGCGCTGGCCGAGCGCCTGGCACCCTACGTGGCCGCGGCGTGCCGGGGCGCGGTGGCCACGCCGCTGCCGATCAACCGCTTCGCCGCCCCGACCCCGACGGCTTGACCGCGCCGAGCAGCCAGTCGAGGATCCGCGGGTTCTCATCCCGCGGGTAGGTGTGCGAGAGGTCGCCGATCTCGCGGTACGCGACCCGCGCGCCCGCCAGCTCGAGCGCCTCCCGGCTCATGCGCGCGGTCTGCACCGGGAACATCCAGTCGAGCGCGCCGTGGATCAGGTAGATCGGCCGCCCGCGCGCCCGCTGGATGTCGCCGCGGGCCAGCAGCAGCGGGTGGAGCACGCCGCAGGCCGGCGCCAGGTGGGTGAACGGCATGCCCTCCGCGAGGCCGCAGAGCAGCGCATAGGTGGCGCCGTCCGACATGCCGGTGAGCAGCACCCGCGCGCGGTCCACGTGATAACGCGTGACGACGTCCTCGACGGCGGCCCGCAGCCGGGGCGCGTCCACGTCCTCCCCGCCCATGATGGACCAGGTGCGCTCGAGCGCGGTCGGCGAGAGCAGCAGCACGCCGCGCGAGCGCGCCTCCCGCAGCCAGCTCCACAGGAAGTCGCGGCCGTGGCCGCTGCCGCCGTGCAGCGCGACGACCAGCGGAGCCGGCGGCGCGCTCGCCTCCCAGGTCTCGGGCACGTAGAGCGAGAGCCCGCCGCGGCTGCCGTGGTCGTTGCGCGCGTGGAGCACGCCCACCGGGGCCCCGTCCTCGCGGAGCGCGGCGTCGCGCAGGCGCCGGACCAGCACGTCGTCCCCGCGGCGACCCGGTTCGAGGAACCAGCGGCTCACCGGCTCCAGCACCGGCGCCAGCGGGTAGAGCGCCTCCTGCAGCGGAGCGAAGCGGCGGAGGGCCCGATAGAGCGCGATGGGCTCGCCCGAGCGCGCGGCGGCCGTGAAGGCGCCGATCAGCTCGACGGCCCCGCGCGCGACATGGCCGAGCCGCTCGCGCAGCAGGCGCAGGTCCTCGGGCCACGCGGCCGCCTCGAGCGCGTCCAGCGGCCCGGCCAGGCGCTCGGTGTGCGGGGCCAGGCGATCGGCCAGCTCGAGCGCGTGCGGCGGGAAGAGCTGCCGCTGCGCCCACTCCACGCGGTCGAGCGCGCCGAGCAGGGCGGCCAGCAGGGCGTCCGTCGTCTCCGCGACGGCCGGGGAGACCGGCACCGGTCTACGCGACCAGCGTTGCGCCGCTCATGCGGTCTCCTTGACCGGGGCCCTCGTCTGCGCCTTCGCCCAGGGATACGCCGCGATCGTCGCCAGCGCCCGCTCGCGCATGAAGTCGCCGACCACCTCGAGCGGAGGCCTGTCCGGCTGACGATTCACCCACGCCGCGGCCCCGGCGCAATCCATGCCGAGCAGGGGCCGGTAGCCGGGCACGTCGGCTCCGCGCGCGGCGCGGCGTGCGCGGTCGGATCGAGATCGGCGCGAACCGTGTTGTGCCCGCGGCCGATCACCTGCCCGGCCGGATCCACGAGCACCGCCCCGAACGGGGTCTGTCCCTGCCCGATCGCACGTGCGGCCAGCTCGAGCGCCAGCTCCATGAACCGGGCGTCCCCCGCCCGCGCGTCGCCCGGTGAGGCGCCCATCGCGCTCAGCCGGCGGTGACGGGCGCCCGCACTCCGACAGGCTCGCGCGTCACCAGCCCGATCCAGAGCGCGAGCCGGTAGAGGATCAGCAGGCCCGCAAGCGAGAGCAGGTTCACGCGGAGCACCCAGGCCACGATCGGCAGCGAGAACGCCTCCGCCCCGCTGGCCAGGATGGCGGTCGCCGCGAAGAGCACGGCCTGATAGGCCCCGAACGCGCCGGCGAACGCCGCCGCACCGACCACGAGCCCGCCGCGGGCGCGCGCCCGTTCGGCCAGCGCCTGGGCGGCGAACAGCGCCGCGAAGGCGGCCACGCCCAGGATCACGCCCCAGGCGACGCTGTTCCCGGTGCGCGGATACCCGAGCACCCCATAGCCGACCGCCTGGTCGGCGAGCCAGGCAATCCCGATCAGCGCGAGCCCGTCCCGCCGGCTCATGTGAAGCCCGGCCAGCGTCGCGAGCGCGGCGAAGGGCGTGGCGCACGCCATGCCGAGGGTGACGAAGACGCTCGCCGCGGTCAGCAGGAGGATCCAGAGCCAGCGCCGGGCCTCGGTGGACATCGCGTTGTTCCTCTCGGGTCGAGATGCGATCGCGCGACCGACGGTATCAGAGCGGTCTCGGCCGCGCAACCTGAAGGCCTCGTGTTTACGATACAATGCCCGCGTCATGACCACCCCGCTTCCGCTCGAGGGCGTGCGCGTCCTCGAGCTCGGCCACATCATCGCGGGGCCCTCGGCGGGGCTGCTCCTGGCCGATCTGGGCGCCGACGTGATCAAGGTGGAGCGGCCCGGCGACGGCGACCAGTCGCGGGGCATGCCGGCCGGCACCTCGGCCAACTTCCACTTCCTGAACCGCAACAAGCGCTCGATCGCGATCGACCTGAAGGGCTCGGCCGACGGCCGGGCCCTCTTCCTGCGCCTGGTCGCGGGCTCGGACGTGGTGATCGACAACTTCGCCCACGGCGCCGTCGAGGCCCTGGGCCTGGGCTACGACGTGCTGGCGCGCGTGCATCCAGGGATCATCTACCTGGCGCTGAAAGGCTTCCTCCCCGGCCCGTCCGAGGCGCGGCCCTTCCTCGACGAGCTCGCGCAGATGTCGGCCGGGCTGGCCTTCATGACCGGGCCGCGCGGGCAGCCCCTGCGTGCGGGCGCCTCGATCGTGGACGTGGGCGCGGCGGCCTATGGGGTGATCGCGGTGCTGGCCGCGCTCCACCAGCGCGCCCGGACCGGCCGCGGGCAGAAGATCACCTCGGGCCTCTTCGAGACCGTCGTCTTCTGGGTCGGCCAGTGGCTGGCCCAGCACGCGGCCACCGGCCAGCCATCGGTGCCGATGCCGGAGATCCGACAGGGCACGCGCATGGGATGGGGGGTGTACCAGCTCTTCACCGCCGCCGACGGTGAGCAGATCTTCATCGGCATCACGTCCAACGGCCACTGGGAGCGGTTCTGCGACGAGTTCGGCCTCAAGGACCTCGCGGCCGACGAGCGGCTCGACGACAATGCCAAGCGCGTCGCCGCGCGCGACTGGCTGCCCGCCCGCATCGCGGAGGAGATGCTGCGCTATTCGAGCGCGGAGCTGTCCGAGCGGCTCGATCGGGCCCGCGTGCCGTTCGCGCCGCTCCGCCGCCCCGATCAGCTCCTGGACGACGCGCACCTGCAGGCGACCGGCCAGCTCCTGGACACCCCGCTCCCCGGCGGCGCGATCGCCAGGCTACCCAAGCTGCCGGTGCGCAGCTCCGCCTTCGACATGCGGCTCGAGCGCCCGGCCCCCACGCTGGGCGAGCACACCCGCGAGGTACTGCGGGAGCTGGGCCTCGAGACCGACGAGATCGACGCGCTCGCGTCACGGAGGGTCATCGGATGAGCGACTTGCCGAGCCACGTCACGATCAAGGAAGTGGGCCCGCGGGAGGGCTTCCAGTTCGAGAAGGGCGACATCTCCCTCGCCGCCAAGATCTCCCTGGTGGACGCCCTCTCCGACACCGGCGTCCCCACCATCGAGTTCACGTCCTTCGTGAGCCCGAAGTGGGTGCCCCAGATGGCCGACGCCGAGCAGATGGTGGCGGGCATCAAGCGCGTGCCCGGCGTCGCCTACGAGGCGATCTGGCTCAACGAGGCGGGCCTCGAGCGGGCCGCGCGCCTACGGGAATCGCTCGCGCTCCGGCCGATGTTCGGGGTGGCGGCGACCGACACGTTCACGCGCAAGAACACCAACCGCAGCGTGGACGAGAAGATCGCCGAGCTTCCGGGATGGGCCCGGCGCTACCAGGCTCTCGGCATGGACTGGATCGACGTGGGCGTGATGGCCGCCTTCGGGTGCAACTACGAGGGTGACGTGCCCCCCGCGCAGGTGGTCGACGTCGTCCGGAAGGTGGAGGAGCACGCGGTGGGCTGCGGCTCGCGGCTCGGCAATCTCGGCCTGGCCGACACCATGGGCTGGGCGAATCCGCTCCAGATCAAGCGGCTGGTGGGCGCGGTGCGCGCGCGCTGGCCCGAGATCCCGATCAAGCTCCACCTTCACGACACGCGCGCGCTCGCCATCGCCAACGTGGTCGCCGCGCTCGAGATCGGCGTGGACCGCTTCGACAGCGCGGTGGCGGGCCTGGGCGGCTGCCCGTTCGCGGCCCACAAGGGCGCGGCCGGTAACGTCACCACCGAGGACCTGGTCTTCCTCTGCCAGGAGCTGGGTGTCGCGACCGGCGTCGATCTCGACGCGATGATCGAGGCGGGGCAGCTCGCCGAGCGCGTGGTGGGCCACCCACTGCCCGGCAAGCTCAAGTCGGGCGGGAACCTCGAGAAGTACCGCGCGCGCGCCCGCGCGGCAGCGGCGTCGGCATAGCTCTGCTTCCGTTGGACGCGGTCACGCGCGAGGCGCCGCCTCGCGACGGGTCCTGTCGCCGGGGGCGCGGGGCGGCGGGCGGCTCCGTCACCCGCTCGCCGGATGCGCCGCGCTTCGAGCGGCGTACCGGACTCGGGGGGCCCGCTCCGCTCGCCCGCCGCCCCGCGCCCCCGGCCCCACCCGTCGCGAAGCGGCGAACTCCGGATGCGGCGCGGTTCGCAGGGTCAGGACGCCGCCCATGAAGTCCCGGGTGGTCGTGATCAGCATCGACGGGTTCGCCGCCTTCTACTGGAATGACCCGCAGGCGCGGCTGCCACGGCTACGGGCGTTGGCCGAGCGTGGAGCGCTGGCCTCGTCCATGGAGACGGTGTTCCCCAGCACCACGTGGCCTACCCACGTGAGCATGGTGACCGGGGTGAGCCCGCGGGCTCACGGGGTGGTGGCGAACCACATCCTCAACCGCGAGACCCGGGCGGCCGAGGACCTGACCGGCGACCCGATCTACGATGCGCCCGCGCTGCTGCGCGCGCCGACGGTCTACGATCTCGCCCATGCGTCGGGCCTGCGCACCGCGGCGATCGACTGGCCGGCCACCCGCAACGCGACCACGCTCGACTTCAACCTGCCCTTCTTCAAGGACCAGCGGGTGTTCGAGACCCAGACCGCGCGGGCGGTGTGGGCGGAGCTGGCCGCGCTCGGCTACCCGATGGACAGGCAGGGCGAGTGGGCGCTCCTGCCGAAGCGCTTTCTCAAGGACGAGATGGTCGGCGCCGTGGCGGCTCACGTGGTACGCCGGCACGAGCCGGCCCTGCTGCTCCTGCACTTCCTCTGCGTGGACAGCCTCCAGCATCTCTACGGCCCCCGGTCACCCGAGGCTTACTGGGCGCTGCAGTACGTGGACGGCCTGATCGGCCGCTTCCTCGACTCGCTCCCCGACCCCGGCCTCGACCGGACCAGCGTGTTCGTGGTCTCGGACCATGGCTTCCTGCCGTCGCACCGGGAGATCCGTCCCAACGTGAAGCTGCGCAAGCTGGGCGCGCAGCGGGACGCGCGCTTCGTGATGAACCACGGCGCGGGCGCGCTGTACCGGCTCGACGGCGACCTCGCCGCGGTGCACCAGCTCGCCCGGGAGATCGCGGCCATGGAGGGCGTGAGCGGCATGTGGACCGCGTCGGAGTACGGCGCCCTCGGCCTGCCCGTGCCGGCCGACCATCCCCAGGTGGCCGACGTGATGCTCGAGGCTGCGCCCGGCTATTCCTACGGCGACATGGCGGAGGGCGACGAGGAGCACGGCGCGCCGAAATACCTCGGCACCCACGGCCAGCGCCCGCTCTACGGCGACAACGCCGCCTTCTTCCTCGCCGCCGGCGCGGGAATCGGCCGGGGCGTGGCCCTGGGCCCGATCAGGAGCCGCGACGTGGCGCCGACCGCGGCGGCCGTCCTGGGCCTCCGGATGGAGGCCGTGGAGGGCGTTGTCCTGAGTCGGACGCTCGCGTAGACGGGATTTCGGCCGACCGCGCCCCGCGAGGAGTGCTAGGCTTCTCATCGATGGCAAAGAAAAAGCGCCCCACCCCCAGCCGATCCCGAAAGCCCGTCAAGAGCAAGACCACCAGGCCGGCCCCGACCCGAGCGAACGCACCCCCTGCCGAGCCGTCGGAGCCCGAAGCGACCGTGCTCGCGGTGCGCACGGCCACACCCGAGCGCGCCTTCGCGGGCCGCGTGCGGCCGCTCGCGCCGCCATCGCCCCTGCCGACCGGGCGGCGCGCCATCTTCGTGGACGTCGAGAACTCGAGCAAGGCCGATCACATCGGCCGGGTGCTCGACCATCTCGCGATCGACCGCGCGGACCGTCGCGTGGAGCTGATCGCGGTGGGCAACTGGCGGGTCATCGGCGCCGACAGCGCGCGACTGCTCGCCCGGCGCGGCGCTCAGCTCGTCCACAGCGCGCCCTCCACCGGCGTGCGCGACTGGAGCGACCTTCGCATCGCGGTCAGCGCGGGGGTCTGGCTCGGCAGCAGCCGGCCCGGCGACCTCATCGAGATCATCTCCGACGATCGCGCCTTCGATGCGGTGGGCGACGTGGCCGCCGTGCTGGGCGTGGAGTTCCGCCGCATGTCCTATCGCGGCCTCACCGGCCTCGCCGCCACCGAGGAGACGCCCGCCGCCGAGGCGCCGGCGCCCCGCGAGGGGCGGGGCGGCCGGCGCGGCGG
>DATLFG010000071.1:0-20986 GCA_035524955.1 Candidatus Limnocylindria bacterium | reverse complement strand
TCCCGGACGACTGGGCCTGGATGCAGGATCGGTCGAGCCGCCCCCACCGCAGTCCGCGCCAGACAGAGCCGCGCGTGCAGCTCGGCGCCCGAGTCCTGCGCCAGCAGCGCTGGACGTGTGCGGAGATCGCCGCGGCGGTGGAGCCGGCTGGCCTTCCGGGCGGGCCCGCCGAACGCGCAAGCCAGCGCGGCTTCCACGACCCACGCCAGCCAGCCCGCTCATCTCCGAGAAGACCGCCGCCCGCCTCTGGGCGGACGCCTGAGGAGGACGCCGGAGGTCTGGAGCACGCTCGGTCGCCTGGCCTAGGAGCGGGCGGCCCAGCACAGCGAGACGCGCGAGCCGACGCAGAAGGAAGCGGCGAAGGTGCGCGAGGCCATGAAGGGGCCGAGCCCCGGCCCCGCGCCCGCCCGGGCGACGGGCAGCGGCGGGGGCCGGCCGGTCCCGCTCCGCCGCTACTAGCGCGGGCCGGCCAAGAAGTGTCAGAAGACTGACGCGCCCTGCCAGGGGTCGTCGGGGCGGGTCGCCGTTCCTTCATGTCATTCCAGTAGCTTGGGCCAGTAGCTTGGGCTCGAATCCCACTGGCAATCCGCTTGCAGACTCGTCGGCTTGTCCGGAAGCGCTCGGAGAACTCGAGAGGAGGCAGGCAATGGGTGGTGTCACCGTCGCGAAGCGGCTGGAGCGGCTGGTCCGGTTCGTTCCCGGGGTCGCGGGCTATCAGGACCGGGAGAATGCCCGGGCCACCGACAAGCAGGTCCGGATGCGGCTCGTCGGGGAGATGCGGCGACTCATCCAGAGCCTCGAGGAAGACAAGGAGCGCGTCGCCGGGTCCGGTGACCTCTCCGCGCTGCCGCGCCTCGACCGGCTCGCGGGACGGCTCGAGCGCCTGAGCCGCACCGTGGAATTCGCGGGCCGGGGCTACTCGGGCCTCTTCGACCTCCACACGGTGGACGGCGACACGCTGGCCCAGCTCTACGCCTTCGACCTCGGGCTCTTCGACGCGCTCAGCGCGCTGCGGGCCAGGGAGGAAGCGATGCGTGCCGCGCTCCCCGACGCGGAGGCGCGCCGGGCCGCGGCCGAGCACATGCGGGAAGCGCTGGACGATTTCGCCGAGCTCTTCGACCAGCGCCGACGCATCGTCGACGCGGACTAGGACGGAATCCGCCATGTCGATCATGATGGAAGTCATCGAGTGGTTCGATCAGACGGGCACCGCCATCGTCCAGCGCTACCCGGAGGGCGGCTCGGGCGACATCAAGATGGGCGCCCAGCTCATCGTGCGCGAGAACCAGGCCGCGGTCTTCTTCCGGGACGGCCAGGGGCTCGACGTCCTGGGACCCGGCCGCCACACGCTCTCCACCCAGAACCTGCCGATCCTCACCCGGCTGCTCTCGCTGCCGTGGGGCTTCCAGAGCCCGTTCCGCGCCGAGGTCTACATCGTCAACCTGAAGGTCTTCACCAACATGCGCTGGGGCACGCGCGATCCGGTGGCCTTCAAGGACAGCCAGCTCGGCCTGGTCCGCCTGCGCGCCTTCGGCAGCTTCACGATGCGGGTGACCGAGCCGCTCCTCTTCGTCAACAGCCTGGTGGGCACCCAGGGCAGCTACACCACCGATCAGATCGAGGACTATCTTCGGGAAGTCATCGTGGCCCGGCTGAACGACTTCCTCGGCGAGACGGTGCAGAGCCTGCTCGAGCTGCCGCAGCAGTACGACGAGATGGCGGTGGCGCTCAAGACCCGGCTGACCGACGAGTTCGGGAAGTACGGGACCGAGATGGTGGACTTCTACATCAACCGCATCACGCCGCCCGAGGACGTGCAGCGGATGATCGACGAGCGCTCGAGCATGGGCGCGGTCGGCGATCTCGACCGCTTCCTCAAGTTCAAGGCGGCCAAGGCCATGGGCGACGCCGCGCAGGGCCACGGGGGGCCGGACGGCGGCGCGGCCGCCGGCGTGGGCGTGGGGGTCGGGGCCGGGCTCGGCATGATGATACCGGGCATGCTCGCCAGGAGCCTGGGTGCCGATCTCGCCGGCGCCCCGGCGGCGGCGACGACGAGCTGCCCAGGGTGCCAGTCGGCGGTCGCGGCGGACAGTCGCTTCTGCCCGCGCTGCGGGCGCCAGCTCGCGACGGCCGCGCGGTGCGCACGCTGCCAGGCCGAGCTGCCGGCCGGTGCGCGCTTCTGCTCGGCCTGCGGCCAGGCGGTGCCCGGCGCCTAGCGCTGGCGCTCCGCGCCGCACGCCTGCTCCGACCGCGTCTCCATGAGTCAGGTCGTCGTCTCCACGGAGTGTCCCTCCTGCAGCGGCCCCCTCGATTTCTCGGAGGGAGCCAATGCCATCCGCTGTCCGAGCTGCGGCTCCGACTTGCTCGTCACCGGCCGCAAGCAGGTGCTGAGCTACTGGGTCGCCCCGAAGGTCAAGGGCGACGTCGCGGGGGCGGTGGCGCGCACCGGCCGGCTCGAGGCGCGCGTGGCGGACGCCCGGCTCTTCTTCGTGCCCTTCTACCGGCTGACCGGTCACGACTTTCAGTGGCAGGACGTGCCCCCCAGGCCTGAGCCGGAGAGCCCGGCCTTCCCCGGCATCGGCGAGAGTCTCGGCGGCGGCCGTGAGTCCGGCCCACCCGAGATCGACATCCCGGTCGGCGCGATGCTGGGATGGGGCGCCGACCTCCTGCTCGGCCGCCGGGCCGGCGACGTGGTGCGCGATTTCCTGGGGGCGCCCAGGAAGCCGGAGCGCTCGCTCGACCTGGCCGGCATCACCGCCGCGCGCCCCGGCCCCAGGCTCGACGCTCCCGACGGGCAGATCGAGTGCCTCGATCGCTACGTGGAGAAGACCTTCCCGGCCGCGGACCTGGCGGCCCTCGGCGTGGCCTCGCTCGGCGTGCGCGCCCAGGTGCTCCGCGTGTCGCTGTTCGAGCGCTCGGCCCTGGCCGCGCTCGGCACGGTCGTCGCGCCGCAGCTCGCGCCGGACCGCGCGATGGTGCAGGGGCTGTCCGCCCCCGGCTTCCAGCACGTGATCTACCGGCAGGTCCTCGGGCGCATCCTGAGCGTGATCTACTTCCCGTTCTGGGTCGTCGAGCTCGCGCAGGACGGGGAGCGCTGGCTGACCGTCGTGGACGGAGTGGCCGAGAGCATCGTGCAGCCGCGCGCGCCGGTGTCGCTCCGCGAGGCCCTGGAGCGGCCGGCGATCGACGAGCCGCCGACGGTGGGGCTCCGACCGCTGGTCTGCCCCAATTGCGGCTGGGCCCTGCCGCTACAGCCCGAGGACGTGATCCTCTTCTGTGGCTCTTGTCACCGGGCCTGGCAGATCCACGGCGTCGAGCTCGCCGACGTGCCGCACGAGATCGCCGACATGCGGCCCGACGCCGCGGAGCCCGGCCCTCTGGCCGGCGCGATCTACCTGCCGTTCTGGCAGATCGAGGCCGCGGGCGCGGCGGACGTCCCGCTCGCCTGGGTGCCCGCCTTCCGCTACCGCCGGCTCAAGACGCTGCACGACCTCGCGGCGCGGCTCACCGCGAAGCCCCCGGTGTACCGGCCGTGGACCGGGGAGCGCCCCGCGGTGCGTGGATGCTTCTACGACGCGGAAGACGCCGCGCTGCTCGCCCGCTTCGCGGCGGCGGGCCGGCGGCGGACTCCCGGGGGGGTGAAGGCGGCCGCGGAGGCCGAGCCCGCCTTCGCGGGCGCGCGCCTGACCTGGATTCCCTTCACGCGCGATTCCCGGTCGCTGCGCGATCCCGCCACCGGTTTCGCGCTCCAGGAAACGCTCCTCGGCTAGGCGGCGCTACTCGCTCACGCCCTGCCGCTGCTCGTGGGCCGCCGGCGGCCGCTGGCCGTGATCGCCCGCCGACCGCGCCTGGCGATGGATTCGCGCGCCGCCGCGTACGTCGTGCCGCGCGGCGGCCCGGCCTCCGAGCGCGCGCGCCCAGTCCCCGCTCCGCGATCCGTTCCGTGACCCGATGAGCGGGAACACTTCCCGCACGAGCCCCTCGTACTCCTCGACGGTGCGCCGGTAGATGTCCAGGCCCGGCACCTGGTGGAGATCGAGCGTGCTGAGCGGCGCGGCCGGCGGCTGGATCGAGGCGCGGACGGCCTGGAAGCACGAGCGGCCGACCTCGGGCCGCTCCGTCACCAGGATCTCGTAGAGCTCCGGCCATCGCAGCGCCACCTCGGGCGAGCGCGCGGGCGCCGCGCGGCCGAGATGGTCCTCGAGGTTCGCGCAGTACTTCACCTCGATGGCGAGCAACAGATACGACCGGTGGCCCAGGCTCGGCTCGTCCAGCGACTTCCAGACCACGAACGCGGGCACGCTCTGGCCCGTGCGCATCAGCGGGGAGACCTGCGTCTCCCGGGCCACCCGCGCCACCATGTACCGGGCGCGCTTGAAGATGCCCTCGACCAGCGCCTCCGACATCCGGCCCTTCAGCAGATCGATGTCGTCCATGGCTCAGCGCTTCGCGTCCGAGATCCGGATGGCCAGGGCCCGCAGGCGGTCGAGCGTCTCCGGACGGAGCATCGCGGCGAAGCCGGCGGGGTCGGACTTGGCGCGGTCGAGCGCCGCGCTCAGCTGCCCCGGGTCGCCGCCCGTGCTCCGCGCGAGGTCCGCGAAGACCTCGGCGGCGAGACCGTACACCTCCTCGGCGAGCTGCGAGGAGCCGCCCGCCATGCCCTGGACCTGGCGGTCGATGGCGGCGGCGCCCGGGTCGGTGGCGAGGATCTGGCCCCGCTCCGCCGGGTCCGCCAGCATCCGGAGGGTCGTGGCGAGGGCCTCCGCGGCGGCGGGGTCGAGCGTCTGCGCGGGGACCGACACGGCGGGCAGCACGAGCAGGGAGAGCGCGGTGAGCAGAGCGGTCGCGAGTCGTTTGTTCATGAGCTCCGGAACGAGCAAGAGTCGGACCACGCGCGGAGCTCCGGCATCCTCACGAAATCCCGGAGTTGGCGCGGGCCCGTGGCGGTCCGCTGACACCCCGTGTCAGGCGGCGGCCCATTCGCTCACACGGCTTGACCACCGGGGCCGCCGGGAGAATAATCGCTGGGCACTTCCAACCCCCAGCGCGCGAGGAGAGCACCATGGCCACAGCCGCTCACCGGGAAGAGATCTGGGTGCCGGGCATGCCGGAGCCCATCAGCCACTTCGTCCATGTCGTCCGCGCCGGCCGGATCGTCTTCGTCTCCGGGTGTGTGGCGAGCGACGACCAGGGGCGCACGGTGGGCGGCAGCGATATCGTGGCTCAGACCCGCCAGGTCCACGAGAACATCAAGCGCTGCCTGGCAGCCGCGGGCGCCACCTTCGCCGACGTCTGCAAGGTGACCGTGTATCTGAAGAACATCGAGCATCGGGAAGCGGTGAACACGGTGCGCAAGGAGTACTTCGGCGCGCACCGGCCCGCGAGCACCCTGATCGAGATCTCGCAGTTCGTCCGCCCGGAGCTGCTCATCGAGATCGAGACGACGGCGGTCCTGCCCGAGAAGAAGGCGGGCGCCCCGCGGCGCAAGGCCCGGGCGGGCACGCCGGCCCGGAAGGTGCAACGCCGCCGCTGAGGACTCAGCCGGCGGCATCGCGGGCCGGCTCGTGCAGCGCGCGCTTGACGATCTTGGCGGTCCTGGGCCGGTCGGGCACGAAACGCACCGCGCGCGGCGCCTTGCAGGGCCCATGCGCGCCTCGTCGAGGCCGGGCGGCCGGGGCGCCGGCCGGATCTACATCCCTCGCGCGCCCGTGACCACGTTGACACCCGGGGGAGGTGCCCGGTAGCATCCAGCCCGACCATGACCCGCCGGGGCCTCGTCGCGGTGCTCCTGCTGATCGTGGCTGCTCCCGCGCGCGCGCAGGAGGCCGAACGGCTCGAGCCGGTGGTGGTCACCGCGACCCGTACCGAGCAACGGCTCGGCGAGACGCCGGCCAGCGTCACCGTGCTCACCCGCGAGGACATCAGCCGGACCGCAGCCCAGAGCCTCGACGATCTCCTGCGGCAGGTGCCCGGCTTCAGCCTTTTCCGCCGCTCCTCGAGCCTCGTCGGCCACCCGACCACCCAGGGTGTCTCGCTGCGCGGGATCGGCCCGAGCGGGGCGAGCCGCGCCCTCGTGCTGCTCGACGGCGTTCCCCTGAACGACCCGTTCGGGGGCTGGGTGTACTGGGACCGCGTCCCGCTGCAGAGCATCGAGCAGGTCGAGGTCGTGCGCGGCGGCGGGGCGAGCGTGTGGGGCAACTACGCCCTCGGCGGCGTGATCAACATCATCACCCGGCGGCCCACCGAGCGCGCCGCCTTCCTCGAGGGCAGCTACGGTACCGGCGACACCGTCCACGCGGACGTGCTGCTGACCGAAGCCCTCGGCCCCTTCCGCCTGAGCCTCGAGGGCAGCTACTTCTCGACCGACGGCTACAAGGTGGTGAGCGCCTCGCGCCGGGGCGCCATCGACGTGGACGCGGGCTCCGAGCACGTCACCTTCAACGGGCGCGCGGAGCTCGTCCTCTCGCCGGATCTCTCGGTGTTCGTGCGCGGCACCTACTACGAGGAGAGCCGGGACAACGGCACCCGGCTCCAGATCAACCACACCGACACCGGCTCGTTCGCGACCGGGGTGCGCGCGCGCACCGGGGACGGCAGCGAGTGGATCGCCACCGTCTTCACCGACGTCCAGGCCTTCCGCAGCACCTTCACCGCCCAGGCGTCCGACCGGAGCTCGGAGACCCTCGCCCTCGACCAGCGGGTGCCGACCACGTCGGTGGGCGCGGCGCTGTCGTGGACCCGCGCCGTGGGCGCGCACCGGCTGCTCGCGGGCACCGACTTCCGATGGATCGACGGGGAGACCGACGAGCGCGTCTACGCGGCGGGGGCCTTCGCCCGCACGCGGGTGGCGGGCGGCGAGCAGCAGCTCTCCGGGCTCTTCGTGCAGGACGTCTACCGGCCCATCCCCATGCTCGAGCTGGTGGCGGGCATCCGCGGCGACTACTGGCGCGCCTACAACGGCTTCCGGCGCGACACCCCGCCGCCCGCCGGCATCCCCGCCCGCCAGACCTACTCGGACATCGACCGGTTCGGGGTGAGCCCGCGCGTGGCCGCGGTGGTGCACGTCACCGCCTCCACCGACGTGCGCGCCTCCGCGTATCAGGGTTTCCGGGTGCCGACCATCAACGAGCTGTATCGCGTCTTCCGCGTGCGCAACGACGTGACCGCCGCCAACGAGCACCTCAAGCCGGAGCGGCTCACCGGGGGCGAGGCGGGCGTGGAGCAGCGCTGGGGGCCGTTCACCGGCCGCGCCACCGCGTTCTGGAACGAGGTCGCGGACCTGATCGCGAACGTGACCCTCACCACCCGACTCCCCGATTGCCCGGCGGGCACCACCTGTCGGCAGCGGCAGAATCTCGACCGCGCGCGCATCCGCGGGGTCGAGACCGAGCTCGAGCTGCGCCCGGCTCGCGACTGGCGCATCATCGGTGGTTACACCTTCACCGACGCCACGGTGCTGGACGCCCCGCAGCAGGTGGCCCTCGAGGGCAAGCGCCTGGCCCAGGTGCCGCGCCACGGCGCCTCGGTCACGGTGCGCTACGACAATCCGGCGCTCTTGACCGCGGCGGCCACCGTGCGCTTCGTGGGCCGCCAGTTCGAGGACGACCTCAACACGCTGCCGCTCGGCAGCTACGCGCTGGTGGATCTCTTCCTGTCGCGCCGCCTCGCCCGCTGGGCCGAGGTCTTCGTCGGCATCGCGAACCTGCTCGACACCACCTACACCACCGGACGCACCAGCGAGGGGGTCGTCTCCATCGGGGCGCCGTTCCGGGCGCACGGCGGCGTGCGTCTGTCGTTCTGATGGGCCCGATTCGCATCCAGGTCGGCTCGCTGATCTTCACCGCGCGCTGGGAGGAGACCGCGGCGCCGCGCACCTGCGCCGCGTTCCGCCGCCTGCTCCCCTACCGGCGGCGCATCATCCAGGCGCGCTGGAGCGGCGAGGCGGGCTGGGTCCCGCTGGGCGACCTCGACCTGGGGGTGGGCGCGGAGAACGCGACGGGCGAGCCCGCGCCCGGCGCGCTGCTTTTCTATCCCGCCGGGGTCAGCGAGACCGAGATCCTCTTCCCCTACGGCCCCGCGCGCTTCGCGAGCGTACACGGCCCGCTGGCCGGCAACCACTTCCTCACGATCGAGGAAGGGCGAGCGCAGCTTCCGGAAGTGGGCCGGCTCCTCTGCTGGGAAGGCGCCCAGCCCATCACCTTCCAGGCGTAGCGGCCGGCGCGCCCGCTACCTCCGGCTTCGGCCGCCAGCCCCGCACCAGCTCCTCGCCGCGCGCGACCTGCTCCGGAGTGAGCTCGGCCTTGATCGAGTCCCGCGCCCGGCGCGCGGTGTCCGCCTCCCGGCCGAAGAGGCCCTGCGCCGCGACGCCGAACCACCGGTAGGCCTGGACCGGGTCGCGCTCCACGCCCTGACCGTTGGCGTAGCGCACCCCCAGGTTGAACTGCGCGAAGGCCACGCCCTGCTCGGCGGCCCGCCGGTACCACTTCACCGCCTCCGCGTAGTCCTTGGTGACCCCGTCACCGTTCGCGTAACGCAGCGCGAGCTGGTACTGCGCGGGCGCGAGCCCTTGCTCGGCCGCCCGTCGGTACCAGTGCGCGGCCTGCTCGGTGTCCCGGGGCACGCCCTCGCCGGTGGCGTAGCGCAGCGCCAGCTGGTACTGGGCGTCGGCGCCGCCGCGGTCGGCCGCGTTCCGCAGCAGCAGCGCCTCGCGCGAGCCTCCCGTCGTGGGGAGCCGGCCTTCCGCGCGCAGCTCGTCCAGCGCGTCCTGGGCGGCGCGATTGCCCTGCGCGGCGGCGCGGCCGTACCAGTCGGCGGCCTGCAGGTCGTCGCGGTCCACCCCGCGGCCGTAGGCGTGGAGGAAGCCCAGGCGGAACTGGGCGTGCACGTCGCCCTGCAGCGCGGCGCGGCGGTACCACGCGACGGCTTCGGCGGGATCCGGCGGCACGCCCTGCCCGCGCTCGTGCATGAAGCCCACGAGGAACTGCGCGGCGGCATCTCCGCCGTCGGCGAGCGGACGCCACTCGCGGTAGGCGGCCGCGTAGTCGCCGCGGCCGTAGGCGCGGCGGCCGTCCTCGAAGGCGGCCCGGGCGGGAGCCGTCCCGAGCAGGAGCGCGAGTGCGGCCAGCGCGAGGGTCGCGCGCCGTCGGCTTACTTCCAGCGCACCTGCACCTTGACCTTCGGGTACTCCGGCTCCCGGCCTTCCACGTCCACGATGCGGAGCAGGCCGTCGCTGCTCTCGAGCAGGAGATTGTTGTTCGAGAAGCCCACCAGCTTCCCCCACGCCTTCGGGACGCTGACCCCGTACTTGGCGGCCGTCTGGGCGTCCACCGCGGCGGGGCGGAGCTGCCCCTGCCAGAAATGGGCGGCGATGGCCAGGAGCGCCACGGCGATCACGGTGAGCACGCCCTTGACGTATCGGTCGGCGAGCATGTGGATCCCCTCCTCGGCGCCGGAGGCCGGCGCTAGAGCAGCCCAGGCACGAACGCGTCCCGGCCCCGCACATAGGTCGCCTGACGCTGGGCCGCGTTGCGGTTGATCAGCGGGCGCATGTACATGGGGTGGGTCGCGCAGCGAACCTCGTGCTCGATCTCCGAGAGGTGTCGGCCGCTTTCCGGATCGGCGATGACCTGGAAGCGGTACTGATACGGATTGCTCTCCTCGGTGAGGAGCCCGTGCTCCACCAACCACGCGTGCGGGCCCGAGAAATCGGCGATGTAGACGGCGACGTGATGGCCGTCGTACGGGGCGATCGCGGCGTCGGTCTCGCGGAACACCATCTCCTGCCGATTGCCCACGCTGATGCGCGCGGCCATGCCGGCGTCGTCCTGGCTCACGGAGGCGGTGCCCTTCAGCGCGGTCCTGTAGAAGGAGGCAATGCCCGCGGCGGTGCCGCGCGCGACCGGCACTTCGACCCGCGAGATGCCGAGCGTCATGTCGCCGTACTCGGGCGCGGGGCCCACACAGCGGAACTGGTTGCCCCACGGGCACGTCACCGCCACGTGCTTGTCGCGCATCTCGTAGGCGAACTGCGTGCCCGCGAGCGGCTCGCGCACCGCAGCCAGCCGCCGCATCAGCGCGTCGAGATCCGGCACCACCAGCTCCACGTGGCCCTGCAGCACGTTCGGCTTGCCGGTGGGCAGGTGGAACTGGGTCTGACCCGCGTTGGCCCACATGTTGTCCACGCTCACCATCAGGTAGGGATCGCGCGTCAGCCCGAGCCCCGCGATGTAGAACAGCGTGGCCGCCTGCTGGTCCGGCACCCGCACGTTTACGTGCTCCAGCAGCAAGATGTTTCCGAGATCCTGCTCCCGCCGATCGAACGTCATCGCCGCCATGGCCCCCGGCCCTCCCCGGCCTGGGGGCAAGCATACTATCTCAGCGGCCGACCCGCACCCCTGCGTTCGGCGCCGTGACCGTCTCGCCCGGGGCCAGCCAGCGGCCGAGCCGGATGAGGGCGGCACCCGCCGCGGCGCTCACGCGGCGGCCGTGCCCCCCGCGGACCGACTCGATCAACGCCGCGCGCGCGCGGGCGGCGCGCAGCTCGGCGAGCCGCTCCGCCGCGATCACCTCCACTGCGTAGCTATTGCCGTCCATGCTCGCTCTCCTTCCCTAGGCGGCCCGGCCGAGCCGGGCGCCGAATCGAGGGGATCCGATCGTCCGCGCCTGGTGGCCGGGCCGGAGCTCTTGCGGGATCAGCACGAGGCGGAGCCGTGGCGGGTCCTGCCGATCGAGTCGCCGGAACACATCGTGGGTGATCCGGGTGACGGCACCCACCGTCTTCTCGCGGTGGAAGGGCAGTCGCACCGACACGATCCAGCCCCCCGTCCAGCTCCGCCGCACCTCGGGCGCCGCCGCCGCGCCCAGCTCGCGATGGATGGCGTCGGTGAGCATGATCTGCCGCGCGACGGCCACGTCGCGCTTCTCGCGAATCACCCGCGCCAGCCACAGCAGACCCGCCACCGCCGCGAACGGGAGCAGCGCGGCCGCGGTCACGATCCCCCACTGGAGGCTCATCGTGTCCCCCTCGCCGGCATCTCGTTCACGGTCCGGCGCGCCCTCGTGGCCGGGCGGGCGCGCCCGGCCCGAGCACGGACCCAATCCACGAGGCGCGCGACCGCGTAGGCGAGCGGCGCCACGACCCCGAACATCACGAGCACTCCTGCCACGAACAGCAGCCTGATCTGGACGATATCTTCCATGGCCACCTCCATCTAGCCGTGAGACACCGGTGGCGACGTGGTGTGAAAGGCGAGGTGCGGTCGGGGACCGGGGTCAGGCGGGCAGCGGATGCAGATCGGGCCGGCAGCTGGTGCAAGGCGCGAAGCCAGCGGCCTCGGCGCCCTCGCGCGTGCTGAACAGCGTGAGCGTGACCATCGACCGGGACAGGAGCGAGCCGCAGGTCGGCACGCAGTATTCGGTGTCGCCGGTGACCATCGTGTACATCGCCTCGCGGTCCACCTTGAAGTCGTTCCGCGCCGCGACCGTCTTCACGCCCTCGACCGCGAGCAGGCGCTGCTTGAGCTCCACGCGGCGGCCCGCATAGCCGGTGAGCGCCCCCGAGCCGCCTATCACCCGGTGGCAGGGGATGACGATCGGGAGCGGATTCCAGCGCAGCGCCTGCGCGACCGGGCGCACCGCCGAGGGCGCGCCGATGCGCGCGGCGATTCCCGCGTAGGAGGTGACGGCACCGTAGGGCAGCGCGGATGTCGCCTCGAGCACGCGGCGCTGGAAGTCGCTCCGCATCCGGCGAAGGTCGAGCGGCCAGTCGAGCCGCGCGCGCCGGCCCTCGAGATACTCCACCAGCTCCGCCCGCAGCGCCTCGGTCGCCGTGCGGTCCTCGACCGCGTCCTCGCCGAGGAGCCGGCGCACGTGGGCGGGCAGCGAGCCGCCCGCGGGCAGGTACTGCACGAGGGCCACCCCCTGCTCGGAGCGGCCGATGAGGATACGGCCCAGCGGCGACGGGAAGATCCCGAAGCCGACCAGGCGCGAGCGCAGGTCCGCGATCCGGGAGGCGAGCTGTGCGCGCGCGAGCGTCGCGTCGTCGTCGCGAAGCGGCGCGTGCCGCACCGAGTCCATCATGCCCTCGAGGGCGCGGTAGTGCGCGAGCTCCTCCCGGCAGAGGCGGCAGGTGGCCAGGTGGGCGTCCACACGTCCGGCGGCGGCGGCGCCCGCCTCGCCGGCGGCGACGCTCAGGAGGTCCGGCTCGACAGCACGGCACCGGGGATGCTGAGGGCTCATGACCGGGACTCCATTTCGACGGGGAGATGACCATCGAGACTCCGCCGCACCTTGCGGAGGGCCTGGAAGACATGGGCGCGGGCGCTCTCCTCCGAGCAGGACAGGCTCGCTGCGATCTCCGCGTATTCGAGCTCGTGCATTTTCCTCATGATGAAGGCCAGTCGCTGCTTGCCGGGCAACCCGCTGATCGCCCGCTCCAACCGCTCGCGCGCCTCGTCGGCCAGCACCCCGCCGTCGGCCCGATCCGGCGCGTCCGGCCTCATCTCCATTGCCGCCGCGGCGTAGGCCCGGCGGCGCCGGCCCTGGGCCCGGAAGTGATTGCGGCCGAGGTTCGTGGCGATCGCGAAGAGCCACGCGCGCACGTTCGCGCCCGGCGGCAGAGCGCGGTACGCTCGGAACGCGCGGAGAAAGGTCTCCTGCGAGAGATCGTCGGCGTCGCTGCCGCGCGCCGTGATCCGCAGCAGGTAGCGCCGGATCTCCGCGTGGTGGGCCCCCACCACCGCCTCGAACGCGTCCTCTGCCATCACTCTGCCCATGAGACACCGCGGCCGGTCGGGTGTGAAACGGCCCCCCGGGCGCGCGCTAACCCCCTGTCCCCATACGCGTCCTGAGCGCGGCCGCCCGTTCCTCCCGGACGAAGCGAACGGCGGTCACCGTGCTCACGGCCAGGCTCATGGCCACCGAGACCAGGAGGGTGGCGACCAGGGTCAGCAGGACCGCGCGCTGGCTCTCGAGAATCTGGCGCACCGAAGCCGCGTAGACCAGGTCCACCTTGAGCGTGGGCATCACCGCCTGGGTGAGGAGCCATTCGTCGTCCTCGCCCAGGGCGGCGAGCCCGTCGCCCCGGCGCCGGCTCAGCTCAGCCACGAAGGGATGGTTCTTCCAGTCTTCCTGGGTGAGCTGACGGCTCTGCCGGTCCAGGTAGATCGCCTGCTTGCCCGAGTCGATCATGATCAGCCAGCCCCCGGGGCCGGCCTGCTCGATGGCCTCGATGGATCCCTGCAGCCGGATGCTCCCGATCAGGTAGGCCACGATCTGCTCGCCCTGCTTGATCGGCACCGCGGCGCCCGCGATGAAGTCGCGCGCGGCCCGGCCGAAGATGATGCCGGAAACCGCGGGGCCCTGGACGCGGATGGCCTCCTGCAGCAGCGGCCGATCCGCGTAGCGCAGCTCGAGGTTGGACGTGCCGTCCGGCCCGGTGAGCGGGCTGAAGGCGAGCGGCCGGCCGTCGGGTGACACCACGAAGAGCGTCGGCATCTGCAGCATCGTCCGCATGGTATCGATCTCGCCCTGGAGCGCGCGCGGATCGAGGGAGGCCCAGCTCCGGGCGAAGTGGGCGGCGAGCGGCCCGAGGGCGTCGAGCCGGTCGCGCACCTGGGCATCCGCGAGCCGCGCGAGCACGCGCACGATGTCCTGGCGCTGGGCGCGCGCGTCCTCGAGGGCCTGCGGCTTGAGCCGCAGCGTCCACGCGAGCCCCACCACCAGCAAGGCCACGATCGACACCACCGCCCAGGTGGAGAGGAGGAAGAACAGGTGCGACCAGCGCAGCCCCGTCATGGCGTCCTCGTCGTGGCACTCCCCATCATCGCGGTCGATGATACCGCGCTTGACAGGGCCGGCGCCCCACCGCATCATCGGGCGCGCAGCGCTCTGTTGCACCCGGAGGAAGCATGGCCGACGGCTTGACGATCGACACGGTGCGGTCCGGCTCGAGCGGCGTGCTCGGCCGCTCGCTGAACAGCGCCCGGCAGCAGCACTTCGTGCTCGATTCGCCGTCCGGGCCCAACGAGGCGATCACCAACGGCGAGGCCTTCCTCGCCGGCATTTCGTCCTGCGGCGTGACCCTCATCGAGAAGCACGCGCACGACACCGGCGTGCCGCTCCGGAGCATGGAGGTGGTGATCGAGGGCATCCGCAGCAACGCGGCGCCCAACCGGTTCCAGGCCATCCACGTGACGTTCGAGATGCGCGGGGTGGACCAGGTCGCCGCCCAGGCGCTGGTCGAGACGTGGCGGGATCGCTGACCTCTCTATCGCACGGTCGCGGTGGCGACCGAGGTGAAGGTGGACGTCACCGCCGTTCCCTAGCCGCTGCCCGAAACCACCCCTCAGCACCCAACCCCTCACCACCTAACCCCTCACCACCTAACCCCTCACCCAACCCTCTCCCCTGAGGGGAGAGGAGAGAAGGAGGAGAGCCCCTTGAAAGCGGCCGTCCTCTACAAGGCCAATACTCCGCTCGAAGTGGTCGATCTCGTCCAGGAAGGCCCGAAAGCCGGTGAGGCCCGGGTGAAGGTCAAGGCCGCGGGCATCTGCCACAGCGACTGGCACATCATGAACGGGGACTGGACGCCGCCCCTGCCGATGGTGCTGGGCCACGAGGCGGCCGGCATGGTCGAGGAGGTGGGGAGGGGCGTCACCAGCGTCAAGCCCGGCGATCACATCATCTTCTCGTTCCGCCCCCACTGCGGCCGCTGCCTCTACTGCTCGATGGGCCGCTCCATCCTCTGCGACGGGCACGCCTCGCCCCGCTGGGGCATGCTCGACGGCACCTACCGCCTCAAGCGCAACGGGCAGGACATCTACCAGATGGCGCGCATCGGCACGTTCTCCGAGCAGGTGGTGTGTCCGGCCGAGATGCTGGTGCCCATCCGCACGGAGATGCCGTGGCCGCAGGCGGCCCTGATGGGCTGCTGCGTACCCACCGGGGTCGGCGCGGTCACGCGTTGCGCTGAGGTGGAAGCGGGCGCCTCGGTGCTCGTCATCGGCTGCGGCGGCGTGGGGCTCAACGTGGTGCAGGGCGCGAAGCTGGCCGGGGCCGGCATCATCGCGGCCGCCGATCTCCTCGACAGCAAGCTCACCTACGCCAAGGACTTCGGCGCGACCCACACCATCAACGCCAAGAGCGACAGCGTGGTGGACCGGGTGCGCGAGCTGACCCAGGGCCGCGGCGTCGACTACGCCTTCGACGCCATCGGCGGTGAGGCCACCACGCTGCAGATCGTGGAGGCGATCCGGCCGGGCGGCACCGCGGTGATCGTGGGCATGGCCGCGCTCAACGTGCGCGCGCCGATCACGCCCTACAACATGGCCCTCCAGGAGAAGACGATCAAGGGCACGATGTACGGCTCGGTGCGCCCCAACATCGACTTCCCGAAGCTGGTGGACCTCTACCTCGACGGCCGCCTCAAGATCGACGAGCTGATCAGCCGCACCTACAAGCTCGAGGACATCAACGAGGGCTTCACCGCGCTGCGGACCGGTCAGGTCGCCCGCGGCGTGGTCGTCTTCAACTGAGAACGGTCACCCGCGCGGCGGCCCGACTGCTGCTACGGTCGCTGGGGCGGTGGCTCAACCGCCGCCCGGGCGGCCCCGTCGCGCCTCCCGCCCCGCTCGAGACGGTGCTGGTGGGGGACGACTCGCCCGCCGCGCTCACCCGCCTCCTCTGCGGCCGCGACAACGCGGCGCGGGAAGCGGCCCTGCCCCGCTATCTCCAGTACCGCGGCCTCGGGTTCTCGCGCCATCGCTTCACGCGCCCGGAGGGCCGGGGCGACACCTTCGCGGTCGAGCTCGGCGAGGGCCCGCGAGTCCTGGTGCTGTGCGCGCATCACGACGCGGTCCCCGGCAGCCCCGGAGCCAACGACAACGCGGCCGCCGTCGGCATCCTGCTGCACCTGATCCCGCGCCTGCCCGGCCGGATCCCCCGCGGCTGGCGCGTGCGCCTGCTCTTCACCGCCGCCGAGGAGCTCGACTACCTGGGCGCGCGCGCCTACGTGGAAGACACCCCGCTCAGCGACGTCGCCGGTGTGCTGAGCCTCGAGCTGTGCGGCATCGGCGACACGGTGGCGCTCTGGGACGCGGGCGAGCCCACCCCGTTCCTGGGATCCGTGACGGCGGCGCTCGAGTCCATCGGGCTGGCCCGTGAAGCGGGTCATCACGTGATCGGTCGCATCCCGGTCTTCGGGAGCGACCACCGGGCCTTCGCGGCCGCGGGCATCCCCGCCTACGGCTTCACCATGGTGCCGGCGGCCCACGCGGACGCGCTGCGCCGCTTCGTGCTGAGCCCGATGCGCTCCAGCGTGCGGAGCCTCATCCAGCGGCCGCCCCCGTTCCATACCTACCACACGAGCGACGACACGCTCGAGACGCTCGAGCCCGCCGCCCTCCACCGCGCGACCGCCGCCCTGACCGCGATCGTCGCCGAGCTGGACTAGGAGCTCGAAGGGGACTACACCCCCTTCCGAACCTCCCCCCAGAAACAGGTTGCGCGGGCGTAGCCCGCGCTCGAAGCGGGCGAGTCACCGACGGTCAGGTCAGCGTCGAAATCTTCTTCCGCTCGATCAGCTCGAAGTCGATCTGGGCGCCCAGGCCGGGCGCGGTGGGGGCGCGCACCATGCCGTGCGAGTCCACGTCGATGTCGGCGACAAGCCCGTACTTCTGGGCCTCCGCGGGCAGCAGCACCTCGAAGAACTCGCAGTTCCGGATCGCCATCGCCACGTGGAGGTTGGCCACGTTGTTGAGCGAGTTGCCGCCGTGGTGGATTTCGAAGTTCATGTGAAAGCCCTCGGCCAGGTGCGCGGTCTTCACGAGCGCGGAGATGCCGCCCTTGACCGCCACGTCGCCGCGAAGATAGTCGGTCGCGCGGGCGACGAGCCAGGGCGCGTAGGCGGTGAAGCCGCCCGGCGCGTACTCGGTGGCGAGGATCGGGATCGAGAGGTGCTGCTTGAGCTTGACGTAGTTGTAGAGGTCGTCGTCGGGCAGCGGGTCCTCGTACCAGTGGTAGCCGAGGCGCTCGACCGCGCGGCCCACCCGGATCGCGGCCGGATAGTCGTAGGCCCATGTGGAGTCGAGCATCAGGGTGAAGGCGTCGCCCACCATCCCGCGCACCGCCTCGCAGATCTCGATGTCCAGGCGGGGGTCGGTCGGCGGGTGGATCTTGTAGGCGGTCCAGCCGGCGCCCTTGAAGCGGGCCGCCTCCTCCGCGTAGGCCTGCTTGGACGGCAGCACCGCGGAGCTCGCATAGGCGGGCAGGCGCTCCCGGTAGGAGCCGAGCAGCCGGTGGATGGGCAGCCCGGTCACTTTGCCCGCGAGGTCCCACAGCGCCACGTCCACCGCTCCGATCGCGCGCCACGTGGTGTGACGGCTGCGCGAGAGCAGGGCCTGGTAGAGTCGTTCCCGGTCGAGCGGATCCTGGTCCAGCACGAGCGGCTTGAGCGCGGCGATCAGCGACTCGGCGTCGTGCTGGGCGCCGCGGCTCGCCGAGCCCAGGAAGGCGTGGCCCTCCGCCCCCTCGTCGGTGCGGAGGGTGAGCAGCCCGAGCTGGCTCTGGCCGCCGAACTTGCCGGTGTGCCGGCCGTAAGTCGTGGCGGGAATGTTCTCCCAGGCGAACAGCGTGAGCGTGACGTCGGTGATCTTCACGAGACTCCTCCCGTTCTGCTAGATTCCGGCACGTGGCTGCTCCACCCGTTCCGCGCGACGGCGTCGTCCGGCTCTTCCGCGATCGCGGCGGGCGCAACGGCAAGACCGTGACCGTGATTCACGGCCTGCCCGAGCGCGGGCCCGCGCTGAAAGTGCGCCTCTCCGAGATGAAGCGGCTCTGCGGCGCCGGCGGCACCCTCAAGGACGGCGTGGTGGAGATCCAGGGCGACCACCGGGAGCGGCTCGCCGCGCGGCTGCGCGCGCTCGGCTACACCGTGAAGCTGGTCGGCGGTTGATCGTTACTCGACCTCCTTGAGGCGGAGGATCTCCGGCCGCCCCTCCATGAACTCGCCCATCTTCCGGCCCAGCGCCTTGAAGTAGTCGGTGGCACGGTGGGCCTCCACCGCCGCCTGGTCCGCGTAACGCTCCATGAACACGTAGGTCTGGGGCGCCTCTCCCCGGTGCAGCGCGTAGAGCCGGCAGCCCGGCTCGTTGGCATTGACCTTGGCCACCAGCTCCTTGGCCACGGCCTCGAACTGCGATTCCATTCCCGGCTTCACCTTGATGGTCGCGACGACACCGAGCATCGCTAGCCTCCGGGCGGCGTGCCCCGGATCGGAACCGGGCACCCGCTGTTCGTGAGATGACAACCTCCGACCATGATGCGCCGAATTTTGTTGGTCCCCGGGCCCCGTGGCCCCAGATGACTGCGGCAGATATCCGTAATTCCAGTATGTTAGAAGCAGTGTCACCTGTGGAACGCCTCTTGCTCTAAGGGCTTGCATGAGAAATCGAGATCGCGTACACGGATCCCGGGAAAGCGCAGCTAGGCAGCACGTCACCGACCCCCACCCCCCTGAGGTCCGCCGGAAGCGTGGCCGCCCGAAGGGGAGCACCGGCGTCAGCCGGCGCCATCCGGACTCCGTCCTGGCCGCCGAGATCGCCAAGTCGCCGCTCGCGAGCGTCTACGCGAGCCACGACGGCGAGCTCTACCACGCGATCTGCAAGCAACCCCTCGAGTTCCAGGGCCGCCGCGCTCAGCTCGAGCTCGATTTCTACTGCCTGCGCTGCATGGAGCACGTCGCGCTCCCTCAGTTCGTGCTGAGCCGCATCCGCTTCGACCTGCCCCGGCCGGCCGACGTCGACCTTCCGGAGTGGGCCACGAGCATCGTCGCCTACCACTAAGCTCGTCCGCCTCTCCCGAACTTCGCTCAGGGGCCCGGTCCAGCCGGGCCCTTTCGCGTCCCAACCTCGCCGTGTGATCATAGCCGCCACGGAGGCGGCTTTGAAGGTCGAAATGGTCGAGGATCCCGCCGACCCGCGCATCGCCGGATATCGCGACGCGCGTGACGGCGAGCTGCGCCGCCGCGAGGGCTTGTTCCTGGCCGAGGGCCGTCTCCTGGTCCGCCGCCTGCTCGAGACCTCCCGCTTCCCGGTCCAGTCGCTCCTGGTGACTCCGCCCGCGCTCGACGATCTCCGCACCCTGCTCGCCGACGACGCCGCGACGCCCGTGCACGTGGCCTCCGCCGAGACGATCCGCGCCATCGTCGGCTTCAAGTTCCACCGCGGCTGCCTGGCCCTGGCCGTGCGTGGGGAGCCCCTCACACCCGAGGCGCTGATGGACCCGGCGGGGCCGCGCACACTGCTGGCGCTCGAGGGGGTGGCGGATCCCGACAATGTCGGCGCGGTGTTCCGGAACGCGGCGGCGTTCGGGGCGGCCAGCGTGCTCCTCTCGAGCGACTGCGCCGATCCGCTCTACCGCAAGGCGATCCGCGTCTCGATGGGCGCCACGCTCGCGGTGCCGTTCGCGCGGGTGCCGGACTGGGCGGCGGCGCTCGCGGCCCTGCGCCACGCCGGATACCGGCTGGTGGCGCTCTGCCCCGGGGCGGACGCGGAGGACATCGTCGAGGTCGCGGCCCGCGCGCCGCGCCGGCCGCGGCTCGCACTGCTGCTGGGCTCCGAAGGCGTGGGCCTGAGCGATGCGACACGCTCCGCCGCGGATGTCGCGGTGCGCATCCCGATGGCGGCCGGAGTCGACTCGCTCAACGTCGCGGCGGCCTGCGGCATCGCGCTTCATCGCTTCGCATGATCGCGATCGGCACGTCCGGCTACAACTATCCGGAGTGGCGGGGCACTTTCTACCCGGAGAAGTTCCCCACCGGCAAGATGCTGCCCTACTATGCCGAGCGCTTCTCCACGGTGGAGATCAACTACACCTTCTACCGCATGCCCAATGCCAAGACCATCGTGGGCTGGGTCGCGGAGACGCCCGCGGGCTTCTCGTTCACGCTGAAGGCGCCGCAGCGCATCACCCACCTGGCGCGGCTGCGCGAGATCGGCGATCCGCTGCGCTACTTCCTCGACACCGCGTCCGGCCTCGGGCCGAAGCTCGGCCCGGTGCTCTTCCAGCTCCCGCCCAACTTCAAGAAGGACCTGGTCCGGCTGGGCGACCTGCTCGCTCAGCTCCCCGCGGGCCTGCGGTGCGCGCTGGAGTTCCGCCACGAGAGCTGGTTCTCGGACGACGTGTACGAGCGCCTCCGCGCGGCCAACGCCGCCCTCTGCGTGGCCGACACCGAGGAGGCCACCACGCCGGTCGAGGTGACCGCCGACTGGGGCTACCTGCGCCTGCGCGACCAGGGCTATACCGTCGCCGATCTCGAGGGGTGGGGCCGGCGGATCCGGGAGCTCGGCGCGCGGTGGCGCGACACCTTCGTCTACTTCAAGCACGAGGAGGCCGGGACCGGCCCCGCGTTCGCCCGCCAGCTCCGGGAGCTGCTCGACCGCTGAGGCTCCCCTTCGCTCCACCACCCCTCGCTCCACCACCCCTCACCCTGCCCTCTCCCCCGAGGAGCGGGTAGTTAGGTGACTATTCACGCTCTCAGAGGGCTTCTCCTCGATCCACGCGCTGTCGGCGAGGACGCAGTTGAAGCGGACCCCGATCCCGTCCTCGGTCCGCTCGATGATGATCACGTCGAGCAGCTTCCGCAAGAGGGACCGCAGGGCCGCCACGGGGAGCGGCCCCGTCCGGTCCGGGTGCCCACTCAGGTACACCCTACGCTCCTCGATGGCCGCCTGCAGCTTCGCCAGGTAAGCCGGGTCCGCCCACCGGTCGGAGATGGCCTGGCCTTCGAGGTGCTCGGCGCGGGCACGAGCGGTGTTGAGATCCCGGGTCCGCTCGGTTAGCCGGGTGCGGACACCGCCCGGGTCGTCACCGGTCTCCAGGAGATCGAGGAGCCGCTGGCGGGCGCCTTCCAGCCGAGTGATCTCCGCGGCGACGACCGCGCGCTCCTGCTCCAGGGTGCTCGGTTCCGCGGCCTTCAGCTCCGCGGTCC
>DATLFG010000061.1:0-70453 GCA_035524955.1 Candidatus Limnocylindria bacterium | reverse complement strand
CCCGCGGTGGCCGCGCTCGGAGCCGGGCGCAGCGCGCTCGTGGCCAGCCCGACGGCGCCGGCGGACCGCGAGGCGGTCGCCCGCCACCTGGCCGTCGCGGCCGCGCGGATCATCGAGCGCGCCGCGCCCGATCTCGTCGCGGTCACCGGCGGCGACACCGCGTACGCGCTGATCCGGGCGCTCCGCCCGCGCCGCTTCGATCTCGTCGGCGCCCCCGCCGACGGGCTGGCCCTGGGTCGCCTGGTCCGGGACGATGGGCGCGCCCTGGCCCTGCTGACCAAGGCGGGCGGGTTCGGCGGCGCCGATCTCCTCACCACGCTCCTGGGAGGAACCCGGTGATCGCCGCCCGCGCTCCGGTGCTCGGCATCACCATGGGCGACCCCGCCGGCGTGGGGCCCGAGATCATCGCCAAGGCGCTCGCGCATCCGGAAGTCGGGGCCGCCTGCCGCCCGGTGGTGATCGGCGACCGGTCGGTGATGGCGGCCACCCTCGCGCTCCTGCGCTCGCCGCTCACCCTGCACGCGGTGCAATCGGTGGCGGCGTGCACCTTCGAGCCCGGCCGGCTCGAGTGCCTCGATCTCGCCAATGTGGACTGCGCGACCCTGCCCCGGTCCACGGTGAGCGCCGAGGCCGGGCGCGCCGCCTACGCCTACATCGAGGCCGGCGTGCGGCTCTGCCAGGCCGGGTCGATCGACGGGATCGTCACCGCGCCGGTCAACAAGGAGGCGCTGGCCGCCGCGGGCGTCCAGCACGCAGGACACACCGAGATCCTGGCGCGGCTCACCGACACCAAGGACTTCGCGATGCTGCTGATGGGCAAGGAGCTCAAGGTCATCCACGTGACCACGCACGTGGCGCTCCGCCGCGTGCCGGACCTGGTGACGCGTGAGCGGGTGGGCCGCGTGATCCGCCTGGCCCAGCAGACCATGACCGGCCTGGGCCATCCCCGGGCGCGGATCGCGGTGTGCGGGCTCAACCCCCATGCGGGCGAGGACGGCCTCTTCGGCGACGAGGAGAAGACGCAGATCATCCCGGCCGTCGAGGACGCGCGCCGCGAGGGGCTCGACGTGCACGGCCCCCTGCCCGCCGACACCCTCTTCTCGCGGGCGCGCGGCGGCGAGTTCGACATCGTGGTCGCGATGTACCACGATCAGGGCCACGTGCCGGTCAAGACCCTCGGCTTCAACTACGACGAGCAGAGCGGCACCTGGACCGGTCTCTCCGGCGTCAACGTCACCGTCGGCCTGCCTTTCCTGCGGGTCTCGGTGGACCACGGCACCGCCTTCGACCGCGCCTGGAAGGGCATCGCCAACCCCGAGAGCATGCTCGAGGCCCTCGACGTCGCGGTGCGCATGCTGACCCCGGACCGGCGAACGCGACCCCGATGATGCGGCTACGCGCTGCGCCCGCGCTTCCGCTACCCGGAGCGCGACCGCGTCGACCGCTCCGGGGCCGCGGGGTGCTCCCCTCGCCCCTCGGCCGGTGGAGCCCGGAACCGGTCGGCGGACTTGACAGTTTTGGCAACGAAGACTATAAGGAACCATCCAACCGGTCGGCGTTGACCCACCTTGAGGAGGCCCCCTGATGGAACAGCACGAGTTGCGACGAATGATCGACGATGTCAAGGCCGGAGTTCTGAGCCGGCGGCGGTTCGTCCAGACGATGGTGGCGCTCGGCCTGACCGCGCCGATGGCCGCCCAGATGCTGGCCTCGGCGGGCATCGCCCAGGCCCAGACCATGGCCGGCCCGTCCAAGCGGGGCGGCGGCGGCCTCCTGAAGGTGTTGTGGTGGCAGTCTCCGACCCTGCTCAATCCGCACTTCGCGGTCGGCACCAAGGACCAGGACGGCTCGCGGGTGTTCTACGAGCCCCTGGCGTCCTTCGACCCGGACGGCAACCTGATCGCCACCCTCGCGGCGGAGATCCCGAGCGCCCAGAATGGCGGGCTCTCGAAGGACGGCAAGTCGGTGACCTGGCGGCTCAAGAAGAACGTGCAGTGGCACGACGGCAAGCCCTTCACCGCCGACGACGTCGTGTTCAACTGGGAGTTCGCGGCCGATCCCGCGACGGCCGCCACCACCATCGGTAACTACAAGGGCATCGACCGGATCGACAAGGTCGATGCCCACACCGTGAAGATCACCTTCAAGGATCCCAACCCGTTCTGGGCGGAGGCCTTCTGCGGCGCCGCGACCGGGCAGATCATCCCCAAGCATCTCTTCGACGCTTACCGGGGCGGCAAGTCCCGGGAAGCGCCCAACAACCTGAAGCCGGTCGGCACCGGTGCGTATCGGTTCGTCGACTTCAAGCCCGGCGACATCGTGCGGGCCGAGCTCAATCCGAACTACCACGTCCCGAACAACCCGTTCTTCGACCGGGTGGAGATGAAGGGCGGCGGCGACGCGGTCTCGGCCGCCCGCGCGGTGATCCAGACCGGCGAGTTCGACTTCGCCTGGAACATGCAGGTGGAGGACGAGATCCTGCGCCGGATGGAGCAGGGCGGCAAGGGCCGGGTCGATATCGCGGTCGCCGGCAACATCGAGCACATCCAGTGCAACCAGACGGATCCGTGGACCGACGTCGACGGCGAGCGCTCCAGCATCACGAAGCCGCACCCGTTCCTGACGGATCCGGCCGTCCGGCAGGCTCTGAACCTCCTGGTCGATCGCGCCTCCGTCCAGGAGCAGATCTACGGGCGGGCCGGCCGGACCTCGGCGAATTTCCTGAACGCCCCATCGCGGTACTTCTCGAAGAACACCAAGTGGGAGTTCAATCCGGACAAGGCGAATCAGGTCCTCGAGGCGGCCGGCTGGAAGAAGGGGTCGGACGGGATCCGGGCCAAGGACGGCAAGAAGCTCAAGCTCGTCTACCAGACCTCGATCAATGCGCCCCGGCAGAAGAACCAGCAGATCGTCAAGCAGGCCGCGGCCAAGGCCGGGATCGACATCGAGATCAAGTCGGTGGTGGCCTCCGTGTACTTCTCCTCCGATCCCGCCAACCCCGACACCTACCGCCATTTCTACACCGACATCCAGATGTACACGACCACCATGGGCGCCCCGGACCCTCAGACCTTCATGCGACAGTTCCTATCGAACGAGATCGCCTCGAAGGAGAACAAGTGGTCGGGTCGCAACATCACGCGGTGGCGCAACGAGGAGTACGACAAGCTGTTCGCCGCCTCGCTGACCGAGCTGGACCCGGTCAAGCGCGCGGCGCAGTTCATCCGGATGAACGACCTGGTCATCCAGAACGTGGTCGTGATCCCGGTGCTCTGGCGACTCGTCCAGTCCGCGATCTCGCTCAAGCTCAAGAACACGTCGATCTCCGGCTGGGACTCCAATCTCTGGAACCTCCGCAACTGGGTTCGGGAGGCCTGAGGCCGGCGGCCCGGGGGCGGGTTCCCTGACGCCCCCGGGCGCCCCGTATGCGCAAATACGTCCTCCGCAGGGTGGTGCTCTCGATCCCGGCCCTGGCCGGTATCAGCCTGGTGCTCTTCACCATCCTGGCGCTGGCGCCCGGGGATCCGTTCGAGGAGCTGGCGACCAACCCCAACGTGCCCCCCGAGGTGGCCCAACGGCTCCGCCAGCAGTTCGGTCTCGACGATCCGGTCGTGGTGCGCTACGCGCGGTGGTTCACCTCGATGGTCCGCGGGGACTGGGGATTCTCCTTCGTGAGCCGGGTGAACGTCGACGTCCTGATCCTGCAGCGCCTGCCGGTGACGCTCTTCGTGCTCGGCTCCGCCCAGATCCTCGGCCTGCTGGTGGCCCTGCCGATCGGGATCTACTCGGCCACCCGCCCGTATTCGATCTTCGACCAGCTGGCCACGACCTTCGCCTTCATCGGGTTCTCGCTGCCCACCTTCTTCACCGGCCTGCTCCTCATCCTGCTGTTCAGCATCCACCTGGACTGGCTGCCCTTCATCTTCCGCTCGGATATCGAGGCGACCGGCCTGGCGTGGGCGGTCGAGCACCTCAAGCAGGCCATCATGCCCATCACGGTGCTCGCCCTGTTCCAGGCCGCCTCCCTGATGCGCTTCGCCCGCTCCGCCGTGCTCGACGTGATCCGGCTGGACTATGTCAACACGGCCCGGGCCAAGGGCCTGTCGGAGCGCGTGACGCTGCTCAAGCACGTGGTACGAAACGCCCTCATCCCGGTGATCACGCTGGTGGCGCTGCAGCTCCCGGGGATCTTCACCGGCGCGGTCATCACCGAACAGATCTTCCGGATCCCCGGGATCGGTTCACTCCTGATCGCGTCCATCCTGGCCAATGACACGCCCGTCATCATGGCCGTGACCTTCGTGTTCTCCTGCCTCGTCGTGCTCTTCAACCTCGTGGCGGACGTCCTCTATGGCTGGCTGGATCCGCGGATCTCGTACCGGTAGGCGGAGGGCGGCGGGTGGCCCGTAGCAGCGTCGAAGCTCAGGTCCTGACCGCGGAACGCCTCGTGCCTCGCCGCCGGAGCGACTCGCTCGGGGCCGAGGCCTGGCGCCGCTTCCGGCGCCATCGCCTGGCCGTGGCGGGGGCGGCCGCCCTGACGATCATGGTTCTGGCCGTGCTCACCGGCCCCTTCGTCTATCGCGTCCCCATCGACGAGATCGATTTCAAGGCGAAGCTGCAGGCCCCGTCGTGGGCCCACCCGTTCGGCACCGACGACCTGGGACAGGATCTCCTGGCCCGCATGCTGTACGGGGGCCGTATCTCGCTCGCGGTGGGCGTGACCGCCATGCTCATCGCCATCACGTTCGGCACCGCCATCGGGTCCCTCGCCGGGCACGCGGGCGGCGTCGTGGACAACGCGCTCATGCGCGTCACCGACCTGTTCCTCTCCCTGCCGCAGCTGCCGCTCCTCCTCCTGATCGTGTATCTCTTCCGGGACCTTCTCAAGGGCCTCTTCGGCCAGGAGGCCGGTGTGTTCATCCTGATCGTCGCCGTCATCGGCGGCCTGCGATGGATGCCGGTGGCGCGGCTGGTGCGGGCCCAGTTTCTCTCTCTGCGGGAAAAGGAGTTCGTCGAGGCGGCCCGCAGCCTGGGCGCGGCGCCGCTTCGCCAGATCGTCCGTCATATCCTCCCCAACGCGCTGGGGCCGGTGATCGTGGCGGGGTCCCTGGATGTGGCGGTGGCCATCATCGCGGAGTCCTCCCTGTCCTTCCTGGGGCTGGGCTTCCCGCCGGACATCCCGACCTGGGGCCGCATCCTCTTCGACGCCAAGGACAACCTCGACTTCGCCCCGCACTGGGCCATCTTCCCGGGCACCGCCATCTTCCTCACCGTGCTCAGCATCAACTACATCGGCGACGGCCTGCGGGACGCCTTCGACCCGCGAAAAGTCCTCTCGTCTCGCAAAGCGGGGGAGGACACGCAGGTTGCCAACGCTGGGGCATCTCCCGTGGGGCCCACAAGTTAGCGCCCTGTCGGCAGACACGCTGAAGTCCCGTCGCAACGCCGGTCGTCACCCTCGCCGACCAGGAGACCTCCGTGACCGCTCGTGACCTGTGCTTTGTCCCCGCCACCCAGCTCCAGCGGCTCTATCGCGCGCGCAAAGCCTCTCCACTCGAGGTCATGCAGGCGGTGCTCGCCCGCATCGACGCGGTCAACCCGCGGGTGAACGCCTACGTCACGGTCGCCCGGGAGTCCGCCCTCGCGGCGGCCCGGAAGGCGACCGCGGCGCTCACGCGCCGGGGTGCGCTCGGGCCGCTCCACGGCGTCCCGGTCTCGATCAAGGACCTGACCCCCACCAAGGGCATCCGCACGACCTGGGGCTCCCGGATCTTCGAGCATCACGTGCCGGAGGAGGACGCGCTCTACGTGGACCGGCTCAAGCGAGCCGGGGCCATCGTGATCGGCAAGACCAATACGCCCGAGTTCGGGGCCGGCGGCAACACCTTCAACGCGGTCTTCGGCGCCACCCGCAATCCGTGGAACCCCGCGCTCACCTGCGGGGGCTCGAGCGGCGGCGCCGCGGTGGCCCTGGCCACCGGCATGGCCCCGCTCGCCCAGGGCTCGGACCTGGGCGGCTCGCTGCGGACGCCCGCGGCCTTCTGCGGCGTCGTCGGCTTCCGCACCTCGCCGGGCCTCATCCCGGTCTACCCGTCGGAGCTGGGCTGGGACTCCCTCAGCGTGACCGGTCCCATGGCCCGCACCGTGAGCGACGTGGCCCTCATGCTGGCCGCGATGGCGGGCCCCGACGACCGCGCCCCGCTCTCCTACGACGTCGACCCGCGGCAGTTCACCACGGCGGTGAAGCGCCCCTCCATCAAGGGCTGGCGGGTGGCGTGGACCCCCGACCTCAACGGGCTGATCCCGGTGGATCACGAGGTGGCCGCGGTCGCCGAGCGGGCCACCGCCGTGTTCCGCTCCCTCGGCGCGAAGGTCGAGCGGGCGTGCCCCGATTTCGCCGAGGTCAACGACATCGTGCTGGCCACCCGGGGGCTCGGCATGGTGGCGCGCCACGCCGACAAGCTCGCCCGCTGGGAATCGGAGATGCAGAAGGGGCTGGTGTGGAACATCAAGCAGGGGCTCTCGCTGACGCCCGAGCAGATCGGCAACGGCGAGAAGCTCCGCACCCGCCTCTGGCATCGGGTGCGCACGTTCATGGAGACGCGCGATCTCCTGGTCCTGCCGACGGTCGCGATGCCCCCGTTCCCGGTGGAGCAGCCCTACCCCACCGAGATCAACGGCAAGGCGCTCGACAACTACACGCAGTGGTTCTTCCTCACCTACGGCATCACGGTCACCGCGCTGCCGGCGATCTCGGTGCCGTGCGGCTTCACGAAGAGCGGGCTCCCGGTGGGCCTGCAGATCGTCGGCCGCCGCCGGCAGGAGGCCGCCGTCCTCCGGGCCGCCGCCGCCTTCGAGGCCGCCGCGCCCTGGGCGGACCGGATCCCGCCGGTCGTCTCCGCGGTATCATCATGAGGTGACCGACCGCCTGTCACGACGACGACCGGGCCTTCACGGTGTTCGCCGAGCACGCCAAGGTCGGCCCGGTGCTGCACGCTCGACGACCTCTCCACCCGCGTCACCCCGCGGCTCTGGCTCGCGCGGCTCCTCGGACGCCGCGCGCCCACGCCCTCGATCACGGGAGGCTCCGACGCGTGAGGCGGGCTACTGGATGCCGATACCCACCGCCCAGAGCTGCATGATGAGCACCAGGTTCCGGTTGGTGGGCATCACCTTCGCGAGCTTCACCTCCTCGTAGCGCTCCTCGCGCCCCTCCCCGTCCCAGGCGCGCGTCACGACCTGCCGGTCGCGCACGTCCACCTGGGCCCGCTTCCGACCGCGCTCGTCCCAGAGGACGAGCGTGCCGTTGTCCGGCCGCGTCTCCCCGGTCATGCTCGGCTGGCCCCCCTCGTACCAGGCGCGGATGGCCCCGCGGGGGGAGCCGTCCACGAAGTTGAGCTCGAAGCTGCGCCGGCCGTTGGGATGGAAGCCCACCATCGGGCCCTGGCGGACCGGCCCGGCGGGCGTGGCCTGCTCGCACCAGTGGAACTTCCCGGCCTCGTTCTCGGTGCCGCCGCGCGTGCTGCCGGGCGGGCACGTGATGGACTGCGCGGACGCCGGAAGCGGCGTGGCGGCTATCAGGACCAGGAGCGAGCACGCGAGGGCGGAGCGGATGATCATTCGGCGATCCTCGTCGCGGCCACCCGCAGCGCCGTCGAGGTTGCCCTCAGCGCGCCAGGCGGCGCAGCGGGGCCCCCGTGAGCCGCGTGAGGATCCACTGCCGGCGCAGCTTCGCGCCCAGGCGCTTGTAGAAGCCGATCGCGGGCCGGTTCCAGTCGAGCACCGCCCACTCCAGACGCCCGCACCCGCGCCGGACCGCGATGCGCGCCAGGGCCCGGAGCAGCGCCTTCCCCGCCCCGGTGCCCCGCTCGTCGGGCAGCACGAAGAGATCCTCGAGGTAGAGCGTCGGCCGGGCGAGGAACGTGGAGTACGTGAAGAAGTAGAGCGCGAAGCCCACCGGCTTGCCGCCCCGCCGGCAGATGATCGTCTCGAAGTAGCGCCGGCGCCCGAAGCCGTGAGCCCGGACCCGCGCGGGCGTGGCCTCCACCTCGTGCGCGAGGCGCTCGTACTCGGCGAGGCCGCGGATCAGCGTCAGGATGGTGGGCACGTCCCGCTCGGTGCCCCGCCGGATCACCAGCGCCCCGCTTGCCATCACGCGGCCGCCACCTCCAGCAGCATCTCGGTGTGACCGCGCACCCCCTCGTCGTAGCCGTGCCGGCCGCAGTTCCGGAACACCCACCGCCCGATCATCCGTCGCAGCACGGCGGTCATCGTAGCAGATGGCGCTCCAGGAAGGCGAGGGCGCGGCGCTCCGCCCACGAGGCGCGCCCGAGCGCTCCGTCGAGGAACCCCACGTGCCCGCCCTCGGCGACGAAGGCCGCCTCGAGCCAGGGCGAGCGCTCCACCACCGTGGTAGGCAGGCACGCGGCCGGCATGAACGGATCGTTGATCGCGTTGATCAGGAGCGTGGGGCGGCGGATGCGATCGAGATACGGGGCGCTGCTCGCCCGCACCCAGTAGTCCCCCTCGTCGGCGAACCCGTTGATCGGGGCCGTGAAGAATCGATCGTATTCCGTGAAGGTGTGCGCCCGGAGCGCGGCGGCCACGTCCACGCGGCCGTCGTAGAGGTGCCGCTTGGCACGGATCTTGGCCTTCATGGTACGCAGGAAGCTCCCGGTGTAGACCGCGCGGTTGAACCCGCGGTCGAGCACGCGGGCGCAGGCGGCCAGGTCGAACGGGGTCGAGATGGCAGCCGCCGCCCGGATCTCGGCCGGGGCCGCGTCCCCCTGCTCGCCGAGCCACTTGAGCGCGACGTTGCCGCCGAGGGAGACGCCCACCAGGCCGATGCGCGGCGCGCGCTCCCGCTTGGCGAGCTCGCCGATCACCCACTCGAGATCCGACGTCTCGCCCGAATGATAGAGCTTCGGCAGCCGGTTGACCTCGCCGCTGCACGAGCGGAAGTGCATGACCGCGGCCCGCCAGCCGAGGACCCCCGCGCCCCGCAACAGGCCGCGCGCGTAGTGGGATCGGGCCGAGCCCTCGAGGCCGTGGAGGATGACGAGCAGCGGGCCCTGCTCGGGGGCGCCCACGAGCCAGTCCAGGTCGAGGAAGTCGCCGTCCGGCGTGTGCAGGCGCTCGCGGCGCAGGGGAGGCCGCGGCCAGCTGCGGAGCAGCGGCCCCCATAGCGTCTGGAGGTGTCGGCCTCGATACCAGAACGGAGGGCGGTAGTCAGGGTCCGCGGACATTCGTCTCGTTCTTCAGGCCCTTCAGCTGCGGGGGCCCCGAGATGGCCCCCGCACTCCCCCAGATGGCGGACACCCGGTTACTTCTTCAGGCTCTCCAGCTGCGGGGACCCCGAGATGGCCCCCGCACTCCCCCCGTCGGCGGACACCCGTTTACTTCTTCAAGCTCGCGGATACCCGTTCGCCTGCTTAGCCTTCCTGGCCTTTCAGGAGCAGTCGGACGACTTCGGGCGCGATGGCGCGGGCGCGGGCGTCGAGGTCGGCCTCGGTCAGATTAGCGATGGGATGCGGCAGGGCCAGGAAGCGATACTCGGGGACGCCCCAGGACTGGGCCATGGCGTGGCCGGTGCCCTCGAACACGTCGGTGACGATGGACGCGGCCGGGAGGCCGACCTTCTCGAACACGATTCCGTCGAGCACACTGCCCGACGAGCAGGACCCTCAGTCGCCGATGCCGGCGACGACGACGTCGACGGTACGCTTGGCCTCCTCGATGATCTCCGCATGCGCGGGCACCCCGGAGTTGTGCTTGCGCCACATCCGGGTCTCGGCGGCCCCGTACTCCTGCTTCAGGATGTCGCCGATCTTCTGCAGGAGCTTGTCCGAGTTGTACTTGGTGTTCTCCACCAGGCCGACGCGCTTGCCCGTGAGCGAGTCCGGCCGCGCCACGTAGGTCAGCGGCTGGCGCCGGGGCTCGACCGTCGGATCCAGGATCTCGAAGCTCGCCATCATGCTCTCCTCTCTTTGATCACCGTGGTCACCGCCTGCGACGAGGTACGGCTCGCCCAGCCCGGGATGTAGCACGAGAACGAGCCGGCGCGGCCACCCGCGGCCACCACCAGGATATCATCCGGGGTCAGCACGAGAGGCCGGGTCGCGGTCTCGTCCTCGGGCCTGATCGCGCCGGGCAGCCGGGCGGTCCGCTTGAGATGGGCGATCGTGTTCGTGGTGTGCTCGAAGATGTACTTGCGAATGTCGGACTTGGACCAGCCGTCCGCCGCGATCGTCCGCATGTGCTCGCCCGCCAGCACCACGCAGTAGTTGGGCTGGCCCGCCATGCCGGGGTAGCGCATGGCGTCGCACATGGTTCCCAGGACACCCTCCGCGGTACCCGACAGCTGATTGTAGACCTGGTGCGGCCCCAGCGCCGCCATCACGGTCACCGCGCTGTCCTCCGGCCGGCAGCCCCGTTCCGCGTGAAGCGGCGTCCAGGGGCTCTCCGCTTCGTTCTCCGCGATCACGTAGGTGTACTTGCCGGGGTGACCCACCGTGCCGCGATCGAGGCGCCCCGGAATCGTGCCGATCACGTTGCGCATCACCAGGCGCACCGCGCGGCCGACGGTGGCGTTGGAGCGCCAGCCCGGCCCGAAGAGGTTGTCGCCGCAGTTGAAGTCGAGGCGCCGCCCGATGGGGCCGTTGACGATCATCAGCACGCCCGCGCCGGCGGTGGAGGTGGCCGGTCCGTGATAGCCCCAGCGCGGGTCGGAGATGCCCTCGACCGCTGCGAGCACCACCGGCATGTGCTCGGGCCGGCAGCCCGCCATCACCGCGTTGATCGCCACCTTCTCGGCGCTGATCGCCACCTGGCGATTCGTGATGAAGGCCACCTGGGCGGCGGGCTCGAGCCCGACCGCGTCCAGCATGGCGCGCACCGCCGGCTCCGTGGGCGGCACGACCGGCAGCCCGTCGGTCCACCCCCGCTGGTAGCAGAGCTCGATGGCCTCGTGGAAGTCCTCGACGGCGTACCGCTGGGAGGTGATCTGCGTGGTCATCCCCTTCGTCCTCGGTTGCTGCGGTTCACGGCGCGATGCCCGGTCCGTCCGAGTCACCCTATGGCCAACCCCGCGTCCTGTCAAGGGTTGACACCCCTCCCCCGCCCTCGGAAGATGGCCGCGTGAGCGACCCGGCGCGGCGTCCGCACGTGGTCATCGTCGGCGGCGGATTCGGCGGGCTCTACGCCGCGCGGTCGCTCGCGCGGAGCTGGGCGCGGGTCACGCTCCTCGATCGGCGCAACCACCACCTCTTCCAGCCTCTGCTCTACCAGGTCGCCACCGCCGCGCTCAACCCCTCCGACATCGCGACGCCGCTGCGCTCCATCCTGAGATCCGCGGCCAACGTCACGGTGTTGCTCGCCGAGGTCCGGTCGGTGGACCTGGCCGGCCGGCGCGTGATCCTGGACGAAGGCGAGCTGATCTACGACGCGCTCGTCCTGGCCGCGGGGGCGGGCAACTCCTACTTCGGCCACGACGACTGGGAGGAGCTGGCCCCGAGCCTCAAGAGCCTGGAGGATGCGCTCGAGATCCGCCGCCGCGTGCTGCTCGCCTACGAGGACGCGGAGCGCGAGCGGGACGGGGCCGAGCAGCGGGCGCTGCTGACCTCCGTCGTCATCGGCGGTGGGCCGACCGGCGTGGAGCTCGCGGGCGCGCTCGCGGAGATCTCGCGCGAGACCATCGCGCGGGACTTCCGGCTCATCGATCCGACGAAGGCGCGCATCGTCCTCGTCGAAGCCGGGCCGCGGCTGCTCGCCGGCTTTCCCGCGCCGCTGTCCGCCCGCGCGGGTGCCGCCCTGGCCCGCATCGGCGTGGAGGTGCGCACCGGCGCGCCGGTCACGCGGGTGACGCCCGACGCGGTCTGGCTCGGCGGCGAGCAGATCCGCACGCGCACGGTGCTGTGGGCGGCGGGCGTGGCCGCCTCGCCTCTCACGCGCTCGCTGGGGGTCCCGCTCGATCGCGCGGGCCGGGTCCTGGTGGAGCCGGATCTCTCGGTCCCCGGCCACGGCATGGTCTTCGCCATCGGCGACATGTCCGCCTTCCCCGGACCCGACGGGCACCCGCTCCCGGGTCTGGCCCCGGTGGCCATCCAGCAGGGGCGGACCGCCGCCGCGAACGTGCGGCGGCGCCTCGCCGGCCTGCCCACCCGGCCCTTCCGCTACCGCGACCGGGGCAGCATGGCCACCATCGGCCGCGCCGCCGCGGTCGCGGTGGTCGGGCGCCTCCAGCTCCACGGCCTCCCGGCGTGGCTCGCGTGGCTCTTCGTGCACATCATGTTCCTGATCGGCTTCCGCAACCGCTTTCTCGTCCTCTTCGAGTGGGCCTGGGCCTATCTCAGCTTCCAGCGCGGCGCGAGGCTCATCACCGGGCAGTGGCGACCCCGGAGATGACTCGCCTCCTCGCGAGGGGGTGGGGCGGGCCGCTTCGGCGGCGCGCAGAAGACACGGTTTCGCGGAGACCCCCTCGGCCCGCCCCGTTGTATGCTCGAAGATGTGAGACCGCTCCGTTGACCGCCCCGGCCCGCCCTCCCCTGGTCGCCTACTTCTCGATGGAGTACGGCCTGCACGAGGAGTTCCACTCCTACGCGGGAGGCCTCGGCGTGCTCGCGGGCGACTTCATGAAGTCCGCGGGCGATCTCGGCCTGCCCGTCGTCGGCATCGGACTCCGCTGGGGTCAGGGCTATACCTCCCAGCACATCGGCGCCGACGGCTATCCCTACGACGAGTGGACGGAGCAGAAGCCCGACGGGCTCATCGATACCGGCGCGCGCGTGCGTGTGCGGGTTGCGGCGCGCGAGGTCGAGTGCCGCGTCTGGCGCGTGGATCGCTACGCGATCGCCCCGCTCTACCTGCTCGAGCCCACCGATCCGCGCGACCTGTGGATCACCCGGCGCCTCTACGACCCCCAGCCGGACTGCCGCATCGCCCAGGAGATGCTGCTCGGCATCGGCGGGGTGCGGGCGCTGCGGGCGCTCCACCTGCCGGTCGAGCGCTACCACTTCAACGAGGGGCACGCCGTCTTCGCGGGCATCGAGATGATCGCCGACCGCATGGAGGCGGGACAGACCTTCCGGGAGGCGTGGCTGGCCGCGCGCAAGCGCATCGTCTTCACCACCCACACCCCTGTCCCGGCGGGCAACGAGGTGCACCCGCTCGCGGACCTGCGCCGCCTCGGCGCCGGTTGCGAGCTGGTGCCGAGCGAGCTGACCGAGCTGGGCGGTGACCCGTTCAACATGACCGTCGCCGGCCTGCGCCTGGCCCACCTGGCCAACGCGGTGGCCCAGCTCCACGGCGAGACCGCCCGCGCCATGTGGGCGCACGTGAAGGGCGCGGCGCCCATCATCGCCATCACCAACGGGGTGCACGCCGGCACGTGGCAGGACCCGCGGATCCCCGCCGCGCTGGCGAGCGACGAGCGCCTGCTGGCGGCCAAGCGCGCGCTCAAGGCCGAGCTGCTCGTGGAGGTGCGGACGCGCACCGGGGCGCGGCTCGATCCGACCGCGCCGACCATCGGCTTCGCGCGGCGCGCCGCCACCTACAAGCGGCCGGACCTGCTGCTGCGCGATCCGGAGCGCTTCGCGGCCCTGGTCAAGCGCCACCGGGTCCAGGTCCTCTTCGCGGGCAAGGCGCATCCGGCGGACCACGAGGGCAAGGCGGTGATCGCCCGGCTGGTGGCCGAGCTGCGGCAGTGGCCGAAGAGCGTGGCGTTCCTCGAGGACTACGACATGGCCCTGGGCCGCCTGCTCACCCGCGGCGCCGACGTGTGGCTGAACAACCCGCGCCGCCCGATGGAAGCGAGCGGCACCTCCGGGATGAAGGCGGCGATGAACGGCGCGCTGAACCTCTCGGTGCTGGACGGTTGGTGGCCCGAGGGCTGCGAGGACGGCGTCACCGGCTGGGCCATCGGCGACGCGACCACCCCCGCGGATCCGGACGCGCGCGACCTGAGCTCGCTCTACGAGACGCTCGAGCGGGAGGTCCTGCCCGCCTTCGCCGATTCGGCGCGCTGGACCTCCATGATGCGGGCCTCGATCAGGATGGGGGTGGAGCGCTTCAGCTCGGACCGCATGGTGCGCGAGTACTTCGCCCGCCTCTACGCGCCCGGCGCCCGCTCGCGATAGCCTCGGCGATCTCCGCGCGCGCTCAGGCCTCGATCCGGAGCGTGACCGAGCGCGTGGCCCCGAAGGTGGGGATCAGCACGGAGTGCTTGCCCGCGCCGCCCGCCACCACGATCATGATGTCGGTCCACGCCCGCGCGAGCGGAGCGAGCGTCTCGGGCGGCCGGTCCTTGAACCCGGCCGGGTGGATCACCGCGAAGCGCTCCAGGTTCGAGGGGTCGAAGCGCGACAGCGGCACCTGCGCCCGCTCCCAGAGCGCACGCTTGAAATCGGCCTTGCTCCAGCCTCCGCCCGCCACGGTGGCCGCGTGCTCCGGCCCCAGCACGACCAGCGGCTCGCCGCCCAGGTAGATGTTGTTGGAGCCGACGGTCGCGGCGGTGCCCGCCACCGTGGTGAGAACGCCCTCGGGGGTGGACGAGCCGTGGTCGTTGATGTTGTGCGGGCTCTCGGAGGCGCACACCGTCACCGTGCTGACCCCGGCCGAAAATCCGCGCTCCACCGACAGCGACTCCCACGGCGAGGCGGCCTCGTTCTCGGCCACGCAGTAGCTGTACTTGCCGGGATGCCCCTGCGTCGCGCGGTCCTCGCTCCCCGGCCGCGCCCCGCCCGTGTTCTGCAGCACCAGGCGCAGGGCGCGCCCGATCACCGCGTTGGCGCGGGAGCCCTGCCCGAGCGCGTTGCCGGCGCCGTTGATCCCGAGCCGCGCGGCGATGGGGCCGTTGACGATGACCAGCGGCGAGCACGGGTGCGTGGTGGTCTGGATCGCCTGCAGGTTGAACGCGGGCCGCGCCACCGCCTCCACCGCGGCCAGGATGACCGGGAAGTGCTCGGGCAGCGCGCCGGCCAGCACCGCGTTGACCGCCACGCGCTCCACCGTCGCGCGGCCGAGCCGCGGCGGCAGGATCGCCACCGGATCGCCCGCGGGCCGGCTGGCGCCCGCCAGCATGGCCGCGACGCGCTCGGGGGTGGCCGGAATCATCGGTAGCCCGTCGCCCCAGCCGCGGTCTATCATGAAGCCCTGGAAGGCGAGCAGGTCGTCGGGCGCGCGATGCCGGGCCACCGGGCCCTCCTCGGCCGACGCGCCGCCGCCCGCGGCCGCGCCGCGCGTGAGCGCGGCCAGGACCCCGTCCACCGCGTTCAGCGCCTTGCCCGCCACGATCTCCTCGGCGACGCCGCCGATGGGATGCGGCACGGTGACGATGCCGAGGTCGGGAAGCCCCTTGGCCTTCGCCTCGGCGAGCGCGAGCGGGCGGAATTCATGCGTGCCCAGGACGACCGAGGCGATCCCCCGCCCTTCGAGCTGCGTGGCGTCGTGGATACTCCACGACGTGCACGACCCTCAGTCGGCGGAGGCGGTGAGGACGGCGCCGCACTGCGCGGCGATCTCGTCGAGAACCGCGGTGGTGGCGCCGATCGAGGCCCCGGGCTTGCGCCACATCCTCACGTCCCGGGCGCCGACCTTCTGCGCGAGCGCGCGGGCGACGCCTTCCAGCAGGACACGGGCATTGGGCTTCGAGTTGTCGAGCACGCCGATGACCGCGCCCGCGAGCGAAGCGGGCCGCGGGGCGAGCGTCCGGGACGCCGCGGACGTCGAGCCGACCGGGTCGAGGATCTCCATGCCGGACATCATACCGCGGCGCGGCGCCGGATTTCCTGCCCGCTCACCGCGGTACGGCACCGCGGGGCACCGAGGGCCGGCCCGGGAGCAGCGCCAGGCCCGCCGCGAGCGCGCACACGAGGCCGGCCGCGAGGAAGGCGCCGTGGAAGGCGGCGAGGAAGCCGTCGCGCGGAAGCCGCGCGTCGAAGAGCAGCGCGGTCACCTGCACGCCCACCGCGCTCCCGAGGGTCCGCCCGAGGAACGCGAGGCCGCCCGCCGCGCCCTGCTGCGCGGGGGGAAACGCCGCCATCATCAGGGCCAGGTTCGGAACCTGGAAGAGGCCGGCCCCGAAGCCCACGAGGGCCAGGGCGGCCCCGACGAGAACGATCGACGTCGCCCCGTTGACACCGCCGATCGCGAGCAGCCCGGCCGCCTCGAGCGCGAGCCCGACGCGCAGCGGCCACCGCGGGCCGATGCGGTCGGTGAGGGCTCCGCCCAGCGGGGCCGCGAGCGCGGTCGCGAGCGGGGTGAGCACGAAGACCGCGCCGCCCACGCTGGGCGAGAGGCCGCGCACGGTCACCAGGAAGAACGGCATGAGCAGCCAGACCGCGAACTGCGCGTACTGCGACAGGAACGCGAGCGCGGCCGGGTGGAGCACGGGCGGGCGTAGTACGTCGGCGACCGCGAGCCGGCGGAGCGTGGGCGCGGCGCCCGCGACGCGGCCGAACTCCGTCAGCGCGGGCAGCGCCAGCGCGAGGAACAGCGGTGCCCGGAACACGAAGGCCGCGGGCCAGCCGAAGCCCTCCACGAGCAGGCCGCCCAGCACCGGGCCGACCCCCAGGCCGACCCCGATGCCCAGGCTCATGGCCCCGAGCCCACGGCCATGCCGCGCCGGGGGCAGCGACAGCGTCACCAGGGCGGGCGCGGTGCCGTAGACCATGCCGCTGCCGACGCCCTGCGCCACGCGCAGCAGCAACACGGCCCCGTAGGACGAGGCGAGCGCGTAGCCCACGAAGCTGGCCGCGCAGAGCCAGAGCCCGGCCGTGAAGACCGGCCCGGGCCCGAGCCGATCCGCGATCAGGCCCGCCGCGAACGCGGTGAACGCGTAGGTGAGGACGTAGCAGATGATGACCCAGCGGATCTCCGCCGGCCCGACGCCGAAGGCGGACGCCATCGCGGGGAGCGCGATGTTGATCGCGGAGTCGAGCGAGACGAGCAGCGCGCCGAGGGCGGCCAGGAGGACGGGCACCCGGCAAGTATACGTGGCGCGGGGGCGTTGACCTGGCGTGCCAATCGGGGTAGAAGAAGATACCCCATGTCGCTCGAAGCTCGGCCGGCCGCCACCGCGGAGCGCGTCGTCACGCACGAGCTGAGGCAATCCGGGCGTCACCGTGCTCGCGACCCCATTGGAGCTCGAGCGGTGGGCCGAGAATCAGACGAGCGAGAAGATGGTCACCGGACGTGCGACCGTGACACTGCCGCCACGTGGGTAGCGCGTTGCTTTGAGCCGGCTCCGGTCAGTCACGGGCGGGCCGGCGCGCCAGGAAGTCGCGCACCGCCGCCACCGTGGACGGAAAGGCCAGCTCGTCCCACGGGATCTCCGCGGGCGTCACCCACTCGAGGCGGTCGTTCTCGTGGCAGACGGTCAGGCTGCCGCCCGTCACCATCGCCTCGTAGACAACGATGACCACCGGCGCGGAGGCGTAGGAGTATACGCCGACCAGGCCGCCCAGCTCGACGGTGAGCCCGGTCTCCTCCCAGGTCTCGCGGAGCGCGCCCGCGTCCACCGTCTCACCCCAGTCCACGTAGCCGCCCGGGAACGTCCACTTGCCGTGGGCGGGATGGATCGCCCGGCGGGTGAGCAGGAGGCGGCCGTCCTGCCACGGGATGGTGCCGGCGACCACCTTCTGGTTCATATAGTAGATGAACCCGCACCCGGCGCACACCATCTCCGGGTGCTTCTCGGGCCCGACCGGCTGCCGGGCGACGCCGGCCCCGCAGAGGGGACAGAAGCGGATCGTATCCGGTGTGAGGTGGCGGTGGGGCGGATGGGCCGCGTCGGCCGACATGACGCGGACCAGTCTATCACGCAGGCCCGCGGCGCCTTGACACCCGGCGGCGCCGCGGGAGAGGCTCTAGCACCAGAGGAGGCGACGCGTCCATGAAGTGGGTCGCGCCCAAGACCGGCTTCGACGAGGTCTTCGACCAGCGCGGCCACGCCCGCGCGCACTACGAGGCCCTCATCTCGATCCTCGAGTCCTTCACCAAGGAGGACGTGGAGCGCCGGGAGCGGCTGCAGCAGCTCACCCTGCGCAGCCAGGGCATCACCTTCACGGTCTACGGCGAGAAGGACGGGCTCGAGCGCATCTTCCCGTTCGACTTCGTCCCGCGCATCATCCCCGCCGCGGAGTGGAAGGGCCTCCAGGACGGCCTGGTCCAGCGCATCACCACGCTGAACCTGTTCCTCGCCGACATCTACCAGGAGCAGAAGTGCATCAAGGACGGCATCGTGCCCGCGGAGCTGATCCTGTCGCGCAAGGAGTACAAGCGGCAGCTCCTCGGCGTGATCCCGGCCCGGAAGATCTTCACCCACGTGGTCGGCACCGACATCATCCGCAACGACACGGGCGAGTACCTCGTCCTCGAGGACAACTGCCGCGTGCCGAGCGGCGTCTCCTACGTGCTGGAGAACCGTAACCTCCTGAGCCGCGTCTTCCCCGAGTTCCTCGGCTCCTACCCGGTGCGCCCGATCAAGGACTATCCGACCTTGCTGCTCGAGACGCTGCGCTTCGTGGCGCCGCGGCGTGGGCAGAGCCCGGTGGTGGTCGTCCTGAGCCCGGGCATCCACAACGCCGCCTACTTCGAGCACTCGTTCCTGGCCCGCGAGATGGGGGTGCCGCTGGTGGAGGGTCGGGACCTGCTCGTGGAGGGCAACCACCTCTTCATGCGGCGCACCCACGGCAAGCGCCAGGTGGACGTGATCTACCGGAGGATCGACGACGACTTTCTCGATCCTCTCTCCTTCCGGCGCGACAGCATGCTGGGGGTGCCCGGCCTGCTCAACGTCTACCGCGAGGGCAACGTGGCGCTCGCCAACGCACCCGGCGCGGGAGTGGCCGACGACAAGTCAGTCTACGCGTTCATGCCCAACCTCATCAAGTACTACCTGGGCGAGGACGCGCTCCTGCCCCAGGTGCCGACCTACCTCGGGTTCCGGAAGGACGACTTCCGGTACATCAGCGAACACCTCGACGAGCTCGTGGTGAAGACCACCGGGGACGCGGGCGGCTACGGCATGCTCATGGGGCCGTTCGCGTCGGCCAGGGAGCGCGAGGCGTACCTGGCCGCGATGAAGAAGAATCCCGGAAACTACATCGCGCAGCCGCTCGTCCAGCTCTCCACGCATCCCACCCACATCGAGGGCCGGTTCGAGCCGCGCCGGGTCGACCTGCGGCCGTTCATCCTCTACGGCGACCGCATCCGGGTCCTGCCTGGCGGCCTCACCCGGGTGGCCCTCCGCGCCGGCTCCTACGTCGTGAACTCCTCCCAGGGCGGAGGCAGCAAGGACACCTGGGTGCTCGCGCCGCGCGAGCCGTGATCCTCTCCCGCGTCGCGGACGGGCTCTACTGGATGGGCCGCTATCTCGAGCGCGCCGAGAACACCACGCGCCTGCTCCTGGTGACCGAGGAGCTGTCCACCGAGGTGCTCGGGCTCGACGAGCGCCTCGCCCGCTGCGAGTGGGAGGACGTGCGCGCCATCTTCCCGGGGTTCCCGGGCGGCGAGCCGCCGCCGCGGCCCCTGGCCGGCCTCGCCGCCGCCACCCTGCTGGGGCTCTCCATCGACCCCGAGAACCACTACTCGGTCTTCCACTCGCTCAAGAAGGCGCGGGACAACGCCCGCTCGGTGCGCGAGGCCCTCACCCTCGAATGCTTCATCAACCTCAACGAGACCTACCGGGAGCTCGAGGGCTACAACCGCCGCCGCCTCTCCGATCCCGCCACGTTTCGCACCGCGATGCAGACGACGCATCGGGGAATCCTGAGCGCGGTCGGCGCCATCGAGCACACCCTGACCCGCGACGCGGGCTGGTTGTTCCTCAAGCTCGGCGAGTCGCTCGAGCGGGTGTTCCGCACCACCGTGATCCTCCGCACCAAGCTGCCCGCCCTGGTGGCGGCCGAGCCCAAGATCGACCTGCCGCTGTTCTACAGCCAGTGGCGCAGTCTCCTGCGCGGGCTCTCCTCGCTCGAGAACTACCGGAAGGTCTTCGGTGCACGGCTCGAGCCGATCGACGTGCTGCAGTTCCTGCTCTTCGACCCGCAGACCCCCCGCTCGGTGCGCTACGGGGTCACCGCGGTGAAGGAGTATCTCGACCGCATCTCGAGCGCGAGCGACCTGAGCCAGTCGGTGCGGATCGTGGGCAAGCTGGCCGCCGAGCTCTCTTACCAGGGCCACGACCTGATCCGCGAGGGCCAGAGCCTGTCCTTCCTCGATCACGTCCTCGTCGAGCTGGGCCGCGCCCACGACGCGGTGTCCACCGTGTACTTCGGAACCTGAGCGCCATGTTCGTCGAGATCGAGCACACCCTGTCGCTGACCTACGACGCCTACATCCGGGAGTCCTTCCTCGAGCTCCGGATGCAGCCCAAGACCACCGGGGACCAGACGCTGCAGTCCTTCGTCCTCGCGGTGGGCCCGCCGACGAAGATCTCGCGCTATCGGGACTGGAACCACAACGTGGTCCACCACTTCACGATCGTGCACTTCCACGACCGGATCGAGGTGGTGGCCCGCTCCGCGGTCCGCACCCATCCCGGCGCGCCCGCGCTGGCCGCCGTCACCGACCGGCGCCCCTACCCCGACCCGCCGTACCCGCTCCTGGACTTCCTGGCCTTCGACGGCCCGGTGCGGGCGAGCGCGGGGCTGCGCAGGTTCGCGCAGGGCGTGCCGGCTCCCGCCACCGCGCCGCTCGGCGAGCAGGTGCGCGCCTGTGGGCGGCACATCCGCGAGCACTTCACCTACAAGAAGAACGTGACCAGCTACGACTCGACCAGCGACGACTTCCTCGCGGCGGGGGCAGGGGTCTGCCAGGACTTCACCCACCTCATGCTCGGCCTGCTACGGCTGCGCCGGATTCCCTGCCGCTACGTGAGCGGCTACCTGCACGTGCCGCCGCCCGAGGGTCTAACCGCCCAGAGCCACGCGTGGGTGGAGTTCCACTCGCCGTCCGCGGGGTGGGTGCCCTTCGATCCGACCCACAACCGCGAGATCGACGGTCACTACGTGGTGGTGGGCCACGGCCGCCACTACGACGACGTGCCGCCCAACAAGGGTATCTACCGCGGCAACGCGGACGAGATCCTGCGCACCGAGGTGCGCACCCAGGAGTCCACCCCCAAGGACATCTCGGCGCTCCACGAGGAGATGGAGCAGATCGACGTGCCGGTGTATCAGGAGATCCCGGAGCGCCGGCGTGACCGGCTTAAGATGGCCGCCGAGGAGATCGCGGCCCAGCAGCAGGAGGAGCAGTAGGCCACCCAATTGGGGTACACTGGCCGCCCGGTGCATCCCGGATGCGCGCCGCGCGCGTCCCGATCGCAGTACCCCGGATCAACGAGAGGAGAGCAGGCATGAGGCACGTGAAGTGGGCGGTGGTGGTTGGTCTCGTGGCGCTGGCCGTCGGCGCCCTCCAGGCGCAGCAGCTCAGCGGTGAGTACAAGATCGGGATCCTGGAGCCGCTGACCGGCCCTCTCGCCGCCGAGGGCAAGCGGCACCTCGAGGGCTACGAGATCGTGCGCGACCTCATCAACGAGCGGGGCGGCGTGATGGGCAAGAAGCTGGTGTTCGCGGTCGGGGACGCGGTGGATCCGACCGTCGCCGCCTCCGAGGCGACCCGGCTCGCCACCCGGGAAGGGGTCAAGATCATCACCGGCACCTTCTCCTCCACCCTCTGCGGAGCGGCCAGCGAGGCGGCGTCGCGGCAGAACGTCATCTACTGGGAGACGTCCTGCGTGGATCCGCGGTTCACCCGGCGCGGGCTCCGGAACGTGTTCCGGACCGAGATCGACGGCACCGGGTTCGGCTGGTACAATGTCGAGTTCATCGCCAAGCACCTGTCGCACCGCCTCGGCAAGAAGCCCAACGAGCTGCGCGTGGCCTTCCTCTCGGAGGATTCCTCGTACGGCCAGAGCGTCACCGAGTCCGCGCGCCAGCGGGCCAAGCAGGAGTTCGGGATGCAGGAGGTGGCCGCCGAGTACTACACCTTCACCACCAACGACCTCACCCCGGTCATCCTCAAGCTCAAGAACGCGAATCCCGACGTCCTGCACCACATCGCGCGCAACCAGGACGCCATCCTCTTCTGGCGGCAGGCCCGCGAGCAGAACTTCCAGGTCAAGGCGGTCGTGCACGCGGGGGCCACCGGCTACGGCTCACCCGACTTCGGCAAGGCGTTCGGCAACGACGGCAACGGCCCCTTCGCGCTGCTCGAGCCCGGTCCCGGCGTGATCATCGACAAGTTCCGGCCTGAGGGCCAGCGGATCGAGCGCGCGTTCCGCGACGCGGTGAAGGCCAAGACCGGCTCGGACATTCCCGCCGGCGGGCACCAGCTCGCGGGCGGCGGCCTGTGGCTGCTCAAGCTCGTGCTCGACGCGGCCAAGACCGACGACTTGGACAAGTTCCGCGCCGCGGTCATGGCGATGGACATGCCGGTCGGCTCCTCGATCAACGGCTGGGGCGTGAAGTTCGACGAGACCGGCCAGAACTCCAACGCCCGCGTGCAGCACTACATGCTCCAGTGGCAGGGCGGGCAGCTCGTGACGGTGTGGCCCGAGGAGTTCACCACCAACCGGGCCAAGTGGATTCCGCTCGGCCCGTGGGACCAGCGCAAGTAAGGCGCGCCGCCGGCCCGCCGATTCCCGCCCGCGCGCCCCGGGGGGCCATCCCGGGGCGTCGCGCTGGCGGCTGACCCGCCGATCATGGACGCGATTCCCCAGCTCCTCGCCTCCACCATCCTGCTGGGCGGCATCTATGCGCTCATCGCGGTGGGCCTCACGCTGATCTTCGGCGTGATGCGCGTCGTCAACTTCGCGCACGGCGAGTTCCTCATGCTGGGCATGTACCTCGCATTCTGGGCGTTCACCCTCCTCGGCATGGACCCCTACGTCACCCTCGTGCTGGGCCTGCCCGTCATCTTCGGCGGCGGGTGGTTGAGCTACCGCCTGGTCATGCGCCCGGTGATCCACGCCTCGCACAATGTCCAGATCTTCACGACGGTCGGGCTGTCAATCGCGCTCCAGGCCGTCGCGCTCGTGCTCTGGAGCGCAGACTCCCAGTTCGTGCGCACCGGCTACTACGCGGTCGTGGTGCGCTTCCTCGGGGTGGCGCTCAACCTCGCGCAGATCGCCGCGTTCGCGGTCGCCGTCCTCTTCACCGCCGCGCTCTTCGCGTTCATGCGCTGGTCGTACACCGGCAAGGTCATGCGGGCCACTGCGCAGGACCGCCACGCCGCCGCGCTCATGGGCATCGACACCGGCCGGGTCTTCGCCCTGACGTGGGCGGTCGGCATCACCTGCGTCGGGGTCGCCGGCGTGGTGCTCGCCCCGATCTACCCCGTGTATCCGTCGATCGGACTCCAGTTCGTGCTGATCGCCTACGTGGCGGTCGTGCTGGGCGGGCTCGGGGACATGTTTGGCGCATTGATCGCCAGCCTCGTCGTCGCCGGCGTCGAGGTCGGCGGCTCCTACGTGATCGGAACCGCGTGGAAGGAAGTGCTGTACCTGCTCCTGTTCATCACGATCCTGGTGATCCGTCCCGCCGGCCTGTTCGGCCAGCGCGGCGCCGAGGTGATCGGCACGTGAGAAGCACCTGGCCGGCGGTCACCTTCTTCGCCGCGGCCGCCCTCGGACCGATCGTGGTGCGCGACGCCTTCCTCCTCGACGGGCTGATCCTGATCTTGCTGTGGGGCGCGACCGCGGCGTCCTGGAACGTGGCCGGCGGCTATGCCGGCCAGGTCTCGCTGGGCCACGCCGCCTTCTTCGGGCTCGGCGCCTACTCCGCCGCGCTCCTCGGCACCCGGTGGGCAGTGTCGCCCTGGATCGGGCTGCTGGTCGGCGCGGGGCTGGCCACCGGGTTCGGCTTCATCCTGGGCTTCCTCAGCAATCGGCTCCGCGGCCCGTACTTCGTGCTGGCCACGATCGCCTTCTCGCAGGTGCTCCTCATCGTGGCGAGCCGCTGGCGCGGCTTCACCTCGGGATCGGAGGGCATTCCCGTCCCGTTCCGCCCCGGCTTCTGGACGCTCGGCATCGCGGACAAGCGGGCGTGGGTCTACCTGGTCCTCGTCCTGGCCGCCCTGCTCTACCTGGTCCAGCTCTATCTCGAGCGGTCGCGCCGGGGCTACCAGCTCGCGGCCGTGCGCGAGGACGAGGACGCGGCGCTCTCGCTCGGCGTCCCGGCCCGCCGCCTCAAAGTCGCCGCCATCGCGGCCAGCGCGGCGCTGACCGCCGCGTGCGGCACGCTGTGGGCACAGTACGTCGGCTTCGTGGACCCCTACTACGTCTTCTCGGTGGACCTGTCGGTCCGCTTCTGCCTGGCCGCGATCCTCGGCGGCATCGGGACCCCGCTCGGTCCGTTCCTCGGCGCGGCCCTCATCACGATCCTGGAGACGTCGCTGCGCGCCCGCTTCGGCGGCATCGGCGCCGGCCTCGTCGGGATCTACTTGATCATCTACGGGGTCGTCCTCATCGTGACGATGCGCTTCGCGCCCCAGGGGCTCCTTCCCTGGATCGCCGAGCACCGGCGCCGGCGCGCGCCGCTCGGGACGACGGCATGAGCCTCCTCTCCGTCGCGGGCATCACCAAGCGCTTCGGCGGGGTCACTGCGAACCGCGACGTCACCTTCGACGTGGCGCGCGGCGAGCTGGTCGGCATCATCGGGCCGAACGGATCCGGCAAGTCGACGCTCTTCGAGATCATCAGCGGCTTCTATCGCCCCGACGCCGGGGAGGTGCGCCTCGACGGCGGCCCGCTCACCGGTCTCTCGCCGGATCGCGTGTGCCGCCTGGGCGTGGCCCGCACGTTCCAGAAGCTGCGGCCGTTCGCCGGGCTCACCGTCGTGGACAACGTGATGGTCGGCGCGCTCACCCGCACCCGCGACGTGCGGCACGCGCGCTCTCGGGCCCGCGAGCTCCTGGACCGCGTGGGGCTCGGCGAGAAGGCGGATGCGCACGCGCGCACGCTCTCCACCGGCCAGCGCAAGCGCCTCGAGCTGGCCCGCGCGCTGGCCACCGAGCCGCGGGTCCTCCTGCTCGACGAGGTGACCGGCGGGGTCGACCAGCGGAGCATTCCCGGCCTGGTGCAGCTCGTCCGCGACCTGCATCGCGGGGGTCTGACCCTCCTGGTCATCGAGCACAACATGCGCGTCATCACCGCGGTGGCGCCGCGCATCGTCGCGCTCTACCTCGGCGAGAAGATCGCCGACGGCACCCCCGACGCGGTGACGCGGGACCCGCGGGTTGTCGACGCCTACCTCGGCCAGGCGTACACGCGGTGACCGCGCCCGGAGCCGCCCCCGTGCTGGCCCCCATGTTATCCGTGGACGGCCTCGACGTGGCCTATGGCGACTTCCAGGTCCTGTGGCAGGCCTCGATGCACGTGGGAGAGGGGGAGATCGTCGCGGTCCTCGGACCGAACGGCGCGGGCAAGTCGACCCTGCTGAACTCCATCTCGGGGCTGATCCCCCCCCGCGCGGGGCACATCACCTTCCTCGGCAAGCGCATCGACGGCCTGCCCGCCGACCGCACCGCGGGGGAAGGCCTGGCACACGTGCTGGAGCGCCGGCGCCTGTTCCCCTTCCTCACCGTGCTCGACAATCTGCTGCTCGGCGCCCACAACCCGGCCGCGCGCCCGCACCGCGCCGACTCCCTGGCCCAGCTCGAGCGCCTGTTCCCGGTCATCGCGGCCCGACGGGCCCAGCTCGCGCACACGCTCTCGGGCGGCGAGCAGCAGATGGTCGCCATCGCGCGCGGCCTCATGGCGCGCCCGCGCCTGCTCATGATCGACGAGCCCTTCCTGGGCCTGTCCCCGCTCGTCGTGCAGCAGATGGGCGGCCTGCTGCGGCGCATCCGTGACGAGCAGGGCATCGGCATCGTGTTCATCGAGCAGAACGTGGAGCTCGCGCTGCGGCTCGCGGATCGGGGCTACGTCCTCGAATCGGGCCGGACCATCCTGACCGGATCGTCGGCGGAGCTGCTCCAGTCCGCCGAGGTCAAGCGCATCTTCCTCGGCGACGTCGCCCTCTGAGCGCGCGCTACGGCTGGCCGCGGGCCTTGAGTCGCCGGACCAGCTCCTCGTAGGAGGACGTGCGGATCACCCGGTCGAACTGCGAGCGGTAGCTCGCCACCAGGCTCACGTTCTCGATCAGCACGTCGTACATGAGCCAGCGCTCGCCCCGGCGCACCACGCGCGCCTCCACCGGCACCTGGGTGCCCTTGCTCGTGACGATCTGGGCCCGGACGGTGGCGAAGTCGCCGTCGATCCGCTCGGCCACGTACTGCACCCGCTCCCCGCCGTACTCGCCGATCCGCGAGAGGTAGCCGCGCTCGAGGAGGCTCTGGAACAGCCCGGTGAACTCCTCGCGCTCGGCGGCGGAGCGCTTGGGCCAGTGGGGCCCGAGGGCGCGCCGCGCCGACTCCGCCACGTCGAACGCCTCGCGTGCGACCGCGTGGATCTCGGTCCGGCGCTGGGTCGGGTCCAGGGCGGGGTCCTCCAGGATGCGGACGACCCGGTCGGTGTAGGCGCGGAGCTGCTCGGTCGGAGGCCCGGCCCACGCGGGATCGGCGAGGGCGGCCAGCAGCAGGGCCGCCGCGACGAGCGGACGGATCAGGCGATGACCTTGATCAGGGCGTGCCGGAGCGCACGCCCCGTGAACGGCTTCTCGAGCACGTGGGCGCGGATCTTGGCGAGGAACCGCCAGGGCTCCGCATCGTCCACGTTCCCGGTGATGAAGAGGAAGCGGTTGGTCAGGTCCGGCCGCCGCATGGTCGCCGCGTAGTACACGGCCGGCCCACCGCCATCCGGCATGCAGACGTCGCAGACCACCAGGTCGTAGGGCACGCCGCGCACGTGCTCGAGCGCCGCGTCCACGCTCGTCGCCACGTCCACCGTCCAGCCCGTCCGGCGCAGCAGCGTGGTCACCACCTCGGCGACCACCAGCGAGTCGTCCACCACCAGGGCCCGCGAGGGCAGGCGCGTGGGCGCCGACTCCGTCGACTGGGACCGCCAGGCGGCGGGCGACGCCCCGATCAGCGCGACGTCGTCTCCCTTCGTGCCGGTCTCTTCCATGGCAGGCCTGTAGGAGAGCAAGGCGCTTGCCACTGGCCGCTGCGCGATAAGTCATTGATCTATCTCTCCCATCTTGTCACCATGCAGATTCCGCCGGTCCGACTGCGTACAAAGCACGGCACCCTCGCCAACAATCCGTCGATTCCCGAGGCTGGATTGGCCCGATCAACGTGGAGGCCCGCGGAGGAGGTTGGCGGCAGCGATCCGGATGAGCCCGATCAGGCGCCCGCGGGGGTTAGGCGCAGGCGGGCCACCACCGGCAGATGGTCCGACGCCACCCGGGCCAGGCGGCTGCGGTGCACGCGGAAGCCGTCGGCGCCCAGGCCACGGTCCCAGTAGATGCGGTCGAGCGGGAAGAGCGGCAGCGGCGCGGGGTGCGTGCGGCGGATGCGGGGACCGCTGAGCTCGCGGCGCAGCGTGCGCCCGACCGCGCCAGGGAACCACTCGTTGAGATCGCCCATCACGATGCGCGGCCCGGTCAGCTCGTCGTGCAGGATGTGCTCCCTGACCAGCATGCGGACCTGCTCCGCGCGCTCGCGGATCTTGAGCCCGAAGTGCACGTTGAAGACGTGCAGGAGCCCGTTCCCCGTCTCCCCGTCGGACATCTCGAGATCCAGGCGGATCCCCCCTCGAGGCTCGCGGTCGGGCCGGGAGAGGTCGAACGTGCGGCTGCCGTGGATGGCCAGGCGGGTGAGGACGGCATTGCCGTAGGGCAGGCCGTCCCGCTCCCGGGTGGGGCCCATCGCGACCTGCATGCCGAGGCGTTCGGCCAGCCCCAGGGCCTGGGGCCGGAACACCTCCTGCACCCCGACCAGGTCGGCGTCGATCTCCTCCAGCACCTGGGCGATCCGGTCGAGATCCACGCGGCGGTCGAGCCCCGTGCACTTGTGGATGTTGTAGCTGGCGACGGTAAGAGTCATGCTCTCAGCATACCGGTCCTGGCAACCGCGACCAAGAAGAAGCGCGAGGCCGCGGGGGCAAGCCTTGCAATGGCCGCGCGGCTTTTGCTAGTCTCGACGCGAGGTTTCCTTGATTCCACGCACCGCCAGCCGCGCCCCCGCCATCGTGGCCTCGGTCCGCGAGTTCGTGGAGCGGGACGTGATGGCGGCGGCCCCCGCCCTCGAGCACGCCGACCGGTATCCGCACGACCTGGTCGACCGCATGAAGCGGCTCGGCCTCTTCGGCGCCCTGGTGCCCACCGACTACGGCGGCCTGGGCCTCGACGTCACCACCTACGCGCGGATCATCGAGGAGCTCTGTCGGGGCTTCATGTCCTTGGCCGGCGTCATCAACAGCCACACCATGGCCGCCCTGATCGTGCTCGACCACGGCACGGAGGAGCAGCGGCTCCGCCTGCTTCCGCGCTTCGCGAGCGGGCAGGCCCGGGGCGGCCTCTGCCTCACCGAGCCCCACGCGGGCTCGGACGTGCAGGCGATCCGCACGGTGGCCCGGCGCGAGGGCGACCGCTACCTGCTCTCGGGCTCCAAGATGTTCGTGACCAACGGGCGCGAGGGCAACACCTTCGCGCTGCTCGCCCTGACCGACCCCGCCGCGTCCCCCCGTCACCGCGGGATGTCCTGCTTCATCGTCGAGACGGGCGGCCCCGGCCTCGAGGTGGTCAAGTCCATCGCCAAGCTCGGCTACAAGGGAGTAGACACAGCTGAGCTCCTCTTCGACTCGTTTGCGTGTCCGGCCGCGAACCTGGTGGGCGGCCTGGAAGGGCGCGGGTTCAGGCACGTCATGTCCGGGCTCGAGGCCGGGCGGATCAATATCGCGGCGCGCGCGGTGGGGGTCGCCCAGGCCGGCCTCGACGAGGCGGTGCGCGCCGCCCGCGCGCTGCCGGAGCCGCCCGCCGCGCTCGCCGACATCGCCACGCGGGTGGAGTCGGCCCGGCTCGTCACCTACTGGGCCGCCGCGATGAAGGACCGGGGCGATCGGTGCGATCTGGAGGCGGGCATGGCCAAGCTCCACGCCTCGGAGATGGCCCAGGCCGTCGCGGTGGAGGCCATGAAGATCGAGGGGGTGCGCGCCCAGCTCGCCTCCGGTCTGGTGGAGCGCCTCTACCGGGACGCCCCGCTGATGATCATCGGCGAGGGCACCAACGAGATCCAGCGCCTCATCATCTGCCGAAACCTGCTCGAGCGCTACGGGGAACGGCCGGGCGCGCTGACCTCCCGCGACGAGCTCGCGGAGGACGACAAGCAGCTCGTCCTGGCGGTGCGGCAGGCCGTCGAGAAGGATGTCGTCCCGGTGGCCGCCGAGCACGACCAGGGCCGCCGCGATCCCGAGCCGCTGGTCGCGCAGCTCGCCGAGCTCGGACTCTTCGGCGCCCTGGCCGACGCCGAGCACGGCGGGCTCGGCCTGCCCCTCACCACCGCCGCCATGATCGTGGAGGAGGTCGCGCGCGGCTCGGCGGCGCTCGCGATCTGGCTCTCCGCTCAGCTCGCGGCGACGCTCGCGGTCACGCGCAGCATCCCGCGGGACGCCCGCGAGCGACTCCTGCCCCCGATGACGCGGGGCGAGCGCTGGACCGCGCCGGTGATCGGCGCGTCCATCGGCGCGCGGCGCGCCGGCGCGGACTGGGTCCTCACCGGGGCCGCGCCGGTCGTGCCGAACGCGGCCCGGGCCGGGCTCTTCCTGGTGAACGCGGCGCTGGAGGGCGGCGGGGCCCGCTGCTTCGCGGTCGAGGCCGGCCGGGCCGGGCTCACGGTGGGCCTGGCCTCGGACACCATCGGCCTCCGCGGCCTCGGCGCGGCGGACGTGGTGCTGGTCGGCGTCCGGCTGACCGCGGCGGCCGCGCTCCGCGAAGGCGGCGAGACCCTGCTCGAGGCCGCGACCAATGTCGGCGCCGCCGCCACCGCGGTGGGGGTGGCCCAGGCCGCCTTCGAGGCGGCGCTGCGCTACTCGCAGCAGCGGTCCACCTTCGGGAAGCCGATCTGTCAGCACCAGGCGGTGCAGCTCAAGCTGGCCGACATGGCGACCGCCATCACCGCGGCGCGCCTGCTGACCGGGCGGGCGGCCGGGCGCCTCGACGCCGATCCGCGCGACGACGCGGGAGCCACGATGGCGCGCCTGGCCGCGGGTGAGACCGCCTACATGGTGACGCTCGAGGCCATGCGCATCCACGGCGGCTACGGCTACACGAGCGAGTTCCCGGTGGAGCGCTACTACCGCGACGCGGCCGCCCTGCTGGTCGGCCCGCGGGACCAGGCGGGCGAGCGGCGCCGCCTCGCCGCGCGCCGGCTCGAGGCGCCCGCGCCGTGAGCTACGGCCGCTACTATGAGGAGTTCGCGGTCGGTCAGGAGTTCACCCACTGGCCCGGCCGCACCATCACCGAGGCGGACTGCACGTGGTTCGCGCTGCTCACCATGAACCAGCACCCGCTCCACTCGGACGCCCACTACGCCCAAACCCGGACCCAGCACCGGCAGCGCGTGGTCCTGGGCCCACTGGTCTACAGCGTGGTGATCGGGATGACGGTGGCCGACATCTCGGGGCGGGCCATCGCGAACCTCGAGGTCAACGCGCTGAAGCACGAGAAACCCACCTTCATCGGCGACACCCTCTACGCGAAGAGCCGCGTGCTCGCGTTGCGGGAGTCGCGCCAGGGCGACCGCGGCATCGTCACGGTAGCCACCCAGGGCGTCAACCAGCGAGGCGAAACCGTGTGCTCCTATACCCGCGCCGTGCTCGTCCCCCGGAGGAGCCACGCCACCCTCGGCGAGGGCCGGCTCCCCGGCTGACATGCCCCGCCCCCCGCTCGACGGACTCCGCATCCTGGCCGTGTCGCAGTTCGGAGCCGGCCCGTTCGGCACCCAGATGCTGGCGGACCTGGGCGCCGACATCATCAAGATCGAGGATCCGGGCGTGGGCGGCGACAGCGCCCGCTACGTGCCGCCGTTCCAGGGCGAGGCCGATTCGCCCTACTTCCAGTCCTTCAACCGTGGCAAGCGCTCGGTGTCGCTCAACCTGCGGCATCCGGACGGGCCGGCGGTCTTCCACGATCTCGTGCGCGTGTCGGACGCGGTCTTCAACAACGCGCGCGGCGACCTGCCGGACAAGCTCGGCCTGACCTACGACGCGCTCCGGGAGATCAATCCGCGCGTGGTCTGCTGCTCGCTGTCCGGCTACGGGCGCACCGGGCCGCGCGCGGCCGAGCCCGCCTTCGACTACCTGATCCAGGGCTACGCGGGCTACATGGCGGTGACCGGCGAGCCCGACGGACCCCCCGGCAAATGCGGCGTCTCGGTGATCGACTTCGCGGGCGGCTACGCCGCGATGGTCGGCCTGATGGTGGGCCTCTTCGACGCCCAGCGCACCGGGGTGGGCCGGGATGTGGACATCTCATTGCTCGACACCGCGGTCAGCATGCTGTCGTACTTCGCGGTGTGGACGCTCAATCGCGACTGGATCGCGGGGCGCACCCGCAGCTCGGCGCACCAGACTATCGTGCCGGCCCAGAACTTCCCCACCCGCGACGGCTGGATCGTGATCTTCTGCAACAAGGACAAGTTCTGGCGCGACCTGGTCGAGACCCTGGGCGCTCCGGAGCTGGGCGAGGACGCGCGCTTCCGCACCTTCGCGGACCGGTTCGCGAACAAGGACGCGCTGCTCCCGCTCCTGCAGGCCCGCTTCGTCACCCGCACCACCGCGGACTGGCTCGACCGCCTCCGCGGTCGGGTGCCGTGCGCGCCGGTCAACGACGTGCGCCAGGCCCTGGCCGACCCCCAGGTGCTGGCGCGCGATATGCTCGTGGAGGTGGAACACCCGGACTTCGGGGCCTTGAAGGAAGTGCGGAGCCCGGTCCGTACCGACGGCGAGATCCGGCGCCCCAGGCGCGCGCCGCGGCTCGGCGAGCACACGGACCAGATCCTCCGCGAGATCCTGAGCTACAGCGACGGCACCATCGCCCGCCTCCGCCTCGCGGGAGTTATCGGGTAAATGCCTGGCGAGGCGAAGCCGAAGGCGAGCCGAGCGGATAAATAATGAAGTCCCGGTTGCATGCTGAGAGGGCCCAGGGGCAAATCGTGGTGGCCCGGTTGCAAGCCGACAGATCCCGGTTACGCGCCGAGACCACCGAATCCCCACAGGTCGACGAGCTCGACGCGACGGACGTCGAGGTCGCGCCGCCCTGGATGACCGTGCTCCACAACTGCGACTGCCACACCTTCGAGGAAGTGGTGAAGCAGCTCATGAAGGCCATCGCCTGCTCGGAGGAACGGGGCTGGGAGCTGGCGTGGCAGGTGCACAATACCGGCAAGGCGGTGGTGAAGGTCGGCTCCGAGACCGAATGCGTGCGCGTCGGCAATGTCCTGGCGTCGATCGGTCTCGTCGTCACCGTGACCCAGTCGTAGGGAAGCCCCCTCTCAGTCGGGCCAGGATCGCGTCCACATCGTAAACGCAGCCGCCCCAGGCGCCGCCGCCCGCGTGCTGCAGCGCGGCCCAGAGCCGCGTGTCGTCCGGGAGCCCCGGGTCGGGCGCCAGATCCGCCCGCGGGGCGCGCGCCGCGAGGACCCGGGCGCCCTCCTCCGCGCCGAACGTCCGGCCATCGGCGCCGACCAGATCCACGCTCCCCTCGAGCCGCAGGCGATCCACCACGATCTGCACGACATCGCCCTCGCGCAGGCGGCCGATGGGCCCGCCCGCGAGCGCCTCGGGCCCGATGTGGCCGATGCACGCGCCGGTGGAGACGCCGGAGAAGCGCGCGTCGGTCAGCACCGCCACCTGCTTGCCCCAGGACAGGTGCTTGAGCGCGGAGGTGATCTGGTAGATCTCTTCCATGCCCGCGCCGAGCGGCCCCCGGCAGATGAGCACCAGCACGTCGCCCGGCTTGATGCGCTCGGGCGCCGTGCTCTTGATGGCGGCGATCGCCGCGCGCTCGGTGGTGTAGACGCGGGCCGGGCCGGTCTTGCGATACACCCCGTCCGCATCCACCACCGACGGATCGATCGCGGTGCTCTTGATCACCGCGCCCTCCGGGGCGAGGTTGCCGCGCGGGAAGGTCACGGTGCTCGTGAGCCCCCGCGCGCGCGCGCGCTCCGGATCCATGATGACGTCGTCCGGGTCCACCCCGTCCTGCCTCATCAGGCGGTCGCGCAGCGCGGTGCGCCGCTCGGAGCCTTCCCACCAGTCGAGCGCGCGGCCCAGCGGCTCGCCGGTGACGGTCAGACAGGTCTCGTCCAGCAGCCCGCGCCGGCGGAGATGCAGCATCACCTCGGGCACGCCGCCGGCCAGGAAGACACGCACGGTGGGGTGGTTGCGGGGCCCGTTCGGCAGCACGTCCACCAGGCGCGGTACCCGCCGGTTGACGTCGATCCAGTCCTGCACCACCGGCCGCGGCAGCCCGGCGGCGTGCGCGACCGCGGTGAGGTGCAGCAGGAGATTCGTCGAGCCGCCGACTGCCGCGTGCACCATCATGGCGTTCCGCACAGCCGCGTCGGTGACGATGTCGCGCACGGTGAGCCCGCGCGCGGCCAGCGAGGTCAGGGCGCGGGCCGAGCGCCGGGCCATGTCGAGCCACACCGGCTGTCCCGAAGGCGCGAGCGCGGTATGCGGCAGCGAGAGCCCGAGCGCCTCGCCGACGACCTGGGACGTCGCGGCGGTCCCGAGGAACTGGCAGCCGCCTCCGGGCGAGCCGCAGGCGCGGCAGCCGAGATCGGCCGCCCGCTCCAGCGTGAGCTCGCCGTGCGCGAAGCGGGCGCCGATGGATTGCACGGTGCCTGCGTCCTCGCCATGGGCGGGCGGCAAGGTCACGCCTCCCGGCACCAGCACGCAGGGCAGATCGCGCAGCGCGGCCAGCGCCATCATCATCGCGGGCAGCCCCTTGTCGCAGGTGGCCACTCCGAGCACGCCCCGGCGGGTGGGGAGCGAGCGGGCCAGCCGCCGCAGCACCACCGCCGCGTCGTTGCGGTAGGCGAGGCTGTCCATCATCCCGGGCGTGCCCTGGGTGCGCCCATCGCACGGGTCCGAGCAGAAGCCGGCGAACGGCAGGCCGCCGAGCGCGGCCAGCTCCTGCGCGGCCGCCTGCATGAGCAGCCCGATCTCCCAGTGCCCGGTATGGTAGCCGAGCGCGATCGGCTTGCCGTCGGCGGCGCGGATGCCGCCCTGCGTGGAGAGCATGAGGAACTGCGGGCGGCCGAGCTCGCGCGGATCCCAGCCCATGCCCGCGTTCTGCGTGAGCCCGAAAATGTCGCCGCTGGGGCTCTCGAGGAGCATCTCGGCGGTGAGTGGAAGCTGTCCCTGGGGACCGGCACCCGTGGTCTGGATCTCCCAGACGGACGGGTCGGATCGGACGATCTCATCGAAGCCGGTCACGGCGGCCTTCCCTGCCCTCGCGCTCCCCATTTTGGTCCTCACGACTCCCTGTTTTGGCGTACTGTTCCATGTCCGGCCCCCGCGGTCCATAGATATTTCAATGACTTGTGCCGGGTGGAGACTGGCACCGGAGTTGCTCCCTCGAGAAGGCATGATGAAGCGACTCGGGCGCCGTCTCCTGGAGCTGATCGATAGCGTCCCGCTCGGCTGGCTGGCGCCTGCGCGGCAGCCGGTCCCGGTTCGCGTTCGCCGATCCCGCAACCCGTACCTGCGCTAGGCGGTTCGCCATCAGCCCCGGAGGTCATCTCGTCACCACCGCGGTCGCCTGCGCGGCCGTCTACGCGGGCACCGAGAGCGTCGCGCTCACCGCGGGCCTCGCGGCCGGCGGCTTCCTGATCGACGTCGACCACGTGGTCGACTACTTGCTCTTCGAACGTCAGCGCGACCTCCGTCCCGGCAGCTTCCTCCGCTACTATCTCGGGGGCAAGGTGCAGCGGGTCGTCCTCGTGCTGCACTCCTACGAGCTGCTGGCCCTGCTGGCCGCGATCGCGTGGTACACCAACGTCGAGTGGCTCTGGGGATGGGTCTTCGGCATGCTCCTGCACCTGCCGCTCGACATCGTCTTCAACGGCAAGTTCGCCTCGGGCGGCCTCGTCCACTTCTACAGCTTCATCGTCCGGGCTCGCGCCGGATTCCGCGCCGACCGCTTCGTGGATCGCCGGCCACAGCCGGTGGCCGCCGACGATTTCTGGGGCGCGTTCTTCAAGGGAGCCCAGCTCGCGGACGGCGCGCCGAAGGACGAGCACCCGTCCCGCGGTCCGGACACCGTCGCGTCCCAGCCGGCCCGCTAGCTCTCGGCGGGCGGTCGCTCAGCAGCATCCAGTCGTCGATCCCGTCCACTACCGGCGCCGCCTTGTTCGGCGTCGTCAGCGGCCGGCCGTTGCTCGGCGAGAACCAGACGAACTCGACGATCTCGACGGCCCCTGCCTCGACCTGGTCCGCGATCTCGGGCCCACTCGTCCCGGTCTCGCGCCGCTCGGCCTTGCGCGCCTTCTTGGCCTCCAGCTTGGCCTTGCGCTGATCCTCCTTGCGGCGACGGTCGCCGCGATACATGCCCGGGTTTGGCATCGCGTCTGCCTCCAGCTCCCGTCTACCTCCTCAAGACATTATCGAATTCGCTCGGCTCGCCTTCGGCTGCGCCTCGCCCCTCTACTTCCTCCTCGCCCCTCTACTTCCTCAAGACACTATCGAATTCGCTCGGCTCGCCTTCGGCTGCGCCTCGCCCTACATTACCGGTCCGATGATCCAGGGCGCGAACTCCTCCTCGCCGACTCCCGACAGCTCGCTCTTGCTGCGCTTGCCGGAGGCCACCGCCACGATCTCCTCGAAGATCTGGCGGCCCACCTCCGGCAGCGGTGTCCCCTCCAGGATCACGCCGCAGTTGATGTCCATGTCCTCCGACATGTGCCGGTACATGAGGCTGTTGGTCGCCAGCTTGATCGAGGGCACCGGCTTGCAGCCGAACACGGAGCCGCGGCCGGTGGTGAAGCAGATCACGTTGCAGCCACCCGCCACGAGCCCGGTGATGGACACTGGATCGTGGCCCGGCGTGTCCATGAACACGAAGCCGCGGGTGGTGATGGGCTCGCCGTACTGGAAGACGTCCATCATCGGGGTGGTGCCGCCCTTGGTGACGCCGCCCAGCGACTTCTCGTAGACGGTGGTGATGCCGCCCGCCTTGTTGCCGGGCGCGGGGTTGTTGTCCATCGCCTCGATGCCCCGGCAGTACCATTCCCACCACTTGTAGCGGTCGATCAGCTTCTTGGCCACGCCCTCGTTGATCGCGCGCCGGATCAGCAGGTGCTCGGCCCCGTAGATCTCCGGCGTCTCCGCGAGCACGCCGGTGCCGCCGTAGCGCACCAGCTCGTCCACCGCCCAGCCGAGCGCGGGATTCGCGGTGATGCCGGAGGCGCCGTCGGAGCCGCCGCAGTTGGTGGCGAGCGTGAGCTCCGACACCGGCTGCTGGCTGCGCCGGGCGGCGTTGGCCAGCGGCAGCAGCTTGGCCACCTCGCGGACCGCGGTCTCGACCGTCTTCCGGATCCCGCCCGCCTCCTGGATGTTCACCACGAACGGCCGGCGCTCCGGATGCCCGGGCGCGGCCATCCGCTGCCGGTCCACCATGACCGCGGCCTGGTTCACCTCGCAGCCGAGCCCGATCAGGATGTAGGCGGCGATGTTCGGGTGCTTGGCGTAGCCGGCCAGCACCCGCTGCAAGGCCATGTGGTCCTCGCCGAAGAGCTTGGTACCGCAGCCCGACTTGTGGGTGATGGCCAGCACCCCGTCGATGTTCGGGTAGTCCTTCTGCACGTCGCGGAACCGGTCCTGGACGAACTGGCTCACGCTCGCCGAGCAGTTGACCCCCGAGATCACCGCCACGTAGTTGCGCGTGCCGACCCGCCCGTCTTCCCGGAGATAGCCGTCGAAATACCGCATCTGCTCGGGCGGGTAGAAGGCCACCGGCTGCACGTCGGTGCCGACTTCGTACTCCTGGTGCCGCTCCCCCACCGCCACGTTCTGGGTATGCACGTGGTCACCTACTTCGATCGCCGCGGTGGCGAAGCCGATGGGCTGGCCGTAGCGGCGCACCGCCTCGCCGATCCGGCGGGCCCGCCGCGCGACCTTGTGGCCGGGCTTGATGTCCTGGCGCACCTCGATGCGGCCGCCCCTGTCCTCGAGGACGGTGCCCGCCGGGATCTCCTTCTTGGCGATGGCCACGTCGTCTTCCGGCTTGAGGATGATTGCCACATCGGTAATCGCGTGCGTCGCCATGTCTGGTCTCGCTTCCCCCTCTCCCCTATGGGGAGAGGGCAGGCTGAGGGGTAGCCCACTCTACCGTCAGGGCTCCCGCCTGGGCAAGGCCGCGTCGGATTGACCGAGCCTCGTCGCGGGACTAGACTGCCCTGGTCATGTCCTTTACCGAACGCTCCGTCCGGGTCAACGGCCTCGCGCTGCACTATCTCGACTGGGGACCCGCCGACGCCGCGCCGGTCGTCCTGCTCCACGGCATCACCGGCCACGCGCGGGTCTGGGACCACCTGGCCGAGCGCCTCGTGCCCGGCCGGCGCGTGCTCGCGCTCGACCAGCGAGGTCACGGCGACAGCGACCCCGCGCCCGACGACGATTACCGGGTGGGCACGATGGCCGACGACGTGGCCGCGTTCGCGGGCAGCCTCGGGCTCGACCGCTTCGCGCTGGTCGGCCACTCGATGGGTGGACGCATCGCGATCCAGTACGCGGCCGCCCACGCGGCCCGGCTCGAGCGCCTGGTGATCATCGACATCGGGCCCGACATCGCCCTCGCGGGCCTGCAGCGGGTGCGCGACATGATGTCGCAGTCGCCGGAGCGGCTCGAGAGCGAGGACTGGGCGTTCGAGTACATCCGCCGCGCGAACCCGCTCCAGGACGTGGATCTGCTGCGCCAGCGCGTCCGCCACGGCCTCAAGCGTCTGCCCGACGGCGGGCTCACCTGGAAGTACGCCAGGGGGCTGCGCGACATGATGCGCGCGGGCCGGCGCGACGTGGTGGACCTGTGGGAGCCGCTGGCGCGCATCCCCTGCCCGACCCTGGTCGTGCGGGGCGCCGAGAGCGACATCCTCTCGCCGGAGGTGGCCAAGAAGATGACCGAGCGCCTGCCCGACGGGCGGCTGGTCGAGATTCCCGGCGCCGGCCACACCGTGCCCGCGGATCGGCCCGACGACTTCGTCGGACACGTGCGGGCGTTCCTCGAAACGTAGCCCCTCACCCTGCTAGCTCCTCAGGTCGCGCTCCTCTCGGCGACGAACCGGTAGCCTTGGCCGTGCGCGGTCAGGATGTGCGCCGGCCGCTCCGGGTCGTCCTCGAACTTCTGGCGCAGCCTCAGGATATGCGTGTCCACCGTCCGCGTGGTCGGGAACCGCTCGTAGCCCCACACCTCGTCGAGCAGCCGGTCGCGGGTGATCACCTCGCCCGGGTGCTCCACCAGGTAGCGAAGCAGGTCGAACTCCTTCCGGGTGAGCCGCACCTCGCGGCCTCCCTTGAAGGCCTGGCGCGCCCGCAGGTGCACGCGCACCGCGCCGAACGAGAACGCCTCGAACTTCTGGCGCGGGCCGGGGCGGCGGAGCACCGCGCGGATGCGCGCCATCAGCTCGCGCAGGCTGAAGGGCTTGGTGACGTAGTCGTCCGCCCCCAGCTCGAGCCCCAGCACGCGGTCCACCTCCTCGCCCCGCGCGGTCAGCATGATCACCGGCACGTCGAGGCCCCGCTGCCGGAGCTCGCGGCAGAGGTCCCAGCCGCTCATGCCCGGCATCATGACGTCGAGCAGGATCAGATCGGGCGCCTCCGAGAGCGCCAGGGCCAGCCCCTTCTTGCCGTCGTCGGCCGTGACGGTCTGATAGCCCTCGAACTGGAGGTTGTCCGCCAGGCCGCGCAGCATCTCGGGCTCGTCGTCCACGATCAGGATGCGCGGCATGTCACCTCGCGATCACCCCTCCCCCCTGGGCCCTCTCACCCTGCCCTGTCCGCTGAGGGGGGAGGTGGAGGGTGAAGCGGCTGCCCTCGCCCGGCCGCCCGTCCACCGTGACCCGGCCCCCGTGGGCCTCCACGATGTGCTTGACCAGGGCCAGGCCCACCCCGCTGCCCCGCCGCCCTTGCGTCTCACTCCGTCCGATGCGATAGAACTTCTCGAAGATTCGCTCCCGCTCGGACACCGGGATGCCGATGCCCTCGTCCGCCACCTCCACCGCCACCCCGCCGCCGTCCCGGCGGGCCGCCACCCGGATGCGCCGGCGGTCGCCGGAGTACTTCATGGCATTGTCCACCAGGTTGGCCAGCGCCTGCTTCAGGGCCTCCCCGTCCAGCGGCACGTCCGGCAGGTCGGGCTCGATCGCCGTCTCCACCGCGAAACCCTGCTGCTCGATCGGATGGCGGAAGCTCTCGACCACGTCGTGCAGGATCGGTTCCACCGGGCCGGAGACGATCTCGTAGCGCTGGCGGCCGCTCTCGATCCGGGAGAAGTCGAGCACGTTGTCGATCAGGCGGCTGAGCCGCTCGCTCTCCCGGGTGAGGACCGCGTAGTACTCGCGGCGGCGACGCTCATCGGGCACCCGGTCCATCTCGAGCGTCTCCGCGAACATGCGGATCAGGGCGAGCGGAGTCTTGAGATCGTGGGAGACATTGGCCACGAAGTCGGACTTGAGCCGCGCGATCTCCGACTCGCGGCCCATGAGCCGGTAGGTCGCCACCAGCCCGGCCGCGATCATCAGCAGCAGCAGCGCGAACGCGGCCATGAAGATCATGGACTGGCGGCGCACCATGTCGCGGGGGGACAACCCCGCCGGCTGGTAGAGGGCCACCCGCCAGTCGGGCAGCGCCTCCCCGAAGGGCACGGTGAGGACGGGAGCGGTGGGATCGAGCGGCTCCGACGTGAAGACCGCCCGGCCGCTGCCGTCGAGGACGGCCAGGGCGCCCTTGCCCTCGGTCCCGCCGAGCGTCTTCTCGAGCACCTCTCGGTAGAGCGCCTGATCGTCGCGCCGGAGCCCGACCAGCAGGGGCCCGCGGGAGGAGCCGGGAATCACCGCGGCCAGGATCACCTGGCCGCGGGCCTCCAGGCGACGCCGCCCGCCCCGATCCCACAGCCGCTCGGAGATCTCGCCCCGGAGGGCCCGGATGACCTCGGCATCGTCCCGGGACCACTGGACCGGGTAGAGCACCCGGCCGTGCCGGTCGCAGAGGTAGACCGCGCCGAAGAGCGGGTTCCGGGCCCTCCACGCCTCGATCGCGGGCGGGCCGAAGTCGGGAGCGGCCGCGATGGCCTGCAGCGAGGCGATCGCATCCTGCTCGGCGCGGACCACCGCCATCTCCACCTTCTCGGCCGCCATCGCCGCGGTGTCGCGCGCCTGCTCGCGGAGCTGCAGCTCCGCCGCGACCTCCCAGCGCCGGAGCGAGAGGTAGCCGAGCGCGGCCAGCACGACGGCGGCGGAGAGGACCGCGCCGAAGAGCAGGAGGAGGGCGGGGCGCGCGCCCACCTACGGCTCGAGCAGGAGGCGCTGGATCAGCTGCTCCATCTCGCTGTACGCCCCCTCCCCGATGTGGGTGAATCGCACGATGCCCTTCTTGTCCACGATCACCGCGGCCGGCCACGCCCAGTTGCGATAGCGGCGCCAGATCGCGAAGTCATTGTCCTGCACCACCGGATACTTGACCCCCAGCTCCTTCGCGGCGGCCGCGACCTTCTCGACCGGCTTCTCCCAGAAGAACTCGGGCGAATGCACGCCCACGATGGTGAGCCCCTGCCGCTCGTACTTGCCGTGCCAGTCCCGCAACTGCGGGATCACGTTCTTGCAGTTGTATCAGCCGTACGTCCAGAACTCCACCAGCACCACCCGCCCGCGGAGCGCGGCGAGCGAGAGCGGCTCGCTGTTGATCCAGGGCCCGCCGGTGATCTCCGGCGCGGGCTGCCCCACCGGGACCAGGCGCCCGGCCGGCTCGACCGGGCCGGCCCCGGCCAGCAGGACCCCCGCCCACAGGATAAGCGCCCGCATCGCCCTCATCATCCACCTCCCGCCGCCAGTCTAGGCGGCGGCGGACGGAGCGATGTCACGCCCCTGTCAAATGTGGGCCGGGTGTGGGCCTATAATGATGATCGGCGAGGGGGTGGGCATGGGCCCGCCCCGGAGTACCGGCGCCGGAACGATCCAGGAAGCGGGAGGACGGGAAGGCATGAGTGACGACCGGAAGCTGGCGATGTTCATGGACTTCGAGAACATCGTCCGCGGCGTCAAGGAAGCGCAGTACAAGCAGTTCGAGATCAAGCTGGTGCTGGAGCGGCTGGTCGAGAAGGGCAAGATCATGGTCAAGCGGGCCTATGCCGACTGGAACCGCTACGCGGAGTACAAGCGGCCCTTTCACGAGCACGCGATCGAGCTGATCGACGTCCCCCAGAGCCGCTACAGCGGCAAGAACTCCGCGGATATCCGGATGGTGGTGGACGCGATGGACCTGGCCTACGCCAAGCAGCACGTCGACAGCTTCGCGCTGGTCTCGGGCGACTCGGACTTCTCCCCGCTCGTGTCCAAGCTGCGGGAGAACGACCGCTACGTCATCGGGCTCGGAGTGAAGTCGTCCTCGTCCGAGCTCCTGGTGGGCAACTGCGACGAGTTCATCTTCTACGAGGACCTCATCCGCGAGTCCAAGAAGACGACCGCCCTGCGCGGGCTGCCCGAGAAGAAGGCGGAGGCCTTCGCCCAGCTCATCGAGGCGATCCAGGCGCTGCAGCGCGAGAACAAGGACACCCTGTGGGGCTCCATGGTCAAGCAGACCATGATCCGGAAGAACCCCGCGTTCAACGAGTCCTACTACGGCTACTCGACGTTCTCGAAGCTCCTGGAGGAGGCGGCCAAGCAGAAGATCCTCACGCTGGAGCGGGACACCAAGAGCGGGACCTACATCATCACCTCGATCGAGTCCGACCGCGCCGCCTGACTCGAGCGACCTACTGGACTAGTCCCGACGCCTGATGACCTCGACCCGTCCCCGGTCGCTGATCAGCGCGGTGAGGATCCAGCTCACGACGCTCACGAGCAGCGCGCCCCAGAACGCGGGCCAGAAGCCGTCGACGTGGAAGCCGGAGACGAAGACGGAGACGAGCCAGAGGCAGAAGGCGTTGAGGACGAGCAGGAAGAGGCCCAGGGTCAGCAGCGTGATCGGGAACGTCAGCACCACCAGGACCGGCCGCACGATCGCGTTGACGAGCCCCAGCAGCAGCCCCGCCACCAGCGCGGAGGCGAGCCCGGCGAGCCGGATGCCCGGCACCACGTGCGCGGCCAGCAGGAGGGCCAGCGTATACACGATGATCCGGAGGATGAATCCCATGGCCAGCGTCCGAGTCTACACCCTCCGGGCCGCGGCCGGCCTGCTGCTGGCCGGGTGGGCCGCCGCGGCGGGCGCGCAGGACGCGCCGCGCTTCACGGCGGACCCGGCGATGACCAGGGGCCCGGCCGCGGCCCCGGTCACGATCTTCGAGTGGAGCGACTACGAGTGTCCCTACTGCAAGCGCGCGCAGGAGACCCTCCACCGGCTGCAGGGCGAGTTCCCCGATACGGTGCGATTCGTGTTCAAGGACTTCCCGCTCCGCTCCCACCCGAACGCGCTGCCCGCCGCGCTCGCGGCCCGCTGCGCGGGCGCCCAGGGCCGGTACTGGGAGTACCACGACCTGCTCTTCGTGGGCCAGCCCGATCTCTCCCGCGCCGATCTGATCGGCTACGCGCGGCGGCTCGGCCTCGACGCCCCCGCGTTCACGGAGTGCCTCGACACCGGGCGATTCCGGGACGCGGTCCTGGCCGACCAGCGGGAGGGGCGCGAGGCCGGCGTGCGCGCCACCCCCACGTTCTTCATCAACCAGCGCAAGATCGAGGGCGCGCTGCCCCTCGACGAGTTCCGCGCCGCGATCAAGCAGGCCCTGCGCGACGCGGGACGCTGAGATCGCCCGCCAGGAGGCGGCTCCCGTGATCACCCCGCCCGTCAGCCTCTTCGTGAACACCAGCGCGGTCCCCTGGGTGGAGCGCCGGCCCGGCGTCTTCTGGAAGACGCTCTGGGAGGACGGCCCGCACAAGGCCATCCTGATGCGTTACGAGCCCGGCGCGACGATTCCGCGTCATCGGCACCTCGGCGATGAGCAGATCTACGTGCTCGAGGGGAGCGTCGCGGACGACACCGGCGTGTGCACGGCCGGCAACTACGCGCGGCGGCCGCCCGGGTGCGTGCACACCGTGACCAGCGCCACCGGCGCGCTCGTCATCGCGATCACGTCCGGCCCCACCGAGCCGGTCTAGCGTTCCGCGTCCGTCACTCGGGCGCGCGCGGCGTCAGGCTTCCACCTGGCCCACGTCGAGCGCGTCGGTCAGCGTGCGCAGCATCAGGGCGAAGCCGGCGCGCACCCGCTCGTCACAGCCCGCGGCGCTCTCGCCATAGAACACCGCGATGAGGTAGGCGGGCAGGGTTGGATGGCCGGGCGCGCTCACCGTCTCGAGCACGCGGCCGGCCTCGTCCCCTTCCAGCGTGGCCAGCCACTCCGTCACCGCCTGGTGCGCGTCCTGGATGCGGGAGTCGGAGAGGACGGGAAACGGATGCCCGAGGCTCCGCTCGATGATCTTGAACAGGAGGAAGCAGAGGCCGAGCGCGGCGCGCTGCACGGAGGCGTCCTGCTCGCGGGTGACCGAGTGGGCGAAGGCGGCCACGTGGGGCTGGCGGGCCAGGAAGTCGCTCGCTTCCTCGGCGACGCGCCCGGGTGGATACGACGCGGTCTCGCGCCAGACTTCGTCCACCAGCGTCTGATCGATGCTTCGCATGGTCGACGAAACTCCTTGCGGCCCACTGGCCATGTCCGGTAACGTGAATGGCTGAATTCTAGCACGGAGGGAGCCGGCTTGGAGTACGGCAGCGCGATGCTGACCTCGGAGCATTTCTGGTTGACGGTGGGATTCCTCGGACAGGCGTTCTTCTCGTGCCGCTTCCTTGTGCAGTGGATCGCATCGGAGCGGAAGAAGGAGAGCGTGATCCCAGTCTCGTTCTGGTTCTTCTCGATCGGGGGCGGCCTCACCCTGCTGATCTACGCCATCTACCGCCTGGACCCCGTCTTCATCGTCGGTCAGGGGGCGGGCCTCTTCGTGTACCTGCGCAACCTGTATCTGATTCGCCGCAAGCAGAGCCGCCTGGCCCAGGCCAGCGCGTAGCCCGGCCCCGGCCGACAAAGGAGCTCTCTATGGATTCCGCCATCCGGTGGGGAGTGACCCGGGCCCATCCGATCCTGATGATCCCGGGCCCGACCGAGCTGCCGTTCCCCGTCGTCGCCGCGATGAATCAGCCGGCCACCATCCAGTACGACATGAACTTCGACGTCAACGTGCTGGAGCCGGTGACCCTCGCGCTGCGGGACATCTTCCAGACGAGCCGCGGCGAGGTGATCGCGATGCCCGGATCGGGCCGCACCGCGCTCGAGTCCGCCGCGATCTCCGCGCTCGAGCCGGGCGACCGGGCCCTCGTGGTGGTGGCGGGCGTCTTCGGCTCCCTCATGCGCGAGATCATGACGCGCGCGGGCGCCGAGGTCACGGAGCACACGGTGGAGTGGGGCCGGCCGCTCGACCTGGTACGCCTCGAGAAGGACGTCGAGCGCGTGAAGCCCAAGGTCGTCTCGATGGTCCACAACGAGACCTCCACCGGCACCACCTACCCGGCCGCCGAGGTGGGCCGCATCGTGAAGCGCCACGGCGCGCTCTTCATGCTCGACACCGTCTCCTCTCTCGCCGGCCTCGACGTCCGCACCGACGAGTGGAGCGTGGACTTCAACATGACCGGCTCGCAGAAGTGTCTCGCCGCGCCGCTCGGCATGGCCATCGTCTCGGTGAGCCCGACGGCCTGGGAAGCGATGGAGCGCCGCAAGCACAAGGCGAGCTCGTGGGCGTACGATCTGCTGCGCTGGAAGGAGAACTGGATCCCCGCCTCGCGCGGCGGCCACATCCCCGACGGCACCCCGCGGCGGCAGCCGGTCTCGATCCCGACCCATCTCACCCAGGCCCTGGGAGCCGCCTCGCGTCTCATTCTGGAGGAAGGCCTTCCCCACCGCTTCCGCCGCCACGCGACCGCGGGCCGCGCGTTCCGCGCCGGCCTCGAGGCCATGCGCCTGCAGATGTTCCCGGACGCCTCGCTCGTGTCGGACACGGTGTCGTGCTTCAGGACGCCGGACGGGATCGATCCGGCGGCGGTGGTCACCCACATGCGCGACCGGCAGGGCATCCTGATCGGCACCGGGCTCGACCGGATCCGCACGAGCACGCTGCGGGTCGGGCACATGGGGATCACCTCGAGCCCGATGTACGTGCTGCCCACGCTCTCCGCGATCGAGATGACCCTGCGCGACCTCGGCTATCGCAGCGAGGCGGGCGCCGGCGTGGCCGCCGCCCAGGCCGTCTTCTCGGGGCCGCCCGCGTGATCGTCGCCCCGGACGACTTCCCCTCCGTCTTCGAGGGCAGCGAGGCGCATCAGCGGGCGAAGCGCCTGGGCTCGGTGCGCGTCTTCACCGAGCGCGGCGCCGATCAGGAGGTGGAGCTGATCCGCCGCATCGGCGACGCTCAGGCCGCGCTCAACATCCGCGCCCACGCCCGCTTCAGCGAAGGGGTGTTCGTGGCCTGCCCCAAGCTCCGGATCGTCTCGGTGTGGGGCACCGGCACCGACAACATCGACCTCAACGCGGCGGGCATGCGCGGGGTCACGGTCTGCAACACCCCCGGCATCAACGCGTTCGCGGTCGCCGAGCACGCGCTCACTCTCATGCTGGCGGTGGGGCGCCGGATCGTCACGCTCGACGCGGAGATGCGCCAGGGCCGCTGGCCGCGCGAGATGCTGACCCAGCTCGTGGGCAAGACCCTGGGCGTCTTCGGCATGGGCGCCATCGGCGGGCGCCTGGCCACCATCGCGCGCGGCATCGGCATGAACGTGCTCGGCTGGAGCGCGCTCGGCGAGGACGCGCGCATCCGCAAGACCGGAGCCCGGCCGGCCTCCAAGGACGAGATCCTCACGACCGCGGACGTGGTGAGCCTGCACGTGCGGCTCACCCCGGAGACGCGCAACTTCCTCGGCCGCAAGGAGCTCGCCATGATGAAGCCCACCGCCATCCTGGTGAACACGGGCCGGGGCGCGCTGGTGGACCGGGAGGCGCTGCTGGCCGCGCTGCAGGAGCGCCGCTTGCTGGGCGCCGGCCTCGACGTCTTCCACCAGGAGCCGCTGGCCCCCGACGACCCGATCCTGACCCTGCCCAACGTGGTCGTCTCGCCCCACAACGCGGGCCAGACGCCCGAGGTCATCCGCGACGGGCTGCTCGCCGCGGTGGCCAACATCGAGAACTACCTCCAGGGCAAGCCGAGCAACCTGGTCGTCTCCCCCGGGCGGTAGCGCACCCTCACCGCGAGTCGAGAAGGAGGATCGTCATGGCGAAGGTTCTTCGGTGTGGTGACCTGATGGCCGGCTGCAACACCGTGATCGAGGGCAAGGACGTGGCCGAGGTGCTGGCCAAGGGGGCCGAGCACGCCAAGGCGGACCACGGGATCGCGACGATCCCGCCCGACATGGTGGCCAAGGTCCAGGCCGCCATCAAGGACAAGTAGCGGCGACAGGTCGCGCCGGGCGCTACGCGGTCAGGTCCACCAGGACCTTCATCACCGGGCCGCCGCGTAGCGCTTCTTCCATCCCTTCCTGCAGGCCCTCGAGCGGGATCTTCCGGCTCACCAGCGGCGAGAGCGTCACCGCGCCGGAGGCGGCCAGGCGGATGGCCTCCTCCCAGTCCTCGCGGTTGTAGAGGCGGCTGCCGTGCATGGCGACCTCGCGCGCGAACATCGGGTAGAGGTTCACCGGCGTGGGCTCGGAGTGGATCGCCACGATGCTCACCGTGCCCCAGACGCGCACCGTCTCCGTCATCACGCGCGCGGCGGCCGGATGACCGCTGACCTCGAAGGCCACGTCCACGCCCTCCCCCGCGGTCCACTCGTTCACGAAGCGGACCGGATCCGCGTCCGGCCCGATCACCTCGAGCCCGAGCCCGCGCAGCAGCTCGATCCGGTACGGGTTGACCTCGCTCACGATCACCCGCGCGCCGCGGTGGCGCGACACCATCGCGATGAGGGCGCCGATCGGCCCGCCGCCCAGCACCAGCACCGAGTGGCCCGACTCGACCGCCGCGCGGCGCACGTCGTGGGTCGCCACCGCGAGCGGCTCGATCATCGCGGCCTGATCGTCGCCGAGCGAGGCGGGCACGTGGAGCATGCGCCGGGCCTCCACCGCCCAGTAGTCCTGCATGCCGCCGGGCAGCTCCACCCCGTAGATCTTCAGGCGATAGCAGAGGTAGTAGCCGCCCATCCGGCAGGCGCGACACTCGCCGCAGGCGTGGATGGGCTCGACGACGACCCGATCACCCGGACCGAACCCGCTCGCCGCGGGCGCCTCCACCACCTCCGCGAAGGTCTCGTGCCCGATGATGCCGCCCTTCGGGATGCGGTGATCGAGGTGCCCCTGGAAGATGTGCAGATCGGTGCCGCAGATGCCCACGCGCAGCACGCGGAGCAGCGCCTGGTCCTGGCCGCGCGCCGGGCGCGGCGCGGGCGCAGTCCGGAAAGTCCGGGAGCCTTCGTAGAGGGACGCTCTCATGGGCGCGTTCTCCTTCGGTCGGGGCCGGACTCAGGAGCGGAGCGCTTCGCGCAGGACCTGGGCGGGGTGCTTGGCGTCGCGGCCGGCCAGGTGCTCGATCTGCTGACGGCAGGAGACGCCGGACGCCACGATCTCGGTCTCGGCGGTCGCCGCTTTCACCGCGGGCGCGAGCCGCCGGTTGCCCAGCGTCACCGAGATGTCGTAGTGCTCGCGCTCGAAGCCGAAGGAGCCGGCCATGCCGCAGCAGCCCGAGTCCACCTCGGCCACCTCGAAGCCGGCCCACCGCAGCGCGGCCACCGTGGGCGCGGTGCCCACCATGGCCTTCTGGTGGCAGTGCCCGTGCAGCAGCGCCGGCCGGCGTACCGCGCCACCGGCGAACGGCAGCGTGAGGCCCCGGGCGCGCTCGCGCAGCAGGAATTCTTCCAGAAGAAACGCGGAGGCCGCCACGCGGCGCGCCGCGTCGGTGCGCACCAGCTCGACGGTCTCGTCGCGCAGCGTGAGAAGACAGGAGGGTTCGAGCCCGACGATGGCCGCGCCCCGGTCCACCCACGGGAGCAGGCGCGCCACGTTCCACTCGGCATGCGCCCGGGCCTCGTCGAGCATGCCCTTGGAGATGAGCGGGCGGCCGCAGCACTTCTTGTCCACGAGCTGGATCCGGTAGCCGGCGGCCTCCAGCAGCTCCACCGCGGCGCGCCCGATCTCCGGCGCGTTGTAGGTGATGAAGGTGTCGTGGAAGAGCACCACGTCGCCGCGCGGGGCCTCGAGCGGCGGGCGGCGCCCGTCGAACCAGTCGGTGAACGTCTCGCGGGCGAAGCGCGGCAGCGGGCGCCGCCGGTCGATGCCGGCCAGGCGCTCCATGAGCCAGCGATTCGGCCCGGCGCGCGCGATCCAGTTGGAGATCGGGGCCAGCCGCGAGCCGATCCAGGACAGCCGCGCGATGTGCCCAAAGAGGCGATTGCGCAGGGGCAACCCGTTGACCGCGTGGTAGTGGTGCAGGAACTCGTACTTCATCTTGGCCATGTCCACGTTGGACGGGCACTCGGCCTTGCAGCCCTTGCACTCGAGGCAGAGATCCATCACCTCGTAGAGCCGCCGGCCCGCAAAGTCGGCCGCCGGCACCTGGCCCGACAGCACCGCCCGCAGCGCGTTGGCGCGCCCGCGGGTGGTGTGCTCCTCGTCCCGGGTGGCCATGTACGACGGGCACATGGTGCCCTCGAGCGTCTTGCGGCAGACGCCGACGCCGTTGCACATCTCCACCGCCGCCGCGAAGCCGCCCTGGGCCGAGAAGTCGAGCAGGGTCTTGGGCTCCCACGTCGTGTACCGGGCCCCGTAGCGGAGGTGCTCGGTGACGCCCGGGCTGCCCACGATATTGCCCGGGTTCATGAGCCCGCGCGGATCGAAGGCGGCCTTCGTCTCCTGGAACGCCCGGAACAGGGTCGGCCCGAACACGCGCTCCAGGAACGGGCTCCGGGCCCGCCCGTCGCCGTGCTCGCTCGAGATGGCCCCGCCGAAGGAGAGCACGAGGTCGAAGATCTCCTCGGCCATCACCCGGACCTGCTCGAGGCCCCGCGCGGTCTTGAGGTTGATCAGCGGGCGGATGTGCAGGCATCCCACCGAGCAGTGGCCGTAGTAGGCGGCGTCCGCGCCGTGCTTGGCCATGATCTCGGTGAAGCGCGGCACGAACTCGGGCAGGTGCGTCGGGTCCACCGCGGTGTCCTCGATGAACGCGATGGGCTTGGACTCGCCCCGCGTGCCCAGGAGCAGGCCGAGACCGGCCTTGCGCAGCTTCCAGATCGACTGCTGCTCGGCCGGGTCGGTCGCGATGTGCGAGGCGTAGCCGAAGCGGCCGCGGGTCCGGCGCGCCTCGAGGTCCGCGACCTTGGCCTTGACCTCCTGCTCGGTCTCCCCCGCGTACTCCACGATCAGGATGGCGGCGGGGTCGCCCTGCACGAACCCCATGCGCGCGGCCTGCTCGATGTTGTTGCGGGCGAGGTCGAGGATCATCTTGTCGGTGAGCTCGACCGCGTACGGGCCCGTTTCGAGAATGGCCTGGGAGGACTCGAGGGCCTCCTGCATGTCGTGGTAGTGGATCACGTCGACCGCGGTGGCCGGCGGCTTCCCCACCAGGCGCATCTTCGCCTCGACCACGGTGAGGAAGGTGCCCTCCGAGCCCACGATGAGCCGCGCCATGTTGAGCGGCCGGTCCTTGACCAGCTCGTCCAGGTTGTAGCCGCACACGCGCCGCCAGTGCTTCGGATAGCGGGTTCGGATCTCCGCGTCGTACTGTTTCCGGATCCGGTCGATCTCCCGATAGATCTCCCCCTCCAGGCCGGGCCCGCGCATCTTGGCCGCGAACTGCGCGGGCGTGATTTCCCCGAACACCGCGCGGCTGCCGTCGGCCAGGATCGTGGTCAGCTCGATCACGTGCTCGACCGTGAGGCCGTAGGCGATCGAGTGCGAGCCGCCCGAGTTGTTGCCGAGCATGCCGCCGATGGTGGCGCGGTTCGAGGTGGAGGTGTCGGGCCCGAAGAGCAGCCCCAGGGGCCGCACGTGCTGGTTCAGCTCGTCCTGCACCAGCCCGGGCTGCACGCGCGCCCACCGCTCCTCGCGATTGACCTCGAGCACGCCCGCCATGTGGCGCGAGAAGTCGAGCACCACCGCGTGATTGACCGTCTGCCCGGTGAGGGAGGTGCCGCCCCCGCGGGGCAGGAGCGGCGCCCCGAGCTCGTTCGCGACCTCGATCGCGGCCTGCACGTCGTCGGCGTGGCGCGGGACCACCACGCCCATCGGCTCCATCTGGTACATCGAGGCGTCCGTCGAGTAGAGCAGGCGGGAATAGCGGTCGAAGCGGACGTCGCCTTCGACGCGGCGACGCAGCGCGTGCTCGAGGTCGCTCATGGCCGCGATTATGGCACGCGGCCGAACGGACCCGCAATTGACCGCGGCGGCCCCGACGCGCGGAGCGGCGCGCTCAGCGCCGCGGGCCCACCAGGCGGGCCAGGAGGCCGTGCACCGCGGCGGCCTCGAACGGCTTGGACAGGAAGCCGTCGGCGCCCGCCTCCATGGCCCGCGGCTCCGCATCGAGAGAGCGGGCGGTCATGACGATCACTTTCGTGGCGCGGATGACCGGATCGCGCTTGATCTGGCGACAGACCTCGACGCCGTCCAGGCCCGGCAGGCCGAGATCGAGCAGCAGGACGTCCGGGCGGAGCGTGCCGACCTTGAGGAGGCCCTCGAAGCCGTTGGCCGCGGTCTCGATCCGGGCGCCGGGATGGACGGCGCGAAGCGAGGCCACGATCACCTCGGCCACGTCGGGCTGATCGTCCACCACGAGCACGCGCAGCGGCTCGCCGCCGCCCGCCCCGAAGCCGTGGGTCTTCTGGAAGCGCTCGAACTCGTCCACGAGGATGCGGAAGTGCCCACCGGGAGTCCGGAACGCGGCCAGCTTGCCCTGCTGGATCCACTTCTTGATGGCCGCGGGAGAAACCTCAAGCATTTCACCGACTTTCCCGGTCGTCAGGTACTTCCTGGAGCGTCGCTTCGGGGCCAGCGCGCGCGGTCCGGCGGATGCCCGCATGCGAGAACTCTAGCAGCGGAGCCTTGGATCGGCGGCCGAGATTCGACACACCGCGCTCCGGCGCGGAGCGACCAGACCGGACGGAAAAAGTTACGCGATCCGGTGCGAGAGAAAGGTCGACCTCGCGCGCGAAAACGGTAGGTTACAATCAGTTCGCCCCTGGCACTCGCCCTGCAGCGAGGCACCGTGCCCGAGGAACAGGGACCCGTGTCCGAACCCAGCGAGGGAGCGAAGCAGGTAACGATTCTCGTCGTGGACGACGAGCCGGAAGTGCGCGCCCTCGTGCGCGAGATGCTGGAGCTGCACGGCTACAAGGTGATCGACACCGGCGATCCCGTCGAGGCCCGCCGCCTCACCGAGTCGCAGCCGGTTCACCTGCTGCTCACCGACGTGGTGATGCCGATCATGAGCGGCATCGAGCTGGCCAAGCGCGTCGAGGCGGTCAGCCCGACCACGAAGATCGTCCTCATGTCGGGCTACTCCACCGCCGCGGTCCTGGGCTCGGGACGCCCGTTGGTCTCCAAGCCGTTCAAGACGAACGATCTCGTGAACACGGTCCGCCAGGTGCTCGACTCGAAGTCTGCGTTCCGCCGGCCCGGTCCTCCGTCCCCGCCCAGGCCCGGCGTGTGATGCGCCTGGCCATCGCCCTGGGCGCGCTCGTGCTGGCGGCTGTCCCCGCCGAGGCGGCGCCCGCGGCGCCCGCGTTCACCGTGAGGCTGCTCGACGGCTCCGGGGCCTTCGACTCACGCGCGCATCTCGGCAAGAACGTGCTGATCGTGCGCTTCCAGGCGTCGTGGTGCAAGGTGTGCCACGAGGAGGCGGCGGGGATCGAGCGGGTCTACCGCAAGTATCGGACGCGCGGGGTCGCGCTGGTGAGCGTGCAGGTCCAGGACACGGAGGCCGACGCGCGACGGTTCCTCGAGGTCAACAAGGCGAGCTACCCGGCCGGGCTCGATCCGCGGCTGAAGATCGCCAACCGCTTCGGGTTCCGGGGCACGCCCTACACGGTGGTCATCGACAAGGGCGGCGAGATGGTAGCCCGCATCCACGGCCGGTCCGACGAGGCGCGCATCGGGCGGATCCTCGATCGCCTCGTCAGGCGTGCGCCGGGACCCAAGGCGCCCGCCCCGAAGGCTCCCGCCCCCAGGCCCCCCGCCCGCTCCCGGTAGGCGCCGCGGCGGCTAGGAGAGCCGACGCCCCGCGTCCAGTCCCCGTACCATCATCGCGAGCACCACCGTGTGGATCGCCTCGCCGACCCAGTCGGGCACGGCCAGGACGATCAGCCCGTCGAGCGCGTAGACCGCGACGCCGACCGCGAAGGCCCAGAGCCGTCCCCGCTGAGCGAGGAGGCCGAGGAGCGTGAATCCCGCGGCGAGCGCGAGTGACGCCCCGCCCTCGGGCGCGATGCCGGCCGCCCACCGGGTCAGCCCGAGCCCGATGATCTCGTCCCGGCCGTATGCGGCGAGGGAGAGCGCGGCGTCGAGCAGGGTGAGCGCGGCCACCAGGTAGATGGCGCCCGCTCCCAGACGGAGTGCGCGGCCGCGCGACTCGCGGGGAGCGCCCCGCCGGCGGCCGCGGGCGGCCACGGCGCTCCGCCGGGAACCGACCAGGGGCGGGGCGGGAACCGGACCGAACCCGGCCGGGCGCACCCGGAAGGCCGGCCGCGGGGGCGGACGGCGGAAGGGACTTCCGGTCGGATCCATGTTCGCTCCTCCGTCACCGTCGGTGTCAGACGTGTCCGAATCCGCACCGGAGAGGCCCCGGGACGAGACCACGGGGCTATGGGGGCAAACGGTATGCCAGACCGCGTCAGGGCTTGAGCATCACCTTGATCGCGCGGTCCTCCTTCCGGTCGAAGATCGCGTAGCCCCTGGGCGTGTCGCCGAGCGGCATCGTGTGCGTGATGATCCGCGTGGGCTGCAGGCGCCCGTTCTGGATCAGCGGCATCAGCGGCCCGATGAAGTTGCGCGCGTTGCAGATGCCCATGCGCAGCGTGAGGTCCTTGAAGAATGCCTCGCGCGCCGGGAAGCCCATCGACTGCTCCACGTAGACCCCCACCGAGGAGACGGTGCCCCCCGCGCGCACCGCCTGGATCGCCTGGGTGAACGGGGTCTCGTGGCCCACGCACTCCAGCACCGCGTCGGGGCCGCGGCCGCGTGTCTGGGCGCGGAGCTGGTCGGCGGGATCGCCCCGGTCGAGATTCACCGGGATGCCGCCCAGCTCCTCCGCGAGCTTCAGGCGATAGTCCACGCGGTCCACCACGAAGACGCGGCTCGGCCCGAACAGATGCGCCGACTGCAGCGCGAGCAGGCCGACCGGCCCCGCGCCGAACACCGCCACCGTGTCGGCGGGGCGGATCCCCGCGTTCTCCGCGCAGACGTAGCCGGTGGACAGGATGTCGCCGAGGAAGAACACCTGCTCGTCGGTCATCCCGGCGGGGACCGGCTCGCACATGTGGTCGGCGAACGGCACCCGGATGGCCTCGGCCTGCCCGCCCGGGTACTGCTTGCCGAAGCGACCGCCGAACACCGCGCGGCCGGTGGTGGCGCACTGGGTGGGCAACCGCATGCGGCACCACTCGCAGACGCCGCACGAGATCGAGAAGGGCGCGAGCACCCGGTCTCCCGTCTTGATCCGGCGCACCGCGGGCCCGACCTCCTCCACGATGCCCATGAACTCGTGGCCCATCACGACGCCGGGATCGAGCCCGGCCACCCGCCCGTGGTACTGGTGCAGATCGGAGCCGCACACCGCGCTGGTCGTGATGCGCAGCACCGCGTCGGTGGGATCCACGATGCGCGGGTCCGGCACCGATTCCACCCGCACGTCTCCCGGTCCGTGAAGCGTGATCGCCTTCATGACGTCGTCGCCCTCCGTCGCTCGGTTTCGTAGTGGACGAGCGCGGCCCCGCCGCGCACCGTCGCGTCCTTGTCCAGGGCCAGGATCTGAAGGCGCGTCGCGCGCAGCGCCTCCGCGAAGGCGTAGCGCGCCAGGGCCGCGCGCAGCCGCGCCTCCAGCGGCCGGAGCGATTTGGCCACGCTCCCCGCCAGCAGCACCCGCTCCGGGTTGAGCCCGTTCACGATGATGGCCAGCCCGGCCCCGAGGGCCGTGCAGACGTCCTCCACGATCGCACCCGCGGCCGCGTCGCCGTCGGCGGCGAGACGGAAGACCTCGACCGCGCCCACCGCGCGGCCGAGACGCGCGCCGGCGCGCAGCGCGATGTCGGTGCCGGACACGTAGGCCTTGAGACAGCCGCGCCCGCCGCAGACGCAGGGCGGCCCGTCGAAGTCGATGGGCACGTGACCGAGCTCGCCGCCGAAGCCGGCCTGCCCGCGGTGCAGCCGGCCGTCGAGGATGATGCCGCCGCCGACCCCGGTGCCGAGAGCCAGCACGACCAGCGACCGCGTCCCGCGGCCGGCGCCCCACGTCCACTCGCCCAGCGCGACCGCGTTGACGTCGTTGTCCACGAAGACGGGCACGCCCAGCCGGTCGCCCAGCATGCGGCCGAGCGGGGCCCCGGCCAGCTCGGGCGCGTAGTGAATATCCACGCCCACCGTGCCGCGCTCGGCGTCGACGATCCCCGGCACGCCGACGCCGACCCCGGTCACCCGCACGCCCCGGGCGCGCGCCTGCTCGAAGAGCCGCTCGAGAAGCTCGCCGATCGTCTCGAGCGCGGTGCCCGGGCCGCGCGCGTGCGTGGGCGCCTGGTGATGCTCGAGCACGCGTCCGTCGGAGGCCACGAGGCCCGCGGCCACGGTGGTGCCCCCCACGTCCACGCCGATCGTCATCCCGTCGCCCTGGGCTCGCCCGCTCACGCGCGCCCTACAGGTCCCCGAAGTGCATGAGCCGGATGCCCTCGCGCTCGACGAGGGCGCGCGCCTCCGGATCGGTGAGGCCGGCCAGCTCGATGTCACGCTGGCGCCCGTAGCGGCTGTAGGCGAGGTCGTCGTCGAAGTAGCCGGGATGGGTCATGAACTCGGTCACGCCGCCCGGCAGCTCGCGCAGGTGCGCGAGCACGCGCTCCGACGACCAGTAGGCCTCCGGCCCCGACTCGCCCATGAACTGATCCGGCGTCTTGAGCGAGAGCTTCCGCGCGGCCGCCCGCAGCTCCGCGTCCTGGGTCCGGATCGGCACCGTGATCGCCCGCGCGAAGTCCAGCACGAGCTCGAGGATGGGCTCGTGCCGGCCCACGTGGTGATGGGAATCCAGATGCGTGGGAAACCGCCCCATGATCCTCCGGAACTCGTCGATCTGCATCCCGAGCTCGATGCGCGCCTCGTCCGGCCGCGCGCGCCGGGCGGCCTCCCGCGCGTCGCGGACGAACGTCCCGGCCCCGTCCAGCAGGGAGCTCACCCGCTTCGCGGGGGCCACCGGCGGCCCCAGGGTGAGGTTCATGTGCAGCCCCACGCCCATGCCCGAGGCCTTGAGCGCGTCGATCAGCGCGGGGGCCATAGGGCGGTTCACGAGCAGGGTCGTGCTCGTCACGATCCCGCGGCGGTGGGCGTCGAGGATGCCGCGGCTTACGCCCGCGGTGAGGCCGTAGTCGTCGGCGTTGACGATGAGGCGGCGGGCGGCGGGCTTCATCACCGGACACCCGGCCAGACACCCTGCCAGACACCCTGGATGACATAGCGCTCGACCGTGGTGGGCCACCCGGTCGGCGGCAGCGTGGCCTCCGCGTCGCGGGCGCGGATGTGCTCGATCCGCTCGTAGCCGATGCGGGGGAAGGCCTGGGTCTCCCGGCCCAGGATCGCGGGCTCGAACCCCGCGGCGTGGAGCCGGGCGAGCGCCGCCTTGACCCCGAGAAAGGCGAAGAGCGTGAACACGAGCCGGCCGCCCGGCGCCAGATGCGCGGGGGCGCCGGCGATCACCCGGTCGAGCAGCGCCCAGCCGTCCGGGCCCCCGTTGTCGGCCGCCGCCGCCGCGTCGGCGCGCTCGCGGTCGGGCGGCGTCGGCATCTGGGGCGGGCTCGTGCAGATCAGGTCGAAGACGCGTCCGCGCACCGGCGCGAAGCCGTCGCCCAGGAGGACCTCCACGCGGTCCGCCACGCCGTTGACCACCGCGTTCGCGCGGGCGCAGCCGACCGCGGCGTCCACCACGTCGGTGGCGACCACCCGCGCCCCCGCCCGCGCGGCCAGCACGGCGGCCAGGCCGATCCCGGTGCCGATGTCGAGCATCCGATCGCCCGCGCGCACCGGCAGGTGACGGCAGAACAGCAGCGACCCCGCCTTGGGCGGCTGCACCCCGGCGGCCACCGTGAACGTGCAGCCGCCGTGGACGAACAGCAGCACGCCCGCGTCGGTCACCGGCCCGATACCCGCCGGAAGTAGAGCCGGAGCGCTTCCTTGAGCTGGGCGCGGGCGCCCGCGCCGGTCTGGGCGTCCTCGAGCTGCTCGATGTCGATGGACAGCGGCACGCCTTCCTTCTTCACCCCGTCGAGCTCGGCGGTGAGCCCGCACCGCTCGTCCGACTCGGTGAACACCACGCGGGCCCGGGAGAAGCTCCCGTCTTCCTGGGCGAGCTGCTCGATGGTCTCGGTGAGCAGCCGCTTGATCGCCTCCTGCTCCGGCGCGGGCACGGTGGAGAACGCGGCGGTGAGGGTGATCTCGGCCATCGCGCTAGATCCCCGCCGCCGCGGCCGCGTTGAGATGATCGAGGCCCGCTTCCAGCCCGCGCCGGCCGACCCGGATCGCCACCGGCCGCGCGAAATAGAGGGTGCCGTAGGCCTGGTGCTTCGCCACCACGTCGTGGCCCATCTTCCGCAGCGCGGTCAGGGACCGCTCGCCCACCCGATCGTCCACCCAGAGCTCGCCGCCCTCGGTGTGCACGCGCGGGGCCTCGATGGCGGCCTGCGGCGTGTCCCCCTGGTCGGCGATGTTGGCGATCACCTGCGGGATGGCCGAGACGATCTTGCGCCCGCCCGGCGCCCCCACCGCGAGGTAAGGCTCGCCCTGCCGGAAGCCGAGCGCGGGCACCATGTTCACCACCGGCCGCTTGCCCGCCGCCACCGAGTTGGCGCGCCCCGGCTCCGGATCGAACCACAGCATGCCGTTTTGAAGCAAGATTCCGGTGCCCGGCACCACCATGCGCGAGCCGAACAGCGAGACCGCGGTATTGGTCAGCGAGACCATGTTGCGCTGCCGATCCACCGCGCAGATGTGGGTGGTGCAGTCGCCGCCCGCGGTGGGCAGCCGCCGCCGGCCGAGCGCCACCGCCATCGCCCCGCGCCCGAGGCCGTTCATCGCCGCCTCGTGCGCCCACGCGTCCGGCACCTTGGCCTCGCTGCGGGGCCCGGCGGGCCGGAGCCCCGCCGCCACTTCCCGGGCGTGCTCGCCCGAGGCCAGCCCGCGCCACGGCACGCGCACCGCGAGCGGATCGGCCAGGTGGCGCAGCCGGTCGAGGAAGCCGTAGCGCACCGCCTCCGCGCGCAGGTGCAGGCCGCCCGGCGTCTCGTACCCGACCTTCGCCGACGGGAACTGGGCGAGGATGTTCAGCATCTCGACCGCGGTCGGCCCGCCGGTGGCGCCGGGCGAGAAGGCCAGCTCGAGCCGGCGGTACTTCATGGTCAGGGGCTCGACCACGCGCGGCGCGTAGCCCGCGAGATCGCTCGCCCGGAGGAAGCCGCCGCTGCGCCGCATCTCCTCGTCGATGGCCTGGGCGATCGCGCCGCGATAGAACGCCTTCGCGCCGTCCTTGGCGATGAGTCGCAGGCTGCGGGCGAGGTCCGGCTGGCGCAGCACGTCACCGGGCGCGAGCCCGGCCGGACGGTGCACGTAGTGGCGGTCGCGCAGGTAGGCGCGCGCGGTCTCCGGGAAGGCGGCGATCTCGTCGCAGTGCGGCGCGACGGTGAGGGTGACGTACCAGTCCACCTCGAAGCCCTTCTCGGCCAGCTCGATCGCGGGGGCCATGACGTCCGCCAGATCCATCGTGCCGAACCGCTCCAGCGCGAGACAGAGGCCCGCCACCGAGCCCGGGATCGCCACCGACTTCGGGCCGAAGCTGTTGGCCTCGCCCACCACGCGCCGCCACGGGAACAGGGCCTGCGCCACCCCCTCCCCCAGCTCGTAGCAGCTCTCGTGGCAGGCCGCGGGGGCCTGCACGTTAAAGTCGAGCGCGACTGTCTCGCCGCGCTTGGCCAGGTGCACCAGCAGGGTGCCGCCGCCCGCCACCGAGGACATGAAGGGCTCCACCACCGTCATCGCGAACGCGGTCGCCACCGCCGCGTCCACCGCGTTGCCGCCCCGGGCCAGGATGCGCGCGCCGACCTCGGCCCCGAGCGGGTGCTCGGCGGCCACCAGGGCGCGCGCGCTCGGGGTGTGCTTGGTCACGTCGAGGGTGGAGCGGATCATGAGGTCTCCTTCGCGAACTCGAACGGGTGGAGCCGGCAGGTCCAGACCCCGGCGTCGTTGTGGATGAGGAAGCACACGCGCACCGCCGGGCCCCGGTGCGCGGTCCAGAGGAAGACGGCCGCGTCCTCGGCGAGGCCGCACTCGTCGCAGACCCAGGCGGTGCCGAACTGCTCCGGCTCCCGCTGCGCGGCCGCGTGGGCTTCCGCGGTCACGTAGAGCGGGGCGGACGCGGGCATGAACGCGTTGATGTCGTCGAGGTAGGGCAGCGCCGGAGGGCCCGGCCGCTCGCGCCAGCCATCGAGCGCCGCGAGCACCGGCGCCTCCTCGTCGGTGGCGACGTACTGCTGCTCGTCCACCAGGGCGCCGCGGGTGATCCGGCAGCGCGACAGGAAGGCGCGAAGCTCGGGCAGCGTCACCTGCCCGCGGTAGAGCCGATCCGCGAAGTCGCCGTCCTCCTCCGCGGCCAGGATGAAGTACGGCGAGGCGGGGGGCTGCTCGAGGATGGGCCCGGCCACCACGTAGACCCGGCCGCCCTCGGGTCGGGACGCCACCGCGCCGTGCCAGATGAGGGTGGCGCTCGCTCCCGGCTCGATCCACGTGAGGGCAGCACTCGGCATGGGCGTCGTCGAAAAGACGCCCAAGTCTAGCACGCGGCTAGTCGTCGCGCGTGTCGAGCGGCGAGACCCGCCGGAGCAGGTCCACCACGCCCTTGTCGTCGAAGAAGACGACCCAGCCGAGCGGGTACACCCAGGCTTCCTTCGCGGTGGTCCGGACCGCCTGCCAGTGCTGCTCCCCGAGCGCCGCCATCAGGGCCGGGTCGATGGTCCGCTCGCGCGGCTCGCCCAGCAGCACCTTCACCTCGCCGGGGGTGCTGCCGTTGGTCACCTGGCGCCAGAAGCGGAACTCGCTGTAGCGCGACGTGTTCTCGAGCTCCGGGTGCTCGCGGAGGTACTTGAAGACCTTCTCGTCCATCTGGTCCTGCCAGACGCGCTTCTCGTCGAAGTTGGGCGCCCGGCCGTTGACCGCGAACGACCGCATGATGAAGAACTCCTCGGCGTTGGGGCCCCGCGTCGTGCGCTCGAGCACGGGCTCGGTCGCCGCGCAGGCGGTGGTCAGGAGCGCCGCCGCGGCCAGCCGGGAGGTGCGGGTCAGTCGGCCCATGGCAGCCCCATTATATATACCCGGGGCCGCGGACCCTCAAATCAGGGCGGACTCCAGCACGATCCCGCGGTCGATGACCCGGGCCGCCCGGCTCAGGAGGCCGGCCACCGCCGGCTCGACCTCGGGCGACTCCGCGAGCTGGCGGAGGACGTCGATGAGCCGCCGCATGGCCCGGATCAGATCCCCCTCGTGCCCGCCGAAGGACTCCTCCACGATCGCGGACCACTCGTCCTCGCCGGAGGCCCAGCGGAACACCGACGGCATGAAGCCGGTGGAGATCGAGACGGGCATCGGCAGCCCGTGGCGCCGCTGGACCTCGAGGACGGTGCTCGCGATGGACTCCATCTCCTGCAGCTTGCGCTTGATCTTGGGGCGCTTCTTGAGGAACAGCCGCGCCACCGCCGCGTCCCCGGAGCGCGCCTCCTCGATGAGCCCCGAGCAGAGCGCGGCCGCCTCGGCGAGCGTGGTGTCGCGCAGGATGCCGCGGTCCACTACCTCGGCCACCAGCAGCTCGTTGTCGTGCCGGAGCCCGGCGATGAGCTGCCCCTTGGCCAGGAGCTTGGCGTGCTGCACCGCCCCGAAGCGCTCGAGCACCTCGACGACCCGGAGAAACTCTTGCCAGTACGCGTTGCGGAACGCGTCGAGCATCTCCCGCTTCTGGGCGAGCTGCCGCTCCACCCCGTCGAGGCCTTTCCAGGCCTGCTCGCAGCGGCTCTGCGAGCCCCACGGGCAGCGATGACACTCGATCGCGGCGAGCGCGCCCTCCGGGCCCTGACTCTTCTCGCGCTCGATCAGCTCGGGCACCGACAGGCGCGCCATCTGCTCGGTGAGGCCGCGCGTGCGGTGCTCCCAGTCACGCGGCACGTGCAGCGGCGCGGTCTGCCAGAACACACGCTTCACGTTGCCTTCCTTCATCTGCACGGTGCCGCCGTGGGCCAGCAGCACCTGAATGAGATCGCGGTGCCGTCGCCGGTCCACGCCCACGATGAGGCCGAGGCTGGCCCCGCTCTTGCGCCGCACCAGCGCGAGGCGCCCGGGCTCCGCGTCCGCGGCGGCGCGGCCGCGCCGCCCACCCCGGCCGCGCGCCATCCGCGCCACCTCGACCTCCGACCGGGCCTGGCGGTAGCGGCCGATGCGCGCGAAGTCGCCGCAGGGGGCGTCGAAGCGACGGCCATCGGTCACGGCCATCTCGAGGCTCCGCACGTCGGTCTCGAGCGACTTGATGCGCTTCATGTTCTGGTACTGGCCGAACGAGGACTCGACGGTTCGCCGGATCGTCGCCAGGTCGTTGCCGGTCGAGAGCAGGAGTGCCACCGAGCCGTAGCCCAGCTTGAACTGGCTGACGATCGGCTCGGGCGGGCCGTTGACCACCCGCTTCATGTCGTCGAGCCCGTCGCGCACGTCGAGGGCCATCACGCACTTGCCCTCGGGATCGATGCCGCGGCGGCCCGCGCGGCCCGCCATCTGGGTCAGCTCGTTGTGGGTCAGGCTGCGGAAGCCGCGGTCGGTTCGCTTGGTCAGCGACTGCAGCATCACGCTCTTGGCCGGCATGTGGATGCCGAGCGACATCGTCTCGGTGGCGAACACCACCTTGCAGAGACCCCGCTCGAAGAGCAGCTCGATGAAGCGCTTCACGGTGGGCAGGATGCCCGCGTGGTGGAGCCCCACCCCCATGCCGAGCGCCTGGAAGATGGTCTGGTTGAGCGGCGACTCTGCGATGGTCGGGTTCTCGGTGACCTGCTCGCGGATCGCCTCGTCCACCTGCCGCTGCTGCTCGCGGGTGAGCAGCGGCTTGCCCTCGGCCAGGACGGTCTCCATGGCCCGCTCGCAGCCGGCGCGGCTGAAGATGAAGTAGATCGCGGGCAGCCAGCCGCGGCTCTCCAGCTCGTCGAGCATCACGGTGGGATCCACCACCCGGCGCGTGTACCAGCGGCCGCGGTCGTTGTAGCCGCCCTCCCGCTCCTCGCCGAGCAGGCGCACCTTGCCGTGGCGGACCGCGTCGTAGGTGTGGATCTCGCCCGAGAGGTCCGCGACCAGGTACTGCAGCGGCACCGGCCGGTGCGGATGGGTGATGGCCACGATGGGCCGGTGCACCAGGCTGATCCAGTCCGCGATCTCGTCCACGTTGCGCACGGTGGCGGACAGGGCGACCAGCGCCACGTCCTTCGGGCAGTTGACGATGATCTCCTCCCACACCGTCCCCCGCCCCTCGTCGCCCATGTAGTGGCACTCGTCGAGCACCACCGTGTCGAGGCCCTCGAGCCCGCCCGAGTAGAACATGTTGCGCAGGATCTCGGTGGTCATCACCACCACCGGCGCGCGGGCGTTGACCTTGACGTCGCCGGTGAGGATGCCGACCCGCTCGGCGCCCCACTGGCGGACGAAGTCGGCGTACTTCTGGTTGGAGAGCGCCTTGAGCGGAGTGGTGTAGGCGATGCGGCGCCCGCGGTGGAGCGCGGCGTGGATGGCGAACTCGGCCACCAGCGTCTTGCCCGAGCCGGTGGGCGCGGACACGATCACCGACTTGCCGTCGAGGATCGCCGCGATGGCGCGGAGCTGGAAGTCGTCGAGCGGAAACTGGTAGCGGGCCCTGAACGACTCGAGGAGCTGCTCTGCCACGGCCACGGTACCTCCCTGGCCCGCGTCCTCACGGTACCACGGCCTTGCGCGCCCGCGAAGCCCCGAGTAGGCTCGGGCCATGACGGTCCCCGGCCCATGAAGCTCACCGGAAAAATCGCCCTCATCACCAACGTCAGCCACTTCATGGGCCCCGCCATCACCGAGGAGTTCTGCCGCGAGGGCGCCGCGGTGGCGCTCCACGACCGCGACGAGGCGGCGGTGAAACCCTATGCGCTCATCGCGGAGGGCCTCGGGCGCGACGTGCTGTCGCTGACGGGCGATCTGAGCCGGCCGGGCGAGGCGGAGCGCGCGGTGCAGGCGGTGGTGGCGCGCTTCGGCCGGCTCGACATCCTCGTCAACAACAACGCGCACCCGCCCTCCGGGAGCCCGGTCGAGCAGATCACCGACGCGGCGTGGCGCGAGATGATGGCGCGCCTGCTCGACGAGCCGTTCTTCTGCCTGCGCGCCGCGCTGCGGGTGATGCGGCCAGCCGGTCGCGGCAAGATCATCAACATGTCCTCGGCCGCCGCCTTCCCCGGCCTGCCCAACTACGCGGCCTACACCGCGGCGCGGGCGGGCGTGAACGGGCTCACGAAGGCCGTCGGGCGCGAGGTGGCGGGCGCGGGCATCCAGGTCAACGCGATCGCCCAGAACTACGTCGAGAACCCGACCTACTTCCCGCCCGCGCTGACCGGCGACCCGGTCCGGCTCGCGCGCATGGTCAAGAACATCCCGGCGGGCCGGCTCGCCCGCGGCGAGGAGTCGGCCCGCCTGGCCGTGTACCTGGCCTCCGAGGACGCCGACTTCTTCATCGGCCAGGTCATCCCCTTCGCGGGCGGCTGGGTGACGCCGTGATCGTCTACCACGTCGCGGTCCAGACCGGGGACGACTACCTGCAGAAGCGCGAGCCCCACCGCGCGGCCCACCTGGAGCGGCTGATGGGCCTGCGGTCGCAGGGGCTGGTCATCGGCGGCGGGCCCGCACCGGACGGCCGCGGCGCCGACCTGTTCTACCGCGTCCAGCAGCCCGACGACCTGCGCCGCCTGGTGGAGGAGGATCCCTACGTGACCGGCGGGGTGTGGCCGACCTACACCCCGCGCTCCTTCGCCCAGTTCCTCGAGCCGTGGGAGCTGGTCCCGCTTGTCACCGACGGCTCGCGCCGCGTCACGCTGGTGGAAGGCGTCGCGCCGGACGTCGAGATGGCCTCGTTCGCCCTGATCGAGGCGCGCGGCGGCGGGCGCATGGCCTTCGGCGGCTTCTTCCCGGGCGGCGAGACGCTCGCGGTCATGCGGGGCGACGACGCGGCCCGGGCGCTCGAGGAGCTGCGCGCCACCGGCTTCTGGGACGAGGCCTCCCTGCGCGCCCGTCCCCTCCTCCACGTCCTCTAGCCGACCCCTCTCCCCTCCGGGCCCGCCGCCCCCGGGAGACCCCGCGCGTGATCGTGTGTCTCTGCCGCGGCGTCTCCGATCGCGCCATCGAGGCGACCATCGCGGAGGGCGCGTCCACCGTCGCGCAGGTCGAGCGCGCATGCGGCGCCGGCGGCGACTGCGGCGCCTGCCGCGATCTCCTGGACGCGCTGGTGGAGCGGACCCGTGATCGGCCCACGCGCGGATGTGCGAGAACTGGGGCTACAAGCGCCTGTGGAAGAAGCTGCGCGAGGAATCGATCGGTGAGATGCGCCACGCCGACCGGCTCATCGCCCGCATCCTGTACCTGGAAGGTGTCCCCAACGTGCAGCGGCTCGGCAAGGTGAACGTGGGGCAGACGGTGCCCGAGCAGCTCCGGCTGGATCTCGAGCTGGAGCGGGTCGCGGTGGCCGCGCTCAACGCGGGCGTGGAGCTGTGCCGCGGCCTGGGCGACAACGGCACCCGCGATCTCGTGGAGGACATCCTGACCGCCGAGGAGGGGCACATCGATTGGATCGAGGCGCAGATGGAGCTGATCCGGCAGGTGGGCGAGGCGCACTATCTCGCCCAGCAGATCAAGGAAGAGGACACGTGATCGACCGGCCCGGCGAGGGTCCGATCGCCCGCGAGGCCCCCACCGCGGCCCGCGCGGGCGTGCGGATCGCGAGCACGGAGCTCTTCCGGGGACGCCGTGAGATCGTCATCGTGCATCGAGGCCAGGAATACCGGCTGCGCATCACCAAGGCGGACAAGCTGATCCTGACCAAGTAGCCACATCCTGGCAAGGCGTGCTGACCCAGCTCGCGGTGGTCCTGCTCGTCGTGGCGGCGTTCGCGTGCTCGCGGCGCCCCCTCACCCTGCCCTCTCCCCTAAGGGGAGAGGGGAGTCACAGGACACCCTCTCCCGTCGAGGGGGAGAGGGCAGGGTGAGGGGGAATCCTAGAGCGCCTCGCTGATCGCCTTCACGCCGCCGGGGTTGTCGAGCGAGGAGAGATCGCCCGGGTCCTTGCCCAGGTAGGCCGCGCGCACCACCCGCCGCATGATCTTGGCGCTGCGGGTCTTGGGCAGCTCTCGCGCGAACAGCACGCGCTCCGGGCGGATGGCCTTCCCCATCGAGCGCACGACTTCTTCTATGAGCTCGGCGCGGAGCGCCTCCGACGCCTGCCGGTCGGGGCGCAGCACCGCGAAGCACACCACCGTCTCGCCCTTGATCTCGTGCGGCACGCCGATGGCCGCGGCCTCCGCCACCGCGGGGTGGCCCACCAGCACCGACTCGACCTCGGCCGGGCCCACCCGCTTGCCCGCGATCTTCAGCGTGTCGTCCGAGCGCCCCTGGATGAACCAGAAGCCGTCGGGGTCGATGTAGGCCCAGTCGCCGTGCACCCACACCTCCGGCCAGCGCGACCAGTACGTCTCGATGTAGCGCTCCGCGTCCTTCCAGAAGCCCGCGGTCATGCCGGGCCAGGGCCGCGTGATCACCAGCTCGCCCACCTGCCCGCGCACCGGCCGGCCGTCCTCGTCGTAGACGTCGGCGGCCATGCCGGGGATCGGCCCCGCGAACGAGCACGGCTTGATCGGCGCGATCGGAAAGCACGAGAGGATGCCGCCCGAGATCTCAGTGCCGCCCGTATAGTTGATGATCGGCAGCTTGCCCTTCCCCGCGGTCTCGTAGAGCCAGCGGTAGGGCTCGGGGTTCCACGGCTCGCCGGTGGAGGCCATCAGCTTGAGCGAGGAGAGATCGCGGCGCGTCACCCACTCGGCGCCGTGGGGCATGAGCGCGCGCACCGCGGTGGGCGAGATGCCGAGCACGGTGACGCGGTGGCGCTCCAGCACCGACCAGAGCCGGTCCGGCTTCGGGTAGTCGGGCGTGCCCTCGAAGAGCACCGCGGTGCCGCCGGTGAGGAGCGCGCCGCCGATCAGCATCGGGCCCATGAGCCAGCCCAGGTCGGTCACCCAGAAGAGCCGGTCGGACTCGCCGAGGTCGAAGAGATACGCGAAGTCGTGCGCGTTCTTGATCGAGAAGCCGCCGTGGGTGAGCACGGTGCCCTTGGGCCGGCCGGTGGTGCCGGAGGTGTAGATGATCAGGCACGGGTGATCGGCCTCGACCGGCAGCGCCGGGCAGTCCGTGGACTCCTTCGCCACCAGCTCGTGCCACCAGAGGTCGCGGCCGTCCTTCCACGGCACGTCGCCGTCGCCCCGGCGGTACACGATCACGTGCTCCACGCTGGGCGAGGCGCTCACCGCCTCGTCCGCGGTGCGTTTGAGCGGGATCGCCTGGCCGCGGCGCGCGAAGGCGTCGGCGGTGATGAGCAGGCGCGCCCCGCAGCCGTCCAGGCGCGAGGCCACCGCCTGGGCGCCGTAGCCCGAGAAGCACGGCGTGTAGACCGCGCCGATCCGCGCCACCGCGAGCGTGGCGATCACCGCCTCGGCGCACATGGGCAGGAAGATCCCCACCGTGTCGCCCGGGCGGATCCCCAGCCGCCTGAGCGCATTGGCGAGCCGGTTGATCTCCGCCAACAGCTCCGCGTAGGTGACCGTGCGGACCGTGCCGTCTTCCGCCTCGGCGATCACCGCGGCCTTGCCGCCGCGGCCCGCCGCGATGTGCCGGTCCACGCAGTTGTCGGCCAGGTTGAGCCGGCCGCCCTCGAACCAGCGCGGCCACGCGATGCCCCTCGACTCGTCGAGGACGCGCCGGTACGGCGTGAACCAGTGGAAGCCCAGGTCGCGCGAGACCGCGTCCCAGTACCACTCGGGCTCCGCGATCGAGCGCCGCTGCAGGTCTTCGAGGGTCGCGAGGCCGTGCTGCGCCATGAAGCGGCCCATGCGGGTGCGGGCGGCCGCCTCGGGGTCCGGCCGCCAGATGATCTCGGAGACGTCCATGGGGCCTCTAGTCCACGTCGGCGAGCGCCGCGGCGGCGATGGGCCGCCACTCCGCGAGCGGCTCGAGCCACTCGATCTGGCGCGCGGTGAACGGCGGGCTCGAGGGGCCACGCGGCTCGAGCCAGCGCTTGAGATAGAGCCCGGCCGCGAGCAGCTTCCGGTACCCGCCGCCCTGCTCGCGCAGGAGCTGCCCCTCGGCCAGCAGCAGCGAGCCCGCGAGCAGATGGTAGAGCGTGTCCGCCACCGGGCGTGCCGCCAGCTCCCGCTCGCCGGCGGGCTGCGCGGCCCAGGCCGCCGCCTGGCGGGTCACCGCCTCGAGATTACCCTTCACGAGGTCCACCCACGGCTTGGCGGCCGGCTCGGTGACCCGGCCGAGCCGCTCGGCCATGAAGGCGGCCAGCGCCTCGAGGCCGCGGTCCTTGAGGATCGCGCGCTGCACGTCGAGCGCCACCACGTTGGCCGAGCCCTCCCAGATCGCGCCGAGGTAGGCGTCGCGCAGCAGGCGCGGGTTCACCCACTCCTCCACGTAGCCGTTGCCGCCGCGCACGTTCATGGCCTCCGCGGTCACGTCGCGCGCCCGCAGCGTGATCCAGTACTTGGCGAGCGGCGTCCACACCCGCGCGAGCGCCCGCGCCTCGGCCGATCCTGCCTCGCGCCGGTCGAGCAGCGCGGCGCCGTTGAGGATCACCGAGGCCGCCGCCTCGGCGTCCAGCAGCATGCCGAGCAGGTTGCTGCGCAGCAGCGGCAGCTCCACCAGCGGCCGGCCGAAGGCGACGCGCTGCCGCGCGTGCACCAGCGACTCGAGCAGGGCGCGCCGCATGATCCCGGCCGCGCGCATCGCGTTGGAGAGCCGCGAGCCGTTGACCATCTCCATCATCTGCTTGAAGCCTTCGCCGAGCTCGCCCACCACGTAGGCCACCGCCCCCGCGTAGGTGACCTCGCCGGTCGCCATCGAGCGCGAGCCCAGCTTGTCCTTCAGCCGGTTGACCGTCCAGGCGTTCTTGCTGCCGTCGGGCAGGCGCCTCGGCACCAGGAACATCGCGAGCCCGCGCGTGCCCTCGGGCGCCCCCTCGGGCCGGGCCAGCGTCAGCGCGAGCTCCGCGTTGGCCACCGAGGTGAACCACTTGTCGCCCCAGAGGCGCCACTGCCCGTCCGCCCCGCGCCGGGCCACCGTGGTGGAGGCGCCCACGTCGGAGCCGCCGGTGCGCTCGGTCATCCACTGCGTGCCCTGCCAGAGCGCATCGGGCTCGGTGGCGGTCAGATGCGGCAGGTAGCGCCCCTTCAGATCCTCGCTCCCGAACGCGCCTAGCATGCGCGCGCACGAGTCCGTCATGTTCACCGGGCAGAGCAGCCCGAACTCGCTCTGGGCGAAGAGGTACGAGAGCGCGTACTTGAGCACCTGCGGGGCGCGGCCGGGCCAGCCCAGCACGCCCGGCCGGTGCGCCATCGCGGCCAGCCCGAAGCGGCAGAACGCGATCTCCTCCATGCGCCGGTAGGCCGGATGCCGCACCACCTCGTCCACGCGCTGCCCCCGCTCGTCCCAGGCGCGGAGCACCGGCGGGTTGCGATCGGCGACGGCGGCCAGCGCGTCGAGCTCGTCCCCCGCGATCGCGCCCAGATCAATCAGGTGCGGCCGGGCCCGCTCGTAGACCTCCGCGCCCATCACCGACTCGCAGAGGAACTGGAAGTTGCGGTCTTCCATGAAGTAGTTCAGGCCCCGGGTGGTCGGCATCGCGTCCTGGGCGGGGGCGTCGTGCGGGGACGGCGTCGTCATCGTGCAGCCGAGTCTATCGCGAACGGCGGGTCTGTGGTAGGAGAGACGCGTCGCTCACCACGAACGCGAGGAGGCGGAGATGGCGCGCAAGGCAGCGGCCCCGGCCACGACGGCCCGGGCCCGGAAGCCCGACGCGGTGGACCCGAAGCACCGCTGGGACCGGCCGATCCAGGCGCCCGGCCACACCCAGGTGGACTTCGAGGAGCGGGTGGACTTCCGCCGCCTGCACGAGTATCGCCTCGGCCGCACCCGCCGGGCCCTCGCCCGGTCGGGCCTGGGCGCGCTGCTGCTCTTCGACCAGTACAATATCCGCTATATCTCGGGCACCGTCATCGGCGAGTGGGCGCGCGACAAGCTCACCCGCTGGAGCCTCCTCACCGGCAACGGCCAGCCCTGGGTCTGGGACTTCGGCTCGGCGGCGCGGCACCACCGGCTCTCCACGCCGCAGCTCCCGCCGAACCAGTGCCTGGCCGGCATGGTCGGCATGCGGGGCGCGGTCTCGCCCAAGGCCGGCCTGTTCGAGGCGGCGGCCCGCGAGATCAAGGCCATCCTGACCCGCGAGGGCGTGGCGGGCATGCCGCTCGGCATCGACGTCGTCGAGCCGCCCTTCCTCTTCGCGCTGCAGAAGGCGGGCGTCCAGGTGCGCGACGGCCAGCAGGTGATGCTGGAAGCCCGCGTGATCAAGAACGCCGACGAGCTGGTCCTGCTCAACATGGCCGCCGCCATGGGCGACGGCGTCTACCAGGACATCTTCGAGGCGCTCAAGCCGGGGGTGCGCGAGAACGACATCGTGGCGCTGGCCAACAAGCGGCTCTACGAGATGGGCTCGGACTGCGTGGAGGCCATCAACGCGATCTCGGGCGAGCGGTGCTCCCCGCACCCCCACAACTTCACCGACCGGCTGATCCGCCCGGGCGACCAGGCCTTCTTCGACATCATCCAGTCCTACGTGGGCTACCGCACCTGCTACTACCGCACGTTCAGCGTGGGACGCGCCACCGCCCCGCAGATCACCGCCTACAAGCGCGCCCGCGAGTGGATGGACGAGGCCATCGCCCTCATCAAGCCGGGCATCGGCACCGACCGCATCGCGCGCGCCTTCCCCCGCGCCCAGGACATCGGCTTCGAGAGCGAGATGGCGGCCTTCGGCCTCAACTTCTGCCACGGCCTCGGCCTGGGCCTGCATGAGCGGCCGATCATCTCGCGCCTCAACTCCTTCGACGACCCGATGGAGCTCGAGGCCGGCATGGTCTTCGCGGTCGAGACCTACTGCCCGGCCACCGACGGCACCTCCGCCGCGCGCATCGAGGAGGAAGTGATCGTCACGCCAAAGGGCGCGCAGATCATCACGCTCTTCCCGGCTGACGAGCTGCCCATCGCGAACCGGTACTAGGTATCAGCGGAACCCTTAGACCAGATTCGGGGAGAATCGCCCCGCGCGTAACCTGCCTCAGCAGGCCTGGACCAGCTTCGGGGAACAGGTCGATTCAGCCTCAAAGGTCAACTCACTGATCTCCCAGCCACTCAGACCTGATAGGAAGACCCCAGTTTCGAAGCCGGGCTTCTCCCTTCGCGTGGGCGCCCCCAGCGAAATCAGGGTCGGGCAAGATAGTCAACGGCATCTGTGGAACCTGTTGAACATCGCTATCGCGGTGGGGCGGCTGCGCCGACCGGGGAGGCCGGTGGAGCAGGCCTGGCGGTAGCGGCTCCGCAGGTCAGGCGGGTCGCCTGCAGCACGTCGATCGCCCAGCCGACGTCGAGCCGCTCCCCGAACCACTGCGCGAGCCCCGTGCGCGCATGCAGCTCGAGCCCCTGCGCGATGCTCTGCGCCCGGAGCGCGCCCGCCGGATCGGCGGGCACCGCCGCTGGCGGGGGCACGTCGGGCAAAACTTGGCCATCCGGCCGTCGGAACTGGAACGCGCCGTCGGCCCGTCGCTCGATGCGGTAGCCCTCCTCGTGCACCGCCCGATGATGGCGGCGGCAGAGGAGCGCCAGGTTCGACAGCGTGGTCGGGCCGCCCTGCGCCCAGTGCCGCACGTGATGCCCTTCGCCGACCCGCACGTGGCAGCCCGGGAACCGGCAG
>DATLFG010000059.1:0-103235 GCA_035524955.1 Candidatus Limnocylindria bacterium | reverse complement strand
TGGCGGCCGGCCGGCCGGGCGGCTCGTCGCCGCGCACGCGCCCGCCGAAGATGCGCCCGAGCGAGGCTTCGAGCGTCGGCTCCATCGCGATCTGGTTGCCGTAGGCCACCACCACGCGGCGCAGCTCCGGCAGCGCGCCCTGCTCGGAGGCGGCCAGGTAGAGCGGCTGCACGTAGATGAGCGACTCGTCGATCGGGATGGCGAGCAGGCTGCCGGTGATCACCCGCGAGCCCTGCTGGTTCCAGAGCGCGATCTGCTGGGAGATGACCGGGTCCTGGTTGATCCGCGCCTGGATGTTCCGGGGCCCGAAGACGAGCTTCTGCTTCGGGAACTGGTAGGCGATGAGGCGGCCGTACTGGGGCGGATCCATCCGGGCCACCAGCAGCGCGATCATGTTGTCGCGGCCGCTCGGGTTGAAGCCCGACAGCAGGACGAACTCTTCCTTGCGCTCCCCGGGCAGCCGCATGATCGTGAAATAGGGATCCATCTCGCGGTCGCGCCCTTCCTGCGGCAGCCGCGGGATGACCCAGAGGTCCTCCTTGTTGTAGAAGACCTGGGGGTCCTGCATGTGATAGGTCGCGAACATCCGCGCCTGGACCGCGAAGAAGTCCTCCGGGTAGCGGATGTGCGCCTGCAGATCCTCGGGCATGTCGGCGAGGGGCTTGAGTAGGCCCGGGAACGCCTTCGCGTAGGTCTGGATCACCGGGTCCTCGGGATCCGCGATGTAGTAGCTCACGGTGCCGTGGAAGGTGTCCACGGTCGCCTTCACCGAGTTGCGGATGTAGTTGAAGCCCCGCACCGGCGTCGCATAGGGATAGCGCTCGCTGGTGGTGTACCCGTCGACCATCCAGATGAGGCGGCCGTCGGCTCCGATGACCAGGTAGGGATCGCGGTCGAACTTGAGGAACGGGGCCGCCTCCTGCACGCGCGCGCCGATGTCGCGGTAGATCATCACGCGGCTCTCGGGCGTGAGGTCGTTCGACAGCAGCAGGTTCAGCGCCCCGAAGCGCGCCGCGAAGGCCGCCTTGCGGACCAGCGAGTTGATCGGGATGCCGCCCCGCCCCTCGTAGCGCGTGTAGACGTTCTGGTCGCCCGAGGGATAGTCGAGCTCCTGCGAGCGCGTGCGCACGAGGACGTACTCGTTGCCGATCTCGCCGTAGTAGATCTCGGGCCGCGTGATCTCGGGCATGCCGCCCGTGGCCTCCGGCGGGATGTCCTTGAGGAAGAACTCGGGCAGACCCTCCGGGCTGATCCGGTTCACCGGCCCCGCCACCAGCCCGTAGCCGTGGGTGTAGGTCAGGTGCTCGTTGATCCAGCCCCGGCTCGGCAGGTCCCGGTAGGACAGCTCGCGCGCGGACAGGGTCACCTGACGGTACTCGCCGTTCAGCGTGTAGCGCCCCACGTCCACGTCCCCGAACTTATAGTAGGTCCGGATCTCCTGCAGCTTGCCGTAGGTGGTGAGCAGCGGCCGGTGATCCCAGAGACGGATGTTCTTGATCGTGAGGTTGTTCCGGTCCAGCGCGGCCGCGGTCAGGTTGTCCTCCGCCGCGAAGTCCTTCTCGTCCACCCGGTCCAGCGCGTAGGCCTGCCTGGTCATCCGGATATTGTTCTCGATGTACGGGCGCTCGTAGACCAGCTCGTTGGGCTTGACCCGGTAGCTCTGCAGGAGCGCGGGGGCGATGCCGAGGCCCGCGACCCAGAGCACCACCAGCACCACCAGCCCCGCCACCAGGAAGCGCCAGCCGGGCCGGAACATCTGGAAGACGCAGGCGGCCGCGCAGAGCACCGCGAGCACGACCAGCCACTGGAGCACCGGCAGGGAGGCGTGTACGTCGCTGTAGGAGGCGCCGAACACGAAGCCGCGGGGCGCGTAGAGCAGGTCGAAGCGGTCGAGCCAGAAGCCGACCGCGCGGACCAGGAGCAGCAGCGCCGCCAGGCCGAGCAGGTGGGTCCGGGCCCCCGCGGCGAGGCGCGGCCCCCGCGCGGTGAGCACGAGGCTGCGCTGCAGCACGTAGACCGCGGCCACCAGGATCAGCGTCCCGGCCACCAGCGCGGTGGACCACGCGTAGAGGAGCCGCCAGAACGGCAGCATGAAGAAGTAGAAGCTCAGGTCGCGGCCGAAGAGCGGATCCGTCTGGTTGAACGCGGTGCGGTTGAGGTACTCCAGCACCGTGGTCCACGAGGTGGTAGCGCGGGCCCCCGCGAAGAAGGAGATGACCGCGATGACGGGCAGGAGCAGCCGCCGGACGAGCGGTTCCAGGATCGCGCGCCCGGGTAGCCCCAGCTGGTCCTCGAGCTCCCAGAGCACGTCCGGCGGGGCGGTCCGCGCGGCCACCGACAGGTTGACGAAGAGGAACACGAAGACGGTGGCGCCCAAGCCCATGAAGAGCCAGGCGGACAGCTGCAGGCGCGTGGTGAAGACGGTGGTGAAGCCCACCTCCTGGAACCACAGCCAGTCGGTGTACAGCGGGACGGCCTGGCCGAGCACGCTGAGCAGGATGAAGCCCAGCAGCAGCCAGAGCCCAAGCCGGGGCCGCCGCAACGGCATGACTTGACCGCCCGCGGGCGTCTGAGCCAAGGAGGTGCCCTACGCCTCCCGAGCCCAGGAGGACCGGTGCGTCCGATGCTCGGCGATGAGCTCGCGGATGGGCACGGGTAGGGTCTCGGCTTGGCTCAGGCGCGTGTCCCCGACGGGGCCGGCGTCACACGCCGGCGTCGTCGCGAAGGTCCTTGGCGCGGTCCGTCCGCTCCCACGTGAACTCGGGCTCGTTGCGTCCGAAGTGGCCGTAGGCGGCCGTCTTCCGGTAGAACGGGCGACGCAGGTCCAGGTACTTGATGATCCCGGCGGGCGTGAAGTCGAAGTGCTTGCGGATCAACTGCTCGAGCTTGGTGTTGGGCACGTTGCCGGTCCCGAAGGTGTCCACCATGACCGAGACCGGATCGGCGACGCCGATGGCGTAGGCCACCTGCAGCTGCACCCGCTCCGCCAGCCCGGCCGCCACGATGTTCTTGGCCACGTGCCGCGCCATGTAGCACGCCGAGCGGTCCACCTTCGTCGGATCCTTGCCCGAGAAGGCGCCGCCTCCGTGGGGGCAGGAGCCCCCGTAGGTGTCCACGATGATCTTGCGGCCCGTCAACCCGGTGTCGCCCATCGGTCCCCCGGTGACGAAGCGGCCGGTGGGATTGATGTGGTACGTGATCCGCTTCGGGTCGATCAGATGCCTGGGGATGGTCGGCAGCACGACCTGCTCGATCATCTCGTCGCGGATCTTCGACAGCTCGGTGTCCGGGCCGTGCTGCGTGGAGATGACCACCGTCTCCACCCCGACCGGTTTGCCGTCGACGTATCGGACCGAGACCTGGCTCTTGCCGTCCGGCCGCAGGTAGGGGACCTGGCCGCTCTTGCGGACGTGGGTGAGGCGCTGGCAGAGCTTGTGGGCCAGCATGATGGGCAGCGGCATCAGTTCCTCGGTCTCGGTGCAGGCGTAGCCGAACATGAGGCCCTGGTCGCCCGCGCCGAGCTTGTCCACGCCCATCGCGATGTCGCCCGACTGCTCGTCGATCGCGGTGATGACGCCGCACGTCTCGTAGTCGAAGCCGTACTTGGCGCGCGTGTAGCCGACCTCCCGGATGGTCTCGCGGACCACCCGGGGGATGTCGACGTAGCAGGAGGTGGTGATCTCGCCCGCCACCACCACGAGACCGGTGGTGAGGAGGGTCTCGCAGGCCACCCGCCCCGTCGGGTCCTGGATCAGGATCGCGTCCAGGACAGCGTCCGAGACCTGATCGGCGATCTTGTCCGGGTGCCCTTCCGTCACCGACTCCGACGTGAACAGGTACTCCTCACGCGCCATCCGTTCCTGCCCTCCCGTGCTCTCGGTTCGACCGACCGCAGGTACGTGACACTATCACGCCCGGCGGTCGCCCCTCAAGCGGAATCCCTCGTTTTGCCCGCGGCCGCGGTGGCTTCGCCGATCGATCGCGCCGCGGGCTCGCCGATCGCCACGCGCAGCGACGTCTCCCAGGTCTGCCCGGGCTGAAGCCGGAGCGGCCACGCGAAGAGCAGCGCGGATCCCTGGTAGATGCGCTCGAAGCCCGTCTCCGACAGCGACACGGTCTCCACCGGGGCCCACGCGACATCGGCGGGGCTCGCCCACCGGAGCGCGAGCTCGCAGCCGAGCCATTCGTCCACCATGGCGAGCCCGTGCACCGCGGTGATGCGTCCACGGCTGCCGAGCGATGGGCGGCCCGCCACCCGGTAGTACCGGCCGGGCGCGTCGCCCGCGCTGAGCGTGAGGTTCCACTGCACCCCCCACTGCCCGGCGAGCGGCTCGTCCCCTTCCCAGCGTAACCGGTAGGTCACGGTCACCGCGGGATCGTCCGCCATCGCCACGACGGACTTCTGCAGCGCCATCGGCAGGCCGTCGGGGCGCTGGAGCGAGCACAACAGCGCCACCTCGCGCGGCGAGGTCTTCACCTCGTGATCGAGGGGCCGCTCCCCCACCACCAGCCGCGCCGCGTCCCACGGATCGAGCGGATCCAGCTCGGCTCCGGGCGGGAACAGCCCGTCGAGGAGCGAGGCGCGCCGGAAGCGATCGTAGCGGAGCAGCGCGGTCAGCCCCGCTTCCTTGACCGCGGGGGCAGCGTGGATCGTCGTCACCTCGCCCGCCCCGGGCTCCGCCGGCCGCTCCCCCACCTGCCGGTGGTACGGCTCGGGACGCCGGGTGAGCACGTCGGCGGTGTCCATCTCCCCGTTCAGCCACAGCAGCTCGGTGAGCGAGGCGCCCCGGGCCGGGCGCAGGGTCAGCCCGAGCGAGCGCGTGCGCACGACCACCTCGGGCACCCCGTCGCCGTCGATGTCGGCGCGCACGCAGTCGAGCCCGAGCGGCTTGCCCGGGCCCTCGAGCCGTCGCTCGCAGCCGATCAGCGCCGACTTCACCGCGCGGCGGAGGTGCGGGAGGTAGCAGCCGCCGAACACCCCGTGCCAGTAGGCGTCGTTGGCCTGGCCCTGCCAGAGCCGCTCGCGGGCCGCGAGCAGCCGCGGATCGCGCGGGCGCGCGGCGAGCCCCTCGTGCACCCGGCGCGAGAGGCGGATCATCTTCCAGTACGCGTCCCCGACCTCCGGGTACTTGACCAGGAAGTTCCGGAAGAAGCCGCCCCGCAGGAGCCGCGCGAGACGGTCCCCGTCCGGCAGCGCGGCCAGGCGCGCGCGCGCGTCGTGCAGCTCGGCGGCGGCGGCGGGGGGCAGGGCCCACTCGCCCATCTCGGTGTAGGCGGCGGTGGGCAGGTAGACCCGCCCGGCCGGGGCCTCGGTGTCGAGGAAACGGGAGAACGTGGAGAGGCGCAGCCACGGGGTGGCGCGCAGCGTGTCCAGGAAGCGGGCGAGCCAGCGCTCCCCGTACACCAGGCGGTCGGTGCCCGGCCAGACCCCGAACTTCTCCCCGTCGTCCACCATCGTCACCGCGCCCGCGCCGCGACGGCTCTCCAGATAGCGCACGCTCTCCGCCGGCCCCGCGAACGGTACGAGATAGCGCAGCCGCTGGTTGATCGGGAACACCGCGACCGAGGCCCCCTGCTCCTCGGTCAGGTAGTAGCCGCCGAGCGTCTCCGGGTCGAGCCCGGCGAGGGCGAAGTGCGAGTCGTCCACCAGCACGAACTCCACGCCGGCCTCGCGCAGGGTGCGTGGGAGATGGGGCTCCCAGATCCGCTCGGCCAGCCACATGCCTCGCGCGCTCACCCCGAAGCTCGACTTGAGGAACTGGGTCAGCGCCTGGATCTGCCCGACCTTGTCCCGGTCCGGCAGCAGCGCGAGGATCGGCTCGTAGAAGCCGCCGGTGAGGAGCTCCACCTGCCCGTCGGCGGCGAGCCGCCCCAGCAGGTCGAAGGTCGGCCGCGCCCGCTCCTTGAAGGTGGCGAGGAGACCGCCGGAACAATGGACGGTCAGGGGCAGGCCGGCGCCGGTTTCCGCGATGGCCTGCAGGAACGGGTGGTAGGCGCGGAGGACCGCGTCGTCGACGACCCCGTCGAAGTTGCCGACCGGCTGGTGGTTGTGGACACCGAAGAGGAAGTGGAGCGGGGCGTCACTCACGATCCAGGTCCCGGTGCCTGACGATCGGACTCAGGCCGAGACCGGTCAGGAATGAGCGGAGCGCCTCCACGATCATCACCGAGCGATGGCGCCCGCCCGTGCAGCCCACCGCGACCGTGAGGTAGGCCTTCCCTTCGCGCTCGTAGAGGGGCAGCAGGAACTTGAGCAACCCCTCCAGGCGCGAGAGCAGCTCCCGGCTCTCCGCGAACGACATCACGTACTCCTCGACCGCGCGGTCGCGGCCGTCCAGGGCGCGCAGCTGCTCGACGAAGTGCGGGTTGGGCAGGAACCGGACGTCGAAGACGAGATCACCGTCGTAGGGCACGCCGTGCTTGAAGCCGAAGGAGACCAGCGCCACCGTGAGACCGCCTCGGGCCGCCCGCGGGCCGTAAGACTGGACCATCTGGTCCTTGAGCTGATGCACGGTCAGCGCGGACGTGTCGATGATGCGGTCGGCCATCTCCCGGAGATGGGCCAGGGCCTTGCGCTCGGCCCGGATCCCGTCGAGCACGCTGCCCTCGCCGGCGAGCGGGTGGCGGCGCCGCGTTTCGTGGTAGCGGCGCACCAGCGATTCATCCGAGGCCTCCAGGAAGAGGACGTCGACGAGGTGGCCCCGCGTCCGCAGCTCCTCGAGCGTGCCCACCATGTTGGCCAGGTACTCACCCTCCCGCACGTCCACCCCGAGCGCGATGGCCGGGATGCCGCGGCTCGACTGGGCGCACAGTTCCGCGAAGGTGGGAATGAGCGTGGTCGGCAGGTTGTCCACGCAGAAGTAGTTCAGGTCCTCGAGGCACTTGATCGCGTAGCTCTTCCCCGCCCCGGAGAGTCCGGTGATGATGACGAACCGGATCGGGTCGGCCGCGGGCGCGCTCACGGTGGCCGGCGGGGGCGGCGCGTTTTCCTCTCGCGCACCTGGCGTCGCAGCGCGTGGACGGCCCGGTCCACCGCCGCCTCCAGGTCGGGGGCGGTCTCCCGGCTGCGGAAGGCGCGGCGCCGGGCCAGCAGGGTCAGGGCCGCGGTCCGCCGGTGCTTCTCCTTCGAGAGCACGGCCCGCGTCTCGACGAGCGCGGGCAGCATCGGGGCGAGCTTGGCGAGCTTGCGGGTGAGCTCGTCCTTGTAGGTCCGCGACACCGTGATCCCGCGGGCGCTGATGATCACCTGCATGGACCGAGCCTCAGCGCTTCTTGGACGAGAGCCGTCGCTGGTGCGAGGGCAGGATGCCCAGCTCCTCGCGGTACTTGGCCACCGTGCGGCGCGCGATCGTGAGCCCCTGTCCCTGGAGGGACTGGGCGATCTCCTGGTCGGAGAGCGGCTTGGCCCCGTCCTCGCCCGTCACCATGTCGCGGATGGTCTTCTTGACCGACACCGAGGAGACCATGGAGCCGTTCTCGGAGGCGATGCCGCTGTGGAAGAAGAACTTGAGCTCGAAGAGACCCTGCGGCGTCTGCACGTACTTGTTGGTGGTCACCCGGCTGATGGTGGATTCGTGCATGCTGATATCGTCGCCGACGTCGCGCAGGGCGAGCGGCCGCAGGTGGGGCAGGCCCTTGTCGAGGAAGTCGCGCTGGAAGTTGACCAGGCTCTGCGCGACCTTTCGCAGCGTACGCTGCCGCTGCTCCACGCTCTTGATCAGCCACACCGCCGAGCGCAGCTTCTGCTCTACATATTGCTTGGCCTCGTCCCCCGACCGCCGCAGCAGCGAGCGATAGAGCGAGTTCACCCGCAGGCGCGGGATACCCTCCTCGTTCAGGATCACCACGTAGTCGTCGCCCACCTTCTGGATGGTGACGTCCGGCACCACGTAGCGAGAATCGTTGACCGAGAAGCGCCGGCCCGGCTTGGGCTCGAGGCTCTGGATCTCCTCGATCGACTCCATCACCCTCTCCAGGGGCAGTTTCATGGCCCGGGCGATCTCCGCGTAGCGCCGTCGCTCCAAGTCCTCGAAATGGCGCTCCACGATCTCCACCGAGACCGGGTCGGGCTCCGCGTCCGCGGTGAGCTGCAGCAGGAGGCACTCCTGCACGCTGCGCGCCGCCACCCCGGGCGGGTCGAAGGAGTGGATGCGCTTGAGCGCCGCCTCCACCGCCTCGGGGCTGGCCCCCATGCCCGTCGCGATCTCGCCCACGTCGGCCCGCAGGTAGCCGTCCTCGTCGAGGTTGCCGATGATGGCCTCGCCGATGCGCAGGACGTCCTTGTCGTCGGTGCCGAGCCGGAGCTGCTCCATGAGGTGCTCGGCCAGCGACGTGTCGCTGCGGCCGAGGTTCTCGAACGGCAGCTCGTCCCGCTCCTCCATGGACACCGGGGTCCGCTCGTCGCCGTGGTCGTCGAAGACCGCGGACGACAGATCGAAGGGCAGGTCGTCGGCCTTCTCGCTGTCGACCGAGGACGTCTCCTTCGAGACCGGCTCGAGCGGTGAGGTGGTCTCCACGGTCGCGGTCGTCTCCGTGGTCGAGCCGGGGGTGGACGCCTCCGGGTTCTCCGGGTTCTCCGCGTTCTCCGGGTTCTCGACCGGCATCTCCTCGAGGAGCGGATTCTCCTCGAGCTCCTTGCGCACGACCTGCTCGAGCTCGAGCGTGGACAGCTGCAGGAGCTGGATCGCCTGCTGCAGCAGCGGGGTCATGACCACCCGCTGGCTCATCCGCTGAACGAGCTTCATAGCGAGAATTTCTCGCCCAGGTAGATTTCCCGGGCCCGGGAGTTGTTGGCCAGCTCCGTCGCGGTGCCGGAAGCGAGGATCCGGCCGTCGTAGAGGATGTACGCGCGGTCGGTGATCGCGAGCGTCTCGCGCACGTTGTGATCGGTGATCAGCACCCCGATGCCCCGCTCCCTCAGCCGGGCCACGATCTCCTGGATGTCCCCGATCGCGATGGGGTCGATGCCGGTGAACGGCTCGTCGAGCAGCAGGTAGCGGGGGTTGGTCACGAGCGCCCGCGTGATCTCGAGCCGCCGCCGCTCGCCGCCGGAGAGGGTGTAGGCCTTGTGATGGGCGAGGCGGGTCAGGTCGAGCTCGGCCAGCAGCTCCGCGAGCCGCGTCATCCGCTCCTGGTACGAAAGGTCGAGCGTCTCCAAGATCGCGAGCAGGTTCTCCTCGACGGTGAGCTTGCGGAACACCGACGACTCCTGCGGCAGGTAGCCCATGCCCAGCCGGCAACGCCGGTACATCGGCAGATCGGTGACGTCCTGGCCCTCCAAGAAGATGCGGCCTCCGTCGGGCCGCAGGAGGCCCACGATCATGTAGAACGACGTGGTCTTGCCCGCCCCGTTGGGTCCGAGCAGCCCCACCACCTCGCCCGGGTGGATGTCCAGGCTCACGCGATTCACCACCACGCGGCTGCGGAATCGCTTGCGAAGTCCCTGCGCGATCAGGCCTTCCATCGTCTTATGAGCACGGGCCCGCGGGCGCGTTCGGGCGGGCCGCTTCGTCCGGGCGCTTCGGGTAGAAGATCGCCTTCACGCGCTCCTGCTGCCCGCCCTCCACCACGCTGCGGTCCTCGGCGAGGTAGATCGTGATCCGCTCGCCGGTCACCACGTTGTCCTCGCGCCAGACCCGCGCGTTGCCGATGAGGACGACCCGCTGCTCGGCGTCGTAGTACTCGGCCCGCCGCGCGGTGCCGGTGCGGCAGTCCCTGGTGATGATCCGCACGTTGCCGGTCGACACGGTCCGCACGATGCGGTCTCGCTTGTCGTCGAGGTACACCTCCATGCGGTCCGCATACTGCGTCGAGCTGTTCTGGCTGGCCACCACGTTGCCGGTGAAGACGACGAGCCCTTCCCTCTGCAGATTCTCGAGCTGGTCCGCGTCCACCGTGACCGGAGTGCCCCGCCCGTCCCGGCTCGCGCCGGCGCCGTCCGGTCGGGGCGCGGGCGCCTGGGCGGTGGCCCCCGGCCGGGCCGGTCGGGGCTGCGCGGGCGCGGTCTGTGCCCACCCCACCGTCGGCAGCGTCACCGCCGCCCACAGCACGACCGCGCCCAGCGCGAAGCTGGGTCTCGCGACACCGGACCTCATCGACGCCCGGGAGCGACCGGCTCGGCGGACGCGCCGCGCCTGAAGGTGGCCCGGACCCGTCCCGTCACGCTGGTCGCCTCCTCGGCGACCCGCGACTCGAATCCGGTGCCGCGCACGACGGCGCCCGAGCGGTAGATGGTCACCGCGTCGGTCGTCCACGCGCGCTGCGCTTCGGCGTCCCAGCGCAGGCGCTCCGTCTCGAGCCGCAGGCCATCGCTCGAGACCAGGACCACGTTGCCACGCAGCTCCACGTCCTTGGTTTCCTGGTTGAGGTCGCCCTCGTCGCCGGTGACGGTCCACGAGAGCACGCGGGTGGCGCTCTTGGACGGCTGGTCCACCTTGATCGTCACCTTCTTCATCGCCGTCGTGTTCCTCTCCTCGAAGGTCTCGGAATACTCGGCGTCGAGCTGCCAGCGGGAGCCATCCCGGCCGGTCTCCTGAAGGCGAACCTGCTTGAGTCGATAATCCGCGTTCGTGGCCGCGGGCTCGGTGGGAAGCGCGCGGGGCGTCCGCGCCCGCTGGATGAGCACGCCAACCACCACCGATAGGAATACCACGACGAGCGTCAGAATGATGAACGGCGCCTTCTTCATAGCAATCTCCATGCCACGCTAGCACAGTTTGCAGCCGTGGCAAATGAAGAAGGCGGCGGTCAGGCCTTGGAGCGAGGTGGCCAGGCGCGCCTGGCCTTTAGGAGCATCTCGACCGCCTCCCGCACCGCGCCTTCCCCACCCCGCCGGCGCGCCACCCAGTGGGCGGCGCGCTTGACCTCGGCCGCGGCGTTGGCGGGTGCCAGTGCCAGGCCGGCGCGGGCCATCGCGGGCAGGTCCGGGAGGTCGTCGCCCATCATCGCGACCTCGCGGACCGCCAGGCCGAGGCGCTCCCGGAGCGCGTCCAGGGCCGCCGCCTTGTCGGACACCCCCTGATGGACCTCGCCCACGCCGAGCTCGGCCATGCGCCGGGTCACCGCGGCGGACGCGCGCGAGGAGACAATCGCGATCTGCAAGTCCGCGGCGCGCGCGGCCACCAGGGCGAGCCCGTCGTGGACGTGGAAGCGCTTGATCTCCTCCCCGCCGGCGCTCACGAGGAGGCCGCCGTCGGTCAGCACCCCGTCCACGTCGAGGACGAGCAGGCGAATGCGGGACGCGCGGGGAGCGGCCCTCACACGATCTTGGCGCGCAGGATGTCGTGCAGGTGGATCACGCCGACGGGCCGACCCGCCGCGTCCACGATCACCAGGCTGGTGATGCGGCCCTCCATCATGGCGAGCGCCTTCGCGGCGAGCTCGTCGCCGCCGATCACCTTGGGCCCGCGGGTCATGCACTCCGCGGCGCGCCGCTCGAGCAGCGAGGCGCCATGGGCGAGCTGCTGGCGCCGCAGATCGCCGTCGGTGACGACTCCGACGAGTCGCCCCGCCGCGTCCACCACCGTCGCCATGCCGAGCCCCTTGCCGCTCATCTCCTCGATGGCTTCCTTCATGGTGGCCTGCTCGGAGACCAGCGGCAGCGCCAGGCCGGTGCGCATGAGGTCGGACACCTTGAAGAGCGCCTTCCAGCCCAGGCTGCCCCGCGGGTGCAGCGCCGCGTAGTCCTCGGGCCCGAGCCCCCGCAGGTCGAGCAGTGCCATCGCGAGGGCGTCGCCCATGGCGAGCGCGGCGGTGGTGCTCGAGGTCGGCGCGAGGTTCATCGGGCAGGCCTCCTCGGCCACCCCCACGTCCAGCACGATCTCGGCCTGGTGGGCCAGCGTGGAGGCGGGAGCACCGGTGAGCAGGATCAACGGGATGCCGAGCCGCTTGAGCGCGGGCAGTACCGCCAGCACCTCGTCGGTCTCGCCGGAGTTCGAGAGCGCCAGCACCACGTCCTCGCGCGCCACCATGCCGAGATCGCCGTGCACACCCTCGGCGGGATGCAGGAAGTAAGCGGGCGTCCCGGTGCTCGCCAGGGTCGCCGCGATCTTGCGCCCGATGAGGCCCGACTTGCCGATGCCGGTGACGATGACCCTCCCGCGACAGTCGTGGAGGATCTTCACCGCGGCCACGAAGCGATCGTCGAGCCGCGGGCACAGGGCCAGCACGCTCTCCGCCTCGAGCCGCAGCACCCGCTCGGCCAGGCCCAGGATGCGCGCCCGCTCGATCCCGGAATCCATCAGGCGCGGCCCGGCCCGGTCGCGATCGCGCGGAGCTCGTCGAGCAGACGCGGCAGATCGTCCAGGCGCAGCATGTTGGGCCCGTCCGAGAGCGGGCGGCCGTCCTCGAGCGTGCGATCCGGGTCCTCGTGGATCTCCATGAAGAGCGCGTCCACCCCCACCGCCACCGCCGCGCGCGCGAGGGCCTGCACGTACTGGCGCTCGCCGCCCGACCGGTTCCCCTGCCCGCCCGGCAGCTGCACCGAATGGGTCGCGTCGAATACGACCGGATAGCCGAACCCCCGCATGATCGGCAGGCCGCGGAAGTCGACGATCAGATTATGGTATCCGAAGCTCGTGCCGCGCTCGGTGAGGAGCAGGTCCTCGCTCCCCGACGCCCGCACCTTTTCGACCACGTTGACCATGTCGCCCGGCGCCACGAACTGGCCCTTCTTGACGTTCACCGGCCGGCCGCTCCGGGCGCAGGCCACGATGAGGTCGGTCTGGCGGCAGAGGAAGGCGGGCACCTGCAGCACGTCGAGCACCTCGGCGGCCGGCGCCACCTCGGAGACGTCGTGCACGTCCGACAGCACCGCGAGGCCGGTCTCGTCCTTGACCTTCTGGAGGATCCGGAGTCCCTCGGTGAGCCCGGGCCCCCGGTAGGAATGGATCGAGGAGCGATTGGCCTTGTCGTAGGACGACTTGTAGATGAAGGGCACGCCCGCGGCCGCGGTGGCCCGCTGCAGGCGCTCCGCGACCATCAGCGCGTGCTTCTCGTTCTCGATCGCGCAGGGGCCGCCGATGAGAGCCAGCGGCGCCCCGCCCCCGATCGTGATCGAGCCGATCCGAACCGCGCGGGTCGGGGTCACGCGCCCCCCTGATGGTCGAGCGCGGCCTTGATGAACGCGGCGAAGAGCGGGTGCGGCTCCCAGGGCCGCGAGCGGAACTCGGGGTGGAACTGCCCGGCCACGAACCACGGGTGATCGGGCAACTCGATGATCTCGACGAGCTGCTTCTCGGCCCAGAGCCCGGAGATCCGGAGGCCGTTCTTCTCGAGCCGGGTCAGGTAGTCGTTGTTGACCTCGTAGCGGTGCCGGTGACGCTCCTCGATCAGCCCCTGCCCGTAGGCCCGCGAGGCCGCGGTGCCCTCGCTCAGCAGCACCGGATAGAGCCCGAGGCGCATGGTGCCGCCCTTGTCCTGGATGTGGCGCTGCTCGGGCAGGAGGTCGATCACGTTGTGGGCGGGGGTGGGGTTGAACTCGGTGGAGTTGGCGCCCTCGAGCCCGCACACATGTCGCGCGTACTCGATCACCGCGCACTGCATGCCGAGACAGATGCCGAAGTAGGGCACGCGCCGTTCGCGCGCGTAGCGGATGGCCTGGATCTTTCCCTCGATGCCCCGATCGCCGAATCCGCCGGGCACCAGGATGCCGTCGAGCCCGGCCACGTGGCCGGCCAGTCCCTCGCGCTCGATGCGCTCGGCGTCGACCCACACCACCTCGACCGCCGCCTCGTGGGCGATGCCCCCGTGGGCGAGCGCCTCGTAGAGACTCTTGTAGGAATCCTTCACCTCGATGTACTTGCCCACCACCCCGATGCGGCAGCGGCGCCGCGGCGCCTTCACCCGGCGCACGATCTCCTCCCAGCGGGAGAGATCGATCGGCCGGGAGGGCAGGCCCAGCAGCTTGATGATGGACTCGTCCAGGCCCTGGTCGTGAAAGGCGATCGGCACCTCGTAGATCGTGTCCACATCGCGCGCGGCGATGACCGCGTCTTCCTCGACGTCGCAGAAGAGCGCGATCTTGGACTTGATGGACGGGGTGAGCGGATGATCCTTGGCGGTGCGGCACAGCAGCACGTCGGGCTGGATCCCGATGGCCCGCAGCTCCTTGACCGAGTGCTGGGTCGCCTTGGTCTTGAGCTCCTGGGCGGCCTGGATGTACGGCACCAGCGTGAGGTGGACGTAGATGACGTTGTCCTTGCCCACGTCCTTCTTGAACTGGCGCACCGCCTCGAGAAACGGGAGGCCCTCGATGTCGCCGACGGTGCCCCCGATCTCGACGATCACCACGTCGACGCCCGCGGCCACTTTTCGGATCGACGCTTTGATCTGGTCGGTGATGTGCGGGATGACCTGGACGGTCCGGCCCAGGTAGTCCCCGCGGCGCTCCTTCTCGATCACGGTCCCGTAGACCTTCCCGGTGGTGACGTTGTTGTCCCGGGTCATCCGGGCCGAGGTGAAGCGCTCGTAGTGGCCGAGATCGAGGTCGGTCTCGCCCCCGTCGTCGGTCACGTAGACCTCGCCGTGCTGGTACGGACTCATGGTCCCCGCATCTACGTTGATGTAGGGGTCCATCTTCTGCAGCGTGACCCGGAAGCCGCGCGCCTCGAGCAGAGATCCGATCGAAGCCGCGGCCAGCCCCTTGCCGAGCGAGGACACGACACCGCCCGTCACGAAGATGAATCTGGTCGTCACCTCACGCCTCCCTTCCCGATGTGAGCCATTCTTTCACGAGTTCCCGTTCCTCGGCCAGCGAGCCAGCCCGTCCGTCCAGCCGATGCCGGCGCAGCATGCCGAGCGCCACGCCCACCCGCGGCCCGACCGGCACCCCGAGCGCGACCAGATCGCGGCCCGTGAGCCGCGGCCGCACCGCGCGCCCGTGGGCGAGGTACCACTGGATCCGCCGGCGCGCCCGCGTGCCGCCGCGAAGCCAGGCCGCGAGCGCGGCCGCTTCCGGCGCGCTCGCGAGCAGGTCGCCCACTGCGCTCGGCGGCAGGCGCGGCGCCTCGAGTCGCCGGGCCAGCCGGCCGGCCAGCGCTCCGGCCTCGATCCGCCCGCGCGGCTCACCGGCCAGAGCCAGCCGATCGAGGCTCCGCTCGACCACGTGGGGCGGCCGGCCGAGCGTGAGGGCGAGGAGAGCGAGCTCGGCCCGGTCCACGACGACGCCCGCCGACCGGGCCCAGCGTCCGAGCCGCTCCGCGGCCGCGAGGTGACGAGAGGAGCTCCCTTCCATGTTCCAGAGCCTTGTGGCCCTCCATCTCACGAGAAGCTCGAAGACGAGACGGGGCCGCGGCTCGGCCGCCGCCAGCTCGATCTCGCGCCACAGCCGCTGGCCGGAGAGGGCCGGATAGCCGGGCCGCTCCACCGCCAACCGGATCGCCGCCCGGGTGGCCGCGTCCGGCCGGAGGCCGAGACGGCTCGCGTAGCGCGCGGCCCGGAACACCCGCGTGGGATCCTCGACGAACGAGAGGGGGTGGAGCGCCCGCAGCCGCCGACGGCGAACGTCGATCCGACCGCCCAGAGGATCGAGCAACCGGCCGAAGCGATCCGGCGCCAGCGCGACCGCCATCGCGTTCACCGAGAAGTCGCGCCGGCGCAGATCCTCGAGCAGATCCGCCGGCTCGACCTCGGGCAGCGCCCCCGCCGTCGGGTAGTGCTCGCGCCGGGCCGAGGCCACGTCCACTCGACCGAGCGCCACCCCGTCGAGCCCGGCGCTGGCCGGCGCGCGCCCCCCTTCGATGGACGCGGTGCCGAAGGTCCGGTGCACGAGCACGGTGCCGCCGATCTCCTCGGCGAGCCGGCGCGCGAAGGCGATGCCATCACCCTCGACCATGAGATCCACGTCGGGCGCCTGGGCGCCGGTCAGCAGATCGCGGACGAAGCCGCCCACCGCATAGACCGGCGCGGCCAGCCCTTCACCGATCTTGCCGGCCACGCGCAGCAGCCAGACCCGCGCGTCGGTGTTCAGCTGCGGGGGCCCAGACACGGCCCCCGCACTCGCCTTCAGCTGCGGCGGCCCAGCAATGGCCCCCGCACTCCCCCACCGGCGGACAGCCGGACGCGGTTTCGCTTCGCCGGGGTGGTCGAGCAGGGAGAGGACCGAGGGGTCGGGCGGCGTCAGGTCGACGTGATCGCGGTCCACCACGCCGATCACGCGCGGGCCCCGGCACACCAGGATCAGCGCCGCGCCCGCCTGCAGATGCCGCCGCACCTCGATCTCGGAGGCACCCGGGCCCAGGCTCGGCAGGTCGCGCCAGGCCACGTCGCGCACGGGGCGCCGCGCGAGGCCCCACGCCTCGGCCCGCGCCAGCTCCGATACCCGCGCCGCGCGACCGGCGCCGAGGACGACCACCGTCGCGGCGGCCGAGCGCGCGCGGGCCAGCGCCCGCCCCACCGGAACCCCGGGCGCGCAGCTCACCACGTGCGCGTGCATGAGCGACGCGACGCCCGGCTCCACCTGCGGGTAGGCGTGGCCGGGCTTCGCCATCTCAGCCCGCCCGCTCGAGGCCGCCCGCGCGCCCGACGCGGGCCACGCGCGCCGCCCTCGGGTGGAACTTCCGGTACATGTCGTGGACGACGCTCGACGGCAGGTGCGTGTAGATCTGGGTGGTGGAGATGTCCACGTGGCCGAGCATGGCCTGCACCGAGCGCAGGTCGGCGCCCCGCTCGAGCAGGTGGCTCGCGAAGGAGTGGCGCAGGGTGTGGGGCGAGACCGCGGCGCGGAGGCCCGCGCGCCGGGCGGCGCGCCGGATGAGCCCCCAGAGGGCCTGCCGCGACATGGCCCCGCCCGAACGGTTGAGGAAGAGCGCCGGGCACTCTCGCCGCACCTGACGCGGGCGAACGGAGGTCAGGTAGTGGCGCATCCAGTCGAGCGCCCGCGCGCCCGCGGGAACGAGGCGCTGGCGGTCTCCCTTCCCGGTCACCATCACGTAGCCCGCCTTGAAGTTCACGTCCTCGATCCGCAGCCCGAGGGCTTCCGAGGCGCGGAGCCCGGAGGCATAGAGCAGCTCCAGCAGCGCGCGGTCCCGCAGACCGTCCGGCCGCGTCGTGTCGGGCGCCTCCACGAGCGCGGCGGCATCCGCCATGGATAGGGTGCGGGGCAGCCGGCGCGGCGGGCGCGGACCATCCAGGTGCAGCGTCGGGTCGCGCGGCACACGCCCGGCGTCGAGGAGGAACCGATAGAGCCCGCGCACCGCCGAGAGATGCCGGGCGATGCTGCGGCTGCCGAGGCCCCGGCGGCGGAGGCCGCCCAGATAGCGTGAGAGATCGGTAACGTCCAGGTCGCCGATCGGGCGCCGCTCCCGGGACAGGAAGCTCGCGAATCCCTTGAGGTCCCGACGATACGCCGCGAGCGTGTTCGGCGCGGCGCCCCGCTCGATCTCGAGCCCCGCGAGGTACTCCTCGATCGCCGCGATGGCCTCGGGGACGACTCCCGCGGTCCCCCGCTCCGCGGACGCTCCGAGCCGGGCGCTCACGGATCACATCGGGAGTGGGAGGCCAAGAACGCGACGGCCCCGGCACTGGCCGATGCGTCCCACCGAGGCCATGACCAGGGCATCCCCTGCGAACTCCAGGAGCATGGCCGAGTCTATCATCGGCGCCGGGCCCGGGCAAGGTTCAGCGGCGCGCGTGGAGCAGGCCGAGCAGGGCGCGCAGCTCCGGCGCGCGCATCGCCGCCGCCGTCGCCGCGTACACCGCCAGGCCACCCACCAGCGCCAGCAGCATCCGTGCGAGGCCCACCCCGACCGGCTCGGAGACCACCGGCAGGAGCCCCTCCACCCAGGCGCACCACAGCGCGAGCGCGGCGGTCGCCACGATGGTGCGGCCCAGCGAACCCCAGATCTCCGAGCCGCGCGGCCCGCCCAGCCGGCGGCGGAGCAGCCAGCAGAGCCCGATCACGTTGACGTAGGACGACAGCGAGGAGGCGAGCGCGAGTCCGGTGTGACGCAGCGGCCACATCAGGACCAGGGCCAGCACCACGTTCACCGCCACCGAGAGGAATCCAACGAGGACCGGCGTCCGCGTATCGCCGAGCGCATAGAACGTCTGGGCCGCGATGCGGGTCGCCGAGAACGCGGGCAGCCCCACCGCGTAGCCGGCCAGGGCCTGGGCGGTCAGCGCGGCGTCGGTGGCCGTGAACTCGCCCCGCTGGAAGAGCACCTGCACGATGGGCCCGCCCAGCAGCAGCAGTCCCACCGTCGCGGGCACCGCCACGAAGGCGGAGAGCCGGAGCGCGAACTCGAGGGTGGCGCGCAGCGCGGGAAGCTCCCGACGCGCGGCCTGGGCCGACATGCTGGGCAGCGCGGCGGTGGCCAGGGCGATGCCGAACACGCCCAGGGGGAACTCCATCACCCGGTCCGCATAGTACAGGTACGAGACGGTGCCCGCGGGCAGCAGCGAGGCCAGCAGCGTGTTCACCACCACCGTGATCTGCACCGCGGCCAGCGCGAACACCGCGGGCCAGAGACGTCGCGCGATCCGCGCCACCGCGGGATGCCGCCACTCGAGCGAGGGGCGCAGCGGCACCCCGATCCGGCGCAGCTCGGGCAGCTGGACCAGGAGCTGGCCCAGGCCGCCCACCAGCACGCCGATCGCCAGCGACATGATCGGGGTGGTGAGCCGCGACGCGAGCGTCACCACCGCCGCGATCATCGCGAGGTTGAGGACGGCGGGCCCGATCGCGGCGGTGAAGAACCGATGGTGGGCGTTGAGCGCGCCCATCCCGAGCGCGGCCAGCCCCACGAACACGAGATACGGGAACAAGGCGCGCGTGAGCGTCACCGCGAGGGTCAAGAGCTCGGGGTCGGCGCGCCAGCCCGGCGCCATCACGCGCACCACGAGCGGCGCGACCAGCGCGCCGAGCCCGGCGACCACACAGAGCACCACGATGGCCACTCCGGTCACCGCGCGCGTGAGGCGCCCGAAGCCCTCGGGCCCCTCGCGGGTCAGCGTCTCGGTGAAGACCGGGACCACCGCGGTGGACAGCGCTCCTTCGGCCAGGAGCCGGCGCAGGAGGTTCGGGATGCGGAAGGCGACGAAGAACGCGTCGGTGACGGGGCCGGCCCCGAAGGCGCGCGCCACCACCATGTCCCGCACATAGCCGAGCACGCGGCTCGCGAGCGTGGCGAGCCCGATCGAGCCGATCGCGCTCACCACGCCCCGCTGGACGTGCTCCTGGGAGTCGGGCGCGTCGCTCACCGGGGGGACGAACTCCTTGACACGTCGCGGCGCGGACGGTACGCTCGTGTGTCGTTCATCAGGTTCGAAGCGAGAAGAGGAGAGAAGACGTGGCGAATACCCGCTCCGCGAAGAAACGGATCCGGCAGAACGAGAAGCGCCGGCTGCGGAACCGCTCGGTGCGCAGCGCGGTGCGCGGCAGCGTGAAGAACGCCCGCGAAGCCCTGGGCGGCAAGGCCGCGGACTCCGCGACCGTGGTGCGCGAGGCCATCCGCGCCATCGACCGCGCGGTCACGAAGGGCATCATCCACCGCAATACCGCCGCCCGCCGCAAGTCCGCGCTCGCCCGCAAGCTCAGCGCGCCGGCTTGACCGGCCGGGGCGTGCGTCGCTCGGCCAGCTCCCGCAGGCCCGCGATCGCCGCGTCGCGCACCAGCTCGCCGCCCCGCTCCCCGTAGAGGCTGCCGCACGAGATGTAGCTCGGCGCCCGGAAATGGTCGGGCGCCAGGAAGTAGCCCTGGTACCCGTTGGACACCCCGGCGATGAAGGTGTGCGCGAAGCGCGCCCGGCCCGCGGTCTTCACCTCCAGTCCCAGGCGCGTGGCCGGCTCGCCCGGAATCGCAACCCAGGCACCTCGGCCGACCGCCACCGCCCAGATCTCGGCAGAGGACGGCAGCGCCGCCCGCAGCCCCAGGCGCGTGCCGCGCGGAATCCAGCGCCCCAGGCAGTTGCGCAGCTCGAGTCCGGGCGGCGGCAGCAGCGCGGTGACCGAGGTGGCGGCCAGGCGCTGCTCCGGGTCGGGCGCGATCCGCGGCCAGAGGGCGACCACCGCGGCGGCCAGGACCTTGCCGCCGGCCGCCACCCCGTCCCAGCCGCGCTGGCGGGGGCTCACGTCACCGACGGCCCCGTTGACGAAGAGCGCAGGCACCCCGAGCTGCTCCTCGATGCGCGCGGCCGCATCGCCCATGACGTCGCCGGAGAGCTGGAAGTTCTTGCGCCCGAGCGCGGTGCCGTGGATCGCGTAGTTCCAGATGACCGCCACCGGGCGATCGTCCGTGCCCATCACCTTGAGCACGCCAAGCTCGGAATCGACGGGCTCGCGCACGCGGCTCTCGGTGAGCCCGGTCACCTCGCTTCGGCCGGTGCCGACGGTGGCCGGGCGCTTGCGGCGCTCGGCCTGGCGCGCCGCGTCCTCCATGGCGGAGAAGATGCGGCCCCGGACCCGCGGTGATTCGCGATCCACCGCCAGGAAGCCGAACAGGCCGGACCGGGCGAAGGCGCCGGGGCCGGAGTGCGTGTGGGAGGCGGCCGCGATCACCGCCGCGTAGCGCAGGCCGAGCTGGCCGAGGCGCCGGCGCAGATCGGCGACGAGCGTGGGATCCATACCGACCAGGTCCACCGCGAGCCAGAGGAGCCGCACGCCGCCCGCCTCGAGCACCAGCGCGCGCACCTTGATCGGATCGTGGACCCCGCTCGCGGGGCGGAACCAGAACGTGTCGGGGAATCGGCCGATGAGATCGGGCATCCACGCGCGGCGCGGGAACCCGCCGTAGCCGCCGAGCGGGGTGTCCGCGGGCAGGTCCACGGTCACCCCGGCCGCCCCGGCGAGCAGGCGGGACGCGGCCGACCCCGGCTCCGCCCCCGGTCCCAGCAGCAGCGCGGCGGCGACGAGCGCGCGCAGCGCGCCCGCCATCACACCGCGCACAGATCGACGACGAGCAGCGACAGCTCGGGCCGCGCGGACCCGCCCAGCTTCAGGCGCCGCTCGACGTCCCAGCAGCGCGCGAGCTGCCGCGTCGCCGCGGCCACCGAGACGCGGCGCGCTCGATCGAGCAGGGCGGTGGCCGCCGCGGGCGGACGCCGCAGGCTCCGCGCGATCTCCTCGGGCGCGCGGCCGGCCCGCAGCGCGTCCGCGGCCTGCCAGGTCGCGCGGGCCTCGCGGGTCAGCATGCCGAGGACCGCGAGCGGCTCTTCCCCCGCGTTGAGCAGCGACTCGAGCAGCGCGAGCGCGGCGGCGCTGTCGCGCGCCGACAGCGCGCGGGTGAGATCGAAGACGTGGCGCAGCCGGTGCTCGCCGACCACCGCGCGAACCTCGGCCACCGTCACCCGCCGGTTCTCGGGTCCCCCGGCCAGCGCCGCCTTCTCCACCTCACCGACCAGGCGGGTCAGATCGTCGCCCGAGAGCTCCACCAGGAGCCCGGCCGCGTCCTCCTGCAGCTCGTAGCCGACGGCCTGGGCGTGGGCGCGAAGCCACGTCGCCAGCGCGCGGCCCGCGAGGGCGGGGGCCGCCACCACCGCGGCGGGCGGCAGCACGCGCAGCAGCCAGTGCGAGCCGTCGAGCAGCGAGTCGGCCACCAACACCAGGACCGTGGACGGGTTCGGCGCCTTCGCGTAGGCGGCGAGCGCCTCGCCGGACTTCGCGGTCAGGCCATCCACGCCGCGCGCCACCACGAGGCGCCGGGCGCCGAGCCACGGCAGGGTGAGGGCCGACTGCACGATGGCCCCCGCGCCCGCCGCGCGCGCGTCGAGGATCTCCCGCACGAGGGAGAGCTCGGTCTGCCCGGGGAAGAGCGCGCGGGTGAGCCGCGCCAGCGCGTCGTCGAGGAGAAAGGGCTCGGGGCCGTGCAGCAGCGTCACCGGCCCCACCTGCCCCGCGGCCGCCGCCTTGACGAACCCCGCGTGGTCCACCACTACGCCTGCGCGCGCGGCACTAGAAGCGGTCCACCGCGAGATTGACGACCTTGCGCCCGATCTCGGTCGCGGCCTGGAGCACGGCCCCCTGCCCGCGGGCGACCGTATCCGACACCGAGCCCTGCACCTGGAAGTCCGACGTCTCCTGCAGCCCCTCCTGCCGCCACAGCATGGCGCTCTTCCGCACGTCGCGGAACTCCACGTTCAGCACGAGCCGCAGCCGGTACGCGCGCACGACCGCGCTCCGGTCGAAGGCGAGGCCCTCGAGGCTGTAGCCCACCACCTCGCCCTCGAGGATCGCGTCGGCCTCCTCGAGCGGCACCACCCGCACCCGTCCGCCGCTGGAGAAGGCGTTGACCACGCCGGAGGTGATCGCGCTCTCCACGCCCGGCTCGAGCGTGCGGTTCTTGAAGATGGGCACCGCCACCGTCCTGATGTGATCGGGCAGGTTACCGCGGGTACTGTAGCCGCAGCCCGCGAGCAGGAGGCCGGCGAGCGCCAGCCCCAGGACCCGTCGCCGTCGCGCCCGGCGCGTCGAGTCAGCCACGGGTCACGATGTTGACGAGGCGCCCGGGCACCACGACGACCTTGGCGATCCGGCGCCCGTCGAGCCACGGTCGCACCTTCCCGTCCGCGAGGGCCATCTCGCGGACCTCCGCTTCCCGAGCGTCCACCGCCGCGGTGAGGCGGCCCCGCACCCGTCCGTCCACCTGGACCACGATCTCCACCTCGTCGCGCGCGAGCGCGCCCGGATCGGCGGTGGGCCAGACCTGCTTGAACAGGCTCTCGCGATGACCGAGCGCCGCCCACAGCTCCTCGGTGATGTGCGGCGACACCGGCCCGAGCAGGAGCACGGTGGCCTCCACCGCCTCCCGCAGCAGCGCGCTCCGCTCCGGCCGCGCCATCCCGTCGAGGGACGCGCGCTCGAAGTCGTGGAGCGCGTTCACCAGCTCCATCACCGCGCTGATCGCGGTATTGAAGTGGAAGTCGTGCTCGATGTCGTGGGTCACCTTCTGGATCGTCCCGTGGATCACGCGCCGGAAGGCGCGGCCGGCTTCGGAGAGCGGCCCGGCCGGAGTGCGCGCGGCCGTCGTGAGCTCGGGCAGGTTGGCGTGCACGAAGCGCCAGACGCGGTTGAGGAAGCGAGAGGCGCCCTCGACGCCGCGGTCGTTCCAGTCGAGGTCCTTCTCGGGCGGGGCCGCGAAGAGCGAGAAGAGCCGTGCGGTGTCGGCTCCGAAGCGGCGGATGAGGTCGTCGGGGTCCACCACGTTGCCCTTGGACTTCGACATCTTGGCCCCGTCCTTGATGACCATGCCCTGCGAGAGGAGCGCCCGGAAGGGCTCGTCCACCTTCAGCATCCCGAGGTCGCGCAGCACCTTGGTATAGAAGCGGGCGTAGAGGAGATGGAGCACCGCGTGCTCGATCCCGCCGATGTACTGGTCCACCGGCATCCAGTAGGCGGCGGCGGCCGGCTCGAACATGCCGCGGTCGTAGGTCGGCGAGCAGTAGCGGAGGAAGTACCACGACGACTCCACGAACGTGTCCATGGTGTCGGTGTCCCGGCGCGCGGCGCCTCCGCACCGGGGACAGGTGGCGTTGACGAAGCTCGGCACCTCGGCGAGCGGGGAGCCGCCCTTGCCGCTGATCTGCACGTCGCGCGGCAGCACCACCGGCAGGTTCTCCTCGCGCTCCGGCACCATGCCGTCGCGCTCGCAGTAGAGCACCGGGATCGGCGCCCCCCAGTAGCGCTGCCGGCTGATGCCCCAGTCGCGGAGGCGGAAGTTGACCTTGGCCTGGCCGAGTCCCTCGCCGACCAGCCAGTCGATCGCCTTGCGCTTGGCCTCCTCGAGCGAGAGCCCGTCGAGGAAGCGGGAGTTGATCTTCACGCCGTCACCGGTGTAGGCCTGATCCTCCCGCCAGCCTTCCGGTCGCTTCACGGTGGCGATGATGGGCAGCCGGTTGGCCTTCGCGAAGTCCCAGTCGCGCTGGTCCTCGCCCGGCACCGCCATGATCGCCCCGGTGCCGTAGCCCATCAGCACGTAGTCGGCGAGGAACAGCGGGATCTCCCCTCCCGTGAACGGATTCACCGCGCGGGCCTCGAGCCGGAGACCGCGCTTCGGCCGGTCGGTGGCGAGGCGCTCGATCTCGGTCTCGCGCGCGACCTCGGCGCGAAACGCGTCGATCCGGCGGCGCTCCTCCTCGCCGGCGGCGATACGGTCCACCAGCGGGTGCTCGGGGGCCAGCACCGCGTAGGTCATGCCGAAGGACGTGTCGGGACGCGTGGTGAAGATGGAGATCCGGAGATCCGGCCGTCCCACCACCGGCAGCGCGAACTCGGCGCCCTCGCTGCGGCCGATCCAGTTGCGCTGCATGGTGAGCACCCGCTCCGGCCACCCGGGCAGGCGGTCGCACCAGTCGAGCAGCTCCTGGGCGTAGTCGGTGATCTTGAAGAACCACCCGTCGATCTCGCGGATCGTCACCTCGGAGTCGCAGCGCCAGCAGCGGCCCGCCTCGACCTGCTCGTTGGCCAGCACGGTCTGGCACGACGGGCACCAGTTCACGCGCGAGCGGCGCCGGTAGGCGAGCCCGCGCTCGAGCATCCGAATGAAGATGAGCTGCTCCCACTTGTAGTAGGCGGGATCGCAGGTGGCCACCTCGCGGTCCCAGTCGTAGGAGATACCCATGCGCCGGAGCTGCGTGCGCATGTTGTCGATGTTCTCGTAGGTCCACACCGCCGGGTGCACGCCGTTGTCGATGGCCGCGTTCTCCGCGGGCAGCCCGAAGGCGTCCCAGCCCATCGGATGCAGCACGTTGAAGCCCCGCATCCATTTGTACCGGGCCAGGAGGTCGCCGATCGCGTAGACCCGCACGTGCCCCATGTGGATGCGCCCGGACGGGTACGGGAACATCTCGAGGCAGTAGTACTTGGGCCGGCCCGGGTCTTCGGTCACCGTGAACTGCTGGCGGTCGGCCCAGGCCTTCTGCCACCGGGCCTCGATCTCGGGGAATGGATAGCGGTCCTGACGGTCATCGAAGGCCATATTGGCGCTGATTTTCGCACGCTTAGACGGGAGGCGCAAGAAACGGGCTCCCGGGGGCCGCTCGGCCCCCGGGGGGACGGACCGGTCTACTTCTTCTTCAAGCTGAGATTGATCGCCTTCGCGGCCTCGTCGGCCTTCGCCACCGAGTCGGCGTGCTTGCCGGCGTCGTGCAGCGCCTTGGCCTCGTTGGCCAGGGCCATCGCCTTCTTCGACGCGTCGTCGGTCTTGCCCGCCGTCGCGTCCTGGATCTGCTTGATCAGGAGCGGGCACTGGTTGGCCAGCACCGGCGAAGCGGCCAGCGCGACGATCGCGAGCGCCATCATGAGCATCTTCATCCGCGTCACCCCCTTTCGGTTTCGTCCTGGCACCCTTAACCCCCCTGCCCCGCGGAAGGTTCCCCCGCCGGGCTCCGGTGGAAGAAATCGTAGATGCGCTGCGCGAGCTTCGGGGTGATCTTCGGCACCGACGCGAGGTCGGCCACCGACGCCTCCCGGACTCCCTTCGCCGAGCCCAGGGTCTTGAGCAGGCTCGTGCGGAGGGTCGGCCCCACCCCGGGAATCTGGTCGAGCACCGAGGCGATGGCCCGGCGCTGACGCAGCTTGCGGTGGTAGGTGATCGCGAAGCGATGCGCCTCGTCGCGGATCTTCTGCAGCGCCTGCAGCGCGGGCGAGCCCAGATCGAGCACGAGCGGCTGGAGGCGATCGGGAGTGTAGACCTCCTCGGCGCGCTTGGCGAGCGCGGCGAGCGGGATGTAGTCGAGGCCCAGATCCTCGAGCGCCTTCGTGCCGGCCCCCAGCTGGCCGCGGCCGCCGTCGAGCAGGATGAGGTCGGGCAGCACCCCCAGGCTCTCCAGCGCGCGCCCGTAGCGCCGGGTCAGCACCTCCTGCATCGACGCGAAGTCGTCGGTGCCGACGACGGTCCGGATCTTGAATCGCTTGTAGTCGTCCTTCTTCATGTCTCCGTCCTGCCACACCACCATGGAGGCGACGGTCTCCTTGCCCTGGTGGGTCGAGATGTCGAAGCACTCGATGCGATGCGGCGGCCCGGGCAGCCCGAGCGAGCGCTCGAGATCCTCCAGCACCACCTGCTGCCGGCTGCCGCGCGCGAGCAGGTGCGTCTGCAGCGCGAGGGCCGCGTTCTCCTCCGCCATCGCCACCAGGTCGCGCTTGCGCCCGCGCTGCGGGGCCAGCAGCTCGACGCGCCCGCCCCGGCGCCGGGCCAGCCACTCGCCGGTCAGGTCGATCTCGGGCGGCGTCTCCGAGAGCAGGATCTCGCGGGGCGGGACGACGTTCTTCGCGTAGAACTGGCGGATGAAGGCGGAGAGGATCTCCCCGTCGCTCGAGCCGGCCACCCGCTCGAAGAAGAACGATTCCCGCCCGAGCAGCCGCCCCTTGCGCACGAAGAAGAGCTGCACACAGGCCTCCGAGCCCTGGCGGACCACCCCCACCACGTCCTGGTCCTCCTCCTCGGTCGAGATCATCTGCTGCCGCTCCCGCACCGTGTTGAGCGCCTGGACACGGTCTCGCAGGGCGGCGGCCCGCTCGAACTTCATCTCCTCGGCCGCCGTCTCCATCTCCCGCGTGAGGCGGGCCGCGAGGTCGTCGTTCTGGCCCTCGAGAAAGCGCTCCACGTCCCGGACCGTCCGGGCGTAGCCCTCCGCGGTCTCCCAGCCCGTGCAGGGGGCGTTGCAGCGGTGGATGTAGTACTGCAGGCACGGGCGCGTGAGCGTCCCGTCGATCTTGATGCGGCAGGTGCGCAGGGGGAACAATTGCCGCACCAATCGTAACGTTTCCCGCATCGCGGTGGCCGGGTAGAACGGGCCGAAGTAGGTCGCGCCGTCCTTCTGCACCCGCCGGGCCACCACCAGCCGCGGGAACTCCTCGTTGGTGGTGAGCTTGAGGAAGGGATAGTGCTTGTCGTCCCGCAGGATGATGTTGTACCGGGGGCGGTGCTTCTTGACGAGGGTGGACTCGAGGATCATCGCCTCGAGCTCGTTGGCGGTGACGATGTACTCGAGGTCGCGGATGTGGCCGACCAGCGCGTCGGTCTTCGGATCGCGCGCCCGCGACTCCTGGAAGTAGGACCGCACGCGGCTGCGGAGCGAGGCCGCCTTGCCGATGTAGATGATCTGGGCCTTGGCGTCCTTGTAGAGGTAGACGCCCGGCCGGTCGGGCACCTGGTCGATCCTCTCCTCGAGCGTCATTCAGTCGACATCCCTGACTTCATTTTCGAATGCACTCGGCTCGGGTTCTTGCTCCGCTCGACTCGCCTCCGGCTTCGTCTCGCCAAGCGGGCTGCGCCTCGCCATCCTTGACTTCATTCTCGAATGCGCTCGGCTCGCCTTCGGCTGCACCTCGCCAAGCAGTCACTGCCGGAGCAGGGTCGCGGCGAGCAGGACCAGAGCCAGCGTCGCCGGCACCAGCACGGTCCACGTGAGCGCCCGCTGCACGCGCCCCAGCATGAGCGGGGCCGGCCGGCCCGGTCGGGGCGGGTTCAGGAAGGCGATGACCTTCGTGAGCCCGAATAGGACCAGGGCGGCCACCGCGAAGACGATCAGCGCCCACTTGAAGACCATCCGCTCAGACGCCCAGATCGATCTTCTTGAGCGCCTTGATGCGGTCCCGCAGCTCGGCGGCCCGCTCGAAGTCGAGGCGGCGCGCCGCGTCCTTCATGGACGTCTCCAGCTCCGCCACGTGGGCCGCGAGGGCGGCGGGGCTCTCCCACTGCGTCTGGGGCGCGCGCTCGACCTCCACCGTGTAGTAGTCGCGCTCAGGCACCGACTCCAGCAGGTCCCGGATCGAGCGGCGCACCGACTCCGGGGTGATCCCGTGGACGCGGTTGTACTCGCCCTGGACCAGGCGGCGCCGCTCGGTCTCCGCGAGGGCCGCCTTCATCGAGCCGGTCACGGTGTCCGCGTACATGATCACCTCGCCGTTGACGTGCCGCGCCGCGCGGCCCGAGGTCTGGATCAGCGAGGTGGCCGAGCGCAGGTAGCCTTCCTTGTCCGCGTCCAGGATCGCGACCAGCGAGACCTCGGGCAGGTCCAGCCCTTCGCGGAGCAGGTTGATCCCGATGAGCCCGTCGAACTTGCCGAGGCGCAGGTCGCGGATGAGGGCGACCCGCTCCAGCGTGTCGATGTCGGAGTGCAGGTAGCGAACCCGGAGGCCGTTCTGCTGGTAGTACTCGGTGAGATCCTCGGCCATGCGCTTGGTGAGCGTGGTGATGAGCACTCGCTCGTCCCGCTCCGCGCGCACCCGCACCTCCGCCATGAGATCGTCGACCTGCGAGGAGGCGGGCCGCACCGTGATGTTCGGATCCATGAGGCCGGTCGGGCGGATGATCTGCTCGGCCACCGGCCCGCCCGCGAGCGCGTGGCCCGGCTCCCCGCGCTCCACCCCCGCGACCTGGAGCTCGTAGGGGCCCGGGGTCGCGGAGACGTAGAGGGTCTGCGGGACGAGACGGGTGAACTCGGCGAAGGTGAGCGGCCGGTTATCGAACGCGGAGGGCAGACGGAAGCCGTACTCGACCAGCGCCTCCTTGCGCGAGCGATCGCCCGGGTACATGCCGCGGAGCTGGGGCGCGGTCACGTGCGACTCGTCGAGGATGACGAGCGCGTCCTTGGGGAGGTAGTCCATCAGGGTCGGCGGGTTCTGCCCCGGCTTGCGCCCGGACAGGTGCCGCGAGTAGTTCTCGACCCCGTGGCAGTAGCCGAGCTCGCGGAGCATCTCCATGTCGAACAGCGTGCGCTGCTCGAGGCGCTGCGCCTCCAGCAGCCGGCCCCGCGCCTTGAGGAAGCCGAGCCGCTCGCGCAGCTCGTCCATGATGCCCTCGATCGCGCGCTCGAGCTGGGCGGCCGGGGTCACGTAGTGGCTCGCCGGGTAGATGCGCGCGTCCTCCACCGTGCCGGTGGTGACCCCGCGGAGGGGATCGATGGTCATGAGCCGCTCGACGCTGTCGCCCCAGAACTCCACCCGCAGGGCCTCCGATTCGGCGGCGGCCGGGAATACCTCGACCACGTCGCCCCGCACCCGGAAGGTGCCGCGGCGGAAGTCGTAGTCGTTGCGCTCGTACTGCACCGCGACCAGCGCCCGGATCAGGGCGTCCCGGTCCATGGTCTGTCCCGGCCGCAGCGACACGTGCATACCGTGGTACGTCTCGGGCTCGCCGATGCCGTAGATGCAGGACACCGAGGCGACCACCACCACGTCGCGGCGCTCGAAGAGCGACGTGGTCGCCGAGTGCCGCATGCGGTCGATCTCGTCGTTCACCAGCGCGTCCTTCTCGATGTAGGTGTCCGACTGCGGGATGTAGGCCTCCGGCTGGTAGTAGTCGTAGTAGGACACGAAGTACTCGACCGCATTCCCCGGGAAGAACGCCTTGAACTCGCTGTAGAGCTGCGCGGCCAGCGTCTTGTTGGGCGAGATCACCAGCGCGGGGCGGCCGAGCTGCGCGATCACGTTGGCGAGCGTGAAGGTCTTGCCGCTGCCGGTGACTCCCAGCAGCACGGTGTGGGGACTGCCCGCGCCGATCACCGACACCAGGCGCTCGATCGCCTGCGGCTGGTCCCCGGACGGGCTGAACTCCGAGGCGAGCGTGAACAACGGCGTGGACAACCGGTGGCTCGGGGGCGCGGCTCAGGACGTCGAGGGAACCGCCACCAGGTACTTCCGCCACGAGTCGAGGAACGAGGTCGCGTGCGGATGCCGGAGCAGGTGCACCGAGAAGAGGAACTGCGGATGCACCGGCTCCCGGATCAGCCGCAGGCGGCCCTCCTCCAGCGTGCGGTTGCCCTTGAGCAGGTTGCAGCGCAGGCAGGCGGCCACCACATTGGTCCAGGTGGTCTGGCCCCCGCGCGAGCGCGGGACCACGTGATCCACCGTGAGCTTCTCCCCGCGCCGCGAGCAGTACTGGCAGGTGTAGCCGTCCCGCCGCAGGATGTTCTTCTTGTTGAAGGCCACCCGCTCCAGGAACGGCTTCCGGATGTACGCCCCGAGGCGGATGACCGCGGGGAGGTGAAAGCTCCGGGAGGGAGACCGGATCACGCGGGGCGAGGCCTCGACACTCTCGGCCTTGCCCGCGAGCAGCAAGGTGATGGCGCGCTTGGCGTTGGTGAAATGCAGCGGCTCGTAGGTGTAGTTCAGCACCAGGACCGCGATTTCATCCATATACCCGGCAAGGATAGACAAGGCGCCGGAGCCTGTCAACCGCGGCGGGCTAGACCAGGAGCCGCCAGACCACCGGGCCGAAGCCGGCGAGGACGATGAACAGGACCCCGGCCGCGTCGAACGAGCGCGTGAACAGGATGACCAGCAGGCACACGAGCGCGAAGCACGCGAGGTAGAAGCGCAGCTCGCGCCGGTCGAGCCAGCCGCCCTTGCCGACGAGATGCGGCGCCTTGTTGATGAGATAGATCGGCGAGTACAGGAGGAAGAAGAGCACGACCAGGGCGGAGAATCCCCACACGCCCAGCAGCCCGAAGACCATCCCCCGGAGGATCCAGTCCCAGAGCGTGAGGTTGGTGTCCTCCGTGAGGGCGCGCGGCATCATCTCGGGATTCCGGTAGAAGTACAGCATCGCGAGCGAAACCAGCGCCAGCGTCACCTCGAGCCAGCGCCGGACGATCACCCGGGGGATGAGACTCATCCCAGCTAGGACACCACACGAACGGTCGGAGTGTCAATGAATGACGCGCCATGCCGGGCCATGGCGGCCGACGCGCCGAGGCGTCAGAGCAGGAAGCCGCCCGGAAACGGATCGGTCGGGTCGAGCGACAGCGTGGCGCGGCCGGTCATCCAGGCCCGTCCCGTGATCTCCGGGACCACCGCCGGCGTGCCCGCCACGTCGGTGAGCGCCGCGATCCGCCCCGTGAAGAGCGTGCCGATGATGGACTCGTGCCCGAAGGCCTCCCCGACCCCGAGGCGGCCGCGCGCGTGGAGGTTGGCGAGCCGCGCGGAGGTCCCCGTCCCGCACGGCGAGCGGTCGAGCCCGGCGGGCGCCACCACCACCGCGTTGCGCAGCCGGGCGTCCGCCCGGCGCGCCGGTTCGTGGAACTGCACGTAGAGCAGCCCGCGCGCCGCGGGCATCGCCGGATGCACCAGCGGCACGCGGGCCTCGATGGCGAGGCGGATCCGCTCGCCCACCTCCACCAGGCGGGCCGCCTCCTTCGGCTCGAGGGTGAGGCCGCACGCCGCCGCCGCCACCAGCGCGTAGAAGTGGCCGCCGTAAGCCAGGTCGAACGCCACGCGGCCGAGCCCCGGCACCTCCACGTCGAGGTCGAGCCCCACCGAGAACGCGGGCACGTTGCGGATCGTGACCGTGGTCGCCCGCCCCGGCCCGGTCGCCACGCGACAGGTGACGAGGCCGGCGGCGGTCTCGAGTGTCACGGTCGCGGCCCCGCCCGGCGCGGGCACCCGGCCGGTCTCCACCAGCATGGCGCCCAGCGCGATGGCTCCGTGCCCGCACATGTGCACCGGGCCGAGCGGCTCGATGAAGAGCACGCCCACGTCGGCGCCCGGCGTCACCGGATCGGTCAGGATCGCACCGCACATGGCCGCGTGGCCACGCGGCTCGTAGAGGGCCATGCCCAGCAGGTCGCGGCCGTGCGCGGCCAGATGCTCGCTCTGCTCCATGAGCGAGGCGCCGGGCATGCGCGGCACGCCGGCCACGATGAAGCGCATGGGCTCGCCCTCGGTGTGGTAGTCGATCACCGTCAGCGTGCGCGTCGACGGCCTCGTCATCACGCGGCCTCCAGCAGCTCGGCGAGGATGCCTTCACGCAACCCGCGATCGCTCACCACCACGTGCGCGCGCCGCACCCGCGCCATCGCGGCCAGGCAGATCGCGATGCCGGGAATGATCACGTCCGCGCGACCGGGCTCGAGGCACGGCAGCCGTCCGCGGTCGGCGACGGAGAGCGCGCCGAGGCGGGCCAGCTCCCGCTCCACCGCCGCGTGGGCGAGCCGGTGGCCGTGGACCCGGGCCGCGTCGTAGGCGGGCAGCCCGAGATCCAGCGCGGCCAGCGTGGTGACGGTGCCCGCGGTCCCGACCAGCTCGCCTTCCCCCGCCGCCGCGATGGCGTCGGGGACCTCGGCGGCCAGGCGCCGTTCGATGGCCCGCCGCATGCGCGCGAAGCGGTCCCACCGCACGGGCCCGGGGTCCCCCCACTCTTCCACCAGGGGCACCACGCCGAGCCGCAGGCTCACCGCCGCGGCCACGCCCCCACCCCGGGCGAGCACGAACTCGGTGCTACCCCCTCCGATGTCGAAGAGGACGAACGAGTCGCCGAGGCCGGACAGCCCGGAGGTGACACCCTTGAGGGTCAAGCGCGCCTCGTCTTCGCCCGAGACGACCTCCACGGACTCGCCCGACTCCGCCTCCAGGCGCGCCACGAACTCGCCGCGGTTGGCCGCTTCGCGGACCGCGCTCGTGGCCACGATCCGGACGCGGGTCGCGCCCAGCCCGCGTGCCGCGCGGGCGAACTCGGCGACCGCGGCCGCGGTGCGGCGCATCGGCTCCGGGAGCAGGCGCCCGGCGCCCGCCTGCCCCTCCCCGAGCCGGGTGACCCGCTGCGTCTGATGGAGCGCGTGCCAGGCCCCGTCGTTGCCTTCGTCGCCCGCTTCGACGACGAGGAGCCGGACGGTGTTGGTGCCGAGGTCGACAGTGGCGAGGCGCCGCGCCCGGCCGGCCGCGGCGGTCACGCCGGGCGGCGGAGGTGAAGCGCGTCCGCGACCGCCTCACGGACCCGCGCCGGCTGCACCGGCTTCACGAGCATGACGTCCACGCCCGATTCACGCAGCCGTCCCTCCTGGAGCCGGCGGCCCCACCCGGTCAGCAGCACCACGACGGTCCCGGGGCTCCGCTTCTTGACCGCGGACGCGAGCTGCAGCCCCGACCGATCGCGCAGGGCCAGGTCGGTGACGACCACGTCGATGCCACCCTGCCCGAGCCGCGTCAGCGCGGCGTCGGCATCCGGGGCCGCCTCCACCCGATGGCCCACCGCCATGAGAGTGTCCAGCACCGCGGTGCGGATTCCTTCCTCCTCCTCGACCACGAGGACGGAGCCGGTGCGCTCCGGGGCCGGTGGGGTCTGGGCCTCGATCACGGCGGGGCGTGACGGCTCCGCGGCCTCCGGGGTGGAGGCGAGCGCGGCCGGCCGGACGCCCGCCTCGGGCAGCCATACGGTGACCCGGGTGCCGCCACCGCTATCGCCCTCCACCTCGAGGCGCCCAGCCGCCCGGAGCACCACCGCCTCGGCCACGGTCAGGCCGAGCCCCAGGTGGCCGGGTCGCGTGGTGAAGAACGGGTCGAATATGTGCGGGCGAATCTCGGGGGCGATCCCCTCGCCCGTGTCCGCGACGACCAGCTCGGCGCCGCCCTCGTGGCTCCGGGTGCGCACGGTCAGGATCCCGCCCGCGGGCATCGCCTCCACCGCATTCAGCACGAGGGCGACGACGGCCTCGCGCAGCGCGGTGGCACCGGCCTCGACCGGGGGCGTCGCGTCCAGGTCCGCGCTCATCTCGATCGGGCCCCGTGACTCGGGGGCGGCCCGCAGGCGCGCGCGCGCGAAGCTCAGCGCCTCCTGCGCGATGGCGGGCAGCTCGGCGACCGCGCCGCGTTGATCCGCCTCCGCCAGTCCGAGCAACCGCTGGAGCAGATCGGTGCCGCGCCACGCCGCTTCCTCGATCGCGACCAGCCCCTCGCGCAGCGGATCGTTCGCGGCCCGGGCCACCAGCAGCTGCGCCCGGCCGAGCAGGGTCGCGAAGACCGGGTGCAGCTCGCTCGTGAGCCCGGCCCCGAAAGCGGCCAGCACGCGCGTGCGCTCACCCCTCCCCAGGCCGGCCTGCTCCGCGTCGCGCTGGGCGAGCGCGTGGCGACTCTCGCCGAGCTGCCGCTCCGTCTCGAGCGCCGCCGCGGTCAGGGCCGCGAGCATCAGCGCCGACTCCGTCTCCTCCGGTGAGAAGACCCGCGGCTCCGGGTCGGCGAGGCAGAGGAGCCCCACCACGCGCCCCCGGGCGCGCATGGGCACCAGCAGGGCCGCGCGAACTCCTTCCTCCTCGAACAGGCCCGGCCGGCTCTGGAGATCGCGGATCGCCACCGGCCCATCGGCGGCGAAGCCTTCCACGAGCAGCGCGTCGGACGCCCGGAGACGCTCGGGCCCGATACCGGCCAGCAGGCCCGCGCCGGCGAGCACGGCGACCTGGCCGGGGACGGGACCGGCAAGCGCGAGAGCCCCCCGCACGCCCGCGAGCCGGCAGGCCGCATCCGCGGCGCGGGCCAGGATCTCGCGCGGCTCCCGCGCGGGGAGGGTCGCGTCCACCAGCCCGCGCAGCTCCCGCAAGTGCGCGATGTGATCGCTCCGGCGCTCGAGCAGCCGACCGTGGACGAGCGAGGAGCCGACGCGGTCGGCGATCACGAGGAGCAGGAGCACGTCGGTGGTGCTGAAGGGAGCGCCGAGGTCGTGGCGGCCCGCGAAGAGCACGCCGCCGACCAGCCCCTCGGTCCGCACCGGCACCGCGATGCCCTGCCGCATCGGGAAGCGCTCGACGAACGGATCGCGGGGCGCCGGGTCGGAAACCGCGTCGTAGGTGAGCACGCGCTTCTCGGCGAAGACACGCCCCACCAGTCCTTCCCCGGGATCGAGCGCCACGCTGTCCATGTCGTCGCGCCGGAAGCCGCGGCCCGACCGGGGCACGAGCCGACCGGTCACCTCGTCCAGGACGAAGAGCAGCGCCCGGTCCGCCGCGAGCAGCCGCGAGACGCGATCCATCGCGAGCCCGAAGAGCTCGCCGGGCGGCAGCCCGAGCGGCGGGATCGACAGGACCTCCTGGAAGATGTCGAGGGCGTGGGCGTCCCGGTCGGGATGCCGCTCCAGGCCCGTCCCCTCGCCCAGCCGCTCCCGGAGGTTCTCGAGGACATCCCCGAGCTGCGACAGCGCGGCGCGGACGGACTCGCCGCTCATGGCGGACACTTCCCGGTCACTTCCCGGCGAGCGTGCGAATGTACCGGACGAGGGCCCAGCGGTCGTTCTCGGACAGGTGTCGCCACGCCGGCATGGCGCCCCGCCCGGTGGTGATCTTCCAGAAGATCTCGCCGTCCGGCTCGTCCTGCACCCGCTTCGACGTCCAGTCCGCCGGCTTCGGGTTGAGGGCGACCGCGGCGGGCCCGTTGCCCTTACCCATGGGCCCGTGGCACGAGGCGCAGTTCACCTTGGCAACCTTCGCGCCCTGGTCGATCGTCTTCTTCTCGGCGGGCAGTGGGTTCTTCTTCGCCTTCTCGGACGCGGGCGCCACCCACGGTCCCGTCTGGGCGGACACCTGCGCGGGGCCGCGGCCGGAGGCGAGGACCACCAGGAGCACGACCAGGGCCAGTCCACCGGCCTGGGCAAGCGATACGAACTTCATCGAGGAACCTCCTCTGGCAGCAGGAACGTGAAGCGAATGGTCCCGTCATCATTGACGAAACGCACAGCCATTTAACACCGGAGGTCTGCGAGGGGTCAAGTACTTCCCCGGGCTTTCCGCGGCCCTATGCTATCGTCTCGGCGGTCATGACCGACAGTCCGATGCATGTCGTCGTGGTGATCGGCGCGGGGCCCGCCGGTCTCTTTGCCGCGCGCGCCCTCGCCGCCGGCGGCACCCGAGTCGTCCTCCTCAACCGCGATATCAAGCCGGGCGGCCTGGCCGAGTACGGCATCTTCCTCAACAAGTACAGGATGAAGGGCGGGCTGCGACGCCAGTTCCAGAAGACCCTCACCGACCCGCTCATAACGTATCTTGGACACGTGACGATCTCGAACACAGGCGACCTCACGGTCGGCGACCTGGCGACCATGGGATTCGACGCGCTCGTCTACGCGATCGGCGCGCAGGGCACCAAGTATCTGGGCGTCGACGGTGAACACCTGCCCGGCGTCTTCCACGCCAAGGACCTCGTCTATCACTACAACCGCCTGCCGCCCTTCAGTGAGCGATCCTTCCCCATGGGCCGGCGGGTGGCCATCGTCGGCGTCGGCAACGTGATGGTGGACATCGCGAACTACTGCGCCCACTTCGCCGACTGCGACGAGATCATCGCGATCGCGCGCCGCGGGCCGTTCGAGAAGGCCTATGACGACCGCGAGTTCGAGGACGTCGAGGACGCCTTCGACCACGCCCTCCACCGCGAGGAGATCGAGCGCATCCGGCCGCGCATCCTGGCCGCGGGCCAAGACCCCGACGAGCTGCTCGCCGCGCTCGCGGCCAGGCCCGAGCCGTCGCCGCGGGCCCGCGCCCGCCTGCGCTTCCGCTTCCTGGCCTCGCCCAGGCGCGTGGTGGCCGACGGAGACCGCGTGGTCGGCCTCGAGATCGAGGAGACCCGGCTCGAGCGCAAGGGTGATCGCGTCACCGCGGTCGGCACCGGGGAGACCGCGGTGGTCCCGGTGGACACCGTGGTCTTCGCGGTGGGCGACCGGGTGGACGAGGACGCGGGCCTGCCCTACAAGGACGGCCTCTACCTCACGGTGCCCGGCACGGATCCGGCCGCGGCCTACCAGGTGCTCGATCCCGCCGCCGGCCTAGCGCAGCCGGGCATCTTCGTGGTCGGCTGGGCCCGGCGCGCCAGCGACGGGGTGGTCGGCCGCGCGCGGCTCGACGCGGAGACCGGGATCAGGCACGTCGCCGGCTATCTCGCGGGCCGGCCGAAGCGGCCGCGCGAGGAGGCGGAGCGGGCCGTCGAGTCGCTGCGCCGCACGCTCGCCGAGCGGGGCGCCACCGTCGTGGACTATCCGGCCGTGCAGCGCCTCGAGGCGGCGGAGCGGGCGCGCGCGACCGCGGACAAGGTGGAGGAGTTCAAGTTCCGCAGCGACCGCGAGATGCTGGACGCGATCCGGAGCTAGGTCTCGTCGCGCCCCAGCAGGAGCAGGAGCGACGCCGCGACCCCGTAGGCCGCGGCCAGCGCGTGCGGCGTGCCGCTCGCCACCGCCCACGGCCAGAACACCGCACCCCCCGGCAACGGCGAGTGGATGAGCCCGAAGAGCGTCGCCACCGCCGCGATCGCCAGCACCGCGGCCGCGACCCGCAGGCGCCGATCGATGATCGCGGCCAGCGCCGAGCCCCATACGAGCGCGGTGAGGATGAAGCCGTTGCCCAGCACCAGGAGCGCGCCCCACGCGAGCCGGCTCTCGCCGGAGAGATCGGCCGGGGTCTTGCCCACGCCGCCCAGCAGCAGGCCACCCTGGATCAAGACGAGCGCGGCCACCGCGGGCAGGAAGGACACCGCGACCGCCGCTGCGTGGCGGGGCGGAGACGCCAGGAACGCCTGCGCGGTGATCTGCAGACCCACGAAGACCAGGATCGGCGCGACGGCGGCTTCCGGCAGGAGCCGCACCAGCACCGCGACGACGCCGACCGCGGCCCCGACACCGACCAGGAGACCGGTGGCCAGCGTGTAGCCGGCCCGGGCGCCCATCGCCTTGTAGGCGGGGTGCCCGATGTACGGCGTGTTCTGGATCACGCCCCCGCAGAAGCCGGCCGCGATGGTGGCCACCGCTTCGGTGAGCAGGATGTCGCGCGTGCGGTACTCGTCGCCCGCCACGATGGCCGACTCGGTATTGTCGATGCCGCCGACCACGGTGGCCAGCGCGAAGGGCACCGCCAGCGGCAGGTAGGGTAGCGTAGCCTCGAGGGCGTCGAGCCACGCGAGCGTCGGCAGCGGCAGGGCCAGACCGAGCGTGCCGAGCGTGACCGCGGGGTGCGGCCCCGGCAGCCCGGCCGCGGCATCGAGGGCCCAGCGGCCCCAGAAGATGACGGTCCCCGCCAGCACCGCGGCCAGCGCGCCCGGCAGGCCCCACGGCATCCGCACCCCGCCCATCAGGGCGGCGAGGAGCACGACGAGCGAGACCACGCCCACCAGCGGATCACCGAAGATGCGGAGCGAGGGCAGGAAGGCGATGAGCAGGATCGCGACGCCCGCGATCGAGCCGAGCAGCGCGGCCCGGGGCACCACGCGGCGGACCCAGTCCCCCGCGAAGGCGCAGCCGAGCTTGATCACTCCCATCGCCACCGTGATAGCCATGCCGATCTTCCAGGCCATGACCGGGTCCCGCGTCAGGAGCATGGCGGGCCCGAGGACTCCGAAGACGATGCCGAAGAGGGACGGCGTGTCGAGGCCGAAGGGCATCGCGGTCACGTCGCGCCGGCCGGTGCGCCGCATCAGCCGCACCGCGAGCCCGGTGTAGACCAGGTTGCCCAGGAGCACGCCCACCGCGGTCCCGGGGACCATGACGCGGAGGACGAGATCGGAGGGAAAGCCGAAGACCCCGATCAGGAGTCCCGAGAAGATGACGAAGAGGCCGAGGTTATCGAGCGCGAGACCGAAGAACGCGTTCCAGTCGCCGGGGGCCCACCACCGGACGGCGGGCGCCGTCCTCACCGGATCAGGCGGAGCGGAGCGGGGCCGACCCGGCCGCGGAGAACTCGCGCGCGAGCGCGCGCACCCGGTCCGCGAGCCCACCGCACCACGCGAGGCTTCCGCGGTTCTGGGCGACCTCGGGGAACCCGAGCTCCACCGCCGGCTCGGGCGGCGCGGGCCTCAGGTCGCGGCCGAGCCGGAGGCGGATCCCGTAGCTCTGCCCCTCGCGCGACCCGTCGGTGTCGACCACGACCTCGACGCGCAGATTCTCCCGCTTGGCGTGCGCGAGCACGAAGTTCCACAGCCAGCGGGCCACCTCCTCGTAGTCACCGCCCGAGAACATGGCCGCTCCCTAGCACTCGTTGAAGCCGCAGGAGAGACACTTCTTGCATCCTTCCTCGTACACCAGCGTGGCCTGGCCGCACTCGCGGCAGAGATCCCCCACCCGGCGCGGCCCACTCCCCGGCGCCGGCGCGGTCGCGGGCGCCGCGCGCGGTGTCCCGATGTGCTCGGCGAGCGTCCGCGCGAGCGCGTCCGGGAGCGAGAGCACCTTGGCCGCCCCGAAGCCGGTCGGCTGGCCGCCGCCGATGAAGGAGAGCTGGCTGATCGCCGCCTCGAGCCGTTGCCGCGGTGACAGGGGCGAGGGCAGCCGCAGCACGAGCGAGACCAGCCGGCCGAGGGCCTCCGCCACCGCCATGGTGTCCGAACCCGCCTTGCCCACCTGCACGAAGACCTCGAAGGGCTCACCCCCGCCGTTGTCGTTGACGGTGATGAACGCGGTCCCGATCGGCGTCTCCATCCGGTAGGTGGCCCCGGTGAGGCTGTGCGGGCGGGGCTTCACGCCGCGCTGGCCCACGTCTCCCGCGGTGCCATCCGGGCGCAGGCCCACGTTGAGGACCTGGCTGCCCTTCGAGCCGTCGCGGAAGACGGTGATGCCGAGACAGCCGAGGTCCCACGCCTGCCGGTAGGCGGCGGCCACGTCGGCCTGGGTCGCCCGCTCGGGCAGGTTGATCGTCTTCGACACCCCGTTGTCGGTGTGCTTCTGGAAGGCGGCCTGGTGCCGTACGTGCCAGACCGCGTCGATCTCGTGCGCGGTCTTGAAGACCGCCAGCGCCGCGGCGGGCACGCCCTCGACGCCGGCCAGCGAGCCGCGGCGGGCCACCTCCGTCATCAGGGCCTCGGTCTGGAAGCCCTGCCGCCGGGCCAGCCGCTCGAAGGTCTCGCTGAAGAACGGCAGCACGCGCTCGCCGTCCGGCCCCTTCACACGGTGCTCGAAGGCCAGCGCGAACACGGGCTCGATGCCGGAGGAGCATCCCGCGATCATCGAGATGGTCCCGGTGGGCGCGATGGTGGTGACGGTGGCGTTGCGGAGCGGCCGGCCGTGGCGGTACACGGAGCGCCCCCAGTGCGGGAACGGGCCACGCTCCTCAGCCAGGCGGGCCGACTGGTCGTGGCCCTTCTCCTGCACGAAGGCCATCAGGCGCTCGGCCAGATCGAGCGCCTCCTCGCTGTCGTAGGGGATGCCGAGCGTGAAGAGCAGGTCCGCCCAGCCCATGACCCCCAGGCCCACGCGGCGGTTGGCCTTCACCATCTCGTCCACCTGCTCGAGCGGGTACGGGTTCACCTCGATCACGTCGTCGAGGAAGCGCACCGCGAGCCGCACGACCCGCTCGAGCTCACCCCAGTCGAGCTCCCACCGCCCGGCCCGCTCGACCGCGAACTTGGCCACGTTCACCGATCCGAGGTTGCACGCGTCGTTCGGCAAGAGGGGCTGCTCGCCGCATTGGTGGACGACGAAGCCGTTGGCGATCATCGAGTGGCTCTGCGGCTCGGTCAGATCGTAGACGGCGCGCGGGCCGGCGGGAACGACGGCCGCCACTGGATCACTCCACTTCTGGGCGTAGGAGGCCGCGTAGCGAACCGGCTCGAGGCGACGCTGCTTGTCGTCGAGGAACCCGATCTCCCGGAGAAAGACGCCACGCGACTTCCCGAATATGCCGAGCTCGAACAGCACGCCGTCGGAGCCGTACGAGCGGATCTCGCCGGCCTTGGTCCGATAGGGGAAGAGTCCTGCGCGCGGCGCGCGGGACCGGTCCATCACGCTGCTCTTGATCCCGAGATTCAGGAGGAGGAGCTGCACGCCCCGGAGCAGCTCCCGGCTCTTGGAGGTGAGCGCGATCCACGAGCTGGTCGTCTTCGGATTCTCCCGAACCGTGCCGTCTGCGGAGAAGAGCCCCTGCAGGAACCCCACCACCGCCGGACGCGACGCCCGGAACAAGGTCTCGGGCACCGCCTTGTCGCGCGCGCCCACCGGTCGGACGCCGAGCGATTCGAAAAAACCCGAGAAGAACTTGCCGGGATACATGAGGTGCCGGACCCCTCGCGCTCGGGTCCGAACCTTCACCGGCCGGCCGAACCACGGGGTCATGATACCCGCGATGCGCTCGAGCGCCGCGTCGGCCTCGGGCCCGAACACGAAGCCCACCGTGGGATAGGCGGCGGTGCGCAGCCAGCCGTCGCCCACGAGCCAGCCGAGGACGCGGCCGAGATCGGCGCTCCAGCGCTGTGGCAGGGCGTGATGATATCGCCGTCCGTTGCGCCCGATGAACTCGGACGGCACCACCACCGGCAATGTCGCGTCCTCCGCAAAGGCCCCCGGATCACTCTGGATCCAGACCCGATCGACGCCGACCCGCAGCACCACGGCCTGCCGCCAGCCCCGGTCGGTCATAAGGCGATGATCCGGGGTGCAGGTCAGCTCGAAGCCGGCGGCCGTCCGCACCGTCACGGTCTCCCGCTCGCCCGAGTGGAACGCACGCCTGATCGGCAGGCACCCCTGCCCGTAGGCGCCCAGCGCCACGTTGTTCGTGCCCTCCCACACCATGAGCCGCGACGGGAGCAGCCGCTGGTCCACCTTGACGGCCAGGCTGCCCTCCCGATACCGCTCCGCGATCGCGCCCATGCGGAGCAGGCCGCGATCGGTGGGGACAAGAGCGTCCGCGGTGATGCACGGGTTCGTCGCCTCGATCAACCCGAGGTCCGGCGTCGGATTCGCCGGGCTGCGATTGATGCGATCGATGAAGATCATGCCGGGGTCGCCGGTGCGCCACGCCGCTCGCACGATGCGGTCCCAGACCTCCCGGGCGCGTAGCCGGCCGGTGACCTGGCCGGTGCGTGGGTTGATCAGGTCGTACTCCCCGTCCGCGGCGAGAGCCTCCATGAAGGCGTCGGTGGCCGCGACCGAGATGTTGAAGTTGGTGATGCCGCCGTCGAGCTTGCACTCGATGAACTCCAGCACGTCCGGGTGGTCCACCCGGAGGATTCCCATGTTGGCGCCGCGGCGGGCGCCGCCCTGCTTCACCGCCTCGGTGGCCGCGTTGAACACGCGCAGGAAGGAGACCGGGCCGGACGCGCGGCCGCCCGTGGAGTGGACGACGTCGTCCTTGGGGCGGAGGCGGGAGAACGCGAATCCGGTGCCGCCGCCCGACTGCTGGATGATGGCCGCCGCCTTCACCGACTCGAAGATCTCCTCCATCGAGTCGCCCACCGGCAGCACGTAGCAGGCGGAGTACTGGAGCGCGTTTTCCTTGCCCGCGTTCATGAGCGTGGGGGAATTGGGCAGGAAGTAGCCCTCGACCATCATGTCGTAGAAGGCGGCCGCCACCTCCCCGACCGCGGCCGGGCTCCGCCCGAAGCGGCTCTCCGCGGAGGCGATGGCCCGGGCCACCCGCCAGCACATCTCCTCCGGGGTCTCGCGGACCTGTCCCTGCTCCCGCGCGAGATACCGCTCGCGCAGGACCCGCAGGGCCGGCTCGGACCAGCGGCCCACCTTGGACGGTCGTGTCTCGGACGGCATGACGTCTTTTCCCACCCCTTCCCCTGGTATTCCCGGCGGCGCGCACACCCGCGCGTGGGGTACCGAAGGGACTATCTCACAAACTTGACTACAGTCCAAAGGTCCTTACAATTGGGCGGAATTGACTCCTCCAGGTGCTTCTCGCGGTCCTGAGCCCGGGTGGACCACGCCATGGCCATGCGTCTTCTGACAGGACACCGCGTCGGCCTCGGCCTGCCGGTCCTGCCCGCCAACCGGGTGTCCTGCCGGCTGACGCCATCCGCCGGCTACGTCTCGGAGGGCCATCTCGACAACGGGGTCTCGACGCCCGCTCGCGCGCGTGGTCATCGACGGCCTGACGGTCTCCACGATGCTGACGCTGGTCCTGACCCCAACGCTCTACGTGGTGCTCGAGGAGTGCTTCCCGCGCCGAGGACCGGCGCGGGAGGGCGCGCCCGCGCTTCAGGGAGACATGGCATGATCCGCCCGCGCTTCCCCCGTTCTCTGCTCCTGGTGCTCACGCTTGCCACGACGCTAACCGGCCCGGTCGCGGCGCAGACGCCCGCTCCCGCGCCCCCGGTCACGCCGCTACCGCCCCTGCCGATTCCGACGGCGGCGCCGATGCCGACACGCGAGCCGCTCCCGGCCCCGCCGGGCATCCGCCCGTTCGCGACCCCCCAGGAGCTGATCGGACGCGAGCTGACGCTGGAGGAGGCGGTCAACATCGGGATCGAGAACGCGCCGAAGATCGTGGCCCGCATCGGCGACTACGTGGCGGCCCAGCAGCGGGTCAGCCAAGCTCTCGCGCCCCTGCTGCCCCAGCTCACCGGCTCCGGCAGCTACGGCCGGGCCCGCTCGGTCAGCTCGATGAGCGGGGCCGCCAACCAGGGCGACTTCGGGTCCGCGAGCATCACCGCCTCGCAGCTCCTCTTCGACTTCGGCCGGACATGGGCGGCCAAGGACGTGGCCAAGTCCAGCGCGGAGGCCCTCAAGGAGGTGCTCGAGGCGCAGAAGCTCGACATCTCCCAGCTCGTGAAGACCCAGTACTACACCCTCCTCCTCTCGAAGCGGCTGGTGGAGGTGAACGTGACCGCGCTCGAGCGGGCGGAGGTCAACCTCCGCAGCGCCCAGGGCTTCTTCCAGGTGGGCACCCAGCCCAAGTCCTTCGTGACCCGCGCCGAGGTGGACGTGGCCAACGGGCGGGTCAATGTGATCCGCGCCCAGAACGCGGTGAGCCTGGCGCGGGTCGCGCTCAACACCGCGATGGGCATCGCGGTCAACGCCCCCACCGAGGTCCGAGATCTCCTCGCCTACCAGCAGTTCCCGATGAACCGGGAGGATCTGGTGGGCGAGGCGATCAGGAACCGCCCGGAGTACCGCCAGGTCAGGGCGCAGGCCGACGCGGCCGACGCGGCCGTCCGCCAGACGTTCCGGGACTTCTTCCCGAACCTGTTCGGGAGCGGCACCTACGGGGTGACCGGGGTGACCGGCGCTCCCGCCTTCGGCTCCCGGACCAGCAACGGGTTCGTGGACTCCGGCAACGAGTGGACGGTCGGCCTGTCGCTGAACTGGTCCATCTTCGACGGCGGCGCGAAGGTCGCCCGCTACAAGGAAGCCAAGGCCAATCTCGAGGCGGCCCAGGCGCGGGTGCGGGACGCCGAGCTGCAGGTCTGGCAGAGCGTCGAGCAGTCGTACCTCAACCTGGGCGAGGCCGAGGAGCGGATCGGCGCGGCCGGAAAGGCGGTGGAGTCGGCCGAGGAGAACTACCAGCTCGCCCGGGGACGGTTCGACGCGGGCGTCGCCAACATCATCGAGCTCACCGACGCGCAGCTCGCCCTCACCCAGGCCCAGTCCACCGAGGCCCAGGCCCTCTCGGATTTCCGCATCGCCATCGCCAACCTGGAGCGCGCCTTGGGGCGCCGCTAGGAATACCGCGCGCGCCGCGCGCGTCCGATCATCATGAAGCGCCGCCTGCTCTGGATCGTCGGGATCGTGGTCACCGCGGGAGCGATCAGCGGGGGCTACCTCTACACCCAGGGCATCGGAGCGCGGCCCGCCTTCCGCACCGCGGTGGTGTCCCGCGGTCCGCTGACCTCGGCGGTCTCGGCCACCGGCACGCTGAACGCGGTCATCACGGTGCTGGTCGGTTCCCAGATCTCCGGCCAGGTCAAGGAGCTCTTCGCGGACTTCAACTCGCAGGTCAAGAAGGGCCAGGTCATCGCCCGCATCGATCCCGAGACCTACGAGGCCAAGGTGAGCCAGTCGAAGGCTCAGGTGGACGCGGCCAAGGCCTCGGTGCTGAATCAGCAGGCGGTGGTGGAGAAGACGCGCGCGGACCTGGAGAATGCCCGCGCCGCGTTCGCAGCGGCCCGGGCCCAGACCGCCAAGTCCCAGGTCGCGGTGGTGGACTCCCGGCGCACGCTCGGACGCAACCGCGACCTGCGCGAGCGCGGCCTCATCGCGCAGGCCGACGAGGACACCGCCCAGGCCGCCTACGACTCCGCGGTGGCCCAGGTGGAGGCCTCGAAGGCCCAGGAGAACGCCCAGGTCTCCGCGGTGCGGGCGGCGGAGGCCCAGCTCCGGGTCTCGGAGGCGATGCTGAAGAACGCGGCGGCCCAGGTCGTGCAGAACGAGGCGGCCCTGCGCCAGGCGCAGGTGGACCTGGAGCGGACCTTCATTCGCGCCCCGGTGGACGGCACCGTGGTGGGGCGCAGCGTGGATGTGGGCCAGACCGTGGCGGCCAGCCTCCAGGCTCCGACCCTGTTCACGATCGCCCAGGATCTGCGCGCCATGCAGGTGGACACCAATGTGGACGAGGCCGACGTGGGCCGCACCAAGGTCGGCCAGATCGCCACCTTCACGGTGGACGCCTTCCCGGGCCAGACCTTCACCGGCGAGGTGGTCCAGATCCGGAAGGCCCCGCTCGTGATCCAGAACGTCGTCACCTACGACGTGGTGGTGAGCGCCAAGAATCCCCAACTGCGCCTCCTGCCCGGCATGACCGCCAACGTGCGGATCATCATCGAGCAGAAGGAGGCCGTGCTCCAGATCCCGAACGCGGCGCTCCGCTTCCGGCCGCCCGGGATGGACGCGCCCGAGCGCGTGCGGCCGGCCCGTCCGGGGCAGAGTGGCGGTCGCGGGGGCGCGGCGCCCGCCGGACGCGTGTGGGTGCTCGGACCCGACGGCCAGCCGGCCGCGATCACGCTGCAGCTCGGCATCGGCGACGGCACCTACACCGAGATCGCCAAGGGGGACATCAGGGAAGGCCAGCAGGTGATCGTCGGCGTCGCCCTCCCGGGCGACCGGCCGCAGCCGGGCGCTCCCCCGCGCCTGAGGCTCTGAGATGCCCGAGGCGCTCATCGCGACCGAAGACCTCGTCAAGGACTACCACCTCGGCGCGCGGCGAATCCACGCGCTGCGGAAGGTCTCGGTCTCCATCCAGCCGGGCGAGTTCGTGGCGGTGATGGGGCCGTCCGGATCGGGCAAGTCGACCTTCATGAACCTGCTCGGCTGTCTGGACACCCCGACCTCCGGCCAGTACCGCCTCGAGGGCCTCGACGTCTCCCGCCTGGGCCGCGACCGGCTCGCGCGGGTGCGCAACGAGAAGATCGGCTTCGTGTTCCAGACCTTCAACCTGCTGCCGCGCACCTCCGCGCTCGAGAACGTGGAGCTGCCGCTGCTCTACTGCGCGACCCAGCCGCGCGACCGGCAGGCGCGGGCCCGCGCCAAGCTGGCCGCGGTCGGCCTCTCGGATCGGGAGCACCATCACCCGGCCCAGCTCTCGGGTGGCCAGCAGCAGCGGGTGGCCATCGCGCGCGCCCTGATCAACGATCCGGTCCTGGTCCTGGCCGACGAGCCCACCGGCGCGCTCGACTCGCATACCAGCGTGGAGATCATGGCGGTCTTCCAGGATCTCAACCGGGAGGGCATCACGGTGGTGGTGGTGACCCACGAGGCCGATATTGCCCGCTACGCGGGCCGGGTGCTGGGCTTCCGCGACGGTCGGCTGATCCGGGACGAGCAGGTCCGCGACCGGCTGGTCGCGCGCGAGCAGCTCGCCAGCCTGCCCCGCGGAGAGGAGCAGGAGGAAGAGGACGTGGAGGCGGAGGTCTCGACGTCATGAATATCCTCGCCAGCGCGCGCATCGCGGTGCGGGCCCTCCGCGTCAACAAGCTCCGGAGCGCGCTCACCATGCTGGGCATCGTCATCGGGGTGGGCGCGGTCATCACCATGGTGGCGGTGGGCGCCGGGGCTCAGGCCCGGGTGGCCGAGCAGATCCAGAGCCTGGGCTCCAACCTCATCATCATCTGGCCCGGCACCGTCAACCAGGGCGGGGTGCGGCTCGGGGCCGGCGCCCGGGCGTCCCTGTCCGAGGACGACGTGCTGGCCATCGAGCGCGACATCCCGCTCGTCGAGGTGGTCGCACCTGCCGTCCGCGGCGGCGCCCAGGTCGTCTACTCCAACGTCAACTGGTCCACCACCATCCTGGGGGTGACGCCCGAGTACCTGCCGGCCCGCGATTGGGCCGTGACCACCGGGCGCTCGCTCACGCGGGAGGAGGTGGAGGGGGCATCCAAGGTCGCGATGGTCGGGCAGACGGTGGCGCGCAATCTGTTCGGCGACGACGACCCGCTCGGTCAGGTGATCCGGATCAAGAAGGTGCCCTTCACCATCATCGGGGTCATGGATCGCAAGGGGCAGACGACCTGGGGACAGGATCAGGATGATCAGATCCTGATCCCGCTCTCCACCGCCAAGACCAAGGTCGTCGGTGGCCACCAGGCCAAGGGCCGCGCCGTCGGTCACGTCAGCATCAAGGTCCGGGACGCCCGCCTCATGAAGGCGGCGGAGCAGGAGGTGCGGGAGCTGCTGCGACAGCGCCACCGGCTCCAGCCCCACGAGGAGGACGACTTCAACCTCCGCAACCTGGCCGAGGTCCTCGAATCGCAGGAGGCCTCCTCCCGCGTGCTCACCGTCCTGCTGGCCGCCATCGCATCGGTCTCGCTGCTGGTGGGCGGCATCGGGATCATGAACATCATGCTGGTCTCGGTGACGGAGCGGACGCGTGAGATCGGCCTGCGCATGGCGGTGGGCGCGCGCGGGAAGGACATCCTCGCGCAGTTCCTGGTCGAGGCGGTGACCCTGTCGCTGATCGGCGGGGTCATCGGCATCGGGGCGGGCCTGCTCGGCTCCCACGCGATCGCCTACTTCGCGGAGTGGCGCACGCTGCTGCAGTTCGACTCGATCCTCCTCGCTTTCGGCTTCTCGGCCGCGGTGGGCATCTTCTTCGGGTTCTATCCGGCGCGCAAGGCGGCCGGCCTCAATCCCATCGACGCGCTGAGGTACGAATGAGCTACCGCGCCCTGCTCGCGGGGGTGGGGGTCCTCCTCGCCCTCGCCCCGGCCGCCCGGGCCCAGACCTTCACGCCGCAATCCTCCTCGCGCCTGACAGTGAGCTTCACCACCGAGCGGGTGGGCAGCGGGCGCGTCCTGGTCTACGGCGAGGTGCGGAACGGCACCGACGCCTCCTGCGAGCGCGTCGTCGTGAGCGTGGAGGGGATCGATGAGAACGGCCGCGTGGTAAGCCGTGGCCGCGCCTACGTCTTCGGCGTCGTGCCGTCGCGAGGCTCCTCGACCTTCGAGGTCCGCATGTCGTCCCCGGGCTCCGAGCGCCGCTTCCGCGTGGAGATCGAGTCCTTCCAGTTCGTGTCCTCCGGGAACTGACCTGCCCCGATGTGAAGAAGCGGAAATCCCGCCGCCCCGCCCGTCCCCGTCGCCGGATCCGCTCCCGTCGGGGCCGCGCGGTTCCGGCGCCCGTCCCGGCTTCCCCCGCCCCGCCCATGGCCCCGACAACCGCCGTCCCGGCGGCGAGTCAGGTCGAGCAGCGCGGCCTGCCCATCGTGGCGGAGCTGGCCCGCGTGGCGAGAGGTCCGGGCGCGCCCCGCGTGAAGCTGGAAGGCGCCATGGAGATCCTCTTCGGGGCCTACGGGGAGAGCGATCCCGATTTCTCGGGGCTCTTCCTCCACGGCTGGATGCGGGCGCGCCACGACAAGCAGTTCCGGCTGACCCTCGCCTGGCAGCGCGAGCAGATCCGCCTCTCCCTGGAGGACATCCTGGTTGAAGGCGTCCACGCCGGCGCCTTCCGCCCCGGCATGGACGCGGGCGCGGTGGCCGCGGTGATCGTGGGCGCCGCCGAGGGCTGCCTGCTCCAGGCCGCCACCGACGGCGGGGCGGTCACCGCCGAGCAGATCGTCCGCACCCTGCTGACCCTGGCCATCGGGGGATCGGTCGGAGGAGCGGTCAGCGGGGCTTGAGCTCGATCCGGTAACCGTCCGGGTCCCGGATGTAGAGCGAGGGCCCGGAGCCGAACGCCCCGCGCCGCTGCACCACGTCGCCGTCCACCGTCACTCCTCGCGCCCGAAGCTCGTCTCGAACGCGGCCGAGGTCACCGCATCGGATCGAGAGGCAGAAGTGGTCCAGGCCGCCGCCCTCCGCCCGCTCGCCGGGCAGCAGGTCGATCAGGTGCTCGCCGAAGCGGAGCTGTACCAGGGAGATCGTGCGGTTCACGTGGTCGAGCGTGCAGCCGAGCACGTCAACATAGAAGCGCTCCGACGCGGCCTGGTCCCGGACGTGGAGCACCACGTGATCGAAGCCGAGCGGCTCGAAGTCCCGGCTCAGCGCCGGAGCCCCAGCGCGGCCAGCGTGAGGACGCCCGCGATCATCGCGCCGCCGTTCAGCAGGCCCGAGAGCCGGTGCAGGCGCGCGAAGGCCAGCGACTCCGTGGAGACCGCGCCCGCGACCGTCCCGCTCTGCCGCAGCGCCTCGCGTGCCGCGTGCGCGGCCGGCAGCACGACGAGCCAGGCGTAGAGCGTGGTCGCCAGCATCACCGCGACGAGTAGGAGCGGCAGCCCGTCCCAGGGCCGGCGGGGGCCGAGCGCGAACCGGACGCCGAGGCCGGCCAGCGCCAGCGCGCCCAGCGCCGCGCCCACCGCGTAGTAGCGCGGGAAGACCGCGCTCACGAAGCGGCCCGCCGCCTCACGGTCGAGCGTGGAGAAGGCGGCGGGCGCCACGACCCCGGCGAAGAAGGCCATGATGCCGAGCCAGACCAGGACCGCCGCGGCGGGCAGGATTCTCATCGCGACCTACAATACCGGCGAGGTGGCGCCATCGCAAGACGGCCGCGGTTGACAGTCACGGGCGGGGCCTCTAGCATCGGGCGCGATGCGCGCGGCCGCGGCGATCGTGATGGTCCGGAGCGCGGCGGGGGCCGCGGGCGCCCGGCGCCGCCTCCACCCGACGGCCTGGACGCCGAAGGGCGCGCCCGAGGCCCGTGGGCTCCCGGCCGAGCTCCCGGCCCGCTCATGAGCATCGGCCACACGATCCGGCGGCTGCGGCGCGAGGCGCCGCGATGGCGGACCACCGCGCTGGCCGACGTGGCGGCCCAGTGGCACGACCCCTTTCGCGTGCTGGTGGCCTGCCTGCTCTCCCTCCGCACCAAGGACGAGACCACCGGGCCTGCGGCGGCGCGGCTCTTCGCGCTGGCCGACACCCCCGACGGGATCCGGCGCCTCACCCCGCGCGCGATCGAGCAAGCGATCTATCCGGTCGGGTTCTACCGGACGAAGGCGCGCGTGCTCCGCGAGATCAGCCGTGATCTGCTGGCGCGCTTCGGCGGCGCGGTGCCCGACGACATCGACGCGCTGCTCACCCTCAAGGGCGTGGGCCGCAAGACCGCGAACCTCGTGGTGACCCAGGGATTCAACAAGCCGGGCATCTGCGTGGACGTGCACGTGCACCGGATCTCCAACCGCTGGGGGTACGTCAAAACGCGCACCCCGGAAGAAACCGAGACGGCGCTCCGTCGCACCCTGCCCCGGCGCTACTGGATCGGCTACAACGACCTGCTCGTGTCGTTCGGCCAGAACATCTGCCTGCCCGTCTCGCCGCGCTGCTCCGAATGCCCGATCCGCGGGGGCTGCCCGCGCACGGGCGTCACCCACTCGCGATAGCGAAGAAGCCTCGGGGCAGGGCGCCGCACTCCCGCAGCTGGGCCCTTATCGGCGCCCTGCCCGGAGGCGGCGGAGGAGGGCGAGGGCCTCGCGGTCCGCGCGGGGCTCCGGATCCTTCGGTGTCTCGAGCGCCATGGGTACCCGCCGGAAGCGCCGGTCGTTCATCAGCCGGCGGAACGTCGCCACGCCGAGGTGGCCGCGGCCAATCTTCTCGTGGCGGTCGAGGCCGGACCCGAGCGGCTGGCGCGCGTCGTTGAGGTGGAACGCGCGCACGCGCCGCACGCCGAGCAGGCGGCCGCAACGCGCCAACGCGCTCCGGTAGCCGGCGGAGGTGCGGATGTCGTAGCCCGCCGCGAAGAGATGGCAGGTGTCGAGGCAGATGCCCACGCGGGCCGGCTCGCCCACCGCGGCCACGATGGCGGCCAGCTCCTCGAAGGATCGCCCGATGGTGGAGCCGCCGCCCGCGGTGTTCTCCAGCACCACGCCCACCACCGAGCCCTCGAGGCCTCGCTCCATGGCGCGGGCGAGGCCGCCCGCGATGGACATGTGCACGCCCAGGAGATCAGGCATCGAGCTGGCGGGCCACGTCGTGCAGCTCGCGCTCGAGCCGGCGGAGCCGCCCGGTCAGCGCGGGCCCGCGGCGCTGCCGGCGCAGGAGGCCGCCCTCGATGAGGGACAGGAAGGCGGCCGAGATCTCCTCGGCACCCCACCGGCCGGCCGGGTTGTACCACTTGTGGACCCAGTTGACCATCCCGAGCACGCCGAAGACGACCAGGCGCGCGGGCACGTCGCGGAACACCCCGGCGCGCACCCCCTCCAGGACAATGCGCTCGACCCCCTTGTCGTAGCGGTCCTTCTGGGCGGCCAGGGAGCGCGCGAACCGCGCGGGCAGGTTCGCTTCCTCGCCGAAGAAGACGGTCAGGAAGGACCGGTTGGCGATGACGAACCGCACGTGCTGCCGCACGATGCGGCGCAGCTTGTCCGCGGGGTCCAGCCGGGAGCCCAGCACCAGGTTGAGGTCGCGGGTGAAGGCCTCGATGGTCTCCCGCGAGATGGCGGCGAGCATCTCCTCCTTGGCCCGGAAGTGGGTGTACAGGGAGGCCTTCGACATGCCGAGCCGCGCCGCGATGTGCTCCACCGTGGAGGCCTGGTAGCCGCGCTCCCGGAAGAGATCCGCGGCGGCGCGGAGGATCTGGGCCCGGGCCGCGGTGCGCCTGGCGTTCACCGGCCCAGTCTACTTGACCGCGGCGCGACCCCGTGATAAAACCGGTGAGTCTAGAAATAATACTCTCCGGTTTTATGGAACCACCAGGAGGCCCGTCGCGATGGCTGAGCATACCCCGGTCGCCGATCCCAAGATGGAGCGTCGCGTGATCCCCGGCACCATCGAGACCGTCTTCGAGTTCGACTACTCGGTCCAGGCCGAGGACATGCGCAGCCTCTACGAGAAGGCCAAGCGCGACCAGTGGAACGCGAGTCGCGACATCGCCTGGGACACCCCGGAGCCGTCCGACGGCCGCGTGCTCTCCGACGAGCTGGTGGACATCCATGGCAGCCCGATCTGGGCGCGACTCTCCGAGCGGGACCGGATCGAGCTGAACCGCCGCATCGCGGCGTGGCGGCTCTCGGTGCTGGTCTACGGAGAGCAGGGCGCGATGCTGGCCTGCAGCCAGATGGTGGACATCGTCCAGGGCACCGACGAGAAGTTCTTCCAGGCCACCCAGGTCATGGACGAGGCCCGCCACAACGAGGTCCTGGAGCGCTACATCCAGACCCGCCTCGGCGGCCTCCACTACCCGATGCCGGAGAACGAGCGCGTGCTCTTCGACGCGATCCTGACCGACAAGCGCTGGTACATCAAGACCATCGCGCTCCAGCTCGTGGCCGAGACCTTCGCGGTCGCGATCTTCAAGATGATGGGCGAGGCGGCCGCGGATCCGCTCCTCCGCCAGGTGTGCACCCGCATCCTGCAGGACGAGTCGCGGCACATGGGCTTCGGCATGCTGGCCCTGCCCGACATCGTCCGCGAGGCAACCGAAGCGGAGCGCCGGGAGATGGAGGATTTCACCTGCATCGCGCTCGAGAAGGTGCTGACCGGCTTCTTCCCGGGCGAGGCCTATCGCGACGTCGGCTTCTCGCGGGCCCAGATCGAGGAGGTGAAGGGCTACCGGCGCGACGTGGCCGCCCGGAACGACTACGCGGTGTACCGGAAGTTCTTCAAGCGCGACATGCACACGTCGATGGTGAACAACCTCGCGCGGATCGGACTCCTGACCGAGCGCGTGCGACCCCGGCTGGCCGCCCTCGGCATCGCGCTGCCCTAACTCGAAGGGGGGCTACGCCCCCCTTCCGAACCTCCCCCGGAAGCAGGACGCGCGGGCGGAGCCCGCGCTCGGAGTGGAACCGTCCACCCGCGCGGTGTCGTCCAACGGGCGCCTACTTGCTGCCGAGCAGCTCGCGCAGCCGGCGGTCGCGGTACTCGAAGAGCGCCCGCACGCGACGGCCCACGCCGAGGCCGTGGATGAGCCGGCCCAGCGGGCCGAGCGGCAGCCGATAGGTCACCCGGTCCTCAACCCAGGTCCCGCCCTCCGCCTCCGAGCCTTCAACGAACCGGTGGCGGTGCTCCCAGCGCGCGAACGGCCCGCGGACCTGCGCGTCCACGAAGCGGTAGGGCGCGTCGAACTCGCGGACGATCACGCGCCAGCGACCGGGTAGCCACCCCGCCTGGAAGTCGAGGATCGCGCCCGCCGCCAGCCGGGCGGGCGGCGGGGCCAACCAGCGGGGTCGCGCCCACGCGGGATGGAGCCGCCCGAGGTTTCGAGGATCCGCGAAGAACTCGAACGTCTCGGGGCGGGGACACGGAAGCCACACGCGGCGCTCGAGGATGTGGTCCGCCATGGGGCTCCTATCCCGCGCTCGCCAAGCTCGCCCTCGCCGACTTCCCGCCCTGCGTGCCGGTCTCGCTCCGCTTCCTGACCTCGGCCAGCACGTTGTCGGGATCGGGCAGCTCGCCGCGGCCGTGCCGCTCAACGAATCGGATGATGCCCTGCCTGTCGATCACGAAGGTGGCCCGTACGTTCGCGTTCCAGTCCGCCCAGTAGACGCCGTAGGCGCGGCTGGCCGTGCGGTGGATGTCGGAGAGCAGCGGGTAGTTGGAGATCCCGACCGACTTCGCCCAGTTCTCGTGGCTGAAGGGGCTGTCCGAGCTGATACCCAGGACCTGGGTCTGCGCCGCCTCGAAGTCCTTGATGCGACGATCGAAAGCGGGCATGCAGGTGGATCAGCCGGGCGTCCAGTCGAGCGGATAGAACAGCAGCACCACGTTCCGGCCCCGGAAGCTCTTGAGGCTCACGTCCCGGAGCCCGATCGTCTTCAGCGTGAAGTCCGGCGCGGGATCGCCCACGCCCGGGGCCTGGCCCTCGCTCATCGCCTCATCCCTCCTTCATCCGCCGCAGGCGGGGCCGGGTCATGAACGCGTCTCGCGCGGGCGGACGCGCGCCGCCCGCCTCGCGCGCCCCGCGGGCCCGCGAGGGCCGCACCGGCATCGGGGGCTTGCGCCGCCCCCGCCAGAGCTCGAGCCGGCGTGCCTCGAGCGGCGTGTCCACCAGGCCGAGGAATCCCGCCGCGGTGACCACGCGTCCGGTCTCCCAGAGTCGCCGGAAGCGCTCCGGGTACGCGGCGTCCCGCAGCGCATAGTGATCGAAGATCACGCGGCAGCCGGTCTGTTCGATGATCCGGAGCAGGTGGTCGATCCCGCGGTCGATGAGCCCGGCACCGATCTGCGACTCGAGATAGGCAGGCGGGCCGGAGAGGTAGAGCAGCGTGGGGCGCTGCCGGGCCAGGTAGGCGGCGGCCACGGGCGACAGCGGTCCCTGCACGTCGGAGGCGTGGATGAAGCGCGTGCCCTCGCGCCGGTCCTCGATGGTGAGCGCCACGACGTGGCCCAGGGTGGTCCCGTCGGCCCCGTGACCGAGCGCGGGCGAGGCCTGCAGCACCGCGTCCGCCGTCTCGAGCCGGCGGCCTTCCGCCGCGAGCGGCTCGGCGTGCCCCTTGAGGGCACGCCAGAACGTCGCCGCCCGCTGGGCCTGCCGTCCCTCGATGTGCCGGGTCGGATCCTTGGCCCAGAGCCGACGCCCCGCGTAGAAGGCGGGATCGTGGCGGAAGTGATCCTCGTGATAGTGGCTCACGAAGATCGCGGAGGCCCGCGTCGCGTACGCCGAGACGCGATCGTTGGCGCGCCGCAGCGCCTCCCACTCCTCCTCCGCCGGCGCCAGGTTGAAGCGGCTGGGCGCCAGCATCGCGCCCGGGTCGATCAGCACCCGGGTCTCCCCGCACTCCACATACGTCGCCATCGACCGCACCCCGAGCGACTCGGCGGCCAAGGGAATGACGTTCAAATACATCTCCCCCCGTCCACCGGGATGACGCTGCCCGTGATCATCGCGGCATCGTCGGAGGCGAGGAAGAGGGCCGCGGCGGCCAGATCCTCCGGCTTGTTGAGCCGTCCGAGGGGAACGGTGCCGCGGTAGCGGGTCATGCCCTCCTCGTCCACCTGCTTCTTGCCCATGAAGGTGGCGAGCATCGGCGTCTCGGTCGCCACCGGCGCGATCGCCACCACCCGCGCGCCGAACGTGGAGAACTCGAGCGCGAGGCTCGCGGCCATGGTGTGCACCGCGCCCTTGGAGGCCGAGTAGCACTGCACCCCCGGCCGCGGGCGCAGGCCCGAGGTCGAGCCGGTGATGAGCAGTACGCCGCTCCGCTGCTTCCTGAAGACCGGCATCACGTGCTTGGCGGCCAGGAACACGCCCTTCACGTTGACCGCGATGATCTGATCGAACACCGCCTCGTCCACGTTCTCCACCGGCGTCGGGAACTGGGGCACACCCGCGTTGGCGTAGAAGATGTCGAGCCGCCCCCAGCGCGCCACCGCCTGCTGGACGGCCGCCTGGTTGTCCGCCGACTTCGAGACGTCGGCCCGGATCGCGAGGGCCTGGCCCCCGCTCCGCTCGATTTGCTCCGATGTCACCTTCGCCGCGTCCTCTCTCACATCCACCACCGCCACCCGCGCGCCCTCGCGCGCGAAGAGCACCGCCGCCGCCTGCCCGATGCCCGAGCCCGCGCCCGTGATCAGGGCTACCTTGTCCTTGAGTCTCATAGCCGCGCTCCTTTCGAATGGCTCCCGGCTTCCTTGATGTCCACGACGCGCCCGCCCGTGGCGCGCACCAGCTCGTCGGGCGCGATCGGGAACACGCACTCCGGCAGCCCCGCCGCCGCGTACACCAGCTCGTAGCCGAGCAGGTCGCGGTCCACGTAGACCGCCAGCGGGCTCACGAGCCCGATCGGCGGCACCCCGCCGATGGTGTAGCCGGTGGCCTGCTTCACCGTATCCGGATCGGCGCGACGGATCCGTCCGCCCGCCAGCTCGCCCAATCTACGCTCGTCTACCCGGTTCGCGCCCGAGGCCAAGGCCAGGAGCGGCCGTCCGTCCGCGGTGAACACCAGCGACTTCACGATCTGGCCGACGGTGACGCCCAGCGCGTCGGCGGCCTGCTGCGAGGTCCGCGCGTGGATCTCGAGCTCGATCACCCGCCGATCGAGACCGTGCCCGGTGATGGCCGCCTGCACCTTCTGGCCCGCCGGTTTCACCGCGCCTAGAGCACCAGCTCGGCCATCAGCTCGAGCGCGTCCGCCTGCACCGCTCCGCAGATCAGCGTGGTGATGCCGGAGCTCTCCCAGCGGGGCAGCCGCTCCCGGATCCGCTCCTTCGGCCCGCAGAGCGCGACCTCGTCCACCAACGCGTCGGGCACCGCGGCCGCCGCCTCGTCCTTTCTGCCCCCCAGGTAGAGATCCTGGATCCGCCGGGCGTCCGCCTCGTAGCCATACCGCGTCACCAGCTCGTTGTAGAAGTTCTTGCCGCGGGCACCCATGCCGCCCACGTAGAGCGCGAGCCGCGGCTTGACCAGGGCGCGGCACGCCGCCGCGTCGGGGCCCAGCACGATCGGCACCGTGGGCGCGACGTCGAAGCTCGCGAGTGATTTCCCGCCGCCCGCCGCCTTGAAGCCGGCCTCGAGGCTCGGGGTGAACACCGCCATGCGGTCCGGCGAGAAGAACACGGGCAGGAGCCCGTCGGCGATCTCGGCGGCGAGCGCCACGTTCTTCGGCCCGATCGCGGCGAGGTAGATCGGAATGTCCGGCCGGCCGTGCAGGATGGACTTGAGCGGCTTGCCGAGCCCGGTGGCGTCGGGCCCCGCGTACGGGATCTGATAGTACTCCCCCTTGTGCTCGACCGGCCGCGCGCGCCGCCAGACCATCCTGACGATATCCACGTACTCGCGCGTCCTGGCCAGCGGCTTGCCGAAGGCCACCCCGTGCCAGCCTTCCACGACCTGAGGGCCCGACACGCCGAGACCGAGAATGAAGCGGCCGCCCGAGAGCTGGTCGATCGTCATCGCGGTGGTGGCGGTGAGGGTCGGCGTGCGGGCCGGGATCTGCATGATCGCGGTGCCGACCTTGATGCGGCCGGTCTGGGCCGCGATCCAGCACAGCGGGGAGACCGCGTCCGACCCGTAGGCCTCGGCCGACCACACCGAGTGGAAGCCCAGGCGATCCGCGTGTTGGACCAGCGACAGGTCGATGCCGAGCTGCGAGCGCGAGTAGCCGATGTTCAGTCCGAGCCGCATGGTGCCCTCCGTTCAGAGCCGCTCGAGCGCCGCGACGGACAGCCGGCGGGTGCGCCCGGGCCCCGCCCACCGGTGCTGCCGGAGCCGGATCCGTCCCCGCCGGACCGGCACGCCTTCCTGCTCGAGCAGGAGCCGCTGCGTCAGCATGCTCCCGACATTTCGCCTCAGGCTGATGCCGCCCTGGGCGTTGACCACCCGGTGCCACGGCAGGTGCGCGGGCACGTGCCTCATGGCCTGCCCCACCGCGCGGGCCGCCCGCGGGTATCCGAGCAGGGCCGCGATCTGCCCATACGTCGCCACCTGTCCCCTCGGGATCCGCCCGACCAGCCGGTACACCGCGGCGTGAAACGCCTTCATGTCCGCCCCAGGCCGAACTGGAGCTCGTACAGCCGCGAGTAGAGCCCGCCCTGGGCGAGCAGCGCCGCGTGCCCGCCCGCCTCCCGGATCTCCCCGCGGTGCAGCACGAGAATGCGGTTCGCGCGCTGGATCGTGGACAACCGGTGCGCGATGACGAGGCTCGTTCGCCCCTCGAGCAGTCGCGCGAGCCCCACGCGCACCTGCGCCTCCGATTCGGGGTCGATGCTGGAGGTCGCCTCGTCCAGCGCGAGAACGCGTGGATTATAGATGATGGCGCGGGCAATGGCCAGCAGCTGACGCTGCCCCTGCGAGAGGTTGACCCCGCGCTCGCGCAGCTCCTCGCCGAGCCCGCGCGGCAGCGCCGCCACGAAGCGCTCCGCGTTCGCCGCTTCGAGCGCGCGCTCGATCGCCGGGCGATCCGCGCCGCCGTTGCCGGCCAGGCGCAGGTTGTCCTCGACGGTCCCCGAGAAGAGGAACACCTCCTGCGGCACCAGACCCACGTGTCGGCGCAGCGTCTGGAGATCCCAGTCGCGCACGTCCACCCCGTCCACCAGGACTCGACCGCGCGTCACGTCGTAGGCCCGGATCATGAGGCGCGCGATCGTCGTCTTGCCCTCGCCGGTGGGTCCGACCAGGGCGACGCGCTCGCCGGAGCCGAGGGTGAACGAGCAGTCCCGGAGGACCCACTGCTCGCCTTCGTAGGCGAACCAGACGTTCCTAAACTCTATGGCTGGGGTTTGGGGTGCTGCTACCGGGGCTTCTTTTCTGGAATGCGCTCGGCTCGCCTTCGGCTGCACCTCGCCCTGCACCTGCACCTCGCCCTGCAACTGCGCGTCCGAACTACCGTTCCGGGTGGGCGAGGTGACGGAGGGGTGGGTGTCGAGCAGGGCGAAGATGCGCTCGGCGGAGACCATCGCCGCCTGCATGACCGTGTACTTGGCGCCCAGGTCCCTGATGGGCAGGAAGAAGCGGCCGGTGTACTCGAGGAAGGCCACGAGGCCGCCGAAGGTGAGCGCGCCCGTCACGATCTGTCCGCCCCCGTACCAGAGCAGCAGGGCGACCGCGGCCGAGCCCAGAGCCTCGACCGTCGCGTAGAGCGAGGCGTCGTAGAACGTCGAGCGGAACTGGCCGGCGCGCAGCGCGCCGGAGAGCTGCGCGAACGTCTCCCGCTCCCGGGCCTCACGCGCGAAGAGCTGGATCACGCTCATGCCCTGAAGCGACTCCTGCAGGAAGGTGTTCATCCTTGCGAGGCGGGTCCGGACGACCCGATAGCTGTCGCGCGCGCGCACCCGGAAGTACGCGGCGGCCAGCACCAGCAGCGGCACCAGCGCGAACGTGACGAGGGCCAGCTTCCAGTTCATCCCGAGCATGATCACGACGACCCCAGTGAGGACCACCACGTCGCCCAGAAGCGCCACGGCTCCGCTGGTGAACAGCTCCTGGATCGCTTCCCCGTCGTTCAGGACCCGTGTCATCAGCCGGCCGACGGGGCTCCGATCGTAGAAGCGCGCGTCCTGGCGCTGGAGATGCGCGAACAGCGCGGCGCGCAGGTCATGGATGACGCGCTGGCCGGTGAGCTGGGTGAGATAGGCCTGCGTCGCCCGCAGCGCGTAGAGCGCCAGGAGGACCAGCAGGAACAGGGCTGCGACGCCTCCGAGCCCCGCCCAGTCGTGACGGAGGATGTGATCGTCGATGGCGATCTTGATCAGGTAGGGCTGCGACAACTCCAGCAGGGCCACCGCCGGGAACAGGGCACCGGTCGCGAGCACGAGACGGATGTGCGGGCGGGTGAACGCCCACAGACGCCGCATCAGGCGCGCGTCGTACGCCTTGCCGAGAACCTCGTCCTCCTGCTCGCGCTCAGGCATTGGCGAGCTCGTCGTTCAGCTGCGGGGGCCCCGACATGGCCCCCGCACTCCCCCCGGCTCGCGCCTCAGCTCGCCGTCCGGCTCGCTGCGCACCTGTCAACCGTCCGAGCTCAGGCACTGGCGAGCTCGTCCTCCAGCTGCTGGACGCGCCAGAGGCGGGCGTAGAGACCGCCGGCCGCGAGAAGGTCCGCGTGCCGGCCCTCCTCGACCACCCGGCCCTCGTCGAGCACCACGATCGCGTCTGCCTCGGCGGCCGCCTTCAGACGATGCGTCGTCAGCAGCGTGGTGCGGCCACTGGCCGCGCCCCGGAGCGCGCGGGTGATCTCCCACTCCTTGGCCGCATCCACCGAGGCCAGCACGTCGTCCAGGACGAGCACCGGCGGATCTGCCACCAGCGCGCGCGCCAGCGCCACCCGCTGCCGCTGGCCGCCCGACAGCGTGAGGCCGCGCTCGCCGACCACCGTGTCCCAGCCGAGGGGCAGCGCGCCCAGATCGTCCGCCAGTCCGGCGGTCCGGGCCACCGCCTCGAGGCGCTCCGGTCCCGCGGTCTCATCGGCCAGCCGCACGTTGTCTCGCAGCGGGCGGGAGAAGAGAAACGATTCCTGCGGCACGTAGCCCACCGATCGCCGGAGCCGGCCGACCGGCAGGTCGAGCACGTCCTGCCCTCCGATCCATACCGTGCCGCGCGGGGGCTCGTAGAGACGGCACAACAGCGTGCCCAGCGTGGACTTGCCACTCCCTGTCGGCCCGACCACCGCCACCACCCCACCCGCCGGCACCGTGAACGACACGTCGCGCAGGACGGGGCCGCGGTCGTCGTACGCGAACGTGAGGTTTCTGAACTCAACGGGGCCGCCCGGCAAGAGTTTGGGAGCTTGTTCTGGCGCGCTCTTCTTCTTCTTCTTCATATGCGGGGGCCCGGAAATGGCCCCCGCACTCCCCCAATCCGCGGACAGCCCGTCCACTGCCCCGGCGGACAGCCCGTCGCCCAGGCCATCGTGTGGGCGCGCGCTCACGCCATCATGGGCGCGCTCGTCCAGCACCTCGGTCACGCGGGCCATGGCGGCCAGGCCGCGCTGGATGCTGGCCAGGGTCCAGCCCAGCGCGATGGTGGGCCAGGCGAGCTGCGTCAGGTACCCGTTGAAGGCCACGAAGGCTCCGAGCGAGATCCGACCGTCCACCACCGCCTTGCCGCCGAGCCACATCACGATCAGCACGCCCAGGCCCGAGACCAGCCCCATCAGGGGCCACGACACCGCCTGGATCCGCGCCAGCGCCATGTTGCGCGTGAGGTACTCCGCGTTGAGCCCCTCGAACTCGGCCACCTCCCGCGCTTCCATGGTGTACGCGCGCACCACCGGCATGCCGGTCAGGTTCTCCTGCACCTTCGCGGAGAGGGCCCCGAGCTGCTCCTGCACCGCGGTGGAGCGCACCTCGGTGTCGTGGTGGAAGCGCTTCGCGATGATCACCAGCGCAGGGAACGGCGCCATCGCGAACAGGGTGAGCCACGGGTCGATGAGCCACATGGCGGCCAGGGCGCCCCCGAAGGCGAGCGTGGTGCTGATCAGCATCACGGTCCCGAACCCGGCCAGCGCCCGCAGCGTGGAGATGTCGTTGGACACGCGCGACATCAGATCGCCCGTGCGGTGCCGCTGATAGAACGCCGCCGGTAGAGCGAGGAGCCGCGCGTACAGGTCGGCGCGAATGTCGTGCTCCACCCACTGGCCGGCGCCCAGCATGGCGAAGCGCGATCCCAGACGCGCGGCGCCGTGCGCCACGGCCAGGCCCAAGATCAGAAGGACGTAGGGGCCGATGCGGGCGGCGAGCCCGTCGCGCTCCAGCGCGTCCACCGCGCTCTTCACGGTCCACGGGATGCTCAGCGAGAACGCGGTGGCGAGGAGCAGGCAGGCCGCGCCCCCGAGGTAGCGGAGCCGGTAGCGGTCCAGATACGGCAGGAGACGTCTGAGCGCCGACACCGAGTCAGTATAGACCACCCTCGCGCCGCCGGCCGCCCGGGAGCGTCCGGAGCCGCGCCTCTGGTGTTCCGTCTCCACGCCGCATCGGGCCTTGCCGCCGATCGGCCGGCACCGCTACACGATCCCGTTCTTCCCGGGCCCGCACGTCGACACGGTCAATCGAAGGCCTGCCGACGGGCCAGGGCCCGGACACGCCGCCCGAGTATCCGCCGATCACCCCCGCGGCCTGCCGCACGTGGTGGTACGACGCCTGACCGCCGTCGCCTCTCCCTCCCCCGCGCGCCGCGGCGGCTCAGAAACTTCTGCGCCTCGGCCGTGGCAGATCTGCGACGATACGGCGGATGCCGCTCCAACCGATGATCACCGGCGCCCGCCACATGATCTCGGCCGGCCACTACCTCGCCGCCGAGGCCGGCGCTGCGGTGCTCCGGGCCGGCGGCAACGTGGTCGACGCCGGCGTGGCCGCCGGGATCGCGCTCGGCGTGGTGCACAGCGACCAGGTGCAGTTCTCCGGCGTGGCCCCCATCCTCATCCACCTGGCCGACCGCGACGAGACCATCACCATCGCCGGGCTCGGGGGCTGGCCACGGGCCGCCCGGCTGGCGACGTTCGTGGAGGAGCACGGCGGCGCCATCCCGGTCGGCCTGCTGCGAACCGTGGTCCCGGCCGCACCGGACGCCTGGATCCTCGCGCTGGAACGATACGGCACGCTGAGCTTCGGCGAGGCCGCCGCGGCCGCCATCCGCTACGCGCGCGAGGGCTTCACCATGCACCCGGTGATGGCCCACTACATCGATCGGAATGCCGACGGCTACCGTCGCTGGCCCGCCAGCGCCGCGATCTGGCTTCCCGGCGGCCGGCCGCCGCGCGAGGGCGAGCTGTTCGTGCAGGCCGACCTCGCCCGGTCGCTGCAGTTCATGGCGGACGAGGAGCGCGCGGCCGGCGGGCGCGGCCGTGCCGTCGGCCTCCGCGCGGCGCGGGAGGCCTTCTACCGCGGCGACCTCGCCACCGCCATGGTGCGGTATCACCGCGACAACGGCGGCTGGCTCACGGCCGACGACCTGGCATCCTACCGGTCCGAGATCGATCGCCCGGTGCGCACCACCTTCGGCGGCATGGAGGTGCTCAGCTGCGGCCCCTGGAGCCAGGGCCCGGTGCTGCTCCAGATGCTCTCGCTGCTCGAGGGCATCGACCTGCGGGCCCTCGGCCACAACACGCCGGCCTACGTCCACCTGATCACCGAGGTGATGAAGCTCGGCTTCGCCGACCGCGATCGGTACTACGGCGACCCGCGCTTCGTCTCCGTGCCGATGGACGCGCTGCTCGCGCCCGCCTACGCGGCCGAGCGGTGCCGGCTCATCCGCGAGGGGAGCGCCTGGTCCGAGATGCCGCCGGCGGGGCGTCCGGCTGGATTCGACGCAGCGGTGGTCACGTCGCGCCCGGCCCCGGCGATGGCCAGCGAAGGCGCGGACCTCGACGGTGACACCTCGTACGTCTGCGTGGTCGATCGTCAGGGCAACGCGTTCTCGGCGACCCCCAGCGACGTGTCGTGGGACGGGCCGGTGATCCCCGGCCTCGGCTTCTGCCCCTCGTCGCGCGGCTCGCAGTCCTGGGGGGTGCCGGGCCACCCCTCCTGCGTCGCGCCGGGCAAGCGGCCGCGCCTCACGCCCAACCCCGCGCTCGCCCGCCGCGGCGGGCGATGGGTGATGCCCTTCGGCGCGCCCGGCGGCGATCTGCAGCCCCAGGGCATGCTGCAGGTCTTCCTGAACCACACGGTGTTCGGCATGAGCATCCAGGAGGCCGTCGAAGCACCGCGGTTCGTCACCCACAGCTTCCCGGGATCGTTCGAGCCGCATCCGTACCACCCCGGCCGCCTCGACCTCGAGCGGTCGATCGGCGAGGCCACGGGCGGGGCCCTGGCCGCGCTCGGGCATCGGGTGCAGTGGCTGCCCGACCTGTCCATCGGCACCGCGGGAGTGTGCGCCATCTCGGCGGACCGGGAGGCGGGGATCCTCTACGGCGGTGCCGATCCTCGCCGGGCCGCGCGAGCGATGGGATGGTAACCGCCGCCATCCGGCAACGCATCGCGAACACCCGCCGCGAGGAGGCCGGGGCGGTCCTCGTCGCCGGCCTGTTCTTCTTCTGCGTAGCACACGCCCGAGAAGATCCGACGCATCGCCGCCACACTCCGCTAGGGCACGTCCGATCCGAGGCCGAACGGTGGTGACCTGGAACGCCGCGTTGGCTTACACCCCGGGCGCCATCGCCGGGAGGTCACACTCCATGGGAGACACGCCGATGATCGCCGGTCGAAGGACGGCCTCACCCCCGCCGCCGGATAGGGCCTCGTCATGACGAGCGCGCTCTCGGGGAAGACCCTGACCGTCCTGGGGCCCATCGATGCCGAGGCCATGGGCGTCACGCTGCCGCACGAGCACCTGCTCATCGACTTCGCGGTGATGTTCCGGGAGCCGGCCGCGGCGAGCGACAAGGGACTGGCCTACCAGCCGGTGAGCCTGTCGAACGTGGGGTGGGTGCGGCAGAACTTCAACGCGAACCTCGACAACCTCCGCTTGCTCGACGAGCGGACCGCGCGGGACGAGATCATGCTGTTCAAGCACGCCGGCGGGCAGACGGTCGTCGACCCGACCAACGTGAGCCTCGCCCGCGACCCGCTCGCGCTGGCCCGTCTCTCGCGGGCGACCGGTCTGAACGTGGTGATGGGCGCCGGCTACTACGTGGCGGCCGCCCATCCCGCCGACATGGACCGGCGGAGCGAGGACTCCATCGCCGACGAGATCGTCCGCGAGGTCACGGACGGGGTGGGCGACACGGGCGTCCGGGCTGGGCTCATCGGCGAGATCGGCAACACGTGGCCGTGGACGGAGAACGAACGGAAGGTCGTCCGCGCGGCGGTCGAGGCCCAGCGCCAGACGGGGGCGCCGCTGATGATCCATCCGGGCCGTGACCAGACGGCTCCCATGCAGATCCTGGAGCTGATCGGCAAGCAGGGCGGCGATCTCCGGCGCACCATCATGTGCCACGTCGACCGGACCATCGCCGACGAGCGGCACCTGTTCGATCTGGCGGCGACGGGCGTCTGGCTCGAGTACGACCTCTTCGGGCTGGAGAACTCCTACTATCCCTACAACCCCGACTTCGACATGCCCAACGACGGCGGCCGCATGGCCCAGATCCTGGGCCTCATCGCCCGCGGCCACCAGGACCAGATCCTCATGTCCCATGACATCGCCTACAAGAGCTCGCTGACGAAGTACGGCGGGTACGGCTACCACCACCTGCTCGTGAACGTGGTGCCGCGCCTCCGGCGCAAGGGGGTGGACGACGCCGGGCTCCGGCGGCTACTCGTCGACAATCCCGCCCGCGCGTTCGTGTTCGCCTGAGGCCGGCGATGCCGCGCTACCTGTTCCGGGGCTCGTACTCGCGGGAGGGCGCCCAGGGACTGCTCCGGGAGGGCGGGACCCGGCGGCGCCAGGCCGTCGAGCGGCTCGTGCAGAGCCTGGGTGGACGGCTCGAATGCTTTCACTTCGCGCTCGGCGAGACGGACCTGTTCATGATCGTCGACCTGCCGGGGCCGGTCGCCGCGGCGGCCGCCTCGGTCATCGTGGCCGCGAGCGGCGCCGGGCACTGGACGACGACGGTGCTGCTGAGCGCCGAGGAGATGGACGAGGCGACCCGACTGGACGGGGGCTATCGCGCCCCCGGAGGCTAGGCTACCCTCGCACGCGCGCGGACGCGGGATCGTACGGCGGCTCCAGCCGGGCGGTCGCCGGGAAGCGCTCGGTCGCGATCTCCAGCTCCCAGCGGCCCGCCCCCAGGAACACCGCGTCGATGCCGTCCGGGTGGGTGACGTAGCCCATGCCCACCGAGCGTCCCAGGGTGTGGCCGTAGGCGCCCGAGGTGATCCGGCCGACGAGGGCCCCGTCGCACCAGATCGGCTCGTCCCCGAGCAGCAGTGGCTCCGGGTCGTCGAGCGTGAACATCACGAGGCGGCGGGCGCGAGGCCCGGCGCGCTGGCGGAGCAGCGCCTCGCGCCCCACGAACCCCTCCTTCTCGAACGCCACCGCGAAGCCCAGTCCGGCCTCGAGCGGCGTATCGTCGGGACCGATGTCGTGGCCCCAGGAGCGGTAGCCCTTCTCGAGGCGCAGCGAGTCCATCGCGTGGTAGCCGGCGTGCCGGAACCCGAGGCCGTCGCCGGCGGCGACCACGTCGTCATAGACGCCCATCGCCAGCTCCGTCGGCACGTACAGCTCCCAGCCCAGCTCGCCGACGTAGGTGATCCGGGTGGCCCGCACCGTGGCGTAGCCGAGCTCGATCTCGCGGACGGTGCCGAACGGGAAGGCCGCGTTCGACAGCTCGGCCCCGGTGAGGCGCCCGAGGAGGTCGCGCGAGTGAGGGCCCATGACGCCGAGCACGGCGAAGGCGGACGTCACGTCGGTGAGCGTGACCCGGCCGGCCGCGATGCCGCGGCGGATCCAGTCCGCGTCGTGGGTGGCGGCGGCGGCGACGGTGACGACCAGGAACGCATCGTCGGCCAGGCGGGTCACGGTGAGGTCGCACTCGATGCCGCCCCGCGCGTTGAGCATCTGCGTGTAGACGATCCGCCCAGGGGCCACGTCCACGTCGTTGGCGCACAGGCGCTGCAGCGCGGCCACGGCGTCCGGCCCCTGGAGCAGGAGCTTGGCCAGGGACGACTGATCGAAGAGCCCGACGGCCTCCCGCACCGCCCGGTGCTCGGCGGCGGCGTCCGCGAACCAGTTCTGGCGACCGTACGTGTAGGCGTAGCGCGGCTCGGCGCCCGGAGGCGCGAACCAGTTCGCGCGCTCCCAGCCCGCGACGACGCCGAAGCCGGCCCCGCGGGCGGCCAGGCGATCGTGCAGCACCGAGCGGCGCACGCCGCGAGCGGTCTCCGGCTGGCGGAAGGGCCAGTGCATCGCGTAGAGCAGGCCCACCACCTCCCGGGTGCGCGCGCGCAGGTAGGCGGCATTGCCCTGGAACGGCATGAAGCGGCGGATGTCGACATCCCAGAGATCGAGGCTCGGCTCGCCGCCGACGATCCATTCGGCCAGGGCCCGGCCGGCCCCCGCCGCGGAGGCGATGCCGATGGAGTTGAACCCGGCCGCCACGAAGAAGTTCCGCAGCTCCGGGGCCTCGCCGAGCATGTAGCGGTTGTCGGGCGTGAAGCTCTCGGGTCCGTTCACGTGCCGGCGCACCGGGGCGGTCTCCAGCGCCGGGATGCGCAGGCACGCCTGCTCCATCAGCACTCGAAAGTGCTCCCAGTCCTCCGGCAGCAGCGAAAACTCGAAGTCCCGCGGGATGCCGTCCGTACCCCACGGCTTGGCCGCCGGCTCGAATCCGCCCATGAGCAGGCCGCCGACTTCCTCGCGCACATAGATGTAGCCGTCGGTGTCGCGGAGCACGGGCAGGTCGCGGGTGACGCCCGCCAGCGGCTCGGTGACGATGTAGAAGTGCTCGGCCGCCTGCAGCGGCACGTTGACGCCGGCCATCCGGCCGACCTCGCGGCCCCACATGCCGGCGCAGTTGACGACCACCTCGCACGCGACGTCGCCGTGATCCGTGCGCACGCCGGTCGCGGCGCCGCGCTCGCACCGGATCCCGGTCACCGCCACGTGCTCGACGATCGCGGCGCCGCCGTTCCGCGCGCCCCGGGCCAGCGCGAGCGTCGTGTCGACCGGGTTCGTCCGCCCGTCGCCGGGAATCCACACCGCCCCGGCAAGGTCGTCCGTCCGCATCAGCGGCCACCGGCGGCCGGCCTCGCCCGGCGAGATCACCTCGACGTCGACGCCGAAGCACCGCGCCATGGAGGCGCCGCGCTTGAGCTCGACGAGGCGCTCGGCCGTCCGCGCGACGCTGATGCTCCCCGACCGGCGGAACCCCGTGGCCTGGCCCGTCTCGGCCTCGAGGCGCTCGTAGAGGACGGCCCCGTAGCTCGCCAGACGGGTGAGGTTGTGGCTCGACCGGAGCTGGCCGACCAGCCCGGCCGCGTGCCAGGTGGTTCCGCTGGAGAGCTGGCGCCGCTCGAGGAGGAGGACGTCGCGCCAGCCGAGCTTCGTCAGGTGATAGGCGACGCTACACCCGACGATGCCCCCGCCGACGATGACCGCGCGCGCGTGGGCAGGAACCGATCCTGGCATCGCGAGTGCTGCCGCTACTGGCGGACGGGAGTGACCGGCGCCCCGTCCCGGTACGGCAGCAGCGCCGCGTAGATCGCGAAGACGGTGGGCGCGGGCACGTGATGGCGCTCGGCCAGGCGCACCGCGTGGCCGTGAAGGGCCTCCAGCTCGAGCCGCTTGCCGTGGATCAGGTCGTGGTGAAGCGAGGAGAACGCGTTCGGGGCCACCGTGTCGAGGAGCTTGAAGCCCTGCTCCAGGACCGCGTCGTCGAGCGTCACGCCGGCGGCCCGGCCGATCGCGAGGATCTCGGTCACGGTGCGCCGGTAGACTTCCCGCACCTCCGGCACCGCCCGCAGCACCCCGGCCGGGCACCGGGTCACCGCGGTCATCCCGGCGTGGGTGGTGAGAAACACGTACTTCTCCCAGAGGGCGCGGGTGACGTCGCTCACGAGCTCCGCCGGGACGGCCGCCTTCTGGCACGCGGAGAGAAAGGCCCGGGCGCGCGCGGTCTCCCGCCCGTCCATCTCGCCGAAGGTGAGGTGGCCTCCGAAGGTATGCGTGATCACCCCCGGGGCCGCGATGGTGGCGAAGACCCGAACCGCTCCCCCCAGCACGTGCCCTCCCCCGAGCACCCGCGCGAGCTTCTCCTCGTTGTCCACTCCGTTCTGGATCGAGAGCACGCCGGTGTCCGGACCCACCACCGGCCCGATCAGCGCGGCGGCCTCCTCGGTGTCGAAGGACTTCACGCAGAAGAGTACGAGATCGGCGGGCGGCAGCCCGTCCAGGCGCTCGACCGCGGGCGCCGGCACGCTCCACTCTCCCTCCACCGCGGACCGGATCCGCAACCCCTCCGCGCGAAGCGCGGCCAGGTGCGCGCCACGCGCCACGAAGGTCACGTCCTCCCCCGCCCGCGCCAGCTTCGCGCCGAAGAATCCGCCGGTCCCGCCCGACCCCATCACCACGATGCGCATGGCGGCCATGCTGCGAGGGGAGCGCCGGGATGTCAAGCGACGCCGTGGTATTCTCGATCCCCGTGAGCGATTCGTTCCGCGACGTCGCCGTGGAGGCGGCCCTCCAGGCCGGCGCGTTCCTCCGATCCGGCTTCGGCGCCCGGCACGACGTCAGCTACAAGGGCAGCCCCACCGACCTGGTCACCGAGATGGACCGGGGCGCCGAGACCATCATCCTCGACGCCATCCACGCCCGGTTCCCGGGCCACGCCGTCCTCGCCGAGGAGAGCGGCGCCCGGTGCGGGACCGAGCCCCACCGCTGGATCGTGGACCCGCTCGACGGCACCACCAACTACGCCCACGGGCTGCCGATCTACTGCGTGTCGATCGCGCTCGAGCTGGCCGGCGAGCTGGCCGTCGGCGTCCTTTACGATCCCAGTCGCGACGAGTGCTACGTGGCCGAGCGTGGGCAGGGAGCCACGCTGAACGGAGCGCCCCTGCGCGTCTCCGCGACGCCCACGCTCGGGGAGAGTCTCCTCGGCACGAGTTACCCGAACGACCTGAGGACCGCCCCGCGCAACAACCTCGCCGAGCACGCGGCCCTCATCCGGCGCTGCCACAGCGTACGCAGCCTGGGCTCCGCCGCGCTCGGCCTCGCCGCCGTCGCGGCCGGCCGCCTCGACGGCTACTGGGAACAGCGGCTCGGCGCCTGGGACGTGGCCGCGGGGGCGCTGCTGATCCGGGAAGCGGGCGGCACCGTGACCGCCGTGCACGGCGCCCCGCTCGACCTGGCGGCGCCCACCATCGCGGCCTCGAACGGCCCGATCCATTCCGACTTGCTGCAGGCCCTCAAGGAGGTCGCGGCCGCCCCATGACCGAGGAGACGAAGACCCCGCAGGTGCACCTGAGGACCATCCGCGTCGAGGTCGCGCGTGCGGGCGAGCACGAGCTCGAGATCACCGCGACTCTCGTGGACGAGCGACCGCGCGACAACCCGCGCTGGTTCGGCGCCGAGCCGCCGCGGGTGATCCACGACATGCGGCTCGGCCTGCGCGTGCGCCACCCCGGCCTGATCATCACGGAGGCGCGCAGCGAGATGGCCGCGCATCCCTACACGCTCTGTCCGGATGCGCTCCCGCCCCTCCAGCAGCTGGTGGGGCTCTCGATCTCGCGCGGCTTCACGCGCGAGGTGAACGAGCGCTTCGGCCGGCAGCGCGGCTGCGCTCACTTCACCGCGCTGATCCACGCGCTGGCGCCGGCGGTGCGCCAGGGAGCGGGCGTTGCGTTCCCGGCCGACGAGCGCCCCGCCGAGGGCGCGCCGTGGTTCGTCAACACCTGCCAGGCGTGGCGCGAGAACGGCCCGCTGCACCGGCTGATCGAGGCGGGGGACGAGGCGGGGCTGCGCGGGCTCTCCGCCTACCCGCCCGGGCCTGCCCCTTCGCCCTAGAGGCCCGGGACCGGAACCCGGCGCCCGCCCAGCACCAGACTGGACCGGCCGGTTCCCTCGTCGAGCTGCGCGTGGTGCAGGAGCTGATGGGTGGCGGCCCGGCTCAGCCGCGCGGCGAAGCGCCCTTCCTTCACGCGGCAGCGCGGGATGCCCCGCTCGTCCACGCGGAGCGTGTCGAGCGCCACCGGCTCGCGGGTGAGATCGTTGAGCGTGGCCGCAAGCCCCTCGCCCTGAACCTCCACCCGCTCGACGACGTACGGCGCATCCTCCACCTCCACCGGCACCCGCGCGGGCCCGATCTGGAGGTAGTGCCCGCGCTCGTCCACGCGGAGGTTCTCGCGCAGGTTGGCGATGATGCCGGGGTGCGTGACCTCCGCGTCGTCGTGGAACCACACGCCGTCGCGGTCGATGCGCAGCTTCGGCAGCGTCCAGGTCGAGGGATCGGGCGGTGGGGTCGAGCTCACGGGTAGGCCACCGCGCAGAAGGTGACCGCGCCCTGCGGGTCCGGCCACTGGGTGTACCGTACCAGCCGGCCCGGGGCTTCCGGCAGCAGGCGCAGCAGCGTGTAGATCGGCGAGAGGCCGCAGATGCGCCGAGCGTCGTGATCGGCGGCGATCCCCGCGTAGAAGCCACGCGGATCGACCGCCACCACCGACTCCAGCATCGCGCGATCGTCCCCTTCGACCCGCGCCAGCGACGCAGCGGTATTGGCCTCGGGATCGCCGAAGCGCGGCCCCACATGGGCCAGGTCCACACCGGCGACCAGGCACACCCGGCGCGAGGACGCGGCGATCGTCTCCCGGAGAGCGTCCACGAAGCGTGGGACGCGGGGATCCGCCTCCGGGTCGCCGCCGCTCCACAGCGATTCGTGCAGGTACGAGGCGAGCACCGGCAGGATGGCGAAGGGCCGGCGGGCGCCCACGACGCGCTGGAGCATCACGGCCTGGAACTCGATCGAGTGCTCCGCCCGATGCGCCGGCTCGGAGGCCAGCAGATCCTGCCCGGCCCGGCGATCGAGCACCTCGTAGAACTCGCGGTCCACCGGAACCGGCCCGAGCGGCGTCTCGTAGGACTTGAGCGTCACTGCGAACGGGTCCGGCATGCCCGCGTGACAGGTGCCCAGCACCACGTAGAGGTCCGCGTCCGAGCGCTCGAGAATCTCCCGGTACGCCCACGCGTAGGTCGAGCCGCCCCGGTGGAAGTCGATGTGGGGCGCGATCAGAGCCCGAGTTTGGAGCGCCGGGGTGCTTGCTCGGGGAGCCGCAGTGGCCCGGGGAGCCGCAGTGGCCCGGGGAGCCGCAGCCGAAGGCGAGGCGACCGGATAAGTAAAGGGGTCATCGTCGATCGCGACACCCGGCCCGTCAGGCGCGGAAAAAAATCCGTCGATCTGCGCCTGCAGCTCCGCCGCGTCGCCCGCGTACGCGCCGCCCGCGTGGACCGCGGGACGCATCGGGCTCCGCCGGAAGGCGTCCTCCAGCGCCCGGCGCCGCGCCCGGAAGCGCTCGCTGTCGAGGAACCCGGCCGCGTCGAAGCGCTCCACGACATCGGCGATCTGCTTCGCGGTCGGCGCCTCGCCGTGTCGGCCCCGGAGGATCTCCCGGATCTCGTCGATCGAGTGATCGCCGTCGAAGAGCGACACCAGGTCTAGCAGCGGAGGCGCGAGCACGGCGATCTGATCGGTGAAGCCGGCGGGATCACGGAGCGCCACGCAGCGCTGCCCTTGCTGCTCGACCGGGAAGGCCTCGAGAGCCCGGAGCCTCGGATTGCGGGCGGGGGTCACTCGGCTTCGAGATAGTTCAGAGCCGATGCCGCGTAAATCTTTGCCGCATCGACCACTTCTTCGGCTCTGACAAACTCGTCCACCTGGTGGGGGATCAGCCGGTCGCCGGGCCCGCAGGTCACGATGGGGATCCCCAGCTCCATCCGGAGGATCGTGCCGTCCGTCGAGCCGGGCACCCCGCCGTACTTCGGGGCCCGGCGCGTCGCCTGCTTGACTCCGCGGACCATCGCCTCGACCAGAGGCTCGGTGCGATCCACCTTGGTGGCCAGCCGGAAGGCGTTGACCGGCTCCCACTCCACCTTGATCCCGGGCTGGGCGGCGGCCGCGTCGTGGCAGATCGCCTCCAGCTCGGCGCGGATCCCGTCGGCGCCGATGCCCGGGGTCAGCCGGATGTCGAACGTGGCCTCGGCCAGCGCGGGGATGACGTTCGATTGCGGCACGCCCACGCCGGGCGGCGGCCCCTGGATGATGGTCGGCGTCACCGTCGGCGGCTTGAGGTAGCGGCTCTTCTCGCAGACCTTGCGGAGCCGCCGCTCGAGGCCCGGCGCCGCCGCCAGCAGCCGCCCCAGCCCGGTGATCGGGTTCACGCCCGCCTGGGGCATGGCCCCGTGGGCCATCTTGCCGCGCACCCGGAAGCGCGCCCAGAGGACGCCGCGCTGCTCGAGACAGAGCTCGTTCTCCTCCGGCTCGCAGATGATGGCCGCGTCCAGGTCGCGGCCCACCGCGGTACCGCAGAGGTGCCGGACGCCGATCATGCCGTCCTCCTCGTCCACGAGCGCGCCGACGACCAGCTTGCCCCGCAGCGCGACCCCGGCCCGCTTGAACGCGGCGGCCGCGACCATGGCCGCGGCCAGCCCGCTCTTCATGTCGGCGGTGCCGCGGCCGTAGATGCGCCCGTCCACCATGTCGGCGCCGAAGGGCGGATGCGACCACTCCGCGGGATCGCCCTCGGTCACCACGTCGGTGTGCCCCTCGAGCAGCAGGCTCCTGCCGGCCGGGCGCTTCTCGCCGAGCCAGCCGATGACGTTCGGGCGTCCGGGGGCGACCTGCTGCACCTCCACCTGGAAGCCCTCGCGCCGGAGCCAGGCCTCGACAAACGCGGCCACGCGGGCCTCGGTGGCTTCGGGGTCGCCGGGGCGATGGACGCTGGGGATGCGGACGAGCGAGCGGGTCAGCTCCACGACCTCGTCCGCGTCGATCTTGCGGAGGACTTGCGACAGCGCGGTCACAGCGCGAGCGGGGCGCCTATTCGAGCGGGAACGAGAGGATGATCGCGTCGAGCCGGATCACGCGATGCTCTTCCCCGCCGATGTAGAAGTAGTGCCCTTCGACCTCCTCCGGGTTCTCCTCGAAGGCCACCACCGAGCGGACCGGCGGCATGTCGCGGAAGGCATTGGCCCCCTCGTCGAAGCCGTCGCCGCGGCCCACCACCTCCCCGTAGCGGATCGGCGAGCCCTTCGGACAGTGCACGCGCACATCCGCGGGAGGCTCGACCATGAGCCGCACGAGGAGGTTGATGCCGTACACCTGGAACTGGATATCAGGCATGGATCCCTCTGATGGTGGATTTCCTCGATACTACCACACGCGATTGATCCCGACCGGCCCGGGGGCGGGCGCGGCCAAGTGCCCGATCACGCGCCGATTCCGGGCAAGGCCCCCTGCGCCCCGTCCCCCTCGATCCCCTCCAGCTTGCCCTCGAGCCGCCCCAGCCCGGAGGCCGCGTCGTCGTACTTGTTGCGGGCATTGGTCAGGTGCCGGCCGACCACGTCGAAGGACTCCCGGAACTTGTCCAGGTCCCCGCGCAGGCGGCCCAGCCGGGCCTGGATCTCCTGGGCATCGCGCTCGATCCGGAGGCCCCGCAGCCCCATCACGATCACCCGCAGGTAGGCGTAGAAGGTGTTGGGCGAGACCGGCACCACCCGGCGCCCCAGGGCGTAGGCCGCGGGGGGCTCCTCCTCGCTGTCCTCCTTCACGATGATCTCGTAGTAGATGTTCTCGGCCGGGATGTACATCAGGGCGAAGTCGAAGGTGCCCTCGTCGGGCAGGATGTACTTCTTGGCGATCTCGTCCACCCGGTTCTTGACGTCCCGAAGGAACGCGCGGCGCAGCGCGGGCCGGCGCTCCTCCTCGGTCTCCTCCAGGATCCGGCGAAAGCCCTCGAGCGGGAACTTGGCGTCCACCGGCACGAGCCGCTCGCCGATCCGGATGGCCGCGTCCACGCGGTCCCCGGTGGCGAACGCGTGCTGCAGCATGTACTGCTCCCGCGGCAGCATCTGGGCCAGCAGGTTTTCCAGGAGGGTCTCGCCGACCCCGCCCCGGATCTTCGGCGACTTGAGCAATTGCTCGAGGCCGGCGATGTCGCGCCCCACGTCGAAGACGCGCTGGGTCACCTCGCCGAGCTTGCCGAGGCTGCCCTGCACCGCGCCCACCACCTGCCCCACGTGCTGGAGCTGCTGCTGCACCCCGCTGCCCACCTGCCCCATCTCAACCGTCATCCGGCTCGCGAACTGGTGCAGCTCCTCCTTCACGGTGGCCAGCGTCTCGGTCCGGGCCTGGTGGGCCTCGGCGCGCGCGGTCTGGATGTCGCGCTGCAGGAGCAGCAGGGCCTGATCCGGCTGCTGGCGGGCCGCCTCGAGCGCTCCGAGCCGCGCCACCGCGCGCCAGAGCGCCAGCGCGGTGAGCCCGACCAGCACCGCGAGCACCGCGACGACGACCCACGGCCACGCGGCGGTCACGCGCGCGCTCCGCGCCGCCCGCGCCAGTGCCGGCACACCGGCCGGAGCCGGCAGGGCTCGCACACCGCCTCCACGCGCCGGTCGAGGCACTGCCCCGACATCCGGGTATGGCAGAGCGAGAAGTCGTACTTCACCGGGTCAGCCCGATCAAGCAAGCGCAGTCCGGACGTGATCTCCTCGGCCATCTTCCAGCTCCGACTGCGCCGGCGCGTGAGCCCAAGCGATCGCGCCATGTTCTCGATGTGGGTGTCCACCGGGACCAGCAGGGCGGCGGGGGGAATGCCGGTCCAGAGACCGAAGTCGGGCGGCTCGCGCCGCACCATCCAGCGCAGGAAGAGATGCAGCCGCTTGCAGGGCCCCCCGGTGGACGGGCGCGGGAACCAGTGCCGGAAGCCGTAGGACAGCCGGTTGCGCGGGAAGACCGCCGAGAAGTCCTGGGTGAGGAGCTCGCCGACGAAGCGCTCGAGGGCCGGGCCCACGTGCGGGTCCTCCGGAGAGAAGCCGGCGCTGAAGCAGGCGCCGAGCGAGCCGTGGCGGATCAGCACGCGCTGGGCGGCCAGGCAGAAGGCGGCGAGATCGCGCGGGCGATTGAAGCGGTAGTGGAAGCCCTCGAAGCGCCCCGCGTGCTTGGCCGGATCGAAGCCCAGGATGAATCGGGCGGGCGCCTCACCCATGCGGGCGAGGGCCCAGTCGACCCACGGGCCGAAGAGATCCACGCGGCCGTACGCCATGCAGGCGGACAGCAGCGCGACCACCTCGCGGTCGGCCGGGTCGGCGTAGCGGATCGGGAAACGGATGGCGTCCAGGTCGGCGCGGGCGGCCCAGTCGAACTCGCGGTAGAGCCGGTCGAGCGGCTCCTGGAGCCGGGGCGATGAACGCATCCGCCGCTGATTCTAGCACGTCCCTTGTGGCCGTCGGGGGGCCGCTGCTATCATCCCCGCACGCTCCGAGGGAGAAAGGACGCCGCGTCATGCTCAGGATCGGAATCGTCGGCATGGGGGTCATCGGGCACCGCGTCGCGGAAGCCCTGACCCGAGGCATTCCCGGGACCACGCTGGTAGGTGTCAGCGTGCGGAATCCGGCGACCGCCGGGAGCTACCCCGCGCGGCCGCTGCCGACGCTGATCGAGCGCGCGGACCTCATCGTGGAGGCCGCCACCCAGGCCGCGCTGCGCGAGTTCGGCCCGGCGGTGCTCGCGGCGGGCAAGCACCTGATGGTGCTCTCGGTCGGCGCCCTGGTGGGCGTGCTGGACGAGTGGGCGCGGCTGGCCGAGAAGCACGGCTGCCGCATCCTGGTGCCCTCCGGCGCCATCGCGGGCCTGGACGGCGTGAAGGGCGCCCGTGAAGGCGCGATCACCGCGGTGACCATGGAGACCCGGAAGCCGCCGCGCGGGCTCGCGGGCGCGCCCTACATCGAGCAGCACCGGATCGATCTCGACGCCATCACCACCGAGACGCTGATCTTCGAGGGGCCAGCCGCCGACGCGGTCGCCGCCTTCCCGGCCAACGTCAACGTGGTGGCCGCGCTGTCCCTGGCCGGCATCGGGCCGCAGCGCACGCGCATCAAGCTCTACGCGGTGCCGGGACAGATGCGCAACCAGCACCGGATCACGGTCGAGGGCGAGTTCGGCACCCTCCGCATCGAGGTCGAGAACGTGCCGTCGGAGAATCCGCGGACGGGCCGGCTCTCGTACCTGTCCGCGATCGCGATGCTGCGAGAGCTGGGCGCTCCCGTCCACGTCGGCAACTGAGCCTCAAAGAGGAGGAGGCGGGCGCATGCTGAAGGAGTTCAAGGAGTTCGCGATCAAGGGCAACATGATGGACATGGCCGTCGGCATCATCGTCGGCGCGGCCTTCGGGACGGTGATCAACTCGCTCGTCACCGACGTGCTGATGCCTCTGATCTCGGGCCTCATCGGCAGCCCCGACTTCAGCAACCTCTACGTGGTGCTGCGCAATCCGGGCGGCGCCGCCTACCTGTCGGTGACGGCGGCGCGCGAGGGCGGCGCGGTGGTCCTCGCCCTGGGCCTCTTCATCAACGCGGTCATCTCGTTCCTCATCGTCTCGGGGGCGCTGTTCTTCGTGGTGAAGATGCTCAACCGGCTGCGACGGCAGGAAGAAGCCGCGCCGATCCCGGCGCCGGAGCCCAGCGCCGAGGTCCGCCTACTGGGCGAGATCCGCGACCTCCTGCGGCGTTGAGCCGCGCCCCGCAGTGCGCAGCCGCCGCCCTCGCCATCGTGGGCCGGCAGCGGGAGGTACGCCTCCTCTGGTGCTGTCATCACCTTGGCCGCGTCCTCCGCGCTTCCCTCTTGACATGATCGTCTCGCCTGCCTAGAGTGCCCCGCGCGAGGGCCACGAAACGTGGCTCTCCGACAGATGCGTATGCAGTTCCGCATAGGGGGACACGCCATGATCTCGAGCCGCTGGATCGCCGCGCTGCTGGCCTTGCTCCTCGTTGCTATGAGTGCGCCCACGGGCTGGGCGGACGAGAAGGCCAAGGAGCCGCCGGGCGCAGGCGCGAACGCTGCCGCCGCGGTGGGCGATATCTTCTACGTGCCGGGAAAGGCGATCGTGTGCGGCGTGAGCGGCGTGCTCTACATCGCCACGATGGCTCTCACCTTCGGCGCCCTGTATCAGGAAGCGACCGACTTCGTGAAGGGCGGTTGCGGCGGCAAGTGGGTGCTGACCGGCGAGGACATCAAGCCGGCGCAGTCCTACTAGCCGGGGCCTCGCCGTCGAGATTGTACCGCTTCGCCTTGCGCGCCACCGTGGATTGGGTGATGCCGAGGTGTTTCGCCGCGAGCGCCTGCGTCTTGTAGCGGGCCAGGGCCTCCTTCAAGAGCTGGCTCTCGACTTTCTGGAGTGCCTTGCGCAGCGTGGGGCGGGCCCTGGGGTCGGATCCCGGTGCATCGCCCGCCACGCGCAGCAGTGCCTGCGGCAGATCGGCGATGTCGATCGTCTCGCTCGCGCTGGTGACCATCAGGCGCTCGACGAGGTTCAGCAGCTCGCGGACGTTGCCGGGGAACGGGTAGTGCGAGAGGGCGCGCAGGGCCGCCGGCGTGATGGCGCGCCGGCGCTTCACCTTGCGCTCCAGCCGGGCGAGCGTCAGCTCGACCAGGCGCGGGATATCCTCGGCGTGGTCGCGGAGCGGCGGGATCTCGAGACACAATACGTTGAGCCGGTAGAAGAGATCCCCGCGGAACGTCCCTGCCGCGATCATCCCCTCCAGGTCCCGGTTCGTGGAAGCGATGATGCGCACGTCCGGGCGCTTCGCCTTGACCGCGCCGACCGCCCAGACCTCGCCGTCCTCCAGGAAGCGCAGGAGCTTGACCTGCAGGCCCAAGGGCAGGTCGCCGATCTCGTTGAGCAACAGCGTGCCTCGGTGCGCCAGCTCGACCAGCCCGATCTTGCCCTTCGAGTCCGCGCCCGTGAAGGCGCCCTTGGCGTAGCCGAACAGCTCGGCCTCCATCAGCCCCTCGGGGATCGCGCCACAATTCACCTCGAGGAACGGTCCCCCCGCGCGCGCGGAAGCCTGGTGGATCAGCCGGGCGAACAGGCCCTTGCCGGCGCCCGTCTCGCCGAGCAGGAGTACCGTGGAATCCACCGCCGCGTACTGCAGGGCGGTCTCGCGCACCGCCGCCAGCGAGGGACTCTGGGCGACGACGTCCTCGAGCTGCAACTCGCGGTCGGCGGTCAGGGCCAGCATGGACCGGGACTGCTCGGCGTGCTCGACGGCATCCCGCAGGCGGCTCATCACCTGCCCCATGCCGGTGATCTCGCGGATCGTGACCACGATGTAGCCGAGCCCCCCATCGGCTGACAGGGTGGGGACCGCGGAGACCAGCAGCTTCCGGCCCGTCCGGAGCGTCTGGATGGTGGACACCGCAACGCGGTTGGCGGCCACTTCTCCGGTGAGGGCCCAGTCGAAGTCGCGGTCCACACCCAGCTCCTGAACCGGCCGGCCCACCGCCTGCTTCGGCTGGAACCCCAGGAGCTCCCCGGCAATCTGGTTGGCGCGGAGCATGATCGATTGCGGGCTCATGATGCACAGCCCCTCTCGGGCTCCATCGACCATGGCCTCCAGGATCTCGAGCCGAAGTGTCGGGGCGGGCGCCGAGCTCATCTCCGCCGGGGCACTCTTCACGTCAAGGGACACCGTTGCCCTCCCAGAAACGCATATCTTGATCGAGGCGCGCCAGGTCATCGCAGGATCGATGCCAGGCTGGAGCAGGCGGCCGATTGGTCATTTTTGGCAGGTACTTAGCGCCGATGGCCGAGCCCGACAAGGCCCCGGCGTCCCCCAGGAGGGTCAGGTCCCATCCCAATCTGGATAAAAGCTTGGACCTTTGGCCCCTCCCGGTCTCCACGCAAGCCTCGAGCGTAAGACCGGATTGAATCTTCAGTATGCAGTCCGGAATACCCAAAGAAGCTGTGCCCTAACTCCACGGCAGATCGAATCCGAGTTGCCGCCCGCGCAACCAGCAAGCCTACGTGCTGGCTACCAGGCTCATGCACCCACGCATGAGGACGTGGTGCATCGGCCAGGATCTGCACTCACCGTCCAGGCAGTTTCAAGCACTCGATAAATCTCAGCATCTCGTCGCCTGGATCGACAGTTCCTCGCGCTTGGCATACCGGCTGCACTTCTGCCGCTCGCCAAAGCGATTCGGGAGCGATCGGCGATTGAGACTCGGTAACTCTCCTCCGGCGCTGCGCGGAGGTTCGAAAGGGATCGAGCGTGAGCATCACGGAGTCGCTGGTGGTCGTGAAGCTCGGCCACAACGGTGGGGAGGCTCCGATGGTTTTCGAGGTGCTCGAGCAGGCGGGGCTCCTCGAGGAGGTCTCGGAGCACGATGTGGAGATGGTCGAGCCCGGCGCCCTGGGATTTCGGGTCCCGCGGGAGCGCATGGACGCGGTGGTCCTGGCGCTCGAGTGCGGCGGGTTCGTGAACGTGAGGGCGTACGAGGTGCAGCCGGGACAGGACAGCGCCAGATGAAGGGGGGGAGGACGAGCGACGAGCCAGCGCGGCGAAGAGAGTAGACCAGAGAACAGCGGAAGTCAGCAACACCGGCGGTCAACGTTTCGATCTCACACAGGAGGGAAAGAATGAAGAAGATTCTCGGATATCTGAGAGACGAGCGCGGCATTGAGACGCTCGAGTGGATCGCGGTGGGCGCCCTGATCGTGGCGGTAGCGCTGGTCGTGTACCCCGGCCAGCTTCAGACGGCCCTGCTCGATGTCGTCCAGGACATCAGCGACGCTCTGACAGGCATCATCACGTAGGCCACAACCCGCGCAGGCTCCCGGGGCTCTCACGAGTCCCGGGAGCCGGAGCACGACGATAACACTATGATGAGACCGATTCGACGACTGGGTAATCAGCGCGGCACCTCAACTCTCGAGTTCCTCGTGGTGCTGCCGACGCTACTGTTGATCTTCCTGGCATCCTTGGAACTAAGCCGCGCGTGGCTCACCACCAATATCGTCACAAACGTGGCGCGGGAAGGAGCGCGTGTGGGAGTGGTCACGCCTCCGCCGGACCCGAACAATCCGACGTTCAACAACGGCCCGGCCCTGACCCGCATGACCGAGATCCTCGACGCGGCGAACCTCACGGCGGCCGTCATGACGGTGACATGCTCGGTCGCCGCCTGCCCGCCCGATTCCCAGGTGCTGGCGTCCGTGACCATCAACTTCGAGACTGTCGTGCCGCTCTTCCTGCCGATACTGGGGACACCAGGCAACCCGCTGGTCCTCCAGCAAACGGTCCGGATGCGGCGCGAATAGGAAGGCAGGAACCTCTATGCGTCGGCGATTGCTGGTGATTGTCGTGTGCGCCTCGCTCATCGGTCTGCTGGCGAGCTTTCTCGTCTACCGTGTGGTCAGCCAGGTCGCCAGGACCAAGGACGACCAGTCCGAGAGCATCGTGGTGGCGGCCGCCAACATCGGGCTCGCCGAGAGCCTCACGCGCCAGCACATCAAGCTCGTCCCGTGGCCCAAGGCCGCGGTCCCGCCGGGCGCCATCCGAAGCCTCGAGGAAGCCGAGGGGCGCGTGGTCCGGGGCTCCATCGTCGCGGGTGAGCCGCTGATGGAGGCCAAGCTCGCCCCGCAGCTCGCCGGCCGGGGAGGCATCATGCCCATGCTGATTCCCGAGGGCCAGCGGGGCGTCACCATCACGCTCGACACGGCCACGCGCGAGAGCGGCTTCGTGCTGCCGAACAGCCGGGTGGACGTGCTGGTGAGCATGCCCAAGGCCCCGGGATCGAACGAGAAGATCGCCAAGGTGATCCTGCAGGACGTCACCGTCCTCGCCGCCGGCCAGACGGTCGAGATCAAAGATAACAAGCCCGTGACCAACACCACGGTGACCATGGCACTGAGCCCCCAGCAGGTCGAGCGCCTCGCGGTGGCCCAGGCCGAAGGCAAGCTCATGCTCGTGCAGCGCAACCTCCGCGACACCGAGGTGGTCCGGACGCCAGGAGCGACGCCGTCCTCCCTGCTCTCCGACCTGGCTCCGGCAGCCCCGAAGCCCGATGCCAAGGCCAAGGCCGTCGTGGCCCGGAGCGCGCCCCTCCCTCTCCCGGCGATCGAGAAGTATCCGGTGGCCGTGATCCGGGGCTCCAAGGTGAGCGAGCAGGTCTTCGTGCGGGAGCGCGGCAATTCCTGGAGTGAGCAGCACGCGCCCAAGGGAGATCGCTGATGCGACCGCAACTCGCTCGTGTAGCCGGCTACGCGCTGCTGGGCCTCGCCGCAGCCGTGGTGCCATCAGGCCCGGTCGCGGCCCAGTCCCTCAGCCGCCTGTACGTGGGCGTGGACAGGTCGCACGTGCTCGAGGTCGGCGATCCTGCCCGCAAGGTCGCCGTCGCCAATCCCAATATCGCCGACGTCCAGGTGATCAGCCCGACTCAGCTACTGGTCGTCGGCAAGGCTCCCGGGGTCACCTCGCTGGTGATCTTCTCGGGCAAGGCGCCGCGCCAGTTCGACCTGGTCGTCCACCCTTCGCCGCTGGGCACGGTCACCGCCCCGAGCGGAACCGAGGCGCCCCACGCGGTGCTGGTCCAGCGCGGGGCCAGCATGACCGAGCAGCTCTTCACCCGGGACAAGGACCAGCGCTGGCAGGAGCTCGGCCAGGTGAAGCCGGACACCGCCGAGCCCGGCAAGAAGTGAGACTCGACTGACATGGGGGACATGACCGCAATGCCACGACGACATCGCCGAGCAGCTCGTGTTTCCGCCTCGCTGCTGGCCGCCACGCTGCTGCTCTTCGCCGGGGCTCATTTCCCGGCGCCCGGCGCCGAGCCGGGGCTCATCCGTCTGGACGTGACCATCGGCAAGTCGCAGGTGCTCAACCTCCAGGAGGCATTCACGCGGGTCTCGGTGACGAATCCGGCCATCGCCGACGTCTTCGTGGTCACGCCCAACCAGATCCTGATCAACGGCAAGGCGGTGGGCACCACGTCGCTCGTGGCGTTCTACCCGACCAAGACCGTCTTCTTCGACGTCATCGTCCAGAGCGACCTGGCCCTGCTCACGGAGCGGCTCAAGCAGGTCGCGCCTCGCGACCAGATCCAGGTCCATCCGGCCCAGGACGCCATCATCCTCGAGGGCAACGTCTCCAGCGAGCGCACGATCGCCGGCATCGTCGAGGTCGCCTCCGTCTTCGCCCCGAAGGGCAAGGTCGTCAGCCTGCTCAGCCTGACCGACGTCAAGCCCCAGCAGGTGATGCTCCAGGTCCACGTCGCGGAGATCGCCCGGGCCGCGCTGAAGGAGCTTGGATTTTCCGCCCGCGCGCTCGGTCAGACGTTCCAGGGCGCCACCACCCCCGGCAATCCCTTCAGCCTGGCCCTGGGCGCGGTCGGCCCCGTCGTCGCCAACGGCGTCTTTGGCCAGAGCTCGCCCGACTTCGGGCTCGCGGGGAGCAACATCTTCCTCTCCTCCGCCAGCCGTGACTATGCGGGCGTGGTGCGCGCCCTGACCGACCGCAACGTGCTCCGCACGCTGGCCAAGCCCAACCTGGTGACCCAGAGCGGGAAGGAGGCCAAGTTCCTCTCGGGCGGCGAGTTCCCCTACCCGATCTCCCAGGACAACAACAGCATCACGGTCCAGTTCAAGGAGTTCGGGGTGGGGCTGGTCTTCTTGCCGGTGGTCCAGGACGGGGAGAACATCAACATCAAGATCCGGCCGGAGGTCTCCAGCCTGGACTTCAGCCAGGGCCTGGTCTCGGCCGGGTTCAACATCCCGGTGATCAGGAAGAACGAAGCCTCCACGACAATCAATCTGAAGGACGGTGAATCCTTCGCCATCGCCGGGCTCATCAACAACGAGGTGCGTCAGGCGGTGGCCAAGATCCCGATCCTGGGCGACATTCCGATCCTGGGCGCCCTCTTCCGCAGCACCCGGTTCCAGAACAACGAGACCGAGCTGCTGTTCCTGGTCACCGCCAAGCTCGTGAAGCCCGACGCCCCTGGCGGCGGCGTGGACGCGCGGCGGCTCCTGGATCTTCGGGAGGACGAGAAGAAGGACTTCACGCTCGTCCCCGGAATCCCGGGAGTGGGCGACGTCGTCACCCGGCCGTTCGGTCAGAGCAACCTGCCGCCCAGGTGAGCGACGGCCCCGAATGACTTTCGCGCTTCGGACCATCATCGTCGGCGGTGACGCCGAGTCCACTTCGCTCCTGAAGGGCCTGCTCGCGGCGACGTCCGCGGCGCTGGTCGTCGGCGAGTTCAAGCGGCTCTCCCAGGCGGTGCATGAGGGGCCCGCCCGAAGGCCCGACCTGGTCATCGTCGAGCTCGCCGCTGATGAGACGACTGGTCCGGATGGGCCTCCGGCGAAGGTCGTAGAAGGCCTGGCTCGCGCGTTCCCCGACGCCACCGTCTTCGCCACCGGTCCCAGCGTTTCCGCGGACTTCGTCATCCACGTGATCCGCGCCGGGGCGGTGGAGTTCCTGCGCCGCCCGGTCCAGCGGGACGACCTCTCCGCCGCGCTCGAGAAGCTCCTTCGCCTCCGCCGGGGCAGCCAGCCGCCGGCGCGTGTCGGTCGGATCACGTCGGTCTTCTCCACCAAGGGGGGCCTCGGCGTCACCACGCTCGCCACCAACCTGGCCGTCTGCCTCGCGGAGCGGGCGCCCGGCAGCACCATCCTGATCGACCTCGACACGCGCCAGTCCGACATCGCCACGTTCCTCAACCTCAACCAGACGTACTCGGTGCTGGACGCGCTCGAGAGCCTCGAGCGGCTGGACGAGTCTCTCCTCCACGGCCTTCTGGTCAAGCACACGAGCGGCCTCCTGGTGCTACCGGGACCGACCCGCATCGAGCGGAGCCCGATTCTCGCCGAGCGGGTCCAGGGCGCGCTCGAGATCATCCGCTCCCACTTCTCGCACGTGGTGCTCGATCTCCGGCACGACTTCGACCCCGGCACCATCGCCGCGCTCGAGGCTTCCGATACGATCCTCTATCTCACCAGCCTTACTGTATCTGCCCTCCGGTCGGGCTCGGCCGGCCTGGCGGCCTTTCGCCATCTCGGCCTCAACCTCCAGCGCGTCAAGATCGTCGTCATGCGGGACGGGACCGGGGAGGACGTGACCCTCAAGCACGCCCAGGAGGCGCTCGGCCTACCCATCTACTGGCGGACGCCCAGCGACTACTCCACCGTCGTCTCCTCTATCAACAGCGGGCAGCCGGTTGTCACGACGGCGCCTCGCTCCAAGATCGCCAAGAATCTGCGCGAGCTGGCGGGTGGCCTCTACCGCCCCGGCTCGCCCACTCGATCGGGTCCGGCGCGCTCGCCTTCGCTCCTGCGCCTCGCTTGGAACCCCAAAGGCATTCCAGGAGACGGATAAATGGGACTGTTTCAGCGGAGGACAACGGCTCGCCAGAGGGACGTGGCCCCGACCACGGTCATGGCGGGCAACGGTAACGTTGGGCTCGACGCGCCGAGCCCGAGCCGGGACGCCTATTATGACCTCAAGACCCGAATCCACCGCCAGCTCATCGAGCGGCTGGATCTCGCGAAGCTCGACGTCCTCCCCCTCGACACCGTCCAGCAGCAGATCCGCCGGATCGTCGAGGACATGCTGGCGGGCGACGAGACGCCCCTCAGCCGGCACGAGCGCGAGCAGCTGGTGCTCGAGGTCGAGCACGAGACGTTCGGGCTGGGTCCGCTCGAGCCGCTGATGCAGGACCCGAGCGTCTCGGACATCCTCGTCAACGGCTCCAAGGAGGTCTACGTCGAGCGCCGCGGCAAGCTCGAGCGCACGCGGGTGATCTTCCGCGACGACAAGCATCTCCTGCAGATCATCGAGCGCATCGTCTCGGCGGTGGGCCGGCGCGTGGACGAATCCTCTCCGATGGTGGACGCGCGACTGCCCGACGGCTCGCGTGTCAACGCGGTAATCCCGCCCCTGGCCATCGATGGACCGGTCCTCTCCATCCGGCGCTTCGCCGCCGAACCCTACCGGATGGCCGACTTGGTCGAGTTCGGGACGCTGACGGCCGGCCTGGCCGAGATCCTGCGAGCAGCCGTGCAGGCCCGGCTGAACACCCTCGTGTCGGGCGGCACGGGCGCCGGCAAGACCACGATGCTGAACGTGCTCTCCAACGCGATCCCCAACACCGAGCGTATCGTGACCATCGAGGACTCGGCCGAGCTGCAGCTCCAGCAGGAGCACGTGGTCCGGCTCGAGACCCGGCCGCCCAACATCGAAGGCCAGGGCGCGGTCACCCAGCGCGACCTCGTGCGGAACGCGCTCCGGATGAGACCGGACCGCATCGTGGTCGGCGAGGTGCGCGGACCCGAGGTCCTGGACATGCTCCAGGCCATGAATACGGGCCACGACGGCTCCCTCTCCACGGTCCACGCCAACTCCACCCGCGACGCGCTCTCGCGGCTCGAGACCATGGTCCTGATGTCGGGCGTGTCCCTTCCGGTTCGGGCCATGCGCGACTACATCGCCTCGGCGCTCGATCTGATGGTCCACCTGGCCCGGCTGTCGGACGGCACTCGCAAGGTGACACGGGTGACGGAGATCGTCGGCATGGAAGAGGATGTCATCACCACGCAGGACATCTTCGTGTTCGAGCAGCAGGGCATCGACGCCGACGGGCGCGTGCACGGCTTCTACCGGGCCACCGGCATCCGGCCGAAGTTCTCGGAGCGGCTCGAGCGGGCTGGCATTCACCTCGGGCCGGAGGTCTTCGATCCCGCCCGGCGACAGGCGATACGATGATGGCGCTGGCAATCGCGCTCCTCGTCTTCCTCGCGATTGTGATCCTCGTCATCGGCCTGTGGTGGGTCGGACAGGCGGAGCGGTCCGTCCGGGCCAGGCTCAAGCGGCCGGCCGCCGCCGGCCCCGGCCAGATCCTCCGGACCGACGTCGAGCGCAGCGAGGGCGCCCTCGCAGGTCTCTTCAGTGGCACCGGCCTGATGGCACGCCTCGAGGATCTCGTCACCCAGTCGAGCTACAAGGGAACGCCGGGCGACTTCGCCCTGGTCATCCTCGCCTTCGCGGTCGTGGGCGGGGCAGCCGGCTGGCTGAGGACCGGCAGGTTCGTCTGGGGGCTCATCGCCGCCGTTGTCGCCGGCTCGGTCCCGATCGTGTACCTACTCTACCGGCGGCGGCGACGTCTCAATGCCTTCCAGACCCAGTTCCCGGATGCGCTCGACGCGATCACACGGGCGATCCGGGCGGGGAACGCCCTCTCGGGGGCGATCCGCGTGGTCGCCGAGGACACGCCAGACCCGGTGGGGGCGGAGTTCCGCAGGGTGGACGAAGAGATCCGCCTCGGGATGGATCCGGGCGAGGCCCTCTTCCGGCTCCAGGAGCGGGTTCCGGTGGAGGACATGGGTTTCTTCTGCACCGCCATCCGGATCCAGCGAGGGGTCGGCGGTAATCTGGCGGAGGTGCTCGACCGGCTCGCCGAGGTGATCCGCGAGCGGTTCAAGATCCTGAGCTATGCCCGCGTGCTGTCGGCCCAGCACAAGTGGTCGGCCATCTGCGTCGGGCTGAGCCCCGTGGTGTTCGCCATCTTCTTCGAGCTCGCGCATCCAGGCTATTTCGACGCGCTCAAGACGAATCCGATCGGGCCGTGGCTCGTGGGCGCCGGCCTGGTACTCGAGGTGATCGGTTTCTTCGTGATCTGGCGGATCGCTCAGATCAAGGTGTGAGACTGCCATGAATCCCATCACGATCGGCATCCTTTCCTTTCTCATCGTCGCCGGGGTCACCTTCCTGGCGGGGATGGCACTGCTGCGCTGGTGGCCTGCCGTACAGCGAGAGCGGTTCAGCGCCCCCGCCGCCGGGGGCGGCCCGGCCTCGATCCTGCGCTGGAAGGCTGAACCGGGAGCGGCCTGGGAGCGCACGGCCGAGCGGATCGGGCGCGCGGTGGCGGGCTCTCCCGAGGGGGCGCCGTCGAAGTACCGGCAGCGCCTCCTCTGGGCGGGCTATTACGAGCCGCGAGCCGTGCTGCTGCTCATCGGCGCCAAGGTGGGGCTCGCCGTCCTGGCCGGCGCGGGCTACTTCCTCTACACCACACTCGCCCTGCGCGTCGTCCCGGCCCCGCGTCTGATCGCGATCTCGCTGATCCTCGCCGTCGTGGGCTTCTTCTTGCCGGACTTCTGGCTCCGCAATCGGGTCAAGGCCCGCCAGCGTGAGATCACCCACACCCTGCCCGACGTGCTCGACCTGCTGATGGTCTGCGTGGAGGCGGGCATGGGGTTCGACGCCGCGGTGGCCAGGATCGCCGAGCAGCCGGAGAGCAGGCACAGTCCCCTACACCAGGAGATGCTCCGGATGCACCTGGAAGTCAGGGCGGGCCGCCCGCGCGCCGAGGCGCTTCGCGCCCTCGGCGAGCGAACCGGCGTCGACGACATCAAAGCGATGGTCACCGCCTTCGTCCAGACCGAGAAGCTCGGCACGCCGCTCGGCAAGACCCTCCGGGTCCACGCCGATTCCGCGCGGGTGAGGCGCCGCCACAAGGCGGAGGAGCGGGCCCATCTCGCCCCGCTCAAGATGCTCTTCCCCACCGTTTTCTTCCTGATGCCCGCTTTCTTCCTGGTCACCCTGGCCCCCTCGCTGCTGGGGCTGCTGAGGCTTCTCAAGGCCCTCGGCCGAAACTGAGAACGGAGACAGCCACATGAACCGACACGCGCTCATCGCAATCCTGGCACTGATCTGGACCGCCGCCCTGGCCCACCCGGCGCCGGCGCAGGACATCACCGCGGACGTCAGAACCTGGAGCGGGCAGTCCTGGCGCCTTTCTCAGCCCTCGCTCGAGGTCTTCTACACGATCGTGTCGAAGCCTCAAGACGAAGGGGCGGCGGGAGGGGGGGGCGGAACCGGCCCAACCAGCTTCAATAGCTTGACACTGGGTGGCCTCGCTCGCGAGTCGGTCGACCCATCCCTGGCGACCCTGAACCGCTTCTTTGGCAAGGCGGCGCCGGAGACCATCCAGGGACACCGGCAGGGGCAGGAGATCACGGCCTATCGTGCCGGCGTGGCCACCCAGGTCCCGCTCGGCAACATCTCCAGCATCATCTTCAAGCGGCAGCCGGTCCGGGACAGCTCGCTGCCTCCGTACGTGGCCGCCACGCACATCCGCCACGGGGCCGACATCGCCCTGGTAGACGGCGGCCGCATCGACGCCGACTACGTCAACCTCGGCACTGCGATCCTCCGTGGAACGACACCGGACGGGCGCATGGACATTCCCTGGCAGGACATCGAGGTCCTCCGCTTCGCCCGGTAGGGCGCTCACGGGAGCCATCCCATGGACAAGATGCGTCGCTGGGCCCGGGACCAACGGGGGAGCATCCTCCTCTTCACGACGGTCCTCGTCGTGCCGCTGATGATCATCATCGGCGGCCTCGCGATGGATCTCGCCTACTACGGCACGGTGGACGACGAGCTGCAGCGGTCCATGGACGCGGCCGCGCTCGCGGGAGCCGGGAAGCTCGGCTTCAACGACACCTATTTCCCGGCCGCGCGTCAGTGGGCCCGCGACTACGCGCTGCTGAATCCGTATCGGGTCGGCAACATCAATCTCGACCTCAACACCGCCAACAACCCCGGTGGCAACATCGTCCTCGGGATCTGGAGCGGCAACACGTTCACGCCGTCGCTGGACGGCACCCAGGTCAACGCCGTCCAGTGCCGGTTCGCGACCACGGTGCCCACCTCCTTCCTCCGGCTGATCGGCCTCAACAGCCTCAACACCGGCGCGATGTCTATCGCCTGGGCCGCGCAACCGGCAACGACCCCGCCGAATGCATGCGTCTTTCCGATCGGAATCAGCTCGTGCTTCTTCGGAGGCTCGACGTCCCTGGGTTGCGGCTCCGTCGTCTCATTCCACAGCAGCAGCGACGCATCCGCCGTGGGCGCGAACTCGGCGGCGTGGGTGAACCTGACCGGCGGGGACGCTAACGCCGAGAACACCCAAGCCGCCGTCGCGGCCGCGGTCAGCGGAAGCTGCAACGGCACCCCGGCCAATACGGGGGACGGCGTCCCGGCCAACAACGGCGTGATAAGTTCCGTCATCAACTATTTGATGGAGGAATTCCCGGACATCTACAACAGCTCTCCTGCGGACATCACCGTCCTCAATCAAGACGGCACGCCGGCATACATCGGCCACGGCTGGGAGGTCTATGTGCCGGTGATCGACACCGGCGCGAGCTGCCCGCCCGGAGCTGTCACCGGGACGAAGCAGATCGTGGGGTGGACGCGCTTCGTCATTACACAGATCTTCAACAGCGGTGGGACCTGTGCGGTGGCCAACCACTGGCCAGGCAACCCGTGGGACGCCCACTGCCTGGCGAGCAAGAACGGCACGGCCAGCTCCCCACTACCGCCTGGCTACAGTGGTATGAAGGGGCTCTTTGGCTATTACGACTGCCAGTACAGCCCGGCGCCTCCGGCTCCCAACCCGGGGCCGATCACCGCGACCGCGAAGCTCAAGCTGGTGAGATAGGAGCCGGCCACCATGCGCTCCCTGCTCTCGCTTCTCCTCCTCGCCTCGGCCGGGTTCATGGCCGGTGGGTGCGCCACGGCAGGGATGGCCCTGGTGGGCCCGCTCGCCGGTACCGTCACCGCCATCGTGGATCGCAGCGTGGATCGCACGCTACCCGCGGATCTCAGCACCACGTGGGGGGCAACGGCGGATGCGCTGGCCCGCATGGCCGTCCGGATCGAGGAGACAGACAAGTCTGGACCGAAATGGCGCCTGACCGGTACCGGCGGAGCGACGACCGTCCATGGCACGCTCGAAAGCGTCACGGCCGGCATGACCAAGGTGTCCGTCCGGGTGGAAGTGGGAGGCCTGTTCGCCGACAAGGACACCAGCGACGAGCTGCTGAACCAAATTTCCGCGTCGCTCGCAAGCTTCGCGAGCATGGGCCGGCGCGACGGGACCGCGTCCGCAGCAGACGCGTCGATCGACCAGTTCCGCGTGCTGCAGCGGCAGATCGAGCGGCTGGGCACGAAGATCGAGGAGGCGCGAGAAGCCCCACCGCCGACGGCGAGGTCCACGGATGCACTCCCGGCGCAGACCGTCAGCCCGACTTCCGTCATCATGGTGCCAGCCTCGGCCGGCGTGGCGACGGTGCCCGTCCCCGCTGCCCATCCGGCGCGGGAGGCCATTCCGTCGGCCCTGCGCGCGAGTACCGGCCCACGGAACACCGCGGTCCCACAGGGCCGAGCAGCCGAGCAACAGGAGGGCCGCTCGGACGACATCCTGGCAGCGCCGATGAGCTCCGTGGAGGTCTTGAGGCCTGTCGAGGGACTGCGAACCAGACCGAGCGGCCGGTAGCCCTCAGATCAGGTCCCGGGATGCCAGAACCGGAAGGCCAGCTCGACGAGGCATCCCCAGCGAGACCCCGCCACTCCCGTCGCTACTCCCCCTTCGACCGGGCTCCCGGGCTGCGGCGCGTTCCTGACGAACCGATCGGGCGTGCCGTCCTTTTCTCCCTGATCTTCCACGCCGTCCTGATCTTCACCATCGTTCACCTCACGGATGCCCCGCCGGAGACACCCCGGCCGGAGGTCACCTTTATCCTGGCGGACCCGGCAGCCTCCGCGCCGGCCACGGGCTCCCCACCCGTCTCGGCGCCAAAGCCGGCGCCCCGCGGCACGCGGCCTGCCTCGGCACGCCCCGCGGTGACGAAGACGATCACGCCGACCGCGGTTTCGGGTCGGCAGGCCCCCGTGGCGAGCGCCCCTACCACCGTACGGCAACCCGCTCTGGCCCCGTCAACTGGGGTGGCGATGCCAGCTCTCGCGGAGGACGGAATCGCGCTCGTCGCCGGGACCCCCACGGCGGCCGCCACGCCCGACGCATCAGCTTCTTCCGCGCTCGCCCTCGACACACTGCCGGATCCTTCTTGGCCCGAGCCCCCGCCGCCGGCGCTTGCCACCGGAAACATCGCACAGCCGGCCAAGACGCTGATGTCCGTCCCCCTTCTGCAAGACCTGTCTCCGGCGCCCGGACCAGTCTCGCCCGCGACCCTGGCCGCTGAACCTGTCCCGGCGGCCGCCGAGCCCTCCGGGAGGCCCCTGCTGACGACGGCACCTGTTGCGCTCGGACTGGATGCCCTGGAGATGACGGCATCCAGTCCGCCGAGTCCCGAGCCATCCGAGCCGAGCCCGAAGCCCGCCCCACCCGCCACTCGGCCCTCGGCGCCGCACTCAACCGTGGCCGAGCCCCCTGTCGCCCCGGCAAGCTCTCCCTTCGGGCTCAGTCTGGGCCGCGCGCTCGTTCGGCTCGATGGGCCGAGGACGTGGGTCACCGACCAGCCAACTCCGACCGTCTCCGGTCGGGTCATGGGAAGCGCTCCCGAGCGCCTCGTCCTCTACGTGAACGGAGCGCCCACTGACGTGAGCGTGGCCCATCGGACCTTCGAGGCCTCGGTACCGCTCCGACCCGGAGCGAACGAGCTCAGGGCCGTCGTGACCGGACCGGACGGGCTCGAGGCCGAGGACGCGATCACGGTCCAGTACGCTCCCCCCACGCCTCCCATCCGAATCGCGCTGACAAGCCCGCCCGACGGCCTCACGCTCGGCCCGGACGATCCCCCTGTCGTGGTGGTGGAAGGAGAGATCGGCGGCGAGACGGTCGCCCCCGTCTGGATCGTCGCCAACGACCGCCGGATCTCGGTAGCCGCGCGCGCGGGGCGGTTCCGGCATGTCCTGCTCTTGCCTGATCCCCTGGTGCGTCTCTGGGCGGAGACCCCCGACGGAGACACAGTGCGCCGGAGCGAGGCGGTGACGGTCCGGACGGTGGGGACGCGGCCACCCGCAGGCGTCCTAGTGATGCAGTGGCCGACGGGAACCGAGGGGGCCAGCGTGGAGATCAGCGCGACCTGGCGCGCCCATCCCGAGCGCCTCGATGGGCCCGTCCAGACCGTGAGACTACCGGGAGCCGCCACGACCTCCGATGGCTCTCCATCGGACGTTTTCTACCTCCGGGGGCTGAGACCGGGGGTCCACACACTGATCGTCCGCTACCGAGGAACGGCTGCGCTGGGGGATGTGCGCCCGACTCTCTACCTCCCGGACAGGGATCACCTGACTTCTCGAGCCCTCAGGCCCGTATCCCTGAACGGCGCGGGCCGGAGGGTGCTCACGAAGATCCTCATGCCTCACGCCATCCTGTGGGAGCAGGAGGACTGGTTCAGCGGCCGCAGCGAGAGCGTGGATACCATGACGAAGTTCCGCATCCCGGAGGGGATCAGCTGGGTCGAACGCAAGGCCGACTTGCCGTGAAGACGCGCGCCGCAATCCTGGGACAGATCGTGGGCTTCATCCTCGCCACGGGTGTCGGCGCCGCTTCCTCCGATCTCGACAACGCCGGCAAGGCAGCCTACTCGCGGGGGGACTATGTCGCGGCCGAGCGCCTGTTCAGCCAGGCCGTGGCCCGGGCACCCGGCGACCCACTTCTGCACTACCACCGCGGCGTGACCCTGATGCGCCTCGCCAGATGGCGAGAAGCCTCGGCGGCCTTCGAGGCTGTCCTCCGCCTGAACCCACCCGCCGATCTGGCGGCCACTGCGCAGCAGGGCATCCGGTCGCTTGCCCCGCTCTTGCGCGAGGCCGCGCCCCGGAGCGCGCGGGGCGAGGAGACCCTCGTCCCCCTGCGCCACGCCCGCGGTAACTGGTTCGCCGAGGTCCGTCTGAACGATACGCGGACGGCCCGTTTCGTGGTGGACACGGGAGCCAGCCTCTGCGTCGTCTCGCCGGAGGTGGCCGCCGATCTCGGTGTCCGTCCTGGACCTCGCGCGGAGAAGGTGCCGATGCAGGTCGTTGGAGGGGTCACGGCCGGGACGCGAGTCACCCTTGCATCAATGCAGGTCGGGGACGCCGAGGTCGAGAACGTGGCCGCAGTGATCCATTCGATCGGCCCCGGCATCGACGGGCTCCTCGGAAACAGCTTCCTGAGCCGCTTCACTGTCACCCTGGACCCCGACAAGGGCGTCCTGCTCCTCAGGCCGCGGTGAGGCGCGGGCACGGTCACGTCCTTCGGCGGGCCGGCGCCGCAGCCGTCCTCCTCGGGAACACGCCGGCTACGCCCCCTAGGGAGACGGCTTCCGTGTATCGCATGGCAGGTCCACTTCGTGGTCGCGCGCTCCTGCCTCACATAGCCATGGTGGGAGCCGTGATGAGTCTCGTTCTCTACCGCTTCTCCGAGACCGTCGCGGACCCGGATCTCTGGGGCCACGTCACCTTCGGCCGCGTGGTGTGGCAGACGGGCGCGGTCTCCCAGCCGGACCCCTTCTCCTATGTCACGACCGGCCACCGCTGGCTCAACCACGAGTGGCTCTCCGAGGTGATCTTCTACCTCGCCTTCACCGCGATGGGCCCATTGGGGCTCATACTCCTCAAGACCGCGACCAGTCTCATCCTGTTCGGTCTGCTCTACTGGCATCTCTGCCGTCAGGGGCTGCCGCCGCTCCGGGCCGGGCTCGTTGTTCTGGCGGTGGTGCATTTCTTCCTCGTCTCCCTCATCACCGCCCGCACCTTGTTCTTCTCGTACCCGTTGTTCCTCGTCGTCCTGATCATGATCTGGCGGCTGTCACGCGGCCGGACGTCCTGGGCGTGGACGCTGCCCGCTCTCTTCGCCCTGTGGGCGAACCTGCACCCAGGCTTCCTGGCCGGGATCGGCATCCTCGCCATCTGGTCGATTACGGAGCTGGCAGCTCGCTGGCTGTCACCCAGAGCGGGCGAGATCCCGAACGGACCGTCCACCCGTCTAATCCTGACGGTGGTGACCGCCAGCGCGCTGGCGACGATCCTCAACCCCTTCGGACTCGACCTCTGGAGCTTCCTCTACCGCACCGCGACCGTCCCAAGACCGGACATCACGGAATGGCAGCCCCTGGCCCTCATGACCCGCTACGGGCTCGTGTATGCCGCCTACGTCGCGGTGGCCGTCTGGGGTTTGCTGTACAGTCGCAGAGAGCGCCCGCCCTCGCTGCTCGCGGTCCTGATCGTCACGATCGTTCTGCCGCTGATCGCCATCCGGCATACGCCACTTTCTGCCCTCGCGATTGCGGTGCTCGCGGCCGAGCATATCCATGCGGCCTGGGAGCGTCTCCTCGCCGCCAGATCGACAGGCCAGCCGGTCGACCCACGCCGCATCCCGGTCATCGCTACGATGCTCTTGCTTGCAGGCGCGGGGCTGTTCCTCACGCTCTCCGTGCCACACTTCTCCTGCATCCAGCTGGTTCCGGCGGTCGGAGGGAGCTACCCGGCACGTGTCATCGAGCTGATCAAGGCAAGCGGAGTCCGGGGACATCTCGCCATCCACTTCGACTGGGGTGAGTACGCCATCTACCACCTGGGCCCAGCCGTGAAAGTGTCCGTCGATGGACGGCGAGAGACCGCGTACCCGCACGGCGTCTACATCGAGAACCAGAACTTCATGCGCGGCCTGGGCGACTGGGATGCCCTATTGAAGAACCACGACACCCATCTCGCCCTCGTCAAGGCGGGTTCGCCAGCATTCAACCTGATGAAGCTGAATCCGGGGTGGCGCCTGATCCACGAGGATCCGCTGGCCGGGCTGTTCGGCCGTGACGGCTTGGCGGCGACCGAAACGATCGCGCGGACCGTCGCTCCTCTTCTCCCACACGATGGGGCCGGGTCGTGCTTCCCCTGACGCGTCACGCGGGACGCCAGTGGGGCTCAGACGCGCCCAGCCCGCAAGCAACATCACGGGCTGTAGATGAGAAATATCGCCCCGAACAACGCGATGAGAGCCCCAACCGGCAGATGCCGAGTGGGCCGCCGACGACGCACGACGAGCACCCCGAGAACGATGATCGCGCCCACGACCTGAGAGAAGGCAAGCACGATAAGTGCGTCTCTCCACTCCAGGGCGGCGCCCAGCATCGCCATCAGCTTGATGTCGCCCCCGCCCATTCCGCCCCGGCTCACGATGGCGACCAGGAGGACCACGCCCCCACCCACGAGCGCACCGAGACCGGCCTCGATCACGGTTGGATCCCAGGCCGAGACCGCGGCCAAGCCCAGCGCGTACGCCAACCCCGGCAGCGTGATGATATCCGGGATGATCCGGATCCGCAGGTCGAGGACCACGATCACCGCGAGCGCACCGAGCAGCGGGAGAACCAGCCACCACCGCGGCGCGAAACCGAACCTCCGAAAGGCCAGCAGGGCGAACGCGATGGCCAGTCCCGCACTGCACGCGAGAGGGACCGGCTTGCTGATCTCGGCGAGGCGCCGCGCTACCTCGTGGATGGTGATCCCGTGGAGGGTTGTCCGGGGATCAAGCGAAGGGCCGGATGATACTCGCGGAGTTGCTCCTCGAAGGCCGTGTCTCCCCGGCGGCCGATCCACTTGACGTAGAAGCGGACGTCCGGCGCATACCAGTACTGATCGGAGTCCCGGCGCTCCGTCTCACGCACGATCTTGAACGCGTCGAAGCGCCCCGCGGGGACATCCACCGCCTCTGCCGCCACGACCGAGAAGACGTCATGGGACTCCGTTGTCCCATTCCGCTCCTCGTACCTTCCACGGTGAGTCCACGTCTGCCCGGCCTTGAGCGGCCACGCGAACCACGGTTGAGGGGGCGTCATCCGGGAAGTCACTCTGCCTTCTTGCATGCTCCCCGCCCAGCGCAGGTCACGCGTCCAGAACGCCTCCGCGTCACCGACCCGAAGGAGATAGAACGAGACCTGATTGATCTCCATAATCTCCAGCACCTCGACCGTCTTGACCCCGCTCTCGGCCCCGCTGGTCCATCCATACACCCACCGATCCCCGGGACGCCAGCCGGGTGGAGAGGGAATCACGGATGCTACCGCTCTCGCATCACCGGCCGCCGGGGCCTGCGCCGTGGGCGGCACACCCTGCGCGGCACAACCGGTGAGAATCAGCAGCATCACCGCAGCAAACAACGGCGCCATCGCGAAATCATCATCGCACACGGCCGCCACCGGGAGCAAGAAACCGCCTATTCATGCCAGGCCGGAAGTGGTACAAGACGGGCGAGGCTCCACGCTCCAACCGCCCGTGCCTTCAGGAGGGCAATTCGATGAAGAACATCGGGATTGGCGCCATCATCGCCGGAATCCTCGTCATCATCCTTGGCCTCGCCGGAGTGCTCGGTCAGGAAGGAAATCTCCGAGCGGTGATGATCGCCGCCGTCATCTTACTCGCCGGCGGGTTCTTCCTCTACCGGCGCGGGCAGACCGGACGTTCATCCTGACCCCAGCGCCCCTCGGAGACCGCCCATGCCGTCCAAGCGCACCGTCCAGAAACGAAAGCGCGACTACGCGCTCATAGAGTTCTTCTTCGCCGCCGGGGCGATCCTTGTGGTCGTGGGTCTACTCTATGCGATACGGAGGTCGTGGCCGTCATTCGACCCGTTGAGCCTGGTCATGCTCGTGGGCATGGGCCTCCTCCTTGTGGTCGTCTGCGAGCGCCTGCGCCTCATCCTGCAAGAGCTGCGGGAGCTGACCATACTGATCCGCAGATCCACCACCGAGGCGCCGGAGGAGGCGTCAAAGTAGTCGGAGGAACGATGCTCCTCGATCGGATCCTGGCCGGCCTCTTCGATCATTCCGGCAAGATCGTGGTCGCCGTGTTGGCGTTCGGAGGCCTCTTCGCGTGGCTCACCATGCCTCACGCCCATCCCGTGAGCATGCTTCATGAGCGATGCCGGGAGAAACAGCTGCCGGTTCGCGTCATCAAGCTGCAGCCGGGCAGCCATGAGGAGGAGAGGTTCCTGCTCATGGTGCCAGGCAGTAACCGGGAGCAGCTCCCGGACGGCCATTGGGCGTTCTGCCGGGCCAATCTCCAGATTCGTGGGGGAATTCAGCGTGAAGAGCGATGACTGGTTTCGCGACGACATGTATCGGCCTGCTGAAGAGAGCCCGGCTGCGGAGAGGGAGACGCAAATCGCGGTCAGGAGGACCGCTCGCGCGGTCCGCCTGCTCCTGCTGAGCGTGGTGACCCTGACCGCCCTCCTCATGCTCTACTGGCTCGTCCAGGTGTTCATCTGCGACTTCCGGGAGGCCCTGTTTCCGGGTATGCCCCGTCGGGCATCGTGGCTCTGCCGGTGAGCCGATCCGCTTTCCTCGGCGACGGTATCACGCCTCCCGATTCCTAGCGATCCTCCGCCCAGCACGAGTCGAACCCCCGGAGGACGCCCTGCCAGCCTGGATGCTCGAAGTTATTCTTCTCGCACTTGCAGCTTTCGCCGCGCGCGCGCGCCCCGGGCTCGGCTCGGGGTGGCTCGAGGCCGCCGAGCGGGTGCTGGGGGCGCTGGCGCGACGCCGGGCGCTGGCAGTGCTGACCGTCGGCGCGACGGCCTTTGTGGTCCGCCTCCTGCTTTTGCCGCTCATGCCTGTTCCGGCGCCCGACATCCACGACGAGTTCAGCCACCTGCTCGCTGCGGATACCTTCGCCAGCGGCCGGCTCACCAATCCGACTCCCGCGATGTGGGTGCACTTCGAGAGTTTCCACATCATTGTCCGCCCAACCTACATGTCCATGTATCCACCGGCTCAAGGTCTCGTGCTGGCCATCGGCACCTGGCTCGGACACCCCTGGCTGGGCGTCTTGCTCTCCGTCGCCGCGATGGCCGCGGCGATCTGCTGGATGCTGCAGGGCTGGCTTCCGCCGAGCTGGGCGCTGTTCGGAGGGATGCTGGCGGTGCTGCGCTTCGCCACGTCCGGGTACTGGATCAACAGCTACCTGGGCGGAGCCATAGCGGCCACCGGGGGAGCGCTGATCCTCGGGGCCCTGCCTCGCCTCACGAGGAGACCGCGCGTGCGCGATGCGCTGCTCATGGGGCTGGGGCTGATCATCCTGGCCAATAGCCGGGCCTACGAGGGCCTCGTGCTCAGCCTGCCGGTGGCGGTGGCGCTCATCGGGAGGTGGCTCGTGCAGCGGCGAGCCACGGTACGGGACTGGATCCTCCGCGGCATCGTTCCCATCACCATCGTGCTCGTCCTGGCAGGGACCGCCATGGGGTATTACTTCTGGCGCGTCACCGGCAACCCCGCCCGGATGCCGTATCAGGTCGCGCGCGAAACGTACGCCACCGCGCCGATCTTCCTCTGGCAGCCCCCGCGAACCGAGCCGGTCCACCGTCATGCGGTCATGCGTGAGTTCTACAACCGCTACGAGCACGACTTCTACGAAACCGAGATCCGGACGGCTCGAAGCTTGATCACGACGAAGCTGGCCTTCGCGATCGCGTTCCTCACCTTCTACTTCGGCCCCGCTCTACTGCTGCCGCTGCTGATGTTCCCACGGGCACTCAGGGACCGGCGAGTCCGCTTCCTGGTTGTGGCAGGCGCATCGGTCGTCGTCGGCCTCGCGGTAGAGGTTTTCTTCATTCCCCACTACGCTGCTCCCCTGACCGCCATCAGCCTCGCCGCGGTCATCCAGGCCCTGCGCCATCTGCGCGTTTGGCGATGGGACAGCCGCCCGGTGGGGATGTTTCTCGTGCGCGTCTTGCCCCTGGTTTACGCGGGCGCCCTCGGGTTGCGGCTGCTCGCGCCGGCCCTCGGGCTGCCGCTCGCCGAGACGACCCTCTGGTGGCTGCGGCTCACGCCGAGCGAGCGCGGGCTCGAGCGTGCGCATCTCCTGGCGCGCCTCGAGCAGATGCCAGGCGAGCATCTGGTCATCGTTCGCTATGGGCCCGCGTATGATCCAGGCCGACAGATCGAGTGGGTATACAACCGCGCGGACATCGATCGCGCCAAGGTGGTCTGGGCCCGGGAGCTGGACGGCGCCGAGAATGCCCGCCTGCTCGAGTACTATCGCCACCGACACGTCTGGCTGATCGAGCCCGACCGGCACCCGATGCAGCTCGGGCCCCACATCGGATCCTCCCGCTACTCGAAACCCCGCGACTCGGTGACCTCAACCGCGGTGATCCCCGGCCGGGTCGACTGATCCCCCCCGAACCGTGCACGCCCGGATGCGCTCCAACTATTGGCGTGGTGCCAGCGCAGCGATGTGAGCGCGAGCCCGCTCTCCGCGAAGCACAGCTCTACCTCGCCCCGGTTCATGTAGTGCGCAACCGGCGCGAGGTCGTCCGCTGCGAGGCGGTCTGAGGCTTGAGGGCGTAGAGCCAGGCGACAAGAAGCCCGCCCGGTTCGACGCGGATGAACCGGCCGGCCGCGGCGCGGGTGCGGCGCGCGACGACTTCTTCGCCCTGCCCCGCTGGCTCAACGAGCTGCTCCGCCTCCAGATCGTCTGGGAGGCCCGCCTGCGCCTCAACCGCGTGGTGCCGTTCGGGGTCTCGCTCCTGGCCGTCGCCCGCCGTGCGGGGCGGAGCCATCGTAGGGTCGAGTGTCGCTCTTCCTCCAATTCACGCGGGATCCGCCCGACTCGCCCGTAGCGCGCGGAGGTAGACGAGCGCAATACCGCAGACCACGACCCAGCAGGTCAGCCCCAGGAAGATCACCAGCGCAGTCCAGGCGGGACGCTCCAGGCTGTTGGCCAGATACCACGGGAACCGGCCCGCCGCCGCGGTGTAGTAGGCGAGCAGGAAGACGCTACCGGCAACGTAATACATGGCGGTCGGCCTGGCACCCAGCGCCACCACCCACGGCACGAGCCACGCCAGATACTGGACGCCGAACCCCGGGGCCAACGACAGGAACACGAACATCACAAAACCGGTCCGCATGAACAGCGCATTCCGGGAGGGGCGCGGGCGCGGCCAGAACGAGGCGCCCAGCACGAGGCACAGGCTCACAATCCTACCGTACCCCGCATGCAAGTCGTGCAGCCAGGCAAAGTGTGGACTCTTCGCAGAAGCCAGTGCGAGGAGCGAGAGGCCCCACGCGCCCGCCTGGCTGCCGTACCCGAACACGCGCGTGATCACCAGCTCCGGCGCCTCGGCCAGGATCGGCAGCGAGCCCGCCAGGAAGACCGCCACCGCACCCGCACCGAACTCGCGCCGACGCCGCGTTCCTGCCAGCGCGAGCAGCGCGGCGGGAGCGAGCAGGATGGGCAGGATCTTGATGTTCACCGCCATCCCCAGCGCGGCTCCCGCGAGCCAGGCCGCCCGCCGACTCTCGACGAGCCAGATCGACAGCAGCATGAAGAAGATCAGGATCGCGTCGGTGTTACCGTGAAAGCCGGAGATCAGAATCGCGATCGGCGAGGCGGCGAACAGAGCGAGCGCCGTCCGCGTCTTCGGATCGCTCCGCCTGCTCCGGAGCATGCGCAGGAGCAGGGCGAGACTACCCACGTCAGCCGCCGCGCAGGTGAAGCGGAGCCAGAACCGGAGCGGCAGTCCCGAGATGTCCGATAGGGCACCCCACCCTTCCAGCGCGTGGATCATGAAGGGCGGGTGGTTGAACGGAGGGCAGGGCCGCTGGCCCGTCGCGCCGCACCACCTGGTGGTAATGCCGTCACGATACAAGGCCGCGCCACTGTCCTGCCTGATCTTCGCCAGGTCGGCCTCGAAGATCAGGACGTCCGTGGACCCGTAGGTGAAGAGAGCCATGCCGACCTTGAGGAGAAAGACAGCCAAGGCCAGGGCGGCGAGGTAACGGGGACCCGCGGGCACGTGCGCGTCAGACGCAACGGTGTCAGCCACCCGCAGACCCTCTCGTGCCCCCTGCGACCTATGGTCGGCGATCGCCCGCGGCGACTCGCCGGGAAACTTCACCGTCCACGATGGTAGACTCGGCCTGTGCGAGCATCACTGCACATCTTCGCATGACCTACTGGCCCGTATGCGTGAGTGGTCAGCCGAGAGGATGCCATGGCTCCGAGCAACGATGATGCGCCGTGGGCGAGACCCCGAAGACCCCGCGACCCCGATATCGAGACCGGCGAATCCACTGCGCCGTCTCCTCTCGAGGCCTCGCCGCCAGCCGATGACCTCCTCCCAGCCACGCCCGCAACCGTGGAAGACTCCGGCCTCGACTTCGGCTTCCTCGCGGACCTCGCGCTCAAGACGGTCTACGCGGACACGAGCTGCACCACCCAACGCGCCGCGGGGCGGCTCACCCTGCCCGTGCCGCTCGTCGATGCCCTGCTCCAGCACCTCTACCGCGAGCGCCTCATCGAGATCCGGGAGACCCTCGCGCCTCAGAACCGCCGGTACGCGATGCTCGACCGCGGCTGGGAGCGGGTGCGTCGCCTCCTGGACCTGAACGCCTACATCGGCGCGGCGCCAGTCTCGCTCGACGCCTATACGGCGATGGTCAAGCGCCAGGAGGAACTCCGGCCCCCGGTCAGGCCCGATGCGATCCGGGCCGCGGTCGCCGACCTGGTCGTGTCCGACACGACGCTCCAGGTGCTCGGCGTGGCCGCCAGCTCACGGCGAAGCCTGTTCATCACCGGAGCGCCCGGCAACGGCAAGACCTCGATCGCCCGGGCCCTGCATCTGGCCCTCGGCGGCGAGATATGGATCCCCCGGGCCATAGAGATCGACGGCCATGTCATCAACGTCTTCGACTCGCACAACCATTCCCCGGTCGATCCCCAGCCGCCGGCGCCCTACGACCAGCGCTGGGTCAAGATCAGGCGGCCCCTCGTGGTCGTGGGTGGCGAGCTGACCATCGAGAGCATGGATCTCAGCTACGATCCGGCCGTGAAGTTCTACGAGGCCCCGTTCCAGGTCAAGTCCAACGGTGGCACCCTGCTGATCGACGATTTCGGGCGGCAACGGGTCCAGCCACGCGATCTCTTCAACCGCTGGATCATCCCGCTGGAGAATCGCGTCGACTACCTGACGCTCCACACCGGCAAGAAGATCCAGGTGCCCTTCGAGCAGCTCCTGATCTTCGCCAGCAACCTGGGCTCCGCCGACTTCGCGGAGGAGGCCTTCCTCCGGCGGCTCGGCTACCGTCTCGGCCTCGAGTCGCCCGGCGCCGAGACCTATGCGCGCATCTTCCGGAAGTGCGTGGAGGCGCGCGGCCTCCGGTACAATCCCCGTCTCCTCGACGCGCTCCTGGCGCGCTACGCGGACGAGCAGCGGGAGATGCGATCCTGCCAGCCCCGTGACCTCGTCGACCGCTGTGCGGACATCTGCCACTACGAGGACCGCCCGTTCATCCTGAGCACGGAGCTGCTCGAGCGGGCGTGGCTCTACTACTTCGGCGCGGCTCCGAAGGCAGGCTAGGGCCGGTCCACCAGGGGCAGCGGCGATCGCGAACGCTCGACGATGCGATACTTCTGCGCGGCGTCCCGGAGGCCTGCCAGCTCGGCGTTGGCGCGGTTCGCGAGGAGCATCGTCATCCTCTCGCTCGGCTCATCCTTTCCGGAGATCCGCCACCAGGCCAGAGCGCCCAGCGGCTGCAGGGACGAGCTGAGCTCCAGGGCTGTCCCGTACTCCGCGAAGCGCTCGCGGCAGCGTCCGTCGAATCCCGCCAGACACGCCACCGACAGGCCGCTGCGCTGCAGGTCGATCAGCAGCCACCCGCCCAGCGCCTGCCGGACCGTCCCGGCCTGGCTCCCGAATCCGTCCAGCACCACGAGGTCCCGGAGGAACCATTCGAAGAGTGTGCATTCGAGCAGATACTCGTCCGCGGCGGCCCGGGCCGGATCCGTCCACCCGAAGCCTTCGGCGGCGAGGCGGGTCTGAAGGAGATTGGTGCTCTGGACGATGGCCTCCGCGAGCGAGGCGGCCGCACCCACGGCGGACGTCTTCGTCCGAACGGACCGTCGCCGGATGAGATCGGACCAGCCCATGGATAGCCCCAAGCGGACGTCAGGCCGTGAGCGTGGATCGCCGCCGTGCCCGCCGCCCTACCCCTCGTCGGGAGCGGAGAAGAACGAGCGGGGCGCGGTGATGACGATGTACCTCTTTCCGAGACCTCGAAGGGCCTGCAGCTCCGCGGTCGCGCGCACGGCCAGGAACATCGTCATCCGGTCGCTCGGCTCGTCCGTGTCCGCGATGCGCGCCCACGCCAGCGTGCCCAGATCCTGGAGCGAGATGCTGGCTCCGGCCGCGTCTCGATACTCGGCAAACCGCTCACGGTGCAGACGGGCGAAATCCAGGAGAACCGCCGGAGAGAGGCCGCTTCGGTCCAGGTCCCCTGCCAGGCGTTTGGCCAGGGCGTCCCGGATCGTGTCGGCGTGTCGCCCGAACTCGAGGGCTACGATGATGTCGCGAAGGAACCACTCGAACAGCAGGCACTCCAGGATGCATGCCTCGCTCTCGAAGCGCTTCCGATCCCTGCGAGAGAACCCCTGCTCCTGGAGCCGGATCCTGAGGAGGTTGGTACTCCGGGTCACCCCGTCGGCCAGAGACGCAGTGATCCGCGCAGGTGTCGCCTTGATGCGCTGATCATCGCGCCAGAGTCGCCCGATCCATCGCATGGTGGTACCCACCCCGGTCCCGAACGCTCCTACTCGCTCGGTGTGGGATTATCGCAGGAGTCGAGGCGGAGATGCCAGCGTTACCTGGCATCGTGGCGCGCGTGGGCGCTCGGCACGGCGCGACCCTATGCAAGAATGCATAGGGCGTCGACGACCTGACGTCGACCGCCCGGGCCGGGACGGGCGGGGCGTGCGCGAGCCCTAGTCCCCCAGCCCCTCCGCCTCCAGGTACCGCTCGGCTTCCAGGGCGGCCATGCACCCGGTTCCCGCCGCGGTGACGGCCTGGCGGTAGGTGAAGTCCTGGACGTCCCCGGCCGCGAACACGCCCGGCACCGACGTCTGC
>DATLFG010000054.1:0-9329 GCA_035524955.1 Candidatus Limnocylindria bacterium | reverse complement strand
CCGGCCAGGCCTTTGCCGCGCTCAAGCAGAACGACGCGGCGGTGATCGTGTACCGCAAGCTGCTCGCGATGAGCGGCGTCGAGCCCGACCTGGCGGACGCCGCGCGCCGGGGGCTTCGCGCGCTGGGCGCCTCGTCCTAGTCCCCCTCACCCTGCCCTCTCCCCCTCCGGGGGCGAGGGGATCGAACGGCCCCCTCTCCCTCGGAGGGAGAGGGCTTATCCGGTGGGAGAGGGTTCGGGGGAGGGGATCGCTTCCACCACCTCGTCCAGGTCCGCGTTGTCGCCTGCGTAGCGGTCGCGCCACTCGTAGCGCACCCGGTTCCCCGGCCCCAGCACGAAGGTACCGCCCTGCTGGAGCACATCGCCCTGCCGGGCCCCCTGGCGGAAGCCCTGGGCCATCGCCCGCACGCCCTTCAGCAGTGCGAGGGGATGATAGGTGGCGGCCCGGCCGTGCACGAGGCCCGCGGTCTTGAACCCGCGCCGCGTGGGATCGACGAAGAGCGCGCCCTTGTAGCCCGTGACCTCGCGGAAGCCCGCAATGAGCGCTGGTTGGGCGGGGCTCACCACCACGAGCGTCCCGCCGCGCCGCTCGATCTCGGGCATCCGCCTCGACAGTCCAGCGACCTGCTGGCGGCAGAACATTCAGCCGAAATGGCGGACGAAGGCGAGCACGACGGAGCGCTTGGTCCAGAAGCCTCCGAGCGGCACCGCGGTTCCCGTCTCATCCAGCACACTCACCTGGCCCAGCGCGGCGGCGAGCAGATCGTCCACCCCGTCATTGTAACCGGCCCTCAATCTCTCTAATATGGGCGTCCATGCGAGGCTATGGCGGCCGGATCCTGTTCGTGGACGTCACCGACGGCCGCAGCCGCGTCGAGTCCGTCGCACCGGAGCTGGCTCGGAGCCTGCTGGGCGGCAACGGCTTCGCGGCACGGCTCCTGCTCGATCACGTGCCGGCGGGCGTGGACGCTTACGACCCCGCCAACGCGGTGATCTTCGCGGTCGGTCCCGTCACCGACACCACCGTGCCGGGCAACAGCCGCGCCTGCGTGGCGGGCAAGTCGCCGCTCACCGGGCTCTTCTTCGATTCGACCTTCGGCGGCCGCTGGCCCGCCACCATGAAGCGCACCGGCTTCGACGCCATCGTCATCACCGGCCGCTCGGCCGAGCCGGTGTACGTCAAGGTCACCGAGGCGGGCGCCGAGCTCGAGCCGGCGCGCGGGCTCTGGGGCCGGACCACGCGCGACACCGTGCACGCCATCCAGGCGGTCGAGGGCGGCGACGTGGACGCGATGGCGATCGGGCCCGCCGGCGAGAACCTCGTGCGCTTCGCGGCGATGGGCACCTACTGGAAGAATCGCGAGGCCTTCGCGGGCCGCGGCGGCCTGGCCGCGGTGCTCGGCAGCAAGCGGGTCAAGGCGGTGGTCGTGGCGGGCTCGCGCAAGACGGAGCTGGCCGACCCGGCCGCGCTGAAGATACTGCTCGAGCAGCAGCGCGAGCCGCTCAAGACCGGCACCAAGGCGCTGGCCACGTACGGCACGCCGTTCCTGGTGAAGCCGATCAACACGCTGGGCGCGCTCGGCGCCTACAACCTGCGCCAGGAAGTCTTCGCGGAAGCGATGGCGATCTCCGGCGAGGAGATGCACGCCCGCTTCCACGACCGGGACACCACCTGCCTCAAGTGCCCGGTGGCCTGCGGCAAGCAGTACGAGATCCGCGAGGGCGAGCTGGCCGGCCTCCGGGCGAAGATGCCGGAGTACGAGACGATCTTCGCGTTCGGCTCCATGCTGGGCAACGCGCACGCGGGCTCGCTCACGCGGGCCAACGACCTCTGCGATCTGCTCGGGCTCGACACCATCAGCATGGGTGTCACCCTGGCCTTCGTGTGCGAGGCGCTGGAGCGCGGCTGGCTCACCCAGGCGGACGTGGGCCTCCCCTTCGGCTGGGGCGACTGGCGCGGCATGCTGCGTCTCATCGAGATGACGGCGGCCCGCGAGGGCTTCGGCGACCGGCTGGCCGAGGGCGGCTGGCGACTCGCCGAGTCCGTGCACGCGGAGGGCACCCGGCTGGTCTACGCGGTGAAGCGCCTCGAGCTGCCGGCCCACTCCGCGCGCGCGCTCAAGGGCATGTCGATCGGCTACGCCACCGCCACCCGCGGGGGCAGCCACCACGACACGCGTCCCACCCCGCAGTACGCGCAGAACTACGATCGGCGCAGCCCGGAGGGCCAGCCGGAGTTCGCGGTGCGCAGCCAGCACTTCACCGCGGTGGACGACTCGCTCGTGCTCTGCCGTTTCACCTCCGAGCGCGGCTTCGGCCTCTACGTGGACGAGCCCTACGTTCGGATGGTCAACGCGATCACCGGCTGGGACATGGCGGTGGACGAGCTCGAGCGGGTGGGGGAGCGGATCATAAACCTGGAGCGACTGATCAACGTTCGGGAAAACGTGCGCCGCAAGGACGACGCGTTGCCGTGGCGGGTGATGCACGAGCCCATTCCCGACGGGCCCTCCGCGGGCGCCTACTGCCCGCCCGGAGAGCTGGGCCTGATGCTCGACCGCTATTACGCCCTCCGCGGCTGGGACGGTGACGGGGTGCCGACCCCGGCGCGCCTCGGTGCGCTCGGCCTGTAGCCTTCCCCGCGCGGCCAATCCGATGCCCGTGACCCGATTCGAGATCGCGCTACGGCGTCCGCTCGTCGGCGCCCCCGACTATGAAGAGCTGAAGGGCCGCCTTCACTTCTCGATCGATCCTCTTCACCCGGCGAATCGCCGCATCACCGACGTGGAGCTGGCTCCGCGCGACGCGCAGGGGCGCGTGACGTGGGACTCGGACGTGTCCATCCTGCTGCCGGCGGACCGCGCGCGGTGCAGCGGGCGCGTGCTCCTCGACGTGGTCAACCGCGGCAACACGGTGGCGGTGCCCAACTTCAACCGCGCCACCCGGCCCGCCTTCGGGCCCGGGTCGGACCCGAACCCGCCGATAGACGTGGGCGACGGCTTCCTGATGAAGCGGGGGTGGGTGGTGATCTCCTGCGGCTGGCAGGGCGACCTGCCGCGGGTGCCGGGGCTCGTCGGCATGCGCACCCCGGAGGCGCGCGACGCCCAGGGCCGGCCGCTGCGCGGCCGCGTCTACACCCAGCTGCAGTCGACGGGCCCGGGGCCCGTCTTCCTGCTCTCCGACCGCGGGCACGTGCCGTACCCCGCCGCGGACCTCGAGGAGGCCGACGCGCTCCTCACCGTGCGTGATCAGCCGGACGGGCCCGCGAGCACGATCCCGCGGTCGCGCTGGCGCTTCGCCCGCGTGGACGGCGACCGCGTGGTCCCCGACGCCGATCACATCCATCTCGACGGCGGCATCGAGAAGGGGCGGCTCTACCAGATCACCTACACCGCGGTGGGCGCGCCGGTGCAGGGGCTGGCCATGGCCGCGCTGCGCGGCAGCGTCGCCTGGCTCAAGCACGGCGGCGCCGAGGCGGGCAACCCCGCGCCGGGGCGGCTCCGCTGGGCCTACGGCTACGGGCGCTCCCAGACCGGGCGGCTCCTGCGCACGCTGATCTACGAGGATCTGAACCTCGACGAGCAGGGGCGCGAGGCGCTCGACGGCGTCATCGCCAACGTGGCGGGCGGCATGCGCGGCGAGTTCAACCAGCGCTTCGGCCAGCACTCCAAGGACCGCAACAACATGATGCGGCACCTGTTCCCGTTCACGGATCAGCCGACGGCGGATCCCGAGACGGGGGCGAAGGACGCGCTGCACGCCCGCCTCGACGCCCGCGGCAGCCGCCTGCGCGTGTACTACACCAACACGTCGGCCGAGTACCACCGGGGCGACGCCTCCCTGATCCACACCGATCCCGACGGCACGCGCGACGTGGCGCCCGGGCCCCACACGCGCGTGTACCACTTCGCGGGGACGGAGCACGGCCTCGGCATCTGGCCCCCCACGGACTCGCAGCCGGCGCCCGCCGATCCGACCGCGCCGGTCGAGCGCTCCCGGAACCTGCGCGGGGTAGCCGACTACTCCGTGCTGCTGCGCGCCTGCCTGGTGAGCCTCGATCGCTGGGTGGTGGAGGGCGTCGAGCCGCCGCCGAGCCGTCACCCGCGGGTGGCCGACGGCACCGCGGTGCCGCCCGACCGCCTCGCGCCCGTCTTCGCGCGGATCCCCGCCGCCCGCTACCCGCGCCACAGCCCGCGGCCGCGCCGGCTCGACTGGAGCGCGCTGCCGCCCATTCCGGGCAAGCCCTTCGGCTCGCTCGTCTCCGCGGTGGACGCCGACGGCAACGAGATCGCCGGCATCGTCCTGCCCGAGATCGCGGTGCCGCTGGCCGCGCACACCGGCTGGAACCTGCGGCATCCGGACATCGGTGGCGCCGAGCAGCTCCTGGTCTTCGCGGGCGCGGTGATTCCCGTGGCCCGGACTCGCGCCCAGCGTGAGGCCACGGGCGACCCTCGCCTGTCCGTCTCGGAGCGGTACGCGTCGCGCGCGGCCTACCTCGACCGCGTGCGGCAGGCCGCGGAGGCGCTGGCCCGCGAGGGCTACCTGCTGGCGGAGGATGTGCCGCTCTCGGTGGCCGCGGGCGCGCGCTTCTGGGATCACTTCACTCGCTGACGATCGGAGACCCCCATGTACGATCTTCTGCTCAAGGGCGGCACCGTGCTCGATCCTTCCATGAAGCTCGACGGCAAGCAGGACGTCGCGGTGCAGGGGGGCGCCATCGCCCGCATCGCGCCGGACATCGCGGAGACCGACGCCGCGCGCACGATCGACGTCCGGGGGCGGATCGTGGTGCCCGGGCTGATCGACCTGCACGCCCACGTGTTCGAGGGGGTCAACCGCACCGGTGTGAACCCGGACCTGGGCGGCGTCCACGCGGGCGTCACCACGATCGTGGACGCGGGCAGCGCGGGGGCGGCCACCTTCGCGGGCTTCCCCCGCCACATCCTGCCGCACTGCCACACCGAGGTGATCCCGTTCCTGCACATCTGCCAGACCGGGCTGGCCACGATCCCCGACATCATCGCGGAGAGCAGCATCGACCTCGACGACACGCTGCGGGTCGTGGACCAGCACAAGCCCCTGATCCGCGGGATCAAGGCGCGCATGGTCTCGCCCGCGCTCGAGATCATGGGCATGGAGATGCCGAAGCTGGCCAGGCGGGCGGCCCGGGAGAGCGGCGTCAAGCTCATGGTGCATATCGGCGACACCGAGAAGCGCTACGATCCCAAGGTGATTCGCTCGCTGCTGCCGATCCTCGAGCGGGGCGACATCCTCACCCACTACTTCACCGCCAACCCGGGCGGCGTGCTCGACGGCAACGGCAAGCTGGTGCCCGAGGTGAAGGAAGCGGCCGACCGGGGCGTCTGGTTCGACACCGCGCACGGGCGCATGAACTTCAGCTTCGACGTGGGCCGGCGCGTGATCGAGCAGGGCGTGCTCCCGCACTGCATCAGCACCGACCTGACCGTGCCCGGGCGTGTCATGACCGTGCACAGCATGACCGAGATGATGACGCGCTTCCTGGGCCTGGGCTTCACGCTGCCGCAGGTGGTGACCATGTGCACCGCCAATCCCGCCAAGGCGGTCGGCGAGGAGCAGCGCCTCGGCAGCCTCGCGGTGGGCCGGCAGGCCGACATCTCGGTGCTCGACATCCGCGAGGGCGACTGGATGGTCTACGATGTCCTCGGCGCCGGGCTGCGGGTGGACCGCGCGGTGGTCCCGTCCGTCACCGTGAAGAAGGGGCGCATGTTCACCCCCGACTGGGGTCCGCGCGCATGGGGCTGGGAGCCGGACCGGGCATTGCCCGCGGGCGGCCCCATCCGGGGAGGGTGCTGCTGACGCCCGGCCCCGCGGTCCGACCCGTGGCCGTATCAATCCGGGGGGCGACGTGGTAACGTCCACACCCCGCGCCTGACGGAGAGGGCTGAGCGCAGAGAGTGCCGGGAGCCGGGCCTATGACCTGCCGGGACGCCCGCGAGGGATCCCCCATCCACGGAAGCGATCCAGAGGGCGGACGCTTCCGACCCGACCGCGGCGCGGCGCCGCGGCGCCCCTGAGCGAGGCGCGCCGGCCATCGAAGCCTTCGTGGTGCTCTGGGCCGGCCTCCTGGTCGTCGTGATCCTCGGCATCGTGCTCGCGATGCGGCACGGGCAGCAGCGCCAGCGGCAGCGCGAGCAGCAGGCCGCCAGCCTCACCGAGCTCACCTTCGTCCCCGCGCTGCGTAACGAGATCAGGCGGCTCCGGGACGACACCCGGCGGCTACGCCAGGAGCGAGATGAGCTGCTGGGCGTGCTGACCCAGCTCGCCAAGCTCCTGGAATCGTACGGCGAAGGCCCCGCGAAACGTCCGCAGTAGCGGCCGTCTCGTCGCCGAGTCGAGCGAAGGGCTCGGATCGAAGCGGTGCGTGACGGCACGCCGCTCGCAAACGCGCGGGCACCGTGGCTCCGGGTGCGGTAGACTCATCCGTACCAGCCCGGATCTCCCTCACGTAGGCGGGTAGCTCAGCTGGGAGAGCACGGCCCTTACAAACCTGACGGCATCTTCTCCCCCCTCTGTAAGTCGCGGACTTGCCGAGGGGTTTTCCTTTCGCCCCCTGCGCCGCGCGGCGTGTTCATGCCCCGTTCTGCACCGCCGTGGGCACCATCGTGGGCACCGGGCCCGCGCGCTCGGCGCGTCGGCGGCGTCCTCCTCCTGGTGTTCGTGTGCGCGTCGGGGTCGGTTGGCATCTGTTACCTCTCCTTCGGCCCAGGGCGTCGCCTGTAGTGCGCCTTTGCGTGCGCACGGGAGCCCGTTCCCCACTCGGCGAACACCCACTGACCCCCTTCCTGGCTCATGTTGACCGGCCGGCCGGCTCGGACAGCCTCGGCGGCACTGGGATGCTCCTTCAACGCCGCCAGCTCCTCGGGCGCGAGCCACCGGGGCGACAGATTGCACCACTTGCAGAGATGCCTGAACAAGTTGAAGTGCGGGTCCGGAGTGAGGCCGAGATTGCCGCACTTTGGGCAGACGAACCAGCGGCCGGGCTGGCCCATCACTTCCCCTTCGGCCCGCGCGGGGCCACGGTGTCGGGGAGACAGAAGGTCGCCATCACCCGCGCTCCCGATCGTCCGGCGACACGGCACCCGCAGCTCTTCCGAGTAATCGCGCTCGGTTCTGCGCATCGAGGTACACGACCTCGCTCACCGAGCGGCCGAGCCCGTCAACTCCAGGGAAAAGGACCTGGGCGGTGATGTTCAGTTGCCGAAGCTTCCGGAGGAACTCCAGTTTGAGCGCGGCAGGGATGACGAACTTCAGGAAGAGGGCCTTGCCTGGCGGTTCTGGAATTCCCTCGAGGATCGGCCCATGGTCCGCTATGACATTTGGCGAGACCGTCACGATCGTCTGCTGAGCGGCCATCCGTCGCGTTTCGATCGTCGGTCTCAGCACGAAGAGTCGCGGTGGTTGACCGCCCGGGTCTGAGTCCAAGAAGAGCTGATTCACCTCTTCGCGCGATGCAGGTGGATTCCCAACCTGCTCGATGGTCGTGCGCGCGTGCACCGCCCAGACCGCCCCCGCGGTATCGGGTTCACGAACCACGGCAAAGTAGGCAGCGACGTACGCGGACGCCGTCCAGTCGAGAAGCCTTGTCGGCGCCCCATGGTGCTGCATGAGAATCCACCAGGGGACGCGATCGACTGCCGCCTGCTGAATCGTCGCCGCATCGAGATGCTGGTAGACGTGGTGATGAAATGCGTCCGACGCTAACTGTTCGACTCGAAGCAGGTCGACGGCGGGAAGCCCGACCCCGGCCCTCCGAAGAGAGTGCCTGAGCGGCCAGTTAGACTGAGCTTGGCCCCTGAAGACATAGGACGAGGGAATGAACGGGGTGAGTTCTTTGGCATCCAGTCCCTTGTCGATGAACTCTACGAAGTTGGCCCAATCTGCTATCGGTATTTCCCTGAAGGGCGCCATCGCGTTCCCTTTTGCTCAGCGATCAGTCCGGCGGCATCACGCCCGCCCGACGCACGCCGCGCACCGGCGCGGCACCTTGTCCTGCGGGACGGGGTGCGGTAGGGTGTCCATCGTTGGCTCCTTGAGTAAGGGGTGCGCTGCAAGCGCCCGGCGGGTTTCCGGCCCGCCGGGCGCGTCTCGTTTCAGGACCGGGAGACTACACGCCGGGGGGACCCCCGTCGAGGCCCAGGGCCGGCGTTCCGCTGTGATGCCGATCGGGCCGCCGCCTTTCGGCTGCGGCAACGTCAGGTTCCACAGCGTGCCGACGGCTTCGGTCCTGATGCACCGGCGGCAGGTCCCCGCGGGGCGAACCGAGGGAGGTTTGGGTGGCCCGGCAGACCAAAGGCGTCCCCGTCAAGGGCCGCGCAGACGCGCCGCTGGCCCGTCTCCGCACACGCGGGGCACCAGCAACGCCAAGACCCCGACACGGCCCCGCCCCTCGAGAAATTCTGGACGTGGCTGCAGCGGAGCGCCGATGCCGAGGGGATCATGGCCATGGGAGCGCCGCCGCCGCGCGCCTGAGCCGCTCACAGGACGCCTCTGGGGCCACCGGGGCCCCGCAGTTGTCGCACCAGGTGCCCCGGGCGCCGACGATCCTGACTATCACTGACCTACGCATGCCGGGCCTCAATGGTCCCGCCCTCTATGAAGCCCTTCGGGCCACGCGGACGAGCGCGGCGTTCTAAGCCCTGCGCGGTGACTAACCTGGCTTACACACGAGGCACTGGTAGTACACCGACGCCCTCGTCCCGTTTCTTCACCGAGGGGCGCTCTTGGCCGCAATCCGGATGCTTACGAACATCCTCCTGCGTGCCGTTGCTCACTATGTTCATGTCCGGCCCCGAGCCGTCACGCCCACCCGATCAGCGGCCTCGCCAACTGCGACGAGGTCGCGCCACACCCTCGACTCCTCCCGCCACGGCTTGTAGAACGCTTCATGAGCGGTCAGGACGACGCCTGAGCAACCTGTTACTTCGCGCTCGACCTCGGTGGGTTCGACCACACGGCGGCAGACGATGCAGGGTCGGCCGGTCCCTCGATGGGACTGGGACACCCCGGCAACAGTGGGGAGGCGGCCCTCGGCCAGCCGGGCGCGCACCTGCCGCCTCAGCTCATCGTCCGATGGTCCGGTCGGCTTGCCATTCCGGACGATTGCTCGGACCTCGTCGCGGGTAGACTCCAGAACGGACTGATCGAGCACTAGTGTTCCGTCCGGGAAGTCATGTTAACGATTCCGGCGGAGGGCTTTCTTGATGATGGCGGCCGGCTCTTTGGTCCAGACAAAGGGCGTGGGGTGCATATTCCACTCGGCGAGGTAGCGCTCGATGTGCCGGATCAGGG
>DATLFG010000038.1:0-58097 GCA_035524955.1 Candidatus Limnocylindria bacterium | reverse complement strand
CTGCTGGCGATCGTCATCTCGATCCCGCTCGGGCTCCTCGGCGCCCGGAACCTGAGCCCGCACCCCGTCGTCTACTTCGCCGCGCGTCGGACCATGGACGTGCTGCGGGCGGTCAACGAGTTCGTCTTCGCGCTGATGTTCGTGACCGCGGTCGGGCTCGGCCCCTTCGCGGGGATGCTCGCGCTCGGCATTCACACCGGCGGGGTGCTCGGCAAGCTGCTCAGCGAGACCATCGAGGGCATCGACCCGGGCCAGACCGAAGGAGTGACCGCGGTGGGGGCGGGGCGCCTCCACGTCGTCGCCTTCGGGGTCGTCCCGCAGATCCTGCCGAACTTCCTCTCCTACGTGCTGCTGCGCTTCGAGTCCGACATCCGGTCCGCGGCGGTGATCGGGATGGTCGGAGGCGGGGGCATCGGCTTCTATCTCTGGGACACGATCCGCTCGTTCAATGATCGCGAGGCGGCGACGGTGATCCTGCTCATCGTCGCCATGGTGATGTGCACCGACGTGATCTCCGCGCGCATCCGGCGGGCGGCGATCTAGGAGGATGATCATGAGATTCGTCCGAATGCTCGTTCTTATCCTGGCGGCCGCGCTGATGGCTCCCGCGATCGCCCCCGCCGCGGACCCGAGCTGGCCGAAGGAGATCACCTTCGCGGTCCTCTCCACGGAGTCCGCGCCCGAGATCACCCGGCGCTGGATCCCGATCCTGGCGCAGCTGGAGAAGGACCTCGGCGTCAAGGTCAAGCACGTCACCGCCACGGACTATCGCGGCACGATCGAAGCGCTCAAGTTCAAGAAGGCGGAGGTCGGGTGGCTGGGGCCCAAGGCCTACGTGGAGGCGTCGAACAACAACTACGCCAACGTCGAGCCCATCGCGCAGATGAAGGCGCAGAGCGGCTCGCTCGGCTATCGGTCCTGCCTGATCGCCCACTCGGACTCCGACATCTTCTCGCCCGAGGACATCGGCGGCAAGACGTTCGCCTTCAACGATCCGAACTCGACGTCCGGCTACCTCCTGCCGATGACGTTCTTCATCACCGAGATGGGAGTGGACCCGAAGCGCCACTTCTCCAAGCTGACGTTCTCCGGCTCGCACGAGGCCTCGGTCCTGGCGGTGGCCAACAAGAAGGTCGAGGTGGCCTCCACCAATCTGCCCGACATGCAGCAGCTCACGCGGGAAGGGAAGGTGGCGCGCGGCGCGCTGCGGGTGATCTGGGTCTCGAAGCTGATCCCGAACGACCCGGTGGTGGTCCGGAAGGACCTGCCCGCGAGCCTGCGCTCGGCCATCCAGGAGTCGCTCACCACCATGAAGCAGCGCAGCCCGGAGGCGTTCGCCCAGGCGGGCGCGTTCTTCGGGGGCGGCTTCGTGCCGGTGGACGACAGCAAGTACCAGATCGTGCGCGACATGAACGACGCGGCGAAGAAGCTGGCCGCGCAGAAGTAGGCGCGGCGCGGTGGATACGCAAGCGCGGGGGCGGTGGATGTCGATTCTTGCCCAGGCGGCGCCGGAGGAGGTCGAGGCGGCCTGGCGGAAGCTCGCCGAGCCGCCCGCCTACCGCCTGCTCCGCGGGCCGGAGACCGGCCTGGTGATGGTGCGCGGGCGGGCGGGGGGAACGGGCGTGCAGTTCAACCTCGGGGAGATGACGGTGACCCGCTGCTCCGTCGAGCTGGACGACGGCCGGGTGGGGCACGCCTACGTGGGCGGTCGGAGCGGCCGTCACGCGGAGCGCGCGGCGGCCTTCGACGCGCTGTTGCAGGAGCCGGGCCGCCGCCCGGCGCTCGACGGGATCGTGATCGCGCCGCTGCTCGCCCGGCAGGAGGCCCGGCGGGCCGAAGCCCGGGCCCGGGCCGCCGGCACGCGGGTGGAGTTTTTCACGATGGTCCGAGGCGAGGAGTAGGCCCCAGTGCTCATGAGGCTCGCCGATCCGGTGCTGGACGGCCAGCGGATCTTCCGCTCGGTGCTCGAGGCGATGGCGCACCCGGGTCGGGTGGTCGCGGTGGCGGGGCCCGGGGAGACGCCCCCGCCGCTCCACCGCGCGGCCGCCGCAGTATGCCTGACCCTGGTGGACCTGGACACCCCGCTGTGGCTCGACCCGACGGCCCGGAGCCCGGAGGTGCTCGACGGCCTGCGCTTCCACTGCGGGTGCCCGATCGTCGAGGAGCCGGGGGCCGCGCGGTTCGCGCTGGTCGTGGACGCCCGGAGCATGCCGCCGATCGAGGTGTTCGACGCGGGAAGCGACGAGTACCCCGACCGCTCCGCGACCCTGATCGTGCAGGCCGCGGCGCTCACCGCGGGGGCCGGCAAGCGGCTGACCGGGCCGGGCATCGCCGGAGAGGCCCGGCTCGCGGTGGACGGCGTGCCGGAGCGCTTCTGGGCCGAGCTCCGCGACAATCACACGCGCTTCCCCCGCGGGGTGGATGTGATCCTCGCGGCGCCGGCCGGGCTGGCCGCGCTGCCCCGGACGACCCGGGCGGAGGCCTAGCGATGTACGTCGCGGTCAAGGGCGGCGAGCGCGCGATCGAGAGCGCGCAGCGGATGCTCGCCGAGGAGCGGCGCGGCGACGTGGCGGTCCCGGAGCTGAGCCTGGCGCAGATCGAGCAGCAGCTGGGGCTCGCGGTGGACCGGGTGATGACCGAGGGGTCGCTCCACGATCGCGAGCTGGCGGCGCTCGCGATCAAGCAGTCGCGCGGGGACCTGATCGAGGCGATCTTCCTGCTCCGCGCCTACCGCACGACCCTGCCCCGGCTCGGCGTGAGCCGGCCACTCGACACGGGCCGCATGGTGGTGAGCCGGCGGATCTCGGCCACGTTCAAGGACCTGCCGGGCGGCCAGATCCTGGGGCCGACCTTCGACTATACCCATCGCCTGCTGGACTTCGATCTGGCCGAGCCCGAGCGCCGCGCCGCGCCGGCGCCGCGGCCGGTGACGCCGCCCTCGCCGGACGAGCCGCTGCCGCGCGTGGTGGAGCTGCTCGACCGCGAGGGACTCATCGAGGCCGAGTCGCTCGGTGACGATCGGGGACCGGTGGGCGACCTCACCCGGGAGCCGCTCACGTTCCCGGCCGCGCGCGACATGCGGCTGCAGAACCTCGCCCGGGGCGACGAGGGCTTCCTGCTCGCGATGGGATATGCCACCCAGCGCGGGTACGGGCGCAACCATCCCTTCGCCGGGGAGATCCGGATGGGCGAGGTGGCGGTCGAGCTCGTGCCGGAGGAGCTGGGGTTCCCGGTCGAGGTCGCGACGATCACGGTGACGGAGTGCCAGATGGTCAACCAGTTCCGCGGCTCGGCCGCGGCGCCGCCGCAGTTCACGCGCGGATACGGGCTCACGTTCGGCGCCGCCGAGCGCAAGGCGATGGCGATGGCCCTGGTGGACCGGGCACTGCGCGGCCGCGAGCTGGGAGAGGCGCCGTGCTCTCCGACCCAGGACGAGGAGTTCGTGCTGTCGCACTCGGACAACGTGGAGGCGTCGGGATTCGTGCAGCACCTCAAGCTCCCGCACTACGTGGACTTCCAGGCCGAGCTCGTCCTCGTCCGGGATCTCCGGGCGGGCCACCGCGCGGGCCCGCCCCGATGAGCCGCTACAACTTCGCGTACCTCGACGAGCACACCAAGCGCATGATCCGCCGCGCGATCCTGAAGGCGGTGGCCGTCCCCGGCTACCAGGTGCCGTTCGGCAGCCGCGAGATGCCCCTGTCCTACGGCTGGGGCACCGGCGGGGTCCAGGTGACCGCGAGCGTGATCGGGCCGGACGACGTGCTCAAGGTGATCGACCAGGGCGCCGACGACACCACCAACGCGGTGAGCATCCGGAAGTTCTTCGAGCGCACCGCCGCCGTCCGCACCACGACCCGGACCGACGAGGCCACCCTCATCCAGACGCGGCACCGCATCCCCGAGACGCCGCTCCGGGCCGGGCAGATCCTGGTGCTCCAGGTCCCGATCCCGGAGCCGCTCCGCTGGCTCGAGCCGCGCGAGGCGGAGACCCGCACGATGCACGCGCTCGAGGAGTACGGCGTGATGTACGTGCGGCTGTACGAGGACATCACCCGCCACGGGAAGGTGGCGCAGACGTACGAGTACCCGGTGCTGGTGAACGGGCGCTACCTGATGCGCCCGTCCCCGATCCCGAAGTTCGACAACCCCAAGCTCGACGGCAACCCCGCGCTGCTGCTCTTCGGCGCGGGCCGCGAGAAGCGGATCTACGCGGTGCCGCCGCACACCCGGGTGCGGAGCCTCGACTTCGACGACCACCCCTTCGAGGTCGAGCACTGGGAGCGGCCGTGCGCCCTCTGCGGCGCGCGGGGCGTCTTCCTCGACGAGATCATCATGGACGACAAGGGCGGGCGCCTCTTCGTCTGCTCCGACACCGATTTCTGCGCTCGGCGGCAGGCGGCCGGCCAGACGTCCGGAGATCGACCGTGAGGCCGGCCCCGGATCGCCCGCTGCTGTCCGTGCGCGGACTCGGCAAGCGCTACGGCGCCCAGACCGGCTGCCTCGACGTCGGGTTCGATCTCTGGCCGGGCGAGGTGATCGGCGTGGTGGGTGAGTCGGGGTCGGGCAAGACCACCGTGCTCAACTGCCTGTCGGGCCGCGTGGGTGCCGACGCCGGCCGGGTCGAGTACGCGGCGCGGGACGGGCGGGTGGTGGACGTCCTGCGCGAGGACGAGTCCGCGCGGCGGCGGCTGCTCCGGAGCGAGTGGGGTCTCGTGCACCAGAACCCGCGCGACGGGCTGCGGATGGGCGTCAGCGCCGGCGCCAACGTGGGAGAGCCCCTGATGGCGCTGGGGGCCCGGCACTACGGCGGCATCCGCGGCCAGGCGCTCGACTGGCTCGCCCAGGTGGAGATCGGTCTCGACCGGATCGACGACCTGCCCGAGACGTTCTCGGGCGGCATGCTCCAGCGGCTGCAGATCGCGCGCAACCTGGTCACCCGGCCCCGGCTGGTCCTGATGGACGAGCCGACGGGCGGGCTCGACGTCTCGGTGCAGGCGCGACTGCTGGACCTGCTCCGGGGACTGGTGGCCGAGCTGGACCTGTCCGCGGTCATCGTGACCCACGACCTGGCGGTGGCGCGCCTGCTCGCCCACCGGCTCATCGTGATGCGGGGCGGCGAGGCCGTCGAGTCCGGCCTCACCGATCAGGTGCTGGACGATCCGCAGCATCCGTACACGCAGCTCCTCGTGTCCTCGGTGCTCCACCCGTGAGCGGCCCGGCGCTGGAGATCCAGGCGCTGCAGAAGACGTTCGTCCTGCACGCCCAGGGCGGGGTGCGGCTGCCGGTGCTGCGCGGGGTGAGCCTGAGGGTGACGCCCGGCGAGTGCGTCGTGCTCGCCGATCCCTCCGGCGCGGGCAAGAGCACGCTGCTGCGGGCGGTGTACGGCAACTACGTGCCGCAGGCCGGCCGCATCCTGGTCCGTCATGACGGTCGAGTGGTCGACCTGGTGGGCGCGTCGCCCCGGCTCGTCCTCGACGTGCGCCGTCGCACCATCGGGTATGTCAGCCAGTTCCTCCGGGTGGTGCCGCGGGTGCCGGTGGTCGAGGTGGTCGCGGAGCCGCTCCGCGCGATCGGCGTCCCGCTCCCCGAGGCGCGGGAGCGGGCCCGGGCGCTGCTGGAGCGGCTCCGCATCCCGGAGCGCCTGTGGTCGCTGTCCCCGGTGACGTTCTCGGGGGGCGAGCAGCAGCGGGTCAATGTCGCCCGCGTGTTCGTGGTGGCCTACCCCGTGCTCCTGCTTGACGAGCCCACCGCCTCGCTGGACGCGGAGAGCCGCCGGCTGGTCGTCGAGCTGATCGACGAGGCGCGCCGGCGCGGAGCCGCGGTGCTCGGCACGGTCCACGACGCCCTCGTCCGCTCACGGCTCGCGACGCGGGTGCAGTGGCTGACGGAGCCGGAGGCGGCGTGAGCGCGCGCATGGTGCTGACCAACGCGCAGGTGGTGACGCGGCACGAGGCCTTCCGCGGCACCGTGGTCGTCGAGGACGGCCTCGTGCGGGCGGTGGAGCCGGGCCGGAGCGCGGTCCGGGGCGCCCTGGACCTGGCCGGCGACTACCTCCTGCCCGGCATCGTGGAGCTGCACACCGACGTGCTGGAGAAGCACTGGGCCCCGCGGCCGGGCGTGCAGTGGCCGGCGACCGCGGCGGTCGCCGCGCACGACGCGCAGCTGGCTTCGGCCGGCATCACCACCGTGCTCGACGGCCTGGCGGTCGGCTACATCATCGAGACCGGCCAGCGCCCGCGCGATCCGGCACCGTTCGCCCGCGCGATCCGGTCGGCCCGGGACGCGGGCCTGCTCCGCTGCGAGCACTTCCTCCACATGCGGTGCGAGGTCAGCACCGAGTGGGTGCTGCGGGACTTCGAGCCGTTCGCGACGGATCCGATGGTGCGCCTGGTCTCGCTCATGGACCACACGCCCGGTCAACGCCAGTTCGTCCGGGTGGACAAGTACCGCGAGTACAACCAGGGCAAGTACGGGCTGAGCGACGCGCAGATGGACGAGCTGATCGGCAAGCGCCTGGCCGACCAGGCCCGCTACGGCGAGCGGCACCGGGCCGCGCTCGTCGGCCTGTGCCAGAAGCGCGGGCTGACGCTGGCCAGCCACGACGACGCCACCGCCGCCCACGTCGAGGAGGCGGTCGCGGAGGGCATCGCGGTCGCCGAGTTTCCCACCACGCTCGAGGCCGCGCGCGCGGCCCGCGCGTACGGGCTGGCCATCGTGGCGGGCGCGCCCAACCTGGTGTGCGGCGGCTCGCACTCGGGCAACGTCTCGGCGGGCGAGCTGGCGGCCCACGGACTCCTCGACGTGCTCTCGTCCGACTACGTCCCGGCGAGCGCGCTGCACGGCGCGTTCCTGCTCCACGTCCGGCACGGGCTGCCGCTCCCGGCGGCGGTGGCCATGGTCAGCCTGACCCCGGCCGAGCGGGTCGGGCTGGATGACCGCGGCGAGATCGCCCCCGGCAAGCGCGCCGACCTCGTCCGGGCACGGTCGGTGGGCGACGTGGCGGTGGTGGGCGCGGTGTGGCGCGAAGGCGAGCGAATCGCGTAGGGCGGGCAACCACGGCAGGCCAACAACCGAGCGGAGGAGGACGCGATGCGAATGACGACGAGATGGCTGGGACTGACCCTGACGCTGGCACTGGTGCTGGGCCTCGCGGAGTGGCCCGGCGCGCAGTCCATGCCCGACGGCAGCAAGGCGCGGCCGTTCCGCGTGATGCTGGTGCCCGCCGACGGGGGAACCGAGGACGGGACCAAGGCCGACTTCGTACCGGTATTCGGCGCGGTCAGCCGCATGACCGATCTGCACTTCGACATCCGGGTGGGGCAGAGCTACGGCGCGGTGGTGGAGGGGATGGCGAACGGGCTTGCCGAGATCGGGTTCTTCGGTCCGGTCAGCTACCTCCAGGCCCGCGCACGGGGCGGGGCCGAGCTGCTCGCGGTGGGCGTGGAGAAGGGCCAGTCGGTCTACTACTCGGCGATCTTCGTCAAGGGCGACTCGCCGGTCAGCGCCGTCGCGGAGCTGCGGGGCAAGCGCGTGGCGTTCGGGGACGTGAACTCCACGTCGAGCTTCGCCTTCCCGGTGGCCATGCTCCTCGCCGCCGGTCTCGATCCGGCCCGGGACCTGGCGGCCGTGCTCATGACCGGCAGCCACGCCAACAGCCTGAAGGCGCTCCAGCACGGCCAGGCGGACGCGGCGTCGGCGTCGCTCGACTCGTTCGAGAAGGCGGTCAAGCAGGGCGCGATCAAGCCGGACGAGATCCGCGTGCTGGCCAAGAGCGAGCCGATCCCCTATCCGCCGCTCGCCATGCATCCGAAGCTGCCCGCCCAGGTGAAGGCCAAGCTGCGCGAAGCGTTCAACTCCGTCCACACCGCGCCCGGCGTGTCGAAGGACATGATCCGCGGCTACGGCGGAGCCAAGCTGGACCGCTACGACGCCAACTACCCGGAGTCGTCGATGGTGACCGCGCTCACCAAGCTCGCCAAGGTCACCGACGAGCTCAAGGGGCGGATGCTCAAGAAGGCGGCCCAGCGCTGAGGCCCCGATGCTGAGCTTCGTGGCCGCCGGCAAGATCTTCCCGGACGGGACGCGGGCGCTCCGGTCGGTGACGCTGCACGTGCCGCGCGGCCAGTTCTGCGTGGTGCTGGGCCCGTCGGGCGCGGGGAAGTCCACGCTCCTGCGGCTGGTGAACGGCCTCGTGGAGCCGACCGCGGGCGTGGTCCGGGTGGACGGGGTGGCGGTCACGCGCAGGACGCTGGCGGCGGTGCGGCCGCGGGTGGCGATGATCCACCAGCAGTTCAACCTGTCGCCCCGGCTGAGCGTGGCCAAGAACGTGCTCGCGGGGTCGCTGCCCGCGGTGTCCACGGCGCGGGCCCTGCTGCACCTCTTTCCGGCCGGGCTGCGGCGGAGGGCCTGCGAGCTGATCGCGCGGGTCGGGCTCGACGCGGAGCATCTTCACCGGCGCGCCAGCGATCTCTCGGGCGGCCAGCAGCAGCGCGTGGGCATCGCGCGGGCGTTCATCCTCGATCCGGCGGTGGTCCTCGCCGACGAGCCGGTGGCGAGCCTCGACCCCAATATCAGCCGCGACATCCTCGCGCTGCTCCGCCAGGCCTCGAAGGAGCGCGGCGCCACCGTGCTGTGCAGCCTCCATCAGGTGGACCTGGCGCGCGAGTTCGCCGAGCGCGTCATCGGCGTGCACTCCGGGGAGATCGTCTACGACGGGCCCGCCGCCGATCTCGACGACGCAACGTTGACCCTGATCTACCACCAGACGAGGCCGGGCAGCCCGGTTCCGGCCACCGCCGCCGTCGAGGCGGGCGGCAGGCGCTGAGCGTGGCCGGCCGGACAGGAGCCGCCCTGGGCGGCCGGACCGCGGCCGGGTGGGAGCTGCGCCAGCCCTACGACGCGAAGATCGTCGCGCTGGTGCTGCTGGTCGTCCTGGGGTTGGGCGTCTCCGCCCAGCGGGTCGAGGGGCAGCGCTTCCTGGCCCTGAGCTGGGAGTGGGCCCAGAGCCTCGTCGGCCTCCGGGAGTCCTCGCAGATCGGGCAAGGCCTGGCGCGGATGGGCGAGAGCCTGTTCCCGCCCCAGCTCGGGGAGAGGACCGAGGTCTCCCGCATCGAGAGCTTCGACCCCGGGCGCCTGCCCTGGTTCTCGCGCATCGAGCGGCAGGAGAGCCGCGAGGTGCGGGTCAACCGGGAGACCCTCCGGACGGAGACCCACGTCGCGGTCCGGGAGTTCCTGGTGCAGCCGGTGGGCTATCTCTGGCGGGTCGCGGTCAAGATGGTGGAGACGCTCGAGATCGCCCTCTGGGGCACGATCCTGGCGGTGGTGGTCAGCGTCCCGCTCGCCATCGGCGGGGCCCGGAACTACACTCCGTCGCCCGGTGTGTACGCGGCGGCTCGCGGGCTCGTCAGCTTTCTCCGGGCGATTCCCGAGATGATCAGCGCCCTCTTCCTCGTCCTGGCCTATGGCTTCGGCCCGATCGCGGGCATCCTGGCGCTTGGCCTGCACGCGGCCGGGTTCCTCGGCAAGTTCTATGCGGAAGACGTCGAGAACGCGGACCGGGGCCCGCAGGAGGCGCTCCAGGCCATCGGCGCGGGCAAGCTCAAGGTCCTCTGGTTCGGAGTGCTCCCCCAGGTGTTCCCCCAGTACATCGCCTACACGCTCTACATCCTCGATCGCAACGTCCGGATGGCCATCGTCATCGGCATCGTCGGGGCGGGGGGCATCGGCCAGGAGCTGAAGGGCCGGTACGACATGTTCAACTACGGGCACGTCAGCACGATCCTGCTCGCGCTGTTCGTGACCGTGTTCATCCTGGACCAGGTCTCGGCGCGCATCCGGGCGCGACTGATCTGAGCGCGACGGTGTCCGCCGAGCTCCTGGTGGCGGTGCTCTCCCTGCTGGTCCTGGCCGCCGCCGCCCTGGGGCTCGAGGCGGCGTGGCGGGCACCCCGCTGTCGGTCGTGCGACGTGACGAGCGAGGCACTCCCGGGCGAGCTGATCCACGCCGTGCCGGCGGTGCTGGAGGTCGTCTATCGCTGTCCGCGGTGCGGACGAGTGGTGGGCCGGCGCCGGTTCGGAGACTGGGATTGAGCCGTCTCGATCCGGCCCGGTTCGATGGCGAGACGAGGCTGGCCGCGGCCGCCCGGCTCGCGCGGCTGGGTGGCCGGGTCGCCCTCGGCTACTGGACGCGGGCCGCGGTGACGTGGAAACCCGACGACTCGATGGTGACCGACGCCGACCTGGCCGTCCAGGGCTGCCTCGACTCCGAGCTCGCCGCCGCCTTCCCCGACGACGGCCTCCTCGGCGAGGAGAGCGGGGCCTCGCCGCCCCGGCGGCTCGAGGCGCCGCACGTGTGGATCGTGGATCCGATCGACGGAACCAACAACTTCGGGCGAGGGCTGCCCGGCTTCGCGGTGTCGGTCGGCGTGCTGCGCTACGGCCGGCCCTTCTGCGGGGCGGTCTACGACCCGGTGGCCGACCAGCTCTTCACCGGGCTCGTCGGCCACGGCGCGTGGCTCGGCGAGCGGCCGCTGCGGGTGACCCCGACGCCGCGGACCGGCCGCTCGCTCTTCTGCGCCCGGACGCCCTATCGCGGCGGCGTGCCGCCCTTTGCCGAGGGCTGGCTCGGCCGCTACCGGCTGCGGCGGGTGGGCTCCACCGCGCTCCACCTCTGCTACGTGGCCACCGGCGCGCTGGCCTTCGTGCACGACCAGCGGGCGTCGCTCTGGGACATCGTGGGGGCCGCGCCGGTGGTGATCGAGGCGGGCGGCGTCCTGACCGCCGAGCGGGGCTCGCCCCTCTTCCCGCTGGATCCGGACGGCTACCGCGGCGAGCCCATCGCCTTCCTCGCCGGTGACCCGATGGCGCACGACGAGAGCCTGCGCGAGATCGTGGACGCCTGACGCTCGGTTAACCCGGACTATGCGTGAACACCTGCGCCACCCTCACCCCGACCCTCTCCCTCTCCGAGGGAGAGGGAGCCGTTTCGATCCCCTCGCCCCCGGAGGCGGAGAGGGACAGGGTGAGGGGGTGCATAAGACGCGGAACACGCGTTCATGAATTGTCCGGGCTAGGCGCGGCCCTCGGCCACGAGGGCGTAGAGTCGCTCCTGAGAGCGCAGCGGCGCGGTGTCGACGGCCCGGACGCGGGTCGAGCGGCCGTCCCGGAGGATCTCGCGCGCCTTGACGGTGTCGCGGAGCTGGAGCTCCAGCACCTCGTGGATCTGGGCCTGCAGCCGGGGATCGAGCACCGGGAACGCGATCTCGACCCGGTGGTCGAGGTTGCGGGGCATCCAGTCGGCCGAGGCCAGCCAGTACTCCGCCGCGCCCGCGTTCTGGAAGTAGAAGGCGCGCGCGTGCTCGAGGTACCGGTCCACGATCGAGATGACCCGGATGCGGTCCGACAGGCCGGGAATGCCGGGGCGCAGGCAGCAGATGCCGCGGACGATCAGGTCCACCGTGACCCCGGCCTGGCCGGCCGCGTAGAGGTCCTCGATCAGGGTGCGGTCCACCAGGCTGTTCATCTTGGCGATGATGCGCGCGGGGCGGCCCTGCCGGGCGTGCTCGGCCTCTCGCCGGATGCGCTCGTGGAAGCCGTCCCGCAGGCCGGTCGGCGCCATCAGGAGGTGGCGGAAGCGGCGCGGGCGCGTGTAGCCGGTGAGCATGTTGAATAGCTCGGTCACGTCCTCGCCGAAGGACTCCCGGCAGGTGAAGAGGCCGAAGTCGCCGTAGATGCCCCCGGTCCGCACGTTGTAGTTGCCGGTGGCGAGGTGGCAGTAGCGCCGGATCCCGTCGGGATCCTGGCGGACCACCAGGCAGGCCTTGCAGTGGGTCTTGTAGCCGGGCAGCCCGTACACGACGTGGGCGCCCACCTCCTCGAGCGCACGCGCCCAGCGGATGTTCGCCTCCTCGTCGAAGCGGGCCTGCAGCTCCACGAGCACCGCGACCTCCTTGCCGTTCTCGGCGGCCAGGGTGAGGGCTTGCGCGATCGGGGAGGTCGGGCTGACGCGGTAGAGCGTCATCTTGATCGCGAGCACCCGCGGGTCCCCGGCCGCCTCGCTCACGAAGCGGGTGACCGCGTCGAAGGAGTGGTACGGATGGTGCGCGAGGACGTCGCCGGCGCGGATCGCGCTCCAGATGTCGGCGCCGCCGTCGAAGGCCGGGAGCGGGCGGGGCGGGAGCGGCTGGTCCTTGAGGCGCGGCACGTCCACCGCCGCGTAGAGCTGGAAGAGATCGGAGAACGCGGTGAAGCCGGCGCTCGCGTAGAGGTCGTCGGGGCCCAGCTCGAGCTCGTCCACCAGCATGGCGAGGAGATCGGCGGGGAGATCGGGATCGTACTGCAGGCGAACCGCGTCGCCCATGCGGCGCTCGCGCACCCCGGCCTCCACGCTGGTGAGGAGATCCACCGCGCGCTTGCGCTCGAGCGCGATCTCGGCGTCACGGGTGACGCGCAGGGCGTGGCAGGAGAGGATCTCGTAGCCGGTGTAGAGCGCGGGCAGCTGGAGCCGGATCACGTCCTCCAGCAGCATGAAGGCGTGCTGCCCGGCGGAACCGGGCATGGGCACGAAGCGCGGCACCACCTGGCCCGGGATGTGGACCACCGTGAGCGTGGTATGCGGCAGGGCGCTCGTGGCCACCGGCTTGACCGCGACGACCAGGCAGAGCGACCGGTTGGCCAGATGGGGGAACGGGTGTCCCGGGTCGATGGCCAGCGGGGTCAGGACCGGCATCAGGGTCCGCTGGAAGTAATCGTCGAGGTACCGCTCCTGCTCGGGCGTGACTTCCTTGGGGCGCACCAGCCGGATGCCCTCGGACGCCAGGATCGGGCCCAGATCCTCGAGGAAGCAGCGGTGCTGGGCGTCCACCAGGTGGTGCACCGTCTCCGAGATCGCCGCGAGGGTCTCGGCCGGAGAGAGGCCATCCGGGCCGGGGGCCAGGTCTCCGGCCCGGATCCGCCGCTTCAGCTCGGCCACCCGGACCATGAAGAATTCGTCGAGGTTCGAGCTGAAAATAGCTAGAAATTTTACTCGTTCGAGCAGCGGGACGGTTGGGTCCTGGGCCTCCTCGAGCACCCGTCGGTTGAACTCGAGCCAGGACAGCTCTCGGTTCACGAAGGCGTCAGGCGGCAGTGGCGGCGGTGTCGTCACGGTTGGATCGGGCCCGCGCTGGTGGAGCCCGGCCGCTAGTTTCGGAGAGGTGTCGCGCGAGGTCAAATTACAGGAATGTTACGCGGCGTTCAGTCATAGGTTTGGCCGATCTGCCGATGGTGAATCATCGGTACATCGGATTGGACCCTCTCGAGTGACACGGTACCATGGCCCGGCGGTCGCGGTTCATTCCAAGAAAACGGCCGACGGGAGAGACATCGATGAAGCGACGCGAGTTCCTCAAGAGCGGGGTCACGGTGGCGACGGTCGCGGCGGTGGCCGGGCTGCCGCAGATCGGGCGGGCGTCCACCGGCTCGGATGGCGCCAGGTGGCGCACCTTCGAGGTCGTGACCCGCGTGGAGGTGGCCGATCCCATGGGCCCGAGCCGGGTCTGGCTGCCGATGCCCCTCGCGGTGGACACCGACTACCAGAAAGGCCTCGGCCACACCTGGACGGGCAACGGGTCGGCGGTGCGCATCTATCGTGACGACAGGTACGGCGCCGCGATCTTCTACGCGGAGTTCCCGGCCGGGGAGAGCGCGCCGGTGGTGGAGGTGACCAGCCGCTTCGCCGCGCGCGACCGGCTCGTCGACGTGACGAAGCCGGGCATGAATCCTGCGCGCGAGAGCCGCGCCACGCTCAACCGGTACCGCGAGTCCACCAAGCTGATCCGGACCGACGGCATCGTGAAGAAGACCTCGCAGCAGATCACCAAGGGGCAGGACCGCGACCTGGACAAGGCCCGCGCGATCTACGAGTGGATCGTGGACAACACCTTCCGCGATCCGAAGGTGCGCGGCTGCGGCGTGGGCGACATCCGCGCCATGCTCGAGACCGGGAATCTGGGCGGCAAGTGCGCCGACCTGAACGCGCTATTCGTGGGCCTGGCCCGTGCCGCGGGCGTCCCCGCGCGCGACGTCTACGGGGTGCGCACCGCTGACTCCGCCGAGTTCAAGAGCCTCGGGAAGGGCGGCGACATCACCAAGGCGCAGCACTGCCGGGCGGAGTTCTACACCGCGAGCCACGGCTGGGTGCCGGTGGACCCCGCGGACGTCCGGAAGGTCGTGCTGGAGGAGCGGGGCGGCCTCCCGCTGGCCGATCCGATCACCCGGAAGGCGCGGGCCAAGCTGTTCGGCCAGTGGGAGATGAACTGGCTGGCCTACAACTACGCGCACGACGTCGTGCTGCCGAACTCGAAGGAGGAGCCGGTCGGCTTCCTCATGTATCCCCAGGCCGAGACCGGCGGGGCGCGTAAGGACAGCCTGGATCCGGACAGCTTCAAGTACACGATCACCTCGCGCGAGATCGGGATCTGACCCACCCGCGTCTCGACTGAGTCACCCCGACGCCCCCGCCGTCCGGCGGGGCGTCGGGCGTTCCGCGGCCCGCCGTTCACCCACGATTTACCCCGCCGTCATCATCCCGTAACCCCGTCCGCGCACACTCGCGCCATGACGAGACCGGGCGCGGGGGTGGACCTGATGGCGAGCGGCGGTCGGCGCGGGGGCGCGGAGAAGGCGAGTGGGCCGGTCCGGGGCGCGCGGGTGCTCGTCGTGGAAGACGAGCCGGACGTGGCCGAGATGATCCGCTACAACCTCGGCAAGGAAGGCTACGACGTCCGGGTGGTCGGTAACGGCACCGACGCGCTCCGCCAGGTGAAGGACGCCCGTCCCGACGTGATCCTGCTGGACATCATGGTGCCGCATCTCAACGGCTGGGAGATCTGCCGGCGCCTCAAGCAGGACCGGGAGACGCTCGCGATCCCGATCATCATGGTCACCGGTCGCGCGGAGGAAGGCGACAAGGTGCTCGGCTTCGAGATGGGCGCGGACGACTACGTCACCAAGCCCTTCTCCCCGCGCGAGCTGCTGGCCCGAGTGCGCGCGGTGTCCCGCCGCGGCCGCCCCGGAGACGACACGGGCGGGCAGCCGCTCCGCGCGGGGGATCTCGAGATCGACCGGCAGCGCTTCGAGGTCAAGATGAAGGGCCGCCTGGTGGAGCTGACCCGCAAGGAGTTCGATCTGCTCGCGAGCCTGGTCCGCTCCCCGGGGCGGGTCTTCGGCCGCGACGAATTGCTGGATCTGGTCTGGGGCCAGGACGGCTTCGTGGAGCCCCGGACCGTGGACGTGCACGTGGCCCGGCTGCGGGCCAAGTTCACCGCCGCCCGCGCGCCGGTGCCGGCTATCGAGACGGTCCGCGGAGTGGGCTACCGGTTCCGGGACCCCGGTCGCCCGTAACACAAACGTAACGTGACGGTTACCGTCCCGCAACAGGCACAGGGGACCATGAGCCCCGAAACCACAAAGGAGAGAACGAGATGAAGAGAACGATCGCAGCGCTGGTCCTCGTCGGGGTAACCGCGGCCGCCGGGTACGCGGCCGGGCCGCCGAAGCTCGACGCCGGACTGCAGGGCTACAAGGCGGTGAGCGGCGTCAGCGGCAACGTCTCCAGCATCGGCTCGGACACGCTGAACAACCTGATGACCCTCTGGGCGGAGAACTTCAACCGGTTCTACCCGAACGCGAAGATCCAGATCGAGGGCAAGGGCTCCTCCACCGCGCCTCCGGCGCTCATCTCCGGCACGGCCCAGCTCGGCCCGATGTCGCGGGAGATGAAGGGCACCGAGATCGACGCCTTCGAGAAGAAGTACGGGTACAAGCCCACCGCGATCCGCAGCTCGGTGGACGCCCTCGCGGTCTTCGTCAACAAGGACAACCCGCTCAAGTGCATGACGATGGCCCAGGTGGACGCGGTGTTCTCGAAGTCGCGGCGCGCGGGTTACAAGGAAGACATCAAGACCTGGGGCCAGCTCGGTCTCACCGGTGAGTGGGCCGCCAAGCCGATCAGCCTCTACGGTCGTAACTCGGCCTCCGGGACCTACGGCTTCTTCAAGGAGCACTCGCTCAAGAACGGGGACTACAAGGACGAGGTCAAGGAGCAGCCGGGCTCGGCGTCGGTGGTCCAGGGCGTGACGGTGGATCGCTTCGCCATGGGCTACAGCGGCATCGGCTATGCCACGGCCGGGGTGCGGGCGGTCCCGCTGGCCGCGAAGGAAGGGGCGAAGTGCTTCGACGCCGACCCGGCGAATGCCTACGCGGGAACGTATCCCCTCTCGCGATTCCTCTACGTCTACGTCAACCGGGCGCCGGGGAAAGCGCTCGACCCGCTCACCCGCGAGTTCGTGAAGCTGGTGCTCTCCAAGGAGGGCCAGGAAGTGGTCATCAAGGACGGCTACTTCCCGATCCCCGCGACGATCGCCAAGGAAGAGCTGAACAAGGTCCAGTAAGTGGCGATCGGTCCTGACGCACTGCGGGCGGGCGGGCCGGCGGCTCCGGCCCGCCCGCTGGGTGTTTCCCCGGCACGCACGGCCCGCCGGATCACGCTGGACCTCTGGGCGTCACGCCTGGTCGTGGTCGGCGGGCTCGTCATCATCGCCTGCATCCTCGCCATCCTCCTCGTCATCGCCGCCGAGGTGTATCCGCTGTTCAAGGTCCCGACCGCCGAGCTCGTCGGATCCCCGATCGGGGGCGCTGCCGGTGGCGCGGTGGCGACCGGGCCGCTCGGCGTCGACGAGTATCGTGAGGTGGCGAGTCAGGTCATCTCGGGTGGCGTGCTGCAGCTGACGGACCTCCGGCGGGGTCGCGTCCTGGCGGCCGTACCGATCGAGGGTCTCGACGGCGCAACGGTGACCCGGGTCACCGACACGGGGGCCGGCAAGTACCTGGTCGGAACCTCCAAGTACATGATCGGGACTTCCGACGGCCGCGTCATCCCTCTCGAGACCAAGTTCGAAGTGACCTTCCCGGAGGGCAAGCGCGAGGTCGTCGCGCAGCCGAGCTTCGGCGCTCCGTCGGTGTTCGACCCGGAGCGGAAGCGGCCGATCCTGGACGTGGTCAGCGCCGCATCCGAGGCCGGGCCGGTGACGGTGGCGCGGGTGGGCCCGACCGACCTGATCGCCCAGACCGTGATCGAGACCAAGGCGCTCGTCGGCGCCAGTCGACGGGAGGAGTCGCTGGCCGCGCTGCCGCTGTCCATCGAGGGCGAGATCACCGCGCTCGCGCTGGACCGCCGGGCCGAGGATCTGTTCATCGGCACGTCCCGCGGGCAGGTGGTGCGGTACGACCTCCGGGAGAAGGCGAGCCCGACGGTGGCCGAGGCCGTCACGGTCAGCCCCGGCGTGGCCGTGACGGCGCTGTCATTCCTGCTGGGCGACCGGACCCTGGTCGTCGGCGATCAGGCCGGTGGAGTGTCCTCATGGCAGATCCTCTGGCCCCAGGGGCGCCTCACCCGCATCCACGAGTTCCAGGGCCACCCGGGGCCGGTGATCGCGATCAGCGGCTCGGGCCGCGACAAGGGCTTCGTCACGGCAGACGCCGCGGGCGGCCTCCATCTCCACTACGGCACCTCCGGCAAGACCCTGCTCTCGATGCGCGCCGGGGGCGGGGCGATCCAGTCCGTCGTGTTCGCCCCGAAAGCGGACGCGGTGCTCACCACCAACCCGCGGGGCGCGATCTCGCAGTGGAAGGTCAACAATCCCCACCCCGAGATCACGCTCCAGACGGTGTTCGGGAAGGTGTGGTACGAGGGCTACGGCGAGCCTGCCTACGTCTGGCAGTCCACCGGCGGCACCGATGACTTCGAGGCCAAGTTCAGCCTGACGCCGCTCATCTACGGCACGCTCAAAGGGACCTTCTACGCCCTGCTCATCGCCATCCCCTTGGCGCTGCTCGCCGCGATCTACGTCAGCGAGTTCATGCATCCGAATCTCAAGGCCTATATCAAGCCGGTGGTCGAGATCATGGCCGCGCTGCCCAGCGTCGTGCTGGGCTTCCTGGCCGGCCTCTGGCTGGCCCCGATGGTGGAGAAGGTGGTGCCGGGCCTCTTCCTGATGCCGCTGGTGCAGGCGGTCTTCATCGTGGGCACGCTGCTCCTGTGGCGCCTGCTGCCGGCGGGGCTCCGGACGCGCTTCCGGACGGGGAGCGAGGTGCTCCTGCTCCTGCCGGTCGTGGTCCTGGGCATGTGGGTGTCGTTCTGGCTCGGCGGCCTGGTCGAGTCGGTGCTCCTGTCCGGCAACTACCGGGGTTGGCTGCTGTCGGCCCTGGGGCTCACGTATGACCAGCGGAACTCCCTGGTGGTGGGCATCGCGATGGGCTTCGCAGTGATCCCGATCATCTTCACCATCGCCGAGGACTCGCTCTCCAATGTGCCGCAGCATCTGCGGGCCGGGTCGCTGGCCCTGGGCGCCAACCGCTGGCAGACCGCGGTGCGTATCGTGCTGCCGACGGCGAGCCCGGGGATCTTCTCGGCCATCATGATCGGCTTCGGACGCGCGGTGGGCGAGACCATGATCGTGCTGATGGCGACCGGCAATACTCCGGTCATGGACCTCAGCATCTTCAACGGGTTCCGGGCGCTGTCGGCGAACATCGCGGTGGAGCTGCCGGAGGCGCCGGAGCAGGGCACCCTCTTCCGGGTGCTGTTCCTGGCCGCGTTCCTCCTCTTCTGCCTCACCTTCGTGGTGAACACCGCGGCCGAGCTGGTGCGCCTCAAGCTCCGGCGAAAGTACCAGTACCTATGAGCAAGCTCTGGAAGAGCGGCGAGCCGTTCATCTGGCTGACAGGCGGCGCGCTGGCGGTCGCGTTGCTGATGGTGGCCGGCCTGGTCGCGCTGATCCTGTACAACGGGCTCGGCTTCTTCTGGCCGAGCAACGTCCTGCGGGCGACCCTGGCCGACGGCACCACCATGACCGGCCAGCTCGCCGAGCGGGAGCCGGTGCCGGGACGAGCCGGCGAGTATCGGATCAAGATGAAGGTGGGCAACCGCGACATCTACGGCGCCGACTTCCGGTGGGTGGACGAGAGCCAGATCACCAGGCGGGAGTATCCCGCGGACGTTGCCTTGATCGAGCGAACGGAGTGGGGCGTGCTGATCGGCATCATCAAGGAGCTGCGGGATGGCGGCCGCGCCCTCGCCACCGGGCCCGAGGCGTGGGGGGAGGTCGAGCGGCGGCTTCCCGAGGTGACCCGCATCCGGCGGGAGATCCGGCGAATCGAGACGCGCGAGATCGGCGGGATCAACTACCAGCAGGAGCAGGTCCGTCTCGCGCTGAAGGGGCTCGAGCTGAAGGGGATCACGTCCGGGCCGGAGGTCGACGCCCTGAGGGCCAAGCTGGCCCCCCTCGAGGAGCAGTACCAGGTCCAGGCGGCGCGCCTGGTCGAGCTGAGGAAGAGCCAGACCGCGACCGTCCTGGTTCAGGCCGACGGGGGCAAGGACAAGGAGTGGCCGCTGGCCCTGATCGTGGACGTCCGGTTCCCCAACACCATGGGCGTCGGCGCGAAGACCGTCTACTACGCCGGACGGATCTGGGAGTTCGTATCGGACGAGCCCCGGGAGTCGAACACGGAGGGCGGGGTGTTCCCGGCCATCTTCGGCACCGTCATGATGGTCGTGATCATGAGCATCCTCGTCACCCCGCTGGGCGTCCTCGCCGCGTTCTACCTGCGGGAATACGCGCGGCAGGGGCTGTTCGTGAGCGCGGTGCGCATCGCGGTCAACAACCTGGCCGGCGTGCCGTCCATCGTGTTCGGGGTCTTCGGGGTGGGCTTCTTCATCTACTTCGTCGGCGGCTCCATCGACCAGCTCTTCTATGCGGAGGCGCTCCCGACGCCGACCTATGGCACGGGGGGCATCCTCTGGGCTTCCTTGACCCTGGCGCTCCTCACGGTGCCGGTGGTCATCGTGGCGACCGAGGAAGGGCTGGCCGCGATCCCGCGCGGGACGCGCGAGGCCTCGCTGGCGCTCTCGGCCACGAAGCTCGAGACGACCCTGCGGGTGGTCTTGCCCGCGGTGATGCCGTCCATCCTGACCGGGCTCATCCTGGCCATGGCCCGCGCCGCGGGGGAGGTCGCCCCGCTCATGATCACCGGCGTCGTGAAGCTGGCCCCCTCGCTGCCCCTCGACGGATACTGGCCGTTCCTCCATCTCGACCGGAAGTTCATGCATCTCGGGTTCCACATCTACGACGTCGGCTTTCAGTCCCCCAACGTGGACGCGGCACGCCCGATGGTGTTCGCGACCACCCTGCTCCTGCTCCTCATCGTCGTGCTCCTCAACCTCTTCGCGATCGGCATGCGAAACCGGCTCCGCCGCCGGTACGCGACGTCGGCCGTCTAGACACCCCTCACGGAGGACCCCATGGCCGGACCTGGACCTGTTACGATCGGGCAAGCCCTGAAGCCGGACGCGCTGGAGGCACCCATCATCGAGATGCCCATGGTGGAGATCGAGAAGGTCTCGCTCTGGTACGGCGAGAAGATGGCCCTCAAGGAGATCTCCATGTCGGTCCCCAAGCACCGGGTGACCGCCTACATCGGCCCGTCCGGCTGCGGGAAGTCCACCCTGCTCCGGTGCCTGAACCGGATGAACGACCTGGTGGATGGCGTGAAGATGACCGGGAGCATCCGGATCGGCGGGACCGACATCTACGGGCCCGGCCTCGACGTGACCGAGCTCCGGAAGCGGGTCGGGATGGTGTTCCAGAAGTCGAACCCGTTCCCGAAGTCGATCTTCGAGAACGTGGCCTACGGTCCGCGTATTCTCGGCGTCCGGAACCGGAGCGATCTCGAGGGGATGGTGGAGCGGAGCCTGCGGGCCGCCGCGCTCTGGGACGAGGTCCACGACCGCCTGGCGGACAGCGCGCTGGGCCTCTCGGGGGGCCAGCAGCAGCGCCTCTGCATCGCGCGGGCGATCGCGGTCGAGCCGGACGTGCTGCTGATGGACGAGCCGTGCTCGGCCCTCGATCCGATCGCCACCGCCAAGATCGAGGAGCTCATGCTGGAGCTGAAGAACAGCTACACGATCGTCATCGTCACCCACAACATGCAGCAGGCGGCCCGGGTGTCCGACCATACCGGCTTCATGCTCCTGGGCGAGCTGATCGAGTTCGGCGTGACACGGCAGCTCTTCACCAATCCGCGGGAGAAGCAGACCGAGGACTACATCACCGGGCGGTTCGGCTAGGCAGGGGGGACGCGATGCAACGGCACTTCCACGAGGAGCTGGACGGTCTCAAGCAGACCCTGCTCGCGATGGGCGGGCTGGTCGAGGACCAGATCCGGCGCGCGATGCGGGCCCTGCTCGAGCGCGACGACGTCATCGCCCAGGAGGTCATCGAGCGGGATCGGAAGGTCAACGCCTACGACGTCGAGGTGGACGAGCAGTGCGTGAACCTGCTGGCGCTCCACCAGCCCGCCGCGGGCGACCTGCGGTTCATCACCACCGCGATGAAGATCGTGACCGACCTCGAGCGCATCGGGGATCAGGCGGTGAACATCGCCCAGCGCGTACTGGAGCTGAACCGGGAGCCGCAGCTGAAGCCCTACATCGACCTGCCCCGCATGGCCGACCGGGCGCAGCGCATGGTCAAGGAGAGCCTCGACGCGTTCGTGGCCGGTGACACCGCCCTGGCCCGCCAGGTGTGCGCCGCGGACGCCGAGGTGGACGCCCTGAAGGAGCAGATCTTCCGGGAGCTGCTGACCTTCATGATGGAGGACCCGCGGACGGTCTCCCGCGCGATCCGGGTGATCCTGATCTCGCGGTTCATGGAGCGGGTGGCCGACCACGCCACCAATATCGCGGAGATGGTCATCTACCTGGTCGAGGGGAAGATGGTGCGGCATACGCTGGCCTGAGAGAGTCGCCGTGTATACTGCAGGTGTGAGTCCGGATCGGCACTACCACCTCCAGTCCGAGGACGCGAACCGGCGGATCGACGCGCTGCTCGAGCAGCTCCGGGTGCCGGAGTCCACCTGGCCCCTCTACGCGGATCTGCTCACCACCGCGCTCAAGATGTACGAGGACGGCGCGGGCGTCGCCGACCTCCGGATCGCCAACGCGTCGTTCAAGGAGATCCGCTACGGCTTCAAGGTCTTCGCGCCGTGGCGGAACGTGCCGAAGATCACCGTGTTCGGCTCCGCCCGGACACCGCGCGCGCACCGGGTCTCCGAGCAGGCGTACGCGTTCAGCAAGCGGATCACCGGCGCGGGCTGGATGGTCATCACCGGCGCGGGCGGGGGCGTCATGAGCTCGGCCCAGGAAGGCGCGAGCGGCGAGCGCTCGTTCGGGCTCAATATCCGGCTGCCGTTCGAGCAGGAGGCCAATCCCTGGATCGCGGACGATCCGAAGCTGGTCTCGTTCAAGTACTTCTTCACCCGCAAGCTCTTCCTGGTGCGCGAGGCCCACGCCATGGCCTTCCTGCCCGGCGGCTTTGGAACCGCCGACGAGGTGTTCGAGGCGCTGACCCTGATCCAGACCGGGAAGTCCCCGGTGCTGCCGCTCGTGATGCTGGACGAGCCGGGCGGAACCTACTGGAAGACCTTCGACGAGTTCATCCGGCGAGAGATGGTCGGCCGGGGCGCGGTGTCGCCGAACGACCCCGAGCTCTACCGCATCACCGACGACGTGGAGAAGGCCGCCGCGGAGGTCGAGGGCTTCTACAAGCTGTACCACTCACAGCGCTACGTGCGCGACCTTCTCGTGCTCCGCATCCGGCGGCCGATCAGCGCCGCCGCGCTCGCCGATCTCAACGCGCGCTTCGCGGACATCCTGAGCGCGCCGGCCGAGCAGGCGAAAGGACCGATCCCGGGGGAAGGGGACGAGCTGTCCGATCTGCCGAGACTGGTGCTGCCCTTCAATCGCTCCGGGTTCTCCCGCCTCCGCACCCTGCTCGACTTCGTGAACGCCAGCTAGCCTGTCTCCCTCTCCCCTCTGGGGAGAGGGCAGGGAGAGGGGCTACAAGGAGAGGGGCTGCAGGGTGAGGGGCTGCAGGGTGAGGGGCCGAACGGTGAGTCGCCCCCTACTCCGCCTCGTCCCGCTCCTCGGTCGCCTGGCAGGCGGTGCAGACCCACGTGCGGAGGAGGGTGACGCGCTGGGGATCTCGCCGGAGCGTCCACGGCATCAGCTTCTTCGCGCCGCAGCGGGGACACGTCTCGGTCGGCTGCCCCGGCTGCACCTCGTGCGGCAACCACGGGATCTTGGGCTTCATGCGCGGGATTATACGTCAACCGGTCCCGCGCGCGCCGCTACTTGGCCGTCAGGTACGCGTCGATGACGGACGCGTCGGACGACCGGATGGTCATGCCGTTCGGACCGGCGCCGATCCGGGTGACCTGCTTGGCCGGCTCGCCGTGCTTCTTGAACTCCTCGAGCTCCTTGGACCCCTCGCGGAAGACCCACAGGCGGCCTTCCTTCACCTGGGTGTAGAAGCCGGGCTTGCTCACCGACGTGGTGGCGCACGCGGCCAGCAACACGAGGCCAATCGCTGCGGCGATCCGATGGGCGATGCGCATGCTCGGTCGTCCTCCGTCGTCGAGTGTGGGTCGGCCCCGCCGACATGGCGGTCAGGCGGGATGCTAGCGGCGCTTCGTTGCGGGAGCGTCACGAACCCGTGACGTTGTCATGGCGGCGGAAAGGGACAGAAGCGCCTCGGCTGGGCTAAGCTCGGCCCGTGCCGACCGCCTACGTGGTCCTGCTCGTCGCCAACCTGGTCTTCGCCACCAGCTACTCGGTCTCCCGGATCGTGCTCGAGGATCTCGGGCCGACCACGCTGGCCATGGCGCGGCTGACCATCGGGTCGCTGATCCTCGTGCCGTGGGCGCGGCGCGCGATGGCGGCCGCCACGGTCTCCCGTGAGGACCACTGGCGGCTCGCGCTCACCGGAGTGGTGGGCTTCACGCTGGCCTTCGCGCTCGGTAACTGGGGCCTGGCCCACTCGACCGCCAGCAACGCGGCCCTGCTGATCACGGTGGAGCCCGCCTCGCTGATCCTGCTCTCGCCGTTGCTGCTGGGCGAGCGCCTGGCCCTGCGGGAAGGCCTGGGCGCCGCGCTGGCCATCGTGGGCGCGGTGGTCATCGTCGTGAACGGCATTCCCGGCGTGACGCTGGCCCTCGTGCCCCACTGGCGCGGCGACGTGGTCCTGATCCTCTCCGGCGTGGCCTACGCGGCGTACTCGCTGATCGCCCGGCCGGTGCTCCGCCGTCACCCCGCGCTGGTGGTGACCGCGTACTCGATCGTCTGGGGCGCCGCCGCCATGGTGCCGCTCGCGGCGCTGGAGTGGGCCACCGCTCCGCCGTCCGCGTGGACGCCGCGGGCCATGCTGGGCACGCTCTACCTGGGCCTGGTGATGACCGCGCTGGGCTACGCGGTGTGGAACTGGTGCCTGGAGCGGGTGGAGGCGCCCCGCGCGGCCATCTTCCTCAATGTCCAGCCCCTCGGCGGCGCCCTGCTCGGGGTCTGGTGGCTCGGCGAGCAGCTCACCGCGTTCACGGTGGCCGGCGGGGCCCTGATCCTGGCCGGGCTGCACCTGACGGTGAAAGCCCGCCGGAGAGGGTAGAATACCGGCATGCGGCGGGTCCGGGTGGCGCTGGCCCAGGTGAATCCGACGGTGGGCGCCGTCGAGGCCAATGCCCGCCTCGTGATGGCGGGGATGGACCGGGCCCGGGCCCTGGGCTGCGATATCGTGGCGTTCCCGGAGCTGGTGCTGACCGGATACCCGCCGGAAGACCTGCTCTTCAAGCCCGCCTTCATCGAGGCCAACCTCCGGGCGCTGGCCGACGTCGCCCGCGCGAGCCACGGCCTGACCGCGGTGGTGGGCTTCGTGGACAAGCGCGACGACATCTTCAACGCGGCCGCCATCCTCCACGACGGCGCGCAGGCCGGGACGTACCACAAGCAGTACCTGCCCAACTACGGCGTGTTCGACGAGAACCGCTACTTCCAGTCGGGGACCGAGGCACCGGTCTTCACGCTGGGCGAGACGGTGATCGCGGCGAACATCTGCGAGGACATCTGGTACCCGACCGGGCCCACCACGCTGCAGGCGCTCGGAGGCGCCGAGCTGGTGCTGAGCATCAACGCGTCGCCGTACCACGCGGGCAAGGGGCGCTTCCGCGAGAAGATGCTGGCCACCCGCGCCGCCGACGACCTCGTGTGCCTGGCCTTCGTCAACACGGTGGGCGGGCAGGACGAGCTGATCTTCGACGGGCAGTCCTTCATCTTCAACGAGAAGGGCGACTGCGTGGCGCGGGGCAGGCCCTTCGAGGAGGACTTCATCGTCGCCGATCTCGATCTCGACGAGGTCTTCCGGGCGCGGCTGCACGACTCCCGGCGGCGCAAGGAGAAGCTGCGCGCCACCGCGGCCCAGGCGCGGCGGGTGGCGCTGTCCCCGCGGCCCGCGCCGGAGCGGCCGAAGCTGCCGCCCCACGAGGTGCCGGTGCTCGAGCCGGTGGAGGAGATCTACCAGGCCCTCGTCCTGGGCACCCGCGACTACGTCACCAAGAACGGGTTCACCCACGTGGCGCTGGGGCTCTCGGGCGGCATCGACTCCGCCCTGGTGGCGGCCATCGCCTGCGACGCTCTCGGCGCCGCCAACGTCACCGGGGTGACCATGCCGTCGCAGTATTCCTCGGCGGGCACGCGCAGCGACGCGGCGCGGCTCGCCCGCAACCTCGGCATCGAGTTCCTGCGCCTGCCCATCACCCGGGTGCTGGCCGCCTACAAGCGCGCCCTCGCCAAGCCCTTCAAGGGGCTCAAGGAGGACGTGACCGAGGAGAACCTGCAGGCCCGCATCCGCGGCAACTACCTCATGGCGCTCTCCAACAAGTTCGGCTGGCTCATCCTCACCACCGGCAACAAGAGCGAGATCGGGGTGGGCTACTCCACGCTCTACGGCGACATGGCGGGGGGCTTCGCGGTGATCAAGGACGTGCCCAAGACCCTCGTCTACCAGGTGGCCGAGCACGTCAACCGCAAGACCGGGCGCGACGTGATCCCGCGGTCCATCTTCGATCGCCCGCCGTCGGCCGAGCTGCGTCCGGACCAGACCGATCAGGACACGCTGCCGCCCTACGCGCTCCTGGACGCGATCCTGGAGGCCTACGTCGAGGGCGACCAGGGCGTGGCCGACATCGTGGCGCGCGGCTTCGACGCGACCACGGTCAAGCGCGTGATCGCGATGGTGGACCGCAACGAGTACAAGCGGCGCCAGGGCCCGATCGGCATCAAGATCACGCCGCGGGCCTTCGGCAAGGATTGGCGCCTGCCCATCGTCAACCGCTTCCGCGAGTAGCACCTGCGCCCCCTGCTCCATTCGATCACATTGTTCGCGCTGGCCGGTCTCGCCGAGATCGGCGGCGGCTACCTCATGTGGCTGTGGTGGCGCGAGGGCCGGCCCTGGCCGGTCGGGCTGCTCGGGGCCGCGGTCCTCGTCCTGTACGGCGTGATCCCGACCTACCAGGCGGCCCACTTCGGGCGCGTCTACGCCGCCTACGGTGGGATCTTCGTGGTGCTCTCGCTGCTCTGGGGCTGGGCGGTGGATCGCATCGGACCGGATCGCTACGACCTCCTCGGGGCCGTCCTGTGTCTCGCGGGCGTCGCAGTCATCATGTACACGCCGCGCGGCGTCTAGCAGAGCAGGGGCTGAGTGTGGCGAGTGGCGGGCGGGTGGCTCCAGCGGATCACCTGTGCCGGCCGTGGCGGGTCCATGGACTGGCTGCGGACGAGGGACTCGCGCTGCACGACGTGTGGGAGGTTGCGACCCCGCTGGCCCCCGGCGTGACGCTGGCCGCGTGGCTCGAGGCCTTTCGCGCGGAGCCGCGCCCGCTCGCGAGCCGCGCGCTGTTCGGGGTGCGGGGCGCGCTCGGCCGTCTCCTCGGGCTCGATCGCGGGAGCGCCGGCTTCGTGCCCGCGTACCGGGAGGCCGACGAGCAGCTGTTCCGGATCGCCAACCGGACCGTCACCGCGCTCCTGCACGTCTCGCTGGCCGATCGGCGGCCGCGGCTCGCGGTTTACGTGCGCCCCGAGGGTCGGCTGGGGCGCGCCTACCTGCGGATCATCGAGCCCTTCCGCCGGTGGGTGGTCTACCCGGCACTCCTCGCGGCGGGCGGCCGCGTGGCGGCCCGCCTCAACAGCGCCGCCTCGAGCGCCCCGAGGGCAAGCGTCACGAAACCCGTGTAGGGAGCCGCTCGTCCATCTCGTACTTTGGCGCCAGGATCTCGGGCGTGATCTCAGACGTGTGGCGAGCTCGTCCACGGCCCGCGATGCGTATCGGGCGAATGGGCCGGCCTGACGGGGTCCCGGGTCGTCCAGGGCGCCCTCGAGGGCCCGAAGAGCTCGGCCAGGTCCGGCTCGAGAGGGCGGTGCTCTTGCCAGCGCTTCGCCCGGAAGCAACCGGAGCACACAGTCTGCCGACCCAGGAGCAGTCGCTCCTTGCACACCGGGCCGCGCGAGCGTAGCAGAGGGGCGGGGTCGCCGGACGTACGCTTCGGAACATGAACGCGTCGGTCCAGCGGTGCGCGCTTCGCTTGTAGGTTCCACCATACCAGCATATGATGCCCGCGGCCTCGATCCTGACGCGGAGAACTGGGGGCATGAAGAGACGGGCGTTCGGCGCGGCCGAGCGCGACCGCTCCTGCGGTAGACAGAGATCCATGAACACAACCGCTACCCGAGCTGAGAGCCTCGATCGTTGCTCCCCGACTGCAGGCGTCGTACCCGCGGCGCGGGATGTGTCCGTTGTCCTGTGCACCTACAATCGAGCGGAGGTGTTGCCGCGGGCGCTCGACAGTCTTCTCAATCAGGATCTCGATCACTCCCGCTATGAGGTCATCGTCGTCGACAACAATTCCAACGACGGGACCCGCCAGATTGCCGAATCCTTCTGCAACAGGGGCGCGAACGTGCGTTTGGTCTTCGAGCGGGAGCAAGGTCTCTCGCATGCTCGCAATACGGGGATTCTCACCGCGCGGGCCCCCTTGATCGCATTCACCGATGACGATGTACGCGTCTCTCGTGACTGGGTCTCGACCATCGTCCGCGTCTTCGCTGACCATCCGGAGACAGAGTGTCTCGGCGGAAAGGTTCTGCCCAACTGGCCTGGACCGTGGCCGGTCTGGCTTACGCGAGAGCACTGGGCGCCCCTGGCTCTGGTCGACTACGGTGATTCCGCATTTCACGTCAACACCGGCAGGCCCCTTTGCCTCATTGGCGCCAACAGTGCCTATCGGCGGGAGGTCTTCGATCGCATTGGCATGTTCGCTCTACCGGTTCAGGCCGTGGGTCGCGAGGTCGCCGTCGAGGACCACGAGTTCCTGCTCCGCCTTTGGCGCTCCGGTGGCCAGGGTTACTACTGGCCGCTCTTGACCGTGATAGCCGACATCGCTCCGGAGCGAATGCGGCGGCGCTACCATCGGCGGTGGCACTATCGGCACGGCCACTTCCTTGCTGTCATGCGTGACGAAGACCTCGAACGCAGCAGGGTGGGCCGCTTCCTCGGAGTCCCCGCGCACCTCTATCGTCAGCTACTCGGCGATCTGGTGGCTTGGCTCTTGACTCTGGCGCGCGGCCGCTCCGACAGGGCCTTCGCCTACGAGATAAAACTCTGGTCCCACGTCGGTTTCCTCCGAACGCGCTGGCCGGAGTTCTTCAGTCCGTGGCGGAAGGCCCGCCGACGCGGGTCCAATACCCGCGCCACCCCGAGGTCCTGAGGTCGTCACCCGCGGCTGGGTGGGGTTCGCCTGCCGGTAGGAACTCGCGGCGAGGCTCCGCTCAGGCGGAATACGTGCTCTGCCAGGGTTCGATCGCCGCCATCATCTCTCGATACGACTGCGCCGTCAGATCGTTATCCGAAAGGATGGGGGAAGAGAAGGGCCAAAGGATGTCCAGTTCCGGGTCGTCCCACCGACACCGGATTTCTTCGAGTGGATCGTAAACACGGCTCTCCACCGTGAGCAGGACCGAGTCAACCGGAAAATAGAGCCCATGAAGGACGCCGGGAGGGACCGTCATCGCGGAAGGGGATTCGCTGGACAGGTCCACGAGCGCGGTGAGCCCAAAGGTGGACGATCGCTTCCGGACGTCCCGGATTCCCACGATGGTACGCCCCGAGGCGATGACGAAATAGTCGGCGTGCAATCCATGCACGTGGGTCCCACGAAGTGTTCCGGCGCGCGACCACGTGATATTCACCTGCGCACCGTCCACCCCCGGCGCCCAAGACTCTCGAAACGCCTCGACCAGCCATCCGCGCCGGTCATGGTGAGGCTCCAGCGGACGAACCGTCACCCCCCGAGGCAGAAGCATGTCGTTCCTCGCAGAATCGCTCACGATGTGTCTACGCCACCACTGGGTCGCATACTCCCTGTTAGGATAGCAGTGTTGTTATTTTCTTAGCCGCCCCGGGCATTCGGGCCCACGGGCACTTTGGCTGGCCGGGGGCACCGCGGTCCAGTTTCCCGCGACGCCCGTGTATCCGACCGGGGCGACGCCGGCCCAGTTGGCGAGGCTGCCCGCCCATGTGCAGGAAGGAGGCCCTGATGGGCACATTCGAGCCGTTTCGGCGCGGGCGTCGGGCCTGGGAGTGCCTCGCCGACCGCGAGTGGCCGTTGCGGCTCCAGCCATGGTTGTACGAGCGCGGACTCGTCAGGCGCGGTTGGTACTACCGGCTCCGTCTCCGGAGCGCGCTGTCCAGTCGGATCAAGGTCGGCTTCGGGCCCATCGTGACCGGTGAGAACACGCTCGGCCTGCGCAAGTGGCACATCGACCCGGTCGTGGACGCGATCAACCGGTCACCCTCGCGCTACGTCGGCGACGTGTTCTTCCCCGGCGACGATCTCTCGCGCTTCGATATCGTCGTCATCGTCAGAGGCTTCGAGTCCTTCACCCAGGACGTCTTGCGCCGACTGCGCGAGCGGTCGACGCGGCTCGTCTACGATACCGCGGACATCCGGTTGGTCCAGACCACGAGCGGGCCGCGCGACATCTACGAGGACCCTGACGCGTTCGAGCGGCACTACAAGCCCTTCCTCCGGTCAATGGATGCCCTGATCCTGTCGAGCTCACTCCAGCGGCGGGACGTCGCGGACCTCGGGATCCCCCAGGCGGAGATCGCCCGCCCACTACTCAACCGCCGGCACCGGACCACCTATGCCCACGGCGGTCCGATCCGGGTGGTCTGGCAGGGGTATGCTGAGAACCTCGCGCCGATGCAACGGCTCCACCCGATCATCCGGCGGCTCCGGGCGGAAACCGGCGTCGACATCCGGCTCGTGTACGACACGTCTGGGCCGGCCCGGGACGAGGGACCGATCCAGTACACCGAATGGAAGATCCACCGCTGGGAGCGGGCGCTCACCGGGTCCGATGTCGGCGTGGTGATCAAGCCGCTCGACGATCCATTTCAGCAACGCAAGCCACCGACGAAGGTGATCAGCTACATGGGCGCCGGCCTCCCCGTCGTTTGCACACCGTCGGAGGCGGACCGGCGCGTCATCACCCACGGAGAGACCGGATTCTTCGCGTACGAGGATCGCGAGTGGCACGAGTGCCTGGCCGCTCTGGTGACGGACGCGTCCCTTCGGGAGCGGATTGGCACGGCCGCGCGGCAGCACGTCCTGGACCGGTACAACGTGGAACGGGTTGTCGCAGACTACTTACAGCTGTTCGACCGGCTTCTTGGGCACCGGACTCGTGCGGAGCGCCCATGATGCTCCGGCGCGCCAACGGTTACCTGCCGCCTCCAAGGGGAGTTCTTCGGCGAGATTATTGATACCTGTATAAGTAATGTCCTATCCACGAGAAAACGAGAGTGGCGTCGCGTCGAAGAACGAGCGCAGGAGCTCCGCGCGACGCCGGAGGCGCTGAACGTGGCGCGTCGCGACATGGGCCAAGTGTGCGGCGTCCGACGCGGCGAAGTTCGCCAAGGGATTCGTCTTGAGATAGGCCCAGAGGATCTCGACCCGGATTGAGCTCGGGGGCGTAGGGCGGTAGCAGGGCGACGGCCAGGTGCCGGTGATGCAGGTACTCCGTGACGACCTGGGCCCGGTGACCAGGCAGTCGGTCCCAGACGAGGATAAAGGGACCTCGCAGATGGCGAATGAGCGCGTGGAGGAATGGGACCAGCCACGCCGTGGTGCGGCAGTTCACGACAAGACGCACAACTGACAGAGACGAGGCTCGAAGGGCCCTCTCCGATGATCTATCCCGTCGGCAGGGCGTCCAGCGACTGGAGCGTGGCCAGGCGCCGGTAGATGCCGTCGCGCCGGGCCATCAGCTCCTCGTGGGTGCCCAGCTCGGCGATGCGGCCCCCGTGAACCACCACCACCCGGTCGGCGTGCTTGACGGTGGCGAGCCGGTGGGCGATGACGAGGACGGTGCGGCCCCGCATCAGCTCCGACAGCGCCTGCTGCACCAGGAACTCGCTCTCCGCGTCCAGGTCCGAGGTGGCCTCGTCCAGGATCAGGATCGGCGGGTCCTTGAGAAAGGCACGGGCGATCGCCAGGCGCTGGGCCTGCCCGCCGGAGAGCTTCACGCCGCGCTCGCCCACCGGGGTCGCGTAGCCCTCGGGCAGGGCCGCGATGAAGTCGTGGGCCTGGGCGAGGCGGGCCGCGTGCTCGATCTCCGCGCGCGTGGCCCCGGGCCTGCCGTAGGCGATGTTGTAGTCGATCGAGTCGTGGAAGAGGAAGGTCTCCTGGGTCACGATGCCGATCAGCGCGCGCAGCGACGCCACCGTGACCGATCGCAGGTCGTACCCGTCGAGCGTGATGCGCCCGGCGGAGACGTCGTGGAAGCGCGGCAGCAGCTCCATGAGCGTGGTCTTGCCCGCGCCGGACATGCCGACGAAGGCCACCAGCTCCCCCTTGCGAACGTTCAGCGAGATGTCCCGCAGGGCCCACTCCTCCGCCTCCGGATAGCGGAAGCCGGCGGCCTCGAAGGCGATGGACTCGGTGAAGCCGGGGAGGGGATGGGCGTCGGGCGCGTCGACGATGGCGGGCGGGGTGTCCAGGATCTCGAACACCCGCTCCACCGAGGCGATCGACTGCTGCACGGTGTTCACCATCCGCGAGAGCTGGCGGACGGGGCCGTAGAGGAGGATCACCGCCGCGGTGAACGAGAAGAACTCGCCGGGGGTGAGGGCGCCGGCGATCACCTGGTAGCCGCCGTACCAGAGGGCCCCCATGATGGCGAGGGCGCCGAGGATCTCCATCAGCGGCTCCGCCATCTCGTCCACACGCCGATCCTGGAGGGCCAGGGACAGCAGCCGGTCGTTGACCTGGTTGAACCGCTCCTGCTCGAGCCGCTCGCGTCCGAAGGCCTTCACGATCTTGGAGCCGGTGAAGGATTCCTGGAGCACCACGTTCAACTCCGCGATCTTCTGCTGGGTGCGCTTGTTGATCCGGTACAGCTTGCGGCCGATCATCCGGATCGTCACCGCCACCAGCGGGAAGACCGCGATCGCGATCAGGGCGAGGAGCCACTCGCGCAGGAACATGACGATGAGCAGCGCCACGATGGTGCCGACGTGGCGCACCGCCATCACCAGCACCGTGGAGGAGAGGCGGGCGAGGCGGTTGACGTCGGTGACCACGCGGGTCATGAGCTCCGCCGAGTGCAGCGAGGCGAAGAAGGCCAGCGGCATGGACTGGATGTGCGCGTAGAGCTCGCGCCGGATGCGGGCGATGACGCGCTCGCCCACCGACGCCATGAGATAGGACTGGCCGAAGCGGCCGAGCCCCTTGGCGATGTAGGCGCCGAGCAGGGCCAGGGGGATCACCTTCAGCATGGTGACGTCGCGCTTGAGGAAGATATCGTCCATGGCGGGCTTGACCAGCCACGCGATGGAGGCCTCCGCGCCCGACACGAGCAGGGCGAGCAGGCCGCCCAGCGCGAGGACCGGCCAGTAGGGCCGGAGGTACGGCAGGAGCCGGCCGAGCAGCCGGTATCGCGCCTTCACGCGCGCCCGCACGCGGCCCAGAGCCGCTCGTAGAGCGCCTCCGTCCGCTGGACCTTCAGGGCCATGGAGAAGTGGGCCTCGACCCGCTTGCGCCCCGCCCGGGCCATCGCCTTGGCCCGCGTCGGGTTCTCCAGCATGCGGAGGATGGCCTGGGCCAGGGCATCCGGATTGCGCGGCGGCACCAGCAGGCCCGTCTCACCCTCCAGGATGAGCTCCGGGTGCCCCTCGAGGTTGGTACCGATCACCGGGGTCTCCACCGCGAGGGCCTCGCGCAGCGAGCCGGTGAGCCCGAGCCCGGCGTAGGAGGCGTCCACCACGAGGTCGCTCGCGGCCAGGATCTCCGGGATGTCCTCGCGGTGACCGAGCACGTGGACGGAGTCGCCGATGCCGCGCCGGAAGGCCCGATCGCGCAGCGCGAGCACCCGTGCGGGCGGGGCGCCCACGAAGAGCAGTCGCGCGGGCGGGGCGGCGTGGCAGACGCGCGCCATGGCCTCGAGCACATCGTCGTTGCCGCGCCAGGAGCGGATGCCGATCTGGGTGACGAGGGCGTGCTCCGGGCCCAGGCCCAGCTCGGCGCGGATACCCCGGGGGTTCACTCCGGGGTGGAAGCGGCCGAGATCCGTCCCCGAGTAGATGACCTCGATCTTGGTGTCGGGCACTCCCGCCGCGACGAGCCCGCGCTTGATGGACTCGCAGACCGCCACGACCGCGGTCACCCGCCGCGTGGTGTAGCCCATGCGATTCCAGCGGTCGAGCGGGAAGCTCACGCCGCGATTGAGGATCAGGACCGGAATCCGGACCGTGAGGCCCGCGACGAGGGCCAGGGTCCGCGCGCGGCCCTTCTGGCAGTGCACGATCTGGATCTCGTGCTCGCGGATGAGCTGAGCCAGGGCCCAGGCGGAGGGGAGATCGATGCCGCTCCGCATCGGCACCGCCGCGTGCTCGACGTTCGCGGCGGCGCACGCCCGGCCCCAGAGCTCGTTCGGGCGCGTCGCCACCACCACGTGATGGCCGCGCCCGGCCAGCCCGAGCGCCAGATCGCGGAGCTGGATGGCCGCGCCGGTGAAGTAGTCCGACTTCGGGTAGAGCTGGAGGATGTTCACGCGCGGCTCATGCGGGCCCCGGTCGGTACCGGCCGCTCACGGGGAGCGGAAGAACTCCTGCACCGCCGTCACCACCTCGTCCACCTCGGCATGGGTGTGGCCGGCCGAGATCGGCAACGTCAGGATCTCGCTCACGATACGCTCCGTCCGCGGCAGGGCGGGCGAGTGGAAGGACTCCACCGCGGGCTGCTTGTGGGCCGGCACCGGGTAGTGGATGCCGGTGGCGATGCCGCGCTCCTCGAGAAACTTCGCGAGCGCGTCCCGCTCGGGGGTCCTCACCACGTAGAGGTGATAGACGTGGCGCGCGCCGGGCGCCTCCACCGGTAGTCCGAGCGGCAGGTCCGCGAGCCCGCGCCGGTAGCGGGCGGCGAGGAGCCGCCGGTGATCGTTCATCGCGTCGAGCCGGCGCAGCAGCACGCGGCCGATCGCGGCCTGGATGTCGTTGAAGCGCAGGTTGAAGCCGATCTCGCGGTGGACGTCCTTGTTGAGCCGGCCGTGGTCGCGCAGGCGCCGGCAGCGCGCGGCCACCTCGCCGTCGTCGGTGACCAGGAGGCCCCCGTCGCCCATCACGGTGAGGTTCTTGGACGGGTAGAACGAGAACACGCCCGCCCGCCCGAACGTGCCGACCTTGTGCCCCCGCCAGGCGGCCCCGTGCGCCTGTGCGCAGTCCTCGAGGAGCCAGAGGCTGCGCTCGGCACAGAGCCGCTGGATGCCGTCGAGATCCGCGGGATGACCGTAGAGGTGCACCGGCACGAAGCCGACGGTCCGGGCCGAGACCTTGGCGGCCGCGTCCTCCAGGTCCACGGTGTAGGAATCGTCCACGTCCACGAAGACCGGCACCGCGCCCGCGACGCAGATCGCTTCCACGGTGGGGAAGGCGGTGTGCGAGGGCACCAGCACCTCGTCGTCGGCCTTGACCCCGAGCGCCCGGAGCGCCATCCAGAGCGCGGCGGTCCCGCTGCTCGTGAGCACCGCGTGCTTGCTCCCGGTGTACCGGGCGAGCTCCTGCTCGAAGGCCCTGCACTCCGGCCCGAGTATGTACCGCCGCGAGTCGATGGCGGCCAGGACCGCGGCCTTGATCTCGTCATCGACCGGCGGGCGGGACAGCGGGACGGGCATTGCGGTGATCCTCTCTCGTCAAGAATGCAGGCGCGAATACTTGCCGCGAAAGTAGAGAAGCGGCTCCTTGCCGGTGTCGCCGTTCGATTCCCCGGTCTCGACCTGGGCCACGAAGATGGTGTGGTCGCCGCCCGCGTACGCGTGCACAACGGTGCACTCCATCCGGGCGAGGGCCTCGGGCAGGACCGGGAGGCCGAGGCGCCCGGGCCGGTACTCCAGGCCCGCGAACTTCTCCTCACCGGGGGCGGGGGTGGAGGTGGCGAAGCGCCGGGACGCGGCCTCCTGACCCTGGGCCAGGATATTGACCGCGAAGCGGCCGGCCGCCTTGATCGCCGGGTAGCTCTGGGCGTTCTGGGACACGCAGACCAGGATCAGGGGCGGGTGAAGGGACACGGAGGTGAACGAGCTGGCCGTGAGCCCGGTCGGTCGGTGGTCGGCGTCCCACGCGGTGATGATCGTGACTCCGGTGGCGAAATGACTCATCACACGGCGGAAGTCGTCGGGCCCGAGCACCTGAACGTTGTAGCAGTTCCGGTCGGATTTTTCAAGTTCTCCAAGGGCTTGGACCGCACCGGCTGAGCGTCTACTCGTTGACGGCGCTCGCCTTGCCCCCTATACTGCACCCCTATCAGCGCATGACGACACTGACCGAGAACGCTGTGCTCGCCGCGCTTCGCGCCATCCAGGATCCGGACCAGGGTCGGGACATCGTGACGCTCGGCCTCGTCAAGGACCTCCACGTTCACGACGCGGAAGTCTCGTTCACGCTGGCCTTCGCCGGGCAGTCACCCGCCACGAAGGCCGCGCTCCACAGCAGCGCCTCGAAGGCGGTGTCGCAGCTCCCGGGGGTCAGCCGGGTCAGCGTGAAGATGGGCTCGGCAGCCGGGTCCGGACGGCCCCAGGCGCCCGCCGCCCAGGGCCACGGCCAGCAGGGCCCGCCCGCCGCGGACTTCATCCCGGAGGTCAAGCACACGGTGGCGGTGTCCTCGGGCAAGGGCGGCGTGGGCAAGTCCACCGTGGCGGTGAACCTGGCGCTGGCCCTCAAGCAATCGGGGGCGGAGGTCGGCCTGGTGGACGTGGACGTCTACGGTCCCGACGTGCCGCTGATGATGGGCGCCAAGGGCCGGCCGGGCATGTTCGAGAACCGGATCATCCCGGTCGAGGCCCACGGCATCAAGATCATGTCCATCGGCCTCCTGGTGGCGGAGCGCGAGGCGCTGGTCTGGCGCGGCCCGATGATCCACTCGGCCGTCCAGCAGTTCCTGCGGGACGTCAACTGGGGGCCGCTCGACTACCTGGTGTTCGACATGCCGCCGGGAACCGGCGACGCGCAGCTCTCGCTCTCCCAAGTCGTGCCGCTCTCCGGCGTGGTGATGGTGACGACACCCCAGGACGTGGCGCTGCTCGACGTACGCAAGGCGCTCGGGATGTTCCGGAAGCTGAACGTGCCGATCCTCGGCATCGTCGAGAACATGAGCTGCTTCATCGCGCCGGACACCGGCCGGCGCTACCAGATCTTCGGCGAGGGGGGAGGCCGGCGCGTGGCCGACGAGTTCGGCGTGCCGCTGCTCGGGCAGATCCCGCTCGAGATGGAGACGCGCGAAGGCGGGGACTCGGGGGTGCCCATCACCGTGGGACGCCCCGACTCGGCCCAGGCCCAAGCCTTCCGGCAGATCGCCGCCGCCGCCGCCGCCCGCGTGGACGCGGTGGCGGCGCTCAAGCTCCCCAGCATCGGGTAGGGCGGTTGGCGGCGCAGATCGCGCTCCCGATCTTCCCGCTGCCCGATCTCACGTTCTTCCCGCGCACGATGCTGCCGCTGCACATCTTCGAGGCACGCTATCGCGCCATGGTCACCGACTGCCTGTCGCGCGACAAGCGGCTGGCGGTGGTCGGCCTCAAGCCGGGCTACGAGGCGAGCTATGAGGGCCGGCCGGCCGTCCACGAGGTGAGCGGGGTGGGGCGCATCGTGCAGTGGGAGCGGCTGGCCACCGGCCGTTACAACCTGCTCCTGCGAGGGGAAGGGCGGGTGCGCATCGACCGCGAGCTGCCGACGGACACCCTCTACCGGATGGTGGCGGCCACGCCGCTCACCGAGACGGGTGCCGGTGGCGCGGCGGTGCCGGCCCTGACCGGCCGGGTCAAGGCGCGCTGCCGGCACATCCTGTCCGCGGTGGGGCGGTCGGGCGAGGAGCTCCTGACCATGATGGAGAAGCTCGACGAGCCGGCCGATCTCTGCGACCAGGTGGCCTCGGCGCTGGTTCCGACACCGGCCACCCGCCAGGCGCTTCTGGAAGAGCTCGACGTCGAGCGGCGGCTCGAGCGGCTCGCGGCCGCGCTGGACGACCTGCTGAGCCAGCTCTCCGGCGAGGGAGGGCGCGGGTGAGGCGCGGAGGGGCGGCGCTGCTCCTGGCGATGGCCTTGCTCGTGTCCACGACCGAGGCGGCGACCCGCTGGGGATGGCTCGGTGTCCGTATCCGCGACCTGTCCGAGCAGGAGATCGAAGAGATCTCGAAGCGATTCGGCCTGCGCGAGGGCTTCGGAGCGGTGATCGTGGACGTGATCAAGGAGACGCCCGCGGCGGCCGCCGGTCTGCGCACGGGCGATCTGGTGGTCGCCTTCCGCGACCGGCCGGTGGTGGACACGCGGAGCCTGCAGCGCGCCGTCGCCTCCGCGACGGTGGGCGAGCGCGTGCTCCTCACCGTGTTACGCCGTGAGGAGGGCCGCCGCCCCGTGGAGATCAGGGTGGGGGCGATGCCCGAGGCGGTGGCCGCCGACCGCGTGGCCGCCGAGTACGGCTTCCTGGTGCGCGACCCGGAGGCCCGACCCGAGGTCGGGGACACGCGTCCTCCCACGGTACCGTCGGTGGCCGCGGTCCTGCCGCGGAGCCGGGCGGAGCGCGCGGGGCTCCAGGTGGGCGACGTGCTGACCGAGGTCAACGGTCGCCCGGTCGTGACGCTCGAGGCGGTCCGGGAGGCCCTGCTCGCGGCCGGCCCCGACGGCCCGCTGCCCCTGATCGTGCGGCGGGATCAGGAGCAGGTGGTGGTGACCCTGCCGCCGGTGCCGGTTCGCTGAGGCCGGAGCCTCCGCTCCGTCAGCGGCCGTCGCCGCCCTCGCCGTAGCGCAGCGCTCGCACGAAGTCGTAGAGGAGCAGGAGCACGACCGCGACCACGATGACCGTGAAAGGCAGCGCCTTGATCCACCACGCCATGATTCCCAGGAATACCACCAGGAGCGTGATGCCCACGAGACCGGTGATCAGGGTCATGTCGATGTCCTCTTCGTCGTCGCCGCACGCTTCCCGCCGGGACGCGTCGTCCCGCGGGTGAGACGCCCCACGAGCCAGCGCGCGGTCCGCAGCAGGCGGGCGTCGCCGCCCCTGCGCCCGACCAGCTGGACGCCGAGGGGCAGGCCGGCGGACGATCGAAGCAGCGGCAGCGTGAGAGCCGGCGTGCCGAGATACGTCCACAAGGTGCAGAAGATCGGCTGCCCGGTCGACTGGAGCCCCCGCGGCGCCTCCCCCGGGGCGGCCGGCGTGACGATCGCGTCGTACTCGTCGAACACCGGGTCGAGGAGGTCGTTGAGCGTCGGGATCCCCGCGACCGCGCCCAGGTAGTCGGTGCCCTTTCGGCCGCGACCTCGCTCCAGGAGCTCGCGCAGCACGGGGCTCATCCGGTCCCCGCCCTTGTCGTAGTCGCGCTGGAGGTTGTGAGCCATCTCGACCTCCATGATCGTGCGATGCATCTCCACCGCGCGCGTGAAGCTCGCCCCCAGCTCGACCTCGGCCACCGCCTCCCCCATCGCGGCGACGAGCTCGGCGAACGCCTCGCGAGTCTCGGGCTCCGCGCGCTCCCAGACCGGCGACCGCACGAACGCGAAGCGGGGCGGCAGCGGGGGCTCGGCCCCGGCCACGGCGGCGAGCGGCGGCCGGGCGCTGGGGCGGGTGTCGGGGTCTTCCTCGTCCACGCCGATCAGGGTCTCCGCGAGCAGCGCCGCGTCCTCGACCGTGCGCGCGAACACGCCCACGTGATCGAGGGTCCGTGACAGGAGGAGCGCGCCGCCGCGTGAGATGAGGCCGTGGGTGGGCTTGAAGCCGACCACCCCGCAGAACGCGGCGGGCCGGATCACTGAGCCGTTCGTCTGCGAGCCGATGGCCCCCGGCACCATGAGCGCCGCCACCGCCGCGGCCGAGCCGCTGGACGAGCCTCCCGGCGTCCGCTGGGCGTCGTGGGGGTTCGTCGTCTTCCCCGGCTGCAAGCCCGCGTACTCGGTGGTGACGGTCTTGCCCATGATCACCGCCCCCGCCTCCCGCAGGCGGGCGACCACCGTCGCATCGCGCCGCGGCATACGTCCGGCCCACAGCGGCGAGCCGAGCTCGGTCGGCATGTCCGCGGTGTCGAAGATGTCCTTGATCCCGATGGGGACACCGTGCAGCGGCCCCAGCGCCCGGCCTTCCTTCCGAAGCTGGTCCGCGCGCGCGGCCTGCTGCATGGCGTGGTCGGGATCGAGGAACACCCAGGCCTGGACGGTGGCCTCGAGCTCGTCGGCCCGCTTCAGGCAATCGTCCACCAGCTCCGTGGCGGTGACGCGGCCCTCCCGGATATCCTCCACCGCCTCGGTGAGGGACCGCGCGCACAAGCTCATCGGAGGCCGCCGCTCGCGAGGCGCCGTGGCCGGCTCACCGCGGAGTGTAGAGGTAGTCCGGCAGCCACAGGGCCAACCCGGGGAAGACGTAGACCAGCACCATGCACAGGAACACCATGAACACGAAAGGCAGCGCCCCGCTGAAGATGTCGGCCAGCTTGACCTCCGGCGGCGCGACCCCCTTCAGGTAGAAGGCGGCCATGGCCACCGGGGGCGTGTTGAAGGCGGTCTGGGTGTTGAGCGCGACCAGGATGCCGAAGAAGATCGGATCGACCTGGAAGGTGTCGAGCAGGGGCAAGAAGATGGGGATGAAGATGATGATGATCTCGGTCCACTCGAGCGGCCATCCGAGGATGAAGATGATGACCTGGGTCAGGATCAGGAACATCGTGGACGACAGGTTCAGGCCCAGGAAGAAGCGCTCGACCACCCCCTGGCCGCCCAGCAGCGCGAACACCGACGCGAAGGTCCACGAGCCGATGAAGAGGTAGCAGACCATCGCGGTCGCGCGGGCGGTCAGGAAGACGGATTCCTTGAGCATCTGGAAGTTGAGGGCGCCGTATGCGCCCGCCAGGATGAGGCTGGCGAGCGCGCCGGCCCCGGCGGCTTCGGAGGGCGTGGCCAGGCCGAACAGGATCGCGCCGAGGACCGAGGCGATGAGCACCGCGAGCGGGAAGAACGACGTGAGCAGCGTCCGGGCGGTCTCGAGGAAGGGGACGTTCGTCTCCTCCTCGGGCAGCTTGGGGCACAGCGCCGGGTTCCACATGGCCCGGCCGATCACGTAGAGGACATAGAAGCCGGCGAGGATGAATCCCGGGATCATGGCCGCCGCGTACAGCTTGACCGCCGAGATGCCGGCGGTGGCCGCATAGACGATGAGCAGGATGCTGGGGGGGATCAGGATGCCGAGACAGCCCCCCGCGCACACTACGCCCGCGGAGAGCCTGACGTCGTAGCCGGCCCGCAGCATCACCGGAAAGGCCAGCAGTCCCATCAGGGTCACCACCGCGCCCACGATGCCGGTCGCGGTGGCGAACATCGCGCAGGTGAGCAGCGTCGCCACCGCCAGCGACCCGGGGACGTGCTTGGCCGCGATCTGGAGGGACCGGAACAGGCGGTCGAGGATGTTCGCGCGCTCGATCACGTACCCCATGAACAGGAACAGGGGCACGGCCGTCAGCACGTCGTTGGACATGACCTCGAAGGCCTTCTGCACCAGCAGGCTGAAGATGCGGTTGGTCAGGATGTCCTGGCCTGGCACGTAGTAGGCGTAGAATCCGAAGCTCACCGCCATGGCCATGAGGGTGAAGGCGATCGGGAAACCGAGCATGATGATGAAGATGAAGCCGCCCAGCATGATCATGCCGACCGTTGGGTCGGTCATGCCTTCGTACCGACGCCGGCCTGGGCCGCGCGCTCGAGGCGCTGCCGCTCCCGGAGAATGGCGGTTTCGATCTCCTCGACGTCGTGCAGGCGCTGCGGCCACGCACCGGATCGGATGCACAGCATGCACCGGATGACCTCGGCGAGCCCCTGCAGGAACAGGAGCGCGCCGGCGATCGGGATCAGAGCCTTCAGCGGGAACACCGGCACCCCGGCCGGGCTGAAGATGCTCACCTCGCGGAACCGGACCGACGCCGCCGCGTACCCCCAGCCCGAGTACATGAAGGCCACCACCGCGGGGAGGAAGAACAGGACGTAGAGCACGAGGTCCACCGAGGCCTGTGTCTGCGGCCGCCAGAAGCGGTACACCACGTCGGCCCGCACGTGGCTGTTGCGTGACAGACCGTAGGCGCCGGCCATGAGGAACAGGGCGCCGTAGGTGATGTAGCTCATGTCGAAGGCCCAGGTGGTCGGCGCGCCCAGGACGTAGCGGACGAAGACCTCGTAGCTGACGCCGAAGGTGAGCACGAGGATCAACCAGGCGAACGCCTTGCCGACCCAGGTGCTGAGGGAGTCGATGAAGAAGAGGAAGCGGGTCATGCCGGTCTAGGGCGCGGTGCGCGCCGTTCCACCCCTCCTCCTTTCAAGGCTCGGGCGGCGCGAACGCCCGCCGCCCGACCCCGGATGCGTCAGGCTACAGCGCCAGCTTGCCGAAGTGATGCTCGTAGGCGGTTCGGTAGTCGGCGGAGTTGAACATCCCGAAGAAGACCACGCGCTTCACCCACGCCTTCTGCGAGTCCATCACCTTCTTCATGAACGGATCCTTGCCGAGGATCTCGATCAGCCCGTCCCAGGCCTTGATCTGCGCCTGGAACACGTCCTTGGGCGTGCGGATGACGTTGACCTTGTCCTTGGTGATCAGCTCCTGGAGATCCTTCGAGTAGTAGTCCATGCCCTTCCACTCGTTGGCCGAGGAGACCGCCTCGGCCGCGTACTGGAGGAGGGCCTGGTGCTCCTTGGGCAGCGCGTTGAACTTGGTGCGGTTGAACATGATCTCGAAGTACTCGGTGGCCTGGTGGTAGCTGCCCATCATGTAGTTCTTGGCCACGTCCTGGGCGCCGAAGCGGCGGTCGGAGGTCGGGTTGTTGAACTCGAAGGCGTCGATGACCCCGCGCTCCATGGCCGGCACGATCTCACCGCCCGGCAGCTGTGCCACCGCCATCCCCATGGCCTGCATCAGGTCGGCGGCCAGGCCGACGGTGCGGTACTTCAGGCCCTTCATGTCGGCCGCGCTCTTGACCGGCTTCTTGAACCAGCCGAGGGGCTGGGTCGGCATCGGCATCGCGAAGAAGCTCTTGATGTTGACCTTCATGATCTTGGTCTGGAGCTCCTCGAAGAGCTCCCGGCCGCCGCCGTTGTGGATCCAGCCGAGACCCTCGTTGGCGTTGAAGCCGAACACCGGCCCGGTGCCGAAGAGCGAGGCGGCCTTGTGCTTGCCGTACCAGTACACGGTCACGGTATGCGCGGCGTCGATCTGGCCGCCGTGGACGCCGTCGAACACCTGGAAGGGGTGGATCACGGCGCCCCCGACGAGGTAGTCGATCTTCAGCCGCCCGCCGGCCATCTCGTTGACCCGCTTGACGTAGTCCTCGGCGAACTCGTTGAACACGTCCTTGGCGCCCCAGGAGCCCTGCATCTTGAGGGTGACCGTCTGGGCTCGCGACACCTGCGGAAACGCGAGCGTCGCCGCCCCGGTGAGCGCGGCCCCGGCGAGGAACTTGCGCCGGTTCGTGACCTTGCCGTCTCTCTGGTTGCTCATCGCTGAGCTCCTTCCCTGGCTGGCCGCGGTCATCGCCGCGGGGCCGCTTAGGTGGTTATCGCTCTGCTTGGACTCGACACGGAGCTGAGGGCAGCGTCACCCGGAGCGGGGGGAGCTGCCGTGTCGCCTATCATGGCGAGGGCGCCCGGTCGGGTGGTCCGTCCGTCGCGTCCTGCATCGGGGCACGTCCGTCTTTCGGCGATGCGCATCGCTCCTAATCTGCCTAGGCGACTGGGGCGGGCCGATCGGTCGAGCACTTTCCGGTAGGCAGGGGTACGGTACACGACCCCCGAAACGACTGTCAAGATTCCGATCACGCAAGACCCCCCGGGTGGAACCGCCCCTTCGCCACCGGCCCCCTCGCGGCCCCCTCACCCGATACCCCCCTCCCCATAGCGGAGGGAGAGGCGAACCGGGGCGGTATACTGGCCCGGTCATGATCGTCCTCGGCATCAACGAGACCCACTGTGCGACCGCGGCGATCCTGCGGGACGGCCGGGTCATCGGCTGCGCCTCCGAGGAGCGCTTCAGCCGGCTCAAGAACGACGCGGGCTACCCGCGCCGCGCGATCGACGCGCTTCTTCGCGAGCTTGCCATCACACCCGCCCAGATCGACCTGGTGGCGCTGGCGGGGGCCCACGCGGCCTCGCGTGAGTGGCTGAACCGGGTGCTGCACGACGAGGCCTACGCGAAGGAGTACTACGGGGTCTCGTGGCCGTCCCGGCGTCGCGTCCTCGAGAAGAAGGTGCGGAAGTGGGGCGCCAAGTTCGGCCTGATCGACGCCTCCCGCGGCAAGTTCGGCATCTCCCAGCGTGAGCGGCTCGGCTTCGTCACCGACCACCTGGGTCTCGCGACGGACCGCATCGTGTGCCTCGACCACCACACCTGTCACGCGGCGGCGGCCTACTGGGGCTCGGGCTTCGCGGGGCGCGACGCGCTGGTCCTCACCAACGACAACTCGGGCGACGGGCTCTGCGCGACCGCCTCCACCGGCCGGGGGCTCGCGCTCGAGCGGCACGAGGCCACGCCGAGCGCACCCGGCTCGGCGGGCGCCTTCTACTCGTTCGTGACGCTGGCGATGGGGATGAAGTTCGGCGAGCACGAGTACAAGGTTATGGGCATGGCCCCGTACGCGCCGGAGAAGTACGCGGCGCGCGCGGAGGCGGCCCTGCGCGAGATCTTCGACCTCGAGGAAGGCCGGCCCGCCCGCTTCCGCTGGCGCGCCCAGGGTGAGCGCTACCAGCTCCTGCTGCGCGCCATGGTGGGGCTGCGATTCGACTGGGTCGCGGGCGGCGCCCAGCGCCTGCTCGAGGACGTGCTGCTGCGCTGGAGCCGCCTCATGCGCCAGCGCTACGGCGGCGGGCGGCTCGCCCTGGGCGGCGGGGTCTTCATGAACGTGAAGGCCAACATGCTGCTCGGGCAGCAGGACTGGGTGGAGGAGCTGTTCGCCTTCCCGTCCTGCGGGGACGAGTCGAACGCGGTGGGCGCGGCCTACCTCGGGTACGTGCAGGAGTGCGCGCGCCGGGGCGTGGCCCCCCGGCCGCAGCCGTTCGGCCCGGCCTATCTGGGGTCCTCGGTCACCGACGAGGAGGCGGAGGCGGTCATCCGCGAGCGGCGCCTCGAGGGACAGTACAAGGTGGCCTTCCACGACCGGATCGAGGAGCGGGTCGCGGAGCTCCTGGTCTCCGACGGCGTGGTGGCCCGCTGCGCGGGCCGGGCGGAGTTCGGGGCCCGGGCGCTGGGCAATCGCTCGATCCTGGCGAACCCCTCGGACCACCGGGTGGTCGGGCTCATCAATCGCATGATCAAGAATCGTGACTTCTGGATGCCGTTCGCCCCGACGGTGCTGGCCGAGCGGGCGGGGGACTACCTCGTCAATCCCAAGGGCTTCGCGTCGCCCTACATGATGCTGGCGATGCCGACGCGCCCCGAGGCGCGCGACGCGCTCACCGCCGCGCTCCACCCCCAGGACGCCACCGCGCGGCCGCAGATCCTGGAGCGCGAGTGGAACCCGGAGTACCACGCGGTGATCCGCGAGTTCGAGCGGCGGACCGGCGTGGGGGCGGTACTGAACACCTCGTTCAACCTCCACGGCGAGCCCATCGTCGGCGGGGCCGCCGACGCGGTGGACACGTTCGAGCGATCCGGACTCCCGCACCTCGCGGTCGGCCACTGGCTCCTCTCGAAGAAGTAATGGGGCCCCCTCTCACCCTCTCCCCTCAGGGGAGAGGGCAGGGTGAGGGGTAGGCCCGGTGTCCCTCCCCACCGTGGATTCCCCGTGCTTCGTCTGCGGCGCCGCCGCCGCTGATGCGCTCTGGACCACGCCCGATCGCGCCTTCGCGGTACCTGGCCTCTACACGGTCGCCCGGTGCCGGGCCTGCGGGTTCCTCTACCAGCGCCCGCGCGTGCGGGACGAGCACCTGGCCGCCTGCTATCCGGACCACTACCCGCGCCACCAGGAGCCTTCCCCACGCATCCCGTTCAAGGGCCCGCCCGCGCGCGTCCGCGCGGCACGCTGGGCGCTCGCGTCGCGGCTGGGCTACGTGGCGCTACGCGAGGCGGGGCCGGGAGTGCCGACGCGCATCCGCGCCGCGCTGCTGTTCCGCCGGCTCAAGTGGGATTGCCCGCCGTGGCGGGGAGAGGGCCGCTACCTCGACGTGGGGTGCGGCTCCGGAGGCGCGCTGGGAGTCGCGCAGGCGCTCGGCTGGCAGGTGGCCGGGATCGAGGTGGACGAGGCCGCGGCGAAGAAGGCCGCCCGCTTCAGCGCGCGGGTGCACGCGGGCGATCTGCTCGGGGCGCCGTTCGCGCGTGCCGAGTTCGACTGCGTCACCGCCTTCCACGTTCTCGAGCACGTGCCGGACCCGGTGGCGGCGCTACGGCGGATGCTGGAATGGCTCGCGCCGGGCGGTCTGCTCGTGATCGAGGTGCCGAATGCGGGCGGCCTCGGGGCCCGGCTCTTCGGTCGGGCCTGGTCGGGGCTCGAGCTGCCGCGGCATCTCTCGCACTTCACGCCGGAGACACTGGGCGCGCTCGTCCGGCGGGCGGGGGGCAAGGTAGTGTGGACCTGGCATCAGGCGAAGCCGCGGTACTACCTCTGGAGCCTGGGCTTCTGGCTGCGCGATCGTGGGCTCGGGGGCCTGGCCGGAGTGGCCGAGTGGCGGGCGGTGTACGGGGTGCTGAAGCTCGTGCTGGAACTGATGCTGCCGCTGGCGCGGTGGGCGGGGCGCGGGGAAGTGGTCCGGGTGGGGATCGAGCACGCTGCCCGCACCAAATAGCCGGAAAGGAGTTCCAGGTGGCCGACGCGGGATGCTAGGCTGGTCGCCCTGGATGCGGACATCCGCTATGAGTGGCACCGCCACCAACGGGCGCAGGAGCGCACGGTCCTGAAGAGCGAGGAGGTGAGTCATGGAGCGATTCCTCGGACAGTACTCTCCGTATCTCTACGCCGTGATGCGCATCGTCGTCGGCTTCCTGTTCGCCTGTCACGGAGCCCAGAAGCTGTTCGGAGCGTTCGGGGGCGTCGACAAGCAAGGCGCGACCGCACCGTTGCTCTCCCTGTTCGGACTGGCCGGCGTCATCGAGCTCGTAGGCGGCCTGCTCATCGTGGTGGGCCTCATGACCGGGTATGCGGCATTCCTTGCGAGCGGTGAGATGGCGGCCGCGTACTTCACCGCCCACTTTCCTCGCGGCGTCTGGCCGATCGAGAACACCGGCGAGCTGGCAGCGCTCTACTGCTTCGTGTTCCTGTACATCGCCAGCCGAGGCGCGGGAGCGTGGAGCATCGACCAGGCTCGCGGGGAGCCGTAGCCGGGGGACGGCCGCTTCGCGCACACCCGCTCAGTACTGGCGGGCGCGGTCCACGGTGTGGCGGAGGGGGCGGTTGGCCGCGTAGCGGCGGAGGTTGTGGTTGAAGATGGGGCCGATCTCGCGCGGGGTGCTGGGGCCCGAGATGTGCGGCGTGATCACCACGTTGTCGAAGCCCCAGAGCGGATGGGCGGCGGGGAGCGGCTCGGTATCGAAGACGTCGAGCACCGCGCCGCCGAGCCGACGCCCGCGGAGCGCCTCCAGGAGCGCACCCTCGTCCACGATCGGCCCGCGCGCCAGGTTGAGCAGCCACGCGGTGGGCCTGAGCGCCGCCAGCTCGGCCCGGCCCACGAGCCCGCGGGTCTCGTCGCTCAGCGGCAGCGTCAGCACCACGAAGTCGGCGCGCGCGAGGGCAGTGCGGAGCGCCGCCGTCCGGTAGACGCGCCCGGCATCGCGGGAGGCCCGGCCGCTCCGCGTGACGCCGATCACCCGCATGCCGAGCGCGCGCGCCGCCTTCGCGATGCTCCGGCCGATGTCGCCCAGCCCGACCACGCAGAGGGTCTGGCCGCGCAGGGGAACCGGGTCCACCGGCGCCCATCGCCGCTGCCGCTGACTGGCGCGGAAGCCGTCCATCCTCTGGGTGACCCAGAGGCACCAGCCGAGCGTGTACTCGGCCATCCACGGCCCGAAGATGCCCGCGACGCGCGTGATGCGGACGCCCGCCGCCAGCTCCGGCACCAGCAGCCGCTCGACCCCGGCGCCCATGCACTGGATCCAGCGGAGCCCCTTCGCGTTCGCGAGCAGCGGGCGCGGCAGGCCCCAGCCGTAGAAGATCTCGGCCCGGGCGCCGGGCCCGGCCGCCTGCTCCGGGGTCGAGGCCACGTGGACACGGAAGGCGCGCGACGGCAGACGGATGAGGTCGGCGTAGGCGCGGGCCTCCCCCGCGTCCGGGTAGTACACGAGGATGCCCCGGGTCACGCGCCGATCTTGGCGAGGAGCCGGTCCTCGAAGGAGAAGTCCACGGGGCGCTCGGGGGAGCCCTGGGCCCGGTACCAGTCCCAGGTCTGGGCGAGCCCCGCGTGCAGGGTGTAGCGCGGGCGCAGGCCCAGCTCGTTGCGCAGCTTCGTGGTGGTGTGAACGGCGTGGCAGTCGTAGACGAGGTTCTGACCGAACACGGGCCCGGGCTTGTCGAAGCTCTTGAGCAGGGCCGCGTCGAAGTGCCGCAGCGTCACCGGGCGGCCGATCACCTCGGCGATCAGCTCGACGAAGCCCACCTGGCTCACCACGTCCTCACCCATCACGTTGTAGGCCTGCCCGTGCGCCCGGGGATCACCCAGGAGCGCGGCCATCACCTCGGCCAGGTCCTCCACGTGACCGAACTGCCGCAGCCAGCCCCCGTGGCCCGGCACCAGCACCGGGCGACCCCGGTGGATCCGGTCCATAAAAAACGTTTCATTGTTGCGGGTGTTCAGCGGCCCCATCACGTGGGTGGGCCGGACGATGGTGACCGGCAACCCCCGGGTCCGGAAGCGCTCGAGGAGCGCGTCCTCGCCGCCGATCTTGTGCCGCGCGTAGTCGCCCCAGTAGAAGCTGCGGGCGGCCTCCTCGGAGTAGGGGATGGGCAGCGCGTGGTCGTACACGCGGCACGTGGACACGAAGACGACGTGCGGTGACCCGGCGAGGGCGTCGGCCAGCGCCGCCACGTCCTCCGGCAGGGTCGGCGCGTACGTGATGTCGAAGACGCCGTCCCAGTGCCGGCCGGCGAGGCGCTCCCGGAGCGCCGCGTGGTCCTTGCGGTCGCCGGCGATCGCGGACACGCCGGCGGGCAACCGATCCGGATGGCGGCCGCGGTTGAAGACGGTCACCTCGTGCCCGCGGCGCAGGAGAGCCCGGAGGAGGTGCAGGCTGATGAACTCGGTGCCGCCCATGACGAGCACACGCATGACGCGGCGATTCTATCAGAGCCAGCCGGAGCGCTTGAAGCGGTAGTAGAGCATGCCGCAGAGGGCCAGCGTCACCGCCATCACCACCGGGTAGCCCCACCGCCACTGCAGCTCGGGCATGAACCTGAAGTTCATCCCGTAGACGCCCGCGATCATGGTGGGGATCGCGAAGATCGCGGCCCACCCGGTGATGCGCTTGGTCGCCTCGTTCTGCGCGATCGTGGTGAGCGACAGGTTGGCCTCGAGCGCGGTCCCCAGGAGCTCCCGGAGCCCGTCCACCATCTCGTTGATCCGGATCGCGTGATCGTAGACATCGCGGAAGTAGGGGCGGGCGTCGTCGGGAATCACGTCCAGATCGGCCCGCATCAGCCGATCGCAGATGTCGATGAGCGGGGAGACGCCCCGCTTGATCTCGAGCAGGTCGCGCTTGAGGGTGTAGATCCGCATGGTGCTGTCGCGGCTGATGCGATCGTTGAAGATCTCGTCCTCGAGGGCTTCGAGGCTGTCCTCGAGCCCGTCCACGAGCGGGAAGTACTGGTCCACCACGAAGTCCATTATGGCGTGGAGCACGAAGGCGGGCCCCTTGGCGAGAAGCTGGGGCTGGCCCTCGCAGCGGGCGCGGACGTCGGCGTAGGACAGGGAGGCGCCGTGCCGGACCGAGACCACGTAGCGCGTGCCGACGAAGAGGTGGGTCTCGCCGAAGGCGATCCGCCGCTGTTCCCGGTCCGGCTGCGCGGTGCGGAGCGCGATGAACAGGGCGTCGCCGTAGCGCTCGAGCTTGGGCCGCTGGTGGGCCAGGTGCGCGTCCTCGATGGCGAGGTCGTGCAGACCGAACTCGGCCTGCACCTCCTTGAGCAGGGCCTCGTCGGGCTCGTAGAGCCCGATCCAGACGAAGCGGTCGTCCTGCTTGAGGACCTCGCTGATGTTCTCCAGCGCGACGTCGCCCACGCGGCGGCCCTCCGCGTAAGCGACGCAGGCGACCACCTGGCTCGTCTTCTGGGCCGGGCTCACGGGTGGGGGCTCATTGGTAGGGCATCCCGTGGGGGGGCTGTCTTCCGTAAGCTTCTCTCTTGTATTCGCTCGGCTCGCCTTCGGCTGCGCCGGTGGGAGCTGATTCGTAGGGGCATCCCGTTCTGGGCGGTCCGGCGTAACCTTCTCTCTTGTATTCGCTCGGCTCGCCTTCGGCTGCGCCTCGCCAAGCCACCGCGCGGCGGCGCTATCATCCCACGGTGACCGCGACGCAGGTCGTGGTGCGGGTGACGCCGTCGATCATGCCGATGGAGTCGGTGACGAGGCTCCCGATGGCGTCGAGGGACTGGCCGTCCACGACCGCGATGAAGTCGTAGGGGCCGGTCACCGCGTCCATCGCCGCGACGGTGGCGCGGGGGCTCTTGATCTTGGCGAGGGCCTTCTTCACGTTCTTCGTCTTGCCGGCGGCGGTCTCGATGAGGACGTACGCTTTCATCGTGGTCTCCTTTGTCGGCCGAGAATCCGCCAGGCCGCGAGCCCGGCGAGCAGCGCCGCGGCCGACACCGCGAGCGGGCGGAAGCTGGTGTGGAAGAACGGGATCGCGAAGAACGGGGAGCGCCGGTCGGACGGCCGGAGGCGGCCATCCAGGAGCCCGTCCACCACCGCCATCGCCTCGTCCATCAGCACCTGGCTCGTGACCCGCGCGAACGCGGGGTCGGCCATCGCGGGATGCCCGACATAGCCCGGGCCGCCGCCGCGAACGGCATAGTTCGGACGCAGGCGCTCCACGAGCGAGTAGCGCGCGGCGGGTAGGCGGCGGTAGCCCTCGTCCACCAGGTCGGGTCGCAGCACGAGCATGATCGAAGTCTCCCACCACCCGCCGTGCGCGTCCTCTGAAAAAGCCGATCGCTCGGCCTCGGACAGGGCCCGCCCGAGGCCGGTCTCGATCCGGGGCAGGAGCCGGCCGCGCAGGAACTCCCAGGCGAGGTGGCCGGTGAAGGAGGCCATCGTGATGCGGTGGCGCCGGGAGACGATCCCGGCCGCCTCCTCGAGCGCGACCAGGTGTCCCGGGCCGCCGTGGCCGTTGGAGACGAGGACGTGACGGAAGCCGGCCCGGGCCAGGGCCGAGCCGTAGTCCACCATCACGTCGCGGACGACCCGCTGGCGGACGGCCACCGTGCCGGCCGCGTCGAACGTGAAGGAGCCCAGGTGGAGCGTGGGCGCCAGCACCACCGACCATCCGGGCCGGCTCGCCACCAGCCGCTCCGCGATGGACTCGCTGAAGTGACGCGCGGTGAAGGCATCCACGCCGAGCGGGAGATGCGGGCCGTGCGTCTCGAGCGGACTCACCGTGAGTATGACCACGGTGCGCGCGCGATCGAGGGCGTCGAGCCGGGGCGTGGACAGCTCCTCCAGCCGGTGGACGGTCAAAAGCTGCTCCCGCGCGTGGCGGCCAGGTACTCGTCCTTCGCGCGCTCGAGCTCGGCGACCAGGGCCTGCCGCTCCGACAGGAGACGGGTCGCCGCCTGGTGGTGGGTGAGGGAGAGGAACCCGAGGCGGAGCTGGCTCCGCAACCGGCTCGCGCCGCCGAGATACCGGTACGCGAGGAGCCCGCTGAGCGGCAGGGAGAGGGCGAAGCCGAGGGCCCACGCCGAGCCCAGGAGCCGCCACACGATCCAGATCTCGATCGCCCAGAAGAGCGGGAACGCGACGATGCTCGCGAGCAGGCGCGTGGTCGCGTAGTCGGTCTCCTTGCGCGCGGTGCGGCGGGCCAGCCAGCGGGGCAGGAGATAGGGCAGCCCGTTGACGAGCAGACCGTAGGCGAAGAACGGCAAGCCGATCGAGGCCTCCCACGAGTGCCGCAGCCGGGTCCGCGCGGGGGGGCGCTGGGCGCGGGCGCGCACGGCCTGGTCCCGGACCCGGTAGGCGGCCAGCATGGCGCGATACCGCTGGACCGCCACCCACAGCCGCGCCACCCGTTCGGGATCACGCTCCTCGAAGTGGGCCGCGGCGTCCGCGATGGTGCGCGAGAGACGCAGGGGGTCGATCTGGCGGGCGCCGAGCCCGCGCTCCTCCTGCAGCTCCCGTATCAGGTCGCTCCGGTAGATCTCGTCCACGGCGCGGATGAGGTCCTGGCGCTCCGGGCGGCCCACGTGGACGATCTCCGCCTCCATGGCCCACTGGATCGTCGCGGTCAGGGCCTCCACCGCCCGGGCGGGCTCATCCCGGTACACCGGCGCGTACGGGGCCAGCGGGATCGGCTCCCCGAACGAGACCCGGACATGGCCGCGGAAGGCCTTGCGGGCCTCGAAGATGATGCCGACCGGGATCAGGATGAGCGGCGCCCCTCGGCCGGAGGCTTGGTACTCGAGCGCGATCCGGGCGGCGCCGGTCTTGATGCGCTGGACCCGGCTCTCCGAGTGGGTGGTGCCCTCGGGATAGATGCCGATCAGCCGCCCCTGCCCGAGCGCGCGCAGGCAGGCGGCGAAGGCATCGGTGTTCCGGTCCATCCTGTCGGGATCGTCCTGCTTGCGGTAGACCGGGATCGCCCCGCACGCGGTCAGGAATCGGGCCACCAGGGGATTGCGGAACAGCGCGGCGGTCGCCAGATAGTGGACCTTCCGCGGCAGCACCGCACCGACCAGCAGCGAGTCGATCAGGTTGTTGGGGTGGTTGATGCAGAGGAGCACCGGCCCCGAGGCCGGCACGCGATCCACCCGGAGCACCTCGATGTCCTTGAAGAAGAACCAGAGCCAGAACCGGCCGATCTGGCGGACGATCGAGTAGAACGTGTCGTTCCTCACTGGGCCAGGAATCGCGCGAGCGTGCCGGCGAAGGCCGTCGGGCTCTCGACGGGTTTGCGGGCGCTGAAGTCCACGCGGGTGCCGCGCTCGGTCGTGTGGTCGGCGGGGTCGAAGCGCGCGGTCAGGGTCATGGCCTGCCCCGCCGCGCGGAGGTGGAGGGTCTCGCCGACGCTCTCGTCCCCGAGCCGGGCGATGAGCACGTAGAAGCCGTCGGCGTCGGTCTCGCCCAGGTAGGAGAAGCCCGTCTTCTCGCGCCGCAGCTCCACCCGCACGCCCCGGCGCCCCCGGTTCTGCGCGTCCTTCACGTACCCGAGCACGACGTACCGGTACGAGACCTGGTGCTCCGCCCGGGCTTCCCGGGTGACCGGCCCGGATGCGGGCGCCACGACGGCGGCCAGGGCGCCGGCCAGGAGGAGCGCCACCGACGCCGCGGGCCGGCCCATCACGAGCCTAGACCGGCAGATCGGAGGAGCGGATACGCTTCACCCCGGCCTTCTGCATCTGATCCCACGCCCTGGCCAGCGAGCCGTCGGTGTCGATGCCGCGACAGGCGTCCTCGACGACCAGCGCCTCCAGGCCGACCTTGCGCGCGTCCAGCGCCGACCAGCAGACGCAGAAGTCGGTGGCGAGGCCGACCAGGAACACCTGGCGGAACCCGCGGTCGCGCACGTAGCCCGACAGCCCGGTGGTGGACTTGCCGTCGGCCTCGAAGAAGGCCGAGTAGGAGTCCATCGGCCGGCGGTAGCCCTTCCGGATGATCAGTTCCGCATGGGGAACCCGCAGATCCTCGTGGAAGTCGGCGCCGGCCGTGCCCTGGACACAGTGATCGGGCCAGAGCACCTGGGTCCCGTAGGCGAGCGTGGTGGTCTCGAAGGGCTTCTTGCCGGGGTGCGCGGAGGCAAACGACATGTGACCCGGTGTGTGCCAGTCCTGGGTCATGATCACGTGCTCGAAGCCGGCCGCGATCTGGTTCACCAGGGGCACGATCAGGTCGCCCTCCTTCACCGCCAGGGCCCCGCCCGGGACGAAGTCGTTCTGCACGTCCACCACGAGGAGCACGGCGCGCCCGTCCGCCTTGATCCTCCCGGGCCCGGTCTTCGGCGACGCGCCCTGGGCCCGGGCCCGCGTGGTCCGCCCGGCCGCTCCTCCCGCCACGACGCCTCCCACCGCGCCGCTCAGGAACCGCCGCCGTTCCGTCGTCATGATGCGCCCCCTGCGGGGCCGCCGGTCCGGCTCCGCTCTTCCGGCCGAGGATATAGTCCCGCTCCCGCCGGGGCAAGGCGGAAACAGCGGTCAGATCTGGGCCGCGTGCTCCAGCATCAGGTCGAAGGCCTCCTGGCGCGCGCGCTCGCACAGCTCGGTGTAGAGCGTGATGTTGCCGCCGAAGAACGTCTGGATCGTGGCGCCCAGGTTGACGATGAGATTGCGGGAACGCACGGTGATGCCGCGCACCACGCCGCGGTAGCCGACGATGCGATGGCCGTCGAACTCGAACGAGGTCGTGACCCACTGCGGGGGATGGGCATGAGCTCCCCCCTCAGTCGACGACCGCGATCCCTTCGATCTCGATCAGGCAGTCGTCGTCGTAGAGGCCCCGGACCTCCACGAGGGTCATGGCCGGGTAGTGCCGGCCGAAGTACTCCCGGTAGACCGCGCCGATGTCCTTCCCGCGCGCCTTGTACTCGGTCTTGGAGAGCACGTAGATCGTGAGCTTGACGATGTCGTTCAGCTGGCCGGCGCGCGCCATCACGACCGCCTTGAGATTCTCGCAGACCTGGCGGAACTGGGCGACCATATCGCCGGAGCCGACCACCTGACCCGCCTGGTTGATCGCGACCTGGCCGGCGATGTAGACGGTCTTGCCGCCCTGGACCTCCCAGCCGTGGGCGTAACCGGCCGGCTTGGGCAGACTCGGCGGATTCACAGGCTGCACGTGCTTGGGCATGGATTCCCCCTTCTTTCTGGTGGTTGGCCGAACCGGTTCGCGCGCGATTATACTACCCGCGCTTTATGGGCCGCCCCTTCGAGCAGGTCACACTCGCCGACGCCGTCGGCCGTCTCCGCCCGGGCATGCGGGTGCTCCTCGCCCCGGGCTGCGGCGATCCCGTCGCGCTCGTCGGTGAGGTCCTGCGGCAGGCCGACCGGCTGGCGCCGCTCACCTTGATGGGAGGGCTGCGCCTCGACGACTATCCCTTCGGCGCCTCCACCTACGCGGGCAAGATCCGCTTCGCAACCTGGCACATGTCACCCCGCCTCGCCGCGGCGGCGCAGCGGGGCGACGTGGACTTCGTGCCCGCGCGCTACTTCGACACGGTGAGCCTGTTCGCGGCGGGCGGGCCGTGGGCGCCCGACGCGGTACTGGCCCACGTCGCGCCGCCCGACCCCGGCGGGTACCTGTCGCTCGGCGTCTCGGTGAGCTACCTGCTGCCCGCGGCGCGCCGGGCCCCGCTCGTCATCGCCCAGGTCAACCCGCGGATGCCGCGCACCCTCGGCAACGCCTTCCTCCATCGCTCGCAGGTCGACGTGTGGACGCCGGTCGAGCACCCGCTGCTCGAGTACCCCCCGACGCCGGTCGGCGACGTGGAGCGCCGCATCGCGGGATACGTGGCCGATCTCGTCCCCGACGGGGTGACCCTGCAGGTGGGCGTGGGCTCCATCCCGCAGGCGGTGATGGAGGCGCTCGCGGGCAAGAAGGACCTGGGCGTGCACTCGCTCCTGGTCGAGCCCATGCTGCCGCTGGTGCGGAGCGGCGTGATCACCAACGCGCGGAAGCGGCTGCATCCGGGCCGGATGGACGTGGGCGAGATCATGGGCACCGCCGCGCTCTTCGAGTGGAGCCACGAGAACCGGCTGGTGAACATGGAGCCCTCCGACCTCGTGCACGATCCCGAGGTGGTGGGGGCGCTCGGCGCCTTCGTCTCGGTGAACTCGGCCCTCGAGGTGGATCTCTGGGGCCAGGTGAACGCGGAGAGCGTGGACGGGCGGCAGGTGACCGGCATCGGCGGGCAGTTCGACTTCGTGCTGGGGGCGGCGCGGGCGGAAGGGGGCCGGTCCATCATCGCGCTGCCCGCCACCGCGAGCCGGGGCGCCCGCTCCCGGATCGTGGCGCGCCTGGCCGCGGGGGCGCGGGTGACCACGCCGCGCTTCCTCGCGGACTACGTGGTGACCGAGCACGGGGTGGCGGCGCTGCGCGGAAAGAGCGACGCCGGGCGGGCGCGGGAGCTGCTCCACATCGCCGACCCGGCGTTCCGCGACCTGATCGAACGCGAGATCAGGCCTTGAGCTTGTCGATCTCGGTGAAGATCTCCCGATCCTCGGGGAAGCGGAAGGTGACCTGGTTGTCGTAGATCATCTTGTCGTCGGCCTCGACGGTGAAGATACCGCCGGCGCCTTCACGCAACTCGGAGTCGATGCCGTACCTGCTCTTGATCGCGGCCTGCAAACTGGAGGCCTGGGGGAGATAGTTTCACTCGCCGCAATACGTGATCCGGATGTGCATCCGAGTCCTCCTTTGCGCCAGGTTTGCGCCGGCCTGTCGCGTATGATACGAACGCCCGCGGGGGCTGTCAAATGACCCGGCACCTCGTGATCGACTCCGACCCCGGCATCGACGACGCGCTGGCGATCCTGCTCGCCCTGCGCTCCTCCGACGCGCGCGTGGAAGCGGTGACCACCGTCGCCGGCAACGTCGCGGTGGATCGCGCGACCGCGAATGCCCGGCGCATCCTCGCGGTCGCCGCGCCCGACGCGCCGCCGCCGCTGGCCGCGGGCGCCCCGGCTCCGCTCAGGCGCGCGCTCGTCACGGCCGGGCACGTGCACGGCCAGGACGGACTCGGGAACCTGGAGCGCTTCGTGGAGCCCGACGGGAGGCCGCGCTACCCGGAGCCCGCCCACGCCATTGAGATGCGATCCGGCTCGGAAGTGATTCTGGACGCGGCGGATCGCTGGCGCGCCGACCTGACCATCGTGGCCCTGGGGCCGCTGACCAACCTGGCCCTGGCCCTCCAGCAGGATCCCCGCCGGCTGGCCCGGGCCGGCCGGATCGTGGTCATGGGCGGGGCGATCGGGGTGCCGGGCAACGTCACGCCGGCCGCCGAGTTCAACTTCTACGTGGATCCGGAGGCGGCCGCGGTCGTGCTCGACGCGGGTCTCCCGGTGGAGCTGATCCCGCTCGACGTGACCCGCCGGGTGGTGCTCGCGCAGGCCGCGCTGACGGACCGGCTGCGCCGCTGCTCGGATCTCGTCGCCCGCTTCATCCTGGACTTCACGCTCCACGGCTTCGCCTTCGACGCCGAGCGCGAGGGCGGCGGCATCGTGCTGCACGACCCGCTGGCGATGGCGGTGGCGCTGGACCCCTCGCTCGTCACCTTCGAGCCCGCGTGCATCGAGGTGGAGTGCGAGGGCAAGCTCACGCGCGGGATGGCCCTGGCCGATCGCCGCGAGATCCCCTCCCACCGCAAGCGCGCGCCCACCTGCCGGGTGGCGGTGGACGTGGATGCCGAGCGGGTGCTGCGCGTGGTCCTGGAGCGCCTGTGCCCCGCCTCTGCGTGATCGGGTCCGCGAACCTCGATTTCACGGTCGCCCTGCCGCGTCTGCCCCGCGTCGGCGAGACGGTCTCCGCGGGCACCCTGCTCGTGAACCGCGGCGGCAAGGGGGCCAACCAGGCGGTGGCGGCGCGGCGGCTCGGGGCCGAGGTGCGGATGATCGGCTGCGTCGGTGACGACGACTCGGGCGGCGACATCCGCCGGGGGCTCCTCGAGCAGGGCATCGGCGTGGACGGGCTCGTGACCACGCCCGACGCGCCCACCGGCACCGCGCTGATCTTCGTGGACCGCGAGGGGCGCAACCAGATCGGCGTCGCCCCGGGGGCGAATCACAAGTTGACGGTCGAGATGGCCCGGCGGGGCGAGGACGCCATCGCCTGGGCCGAGGTCGCCCTCTGCCAGATGGAGGTGCCGGTGCCGGTGGTGCGGTGGGCGCTCGAGACGGCGCGGCGCTACGGGGTCGTCACCGTGCTCAACCCGGCGCCGGTGCAGGAGCTGTCCGACGATCTGCTCGGGCTGGTGGACTACCTCACGCCGAACGCGGGCGAGGTGATGGCGCTCACCGGCATCGAGGTGCAGGATCTCGACTCGGGCCGGCGGGCCGCGGCCCGCCTCGTGGAGCGCGGGGCGGGCACCGTGATCATCACGCTGGGCGAGCAGGGGGTGCTCGTGTGCGACGGCGACACGGTGGTGCACTTCGAGGCCTTCCCGGTGGAGGCGGTGGACACCACGGGCGCGGGCGACGCCTTCAGCGGCGCCCTCGCGGTCGGCCTCGCCGCCGGCGGCAGCATCGAGCAGATCGTCCCCCTGGCGAGCGCCGCCGCCGCCCTGACCTGCACCCGCCGCGGCGCCCAGGACGCCCTCCCCACCCGCGCCGACGTCGAGCGCTTCCTCCAATCCCTCCGCTAGCTCGGACAATTCACGAACGCGTGTTCCCCGTCTTATGCACCCCCTCACCCTGTCCCTCTCCCCCTCCGGGGGCGAGGGGATCGAAACGGCTCCCTCTCCCTCTCCGAGGGATAGGGTCGGGGTGAGGGTGGCG
>DATLFG010000033.1:0-9256 GCA_035524955.1 Candidatus Limnocylindria bacterium | reverse complement strand
CGCCCGGCCCATGAAGCCGGCCAGCCCGAGCGGCCGATGATCACCTGGGTCCGGCTGGTCGCGCTGTGCGGCGTGCTTCTCCTGGCGGGGCCTTCGGCCTGGTCACAGGACGTTGAGCGATGGGACCGCTACCTGGACCGCCCACGAGGGCCATACCGCGGGCAGGTTGTCGATGCGGAGACCAAGGCTCCGCTGGCTGGGGCCGTGGTGGTGGCTCTCTGGTGGCGGGACCGCGTCTATCCGTTTCACTCGGCGGCCGAGCACTATGCGGTTCGCGAGACCCTCACCGATGCGGGGGGCCTGTTCTGGCTGGATGCCAAGGACGTGGAGGAAGGGGCTCCCCGGCGGACATACCATCCGGAGTTCTTCATCTTTCTCCCGGCCTATGGGTCGTATCCCAGGAAGCATGTGTCGCCGAGAGGGTTCACGGGCAGCATATTCGAAGGACTCGGACCGGTGGTTGAGCTGCCACGGCTCGAAGGTCGAGAAGAGCGTCGGAAGCATCTCCTCTTGTTCGGTCATGGCGATTTCTCCGATAGGCCCTTCAAAGAAGTTCCTGAGCTCGTTCGTAGAATCAACGCGGAAAGGATTGCAGTCGGGCTCGAACCGCACCTGCCATCGGAGTAGGCAATGGAACGTTACGTGCTGTGGGTAGTGATAGGGCTGGGAATCTCGTTGTCGCCGCTTCCCGTCGTGGGGTACGAGATTCAGACGCACGCCGAGATGACCCGTGTGGCCGGACTGCGTTCTTCGTTGGACGAAGTGCTGCGATTTCACCTTGGAGTCAGTGACGGTCTTGGCACCACGATCCGCGGCAACGCGTTGACCAACTGGCTTGCGCAGGGGGGACAGCGTGAGGACGACTTCCCCCGCTTCTTCAACCATTTCCACAACCCGCTCGCAGATTGGTCTACGGCCGGACTAATGGGGAGCGTAGGCCAATCGTCCATCCTCTGGGGCCAGAATGAGAGTCTGTCGGGCTGGTCGTGGCAGGACGTGCGCCGTGCCTACTTCGATGCGCTGACGAAGTCAGCTCCTTCCGACCGCGAAGTGAACCTGACAAGAGCCCTCGAGGGTCTGGGACGGCAGGCGCACCTCGTCCAGGACGCGGCGGTACCGGCGCACACGCGGAATGACCCTCACGCGCTCTACAACTACGAGTCGCTGGTCGATCAGGCTCGACGGCAGGACCAGAATGCCTTCGCTTCGTGGCTGGCCGGCTCACCCGACACGCCCGGCGCCCCCGACCCCGGCTGGCAAGTGCTCGATAGCAACCCCCTGGCCCCGATAGCGACGGCCCGGCTGACTGACACCGACCGGTATCTTGGCAGCAACCCGGCGGCCACCATGGGCGCGCTCATCGGGCTGGCCGAGTACACGAACGCCAACTTCTTCAGCGAGGACAGGATCTTCACGGAGAACGACATCGACCCGCTGCGGCGCTTTCCGTACCCGCGCCGAGCGAGTGTGACTGAACAGGACTTCGACATCGAGATTGGAGGCGCGACCGTCAAGCGTCGCTACCTCGTGAAGAGCGCCGATGGCGCGACTGGATATCGCCTGGCCACCGTGGGGCTGCTCCGCGACTACCATCAGCGATTCAGCCTGGACTGGACGCGGTTCCGCGAGAGTCCGGCACTCGACGAGGGCGTCTATCGCGACTACGCGGAGCGGCTGGTGCCTCGGGCGGTAGCGTACTCGACCGCGCTGCTGGACTACTTCTTCCGCGGCCGCATGAGCGCGTTCGGGCACGATCGGTCGTTCGCCCTGGAGAACCTCGGTGACGAGCCCATGGACGGAACGTTTACCCTCTACTACGACGACGATGGCGACGTCCGGCACTCCGTACCGGGAGCCACGTGGACGAGAGCGCTGGAGCCATTCAGCGCCGTGGAGGACCTCAGCCTGTCACCGCCGAGCGAGCCCCGGCCGAAGGCGCCGGGGAAGTACATGCTGATATTCCGCGGTACGCTGGGCAGTGAGCCGGACGCGGTGGTGGGACGGGAGGTCTTCATCGAGCCGGTGATGTTCGTTCGCCTGGTCAAGCGTAGCGATGGGACGCCCCATCGGGGATTCGTCGTCCAGGCGATCGACGCGGAGAGCGGAGACATTCTCGGCTCCGATGTCACCGACCAGGACGGACGGACGCGGCTGACCTGGAGGCCCGGACGGACGGTCCTGTTCATCCCCCGTGTCAACGTCTTCCCGATGTACTGGGCCGGCGCCGGCCTGTTCGCGAGCAGTATCGAAGGCGCACGGATCATCCAGGGAACGGATCTCGACTCGGAGCGCCAGCTGACGGTCCCGGTTCCGCTTGTGTCCGCCGCGTGGCCCGAGGCGATCGAGGCCTGCACGGAGCAACCGTTGTTCTCTCATGCTCCGCGAGGGGTCTTTCAGCGTAGCGTGCCTCTTGGTGACGACCGGATGGACCTCGTCATCGTGACGTACGGGGTCGATCTCATCACGTTCATTCGCGACGACGACGGGCAGGAAGCGACGCTGTGCGGGGACACTTCGCCGGGCTGCGTGGATCCCATCGCCGGATTCGTCGCGGAGGACGCCAATCGGGTCGGCGAGGTGGTGGGACACCTGATGCGCGGCATGAGATCCAATCACTTCCGGCAGATCACGGATCTGGATCTCGCGCCGATCGGCCCGCCCACCTGCTTGACGGAGTACTCGGAGGTCCAGGTCATCCCCGTCACCGTCGCCGAGGAGTAGGTGTTGACGCCGGGAGCGTCGTCCTCGGGTGACGCTCCCTGATCGAGCGTGACCAGCGGACGTCTCCGCACCGTCGTGCTGGGGCTAGGCGGGGATGACGCGGGCGGCGCGGAGCATTGCAGACGGGGCCCTCGGGCGGCGGAGCGTCTGGGCGGTGTTGCGGTTCACGACCAGCTCGAAACGGGTCGGCTGCTCCACGGGCAAGTCGGCGAGCGCACGTCCTTGAGGAGGCGATCGGTGTAGACCACTTCTTACCGCCTCAACTAGGCCGAGCGCTTCCAATTGATGCCGAACCACGTCCGGAGCCCGCGCACGCCCGGCGGGCTCAGCGTGAGCGTGCGCTCCCCCGCCACGCGCTGCACCCAGCGCAACTCGAGGCAGCGCCGCGCCACCGCGGCGCCGAGCGCACCCGCGAGGTGCGGCCGGCGCTCGCTCCAGTCGAGACACTGGTGCGCGAAGGCCCGTCGCTTGCGCCGGCTGGCGTCGACGTCCACCCCGAGTCGGTCGAGGAAGCGCGCGCCGGCCGCGGTCAGCACGTAGCCGCGGTTCTCCGGCGTAAGGAGCCGGCGGCGGACCATCGCGTCCGTCACGCTCACCCCGAGCCGGCCCGCGAGATGGTCGTAGCAGGTCCGGGCCAGGCGAAGCCCGGCAAGGGGCCCCTCGCCCGCCGTCGCGCGAGGGCGGGGGAGCGAGACCGCCATCAAGGCCTCGACCGCCTGCCCGACGCTCGGCGCGGCGAGGCGGAAGTACCGGTGGCGGCTCTGCCGCTCAACCGCGAGCAGCCGGGCGCTGAGGAGCTTGGCGAGATGGCTGCTCGCGGTCTGCGGCGTGACACCCGCACCGTACGCCAGCTCCTTCGCGGTGCGCGCCCGCCCATCCATCAAGGCCGTGAGCATGCGGGCGCGGGTGGGGTCGGCGACGAGGCCCGCGGCGGGCGCGATGTTCACGCCTGCATCCATGGTTCGATGGTAGTCGAGCCATTGATGCTTTACAAGAGGCCCTCGGCCGGTCATCGTCGGGATCCAGATGGAGAAGGTCCGCACCGGGCACGGAGCGTACGGCTGGGTGGTGGTCGGCGTCTCCACCGCCGTCAACGCGCTGGCGTGGGGGCCGCGCGCCACGTTCGCGCTCTTCTACGTCGCGATGCTCGAGGAGTTCGCGTGGGGTCGAGGCCCGACCGCGCTTGGCTATTCGCTGAGCTGGCTCGGCTTCGTGGTCTGGGCCCCGGTGGCCGGCTGGCTGCACGACCGCTGGGGGGCGCGGACCGCCGTGACGGTCGGCGGGCTGGTGCTCGGGCTGGCCCTGGCGGGCACCGGGCAGGTGACCTCGCTCGCGCAGTACTACCTGTGCTTCGGCCTCCTCGGCGCCGCGGGCATCGCCGGCATCGTCATCCCGGCCACGACCATCGTGACGCGCTGGTTCGTGGGGGCCCGCGGAACCGCGATGGGCGTACTGAGCACCGGCGGGCCGGCCAGCGCCGTCGTCTTCTACCCGCTGAACGCCTGGCTCATCGTCACCCTGGGGTGGCGCGGCGCGCTGGTCGCCTTCGGGTGCATCGTCGCCGCCGCGACGGTGGCGCTCGCGCTGCTCTATCGGGATCCACCCACAGCGCAGGACGGGCGAGCAGGCGCGGCGCCTCGACCCGATCGGCCCGCAAGCTCGCCCGGTGAAACGTGGACTCTCCGCTTGGCGCTGCGGAGCGGCCGGCTCTGGGCCGCGTTCATCATGATGGCGCTCGGTGTCATCGGCTTCCAGATCATGGCGACCCACCAGGTGGCCCACGCGGTGGACCGGGGGTTCGAGCCGGCCACGGTGGTGTGGCTCTTCTCCTTCGGAGGCCTGAGCATGGTGGCGGGCAATGTCCTCGGCGGCTGGCTCTCGGACCGGCTCGGCAGCGGCTGGGTCTTCACGCTCGGCTCGGTCGTGGCGATCGCCGGGATCGGCTGCTTCGCCCTGCTGCGCGGCCCCCAGGACCTGGCGCTGCTCCTCCTCTACACGGCGGCCGGCTTCGGCTTCGGCATGCGCATCGCGTTGCTCTCGACGATCCCGGCCGCCGTCTTCTCCGGACCCAATCTGGGGACGATCCTGGGCGTGGTTCAGGCGGGCGGCGGGCTCGGCGGCGCGATCGGCCCGTTCCTCGGCGGGTGGCTCTTCGACGTCACCGGGGGCTACGGCCTGGCCTTCCTGTCCGCGGCCGTCGCGATCGCGGGGTCGAGCGTGGCGGCGTGGCTTGCCGCGCGTCCGGATTCCCCGCCCACAAGGCCCGGTCTTCTATAGTAAGATCCCCGCCGTGGCAGCGCCCCAGGGCATCGACGTCCACGCGCATTTCTTCCCCGAGCGCTTCCTGCGCGCCATCGAGGAAGCCGGCGCGCCGTCCGGCGGCCGGATCGACCGCACGAGCCCGGCCGGGCCCGCCATCGACGTGAAGGGCTCGCGCACGCCGCCGCTCGAGGCGCGCTACTACGACCTGCCCAGGCGCGTGGCCTCCATGAACCGGCAGGGCGTGGCGGTGCAGGCGCTCTCGCTCACCGCGCCGATGGTCTACTGGGCGCAGGGCGAGCTCGGCCGGCGGCTGGCGCGCGAGTGGAACGACAGCGCCAGCGCCGCCCACACCGCCTATCCCGACCGCTTCGTGGTCTGTGCCACGCTGCCGATGCAGGACACGACGCTGGCCCTGGCCGAGCTGGACCGGGCCACGCGGCTGCCCGGGGTGCGGGCGGTCTACCTGGGCACCAACGTCAACGGGCGGGACCTGGACGACCCCGCGTTCTTCCCGGTGTTCGAGCGCTGCCAGGCGCTGGGGCTGCCGGTGGGGCTGCACCCGTTCAACGTCAACGGGGCGGAGCGGCTCAAGGCCTTCTACCTGACCAACCTGCTCGGCAACCCGTACGACACCGGCATCGCGGCGGCCCACCTCATCTTCGGCGGCGTACTGGACCGGCTGCCGAAGCTGCAGGTGATCCTGCCGCACGCGGGGGGCACCTTCCCGCTGGTGTGGGGGCGCCTGCAGCGCGGGCAGAAGGTGCGGCCGGAGGCGAACAAGGTGGCGAAGAAGCCGGTGCGCGCCTACCTGCGCCGGTTCACCTACGACACGATCAGCCACGATCCGGGCGCCCTGCGGTACCTCATCGACACGGTCGGCGCGGACCGGGTGATGCTCGGCACCGATTTCTGCTTCGACATGGGCTACGAGCGGCCCCTGGACATGATTCGCGACAAGGGCGTCAAGCTCTCGCGGGCCGACCAGGCCCGGGTGATTCGCGACAACGCCGCCCGGCTGCTGCGCCTTCGCTAGGGACGGGACTCGGGGCGTGAGCGCCGAGTTCTGGATCGCCCAGTCGTTCAACGGCCTCTCCTACGGCGCGTTGCTCTTCCTGCTCGCCAGCGGCCTGTCGCTCATCTTCGGCGTCATGCGCATCGTCAACCTGGCGCACGGCTCCTACTTCATGCTGGGCGGGTACGTCGGGCTCACGGTGGCGCTCCGCACGGAGAGCTTCGCGCTGGCCTGCCTCGCGGGCGCGGTGGCCATCGGGCTGGTCGGCATGGGCATGGAGCGCTTCTTCCTGCGCCGGCTGCGCGGCGAGGTGCTGGGCCAGGTGCTGATGACCATCGGCTTCGCGCTGATCTTCCAGGACTTGGCGCTGCTGATCTGGGGCGGGGACCCCTACATGGTGCCGATCCCGAAGATGCTGACCGGGACCGTGCGCGTCGGCGGCGCGGTGTTCCCGATCTTCCGCATCTTCATCGTGGGCGTGGCGGTGGTGGTGGGGCTGGTGCTCTGGCTGGCGATGGACCGCACCCGCGTGGGCGCGATGATCCGCGCCGCGGTGGACGACGCCGAGATGGCCCAGGGCGTGGGCATCAACGTGCCGCGCGTGTCGCTCGCGGTGTTCGCGCTGGGCGCCGGCCTGGCCGCGCTGGGCGGCGTGATCGGCGGCGGCTTCCTCGGCGTGTACCCGGGTGCGGACTTCGAGGTGCTGCCCTACGCCTTCGTGGTGGTCATCGTGGGCGGGCTCGGCAGCCTGCCCGGCGCGGTGGCGGGCAGCCTGCTGGTGGGCCTGCTCGACAACTTCGGCAAGGCGCTCTTCCCCGAGCTGTCCTACTTCACCCTCTTCGCCCCGATGGCGATCATCCTGGCCATCCGGCCGACGGGGCTCTTCGGCCGCATATGATCGGGCGCCGGGCGCTGCTCGCCGCGGTGGTGATCGCGGCCCTCGCGGTGATCGGCCCCTGGCTGCCCGCCTACCCGCTGACCGTGCTCACCCAGGCGCTGATCGTCGCCATCCTGGCCATGAGCCTCGACGTGCTGCTGGGCTACACCGGCCTCGCCTCGCTCGGCCACGCCGCGTACTTCGGGGTGGGCGCCTACGTGGTCGCCATCCTGGCCACCGACTACCAGATGGGCCTGCTCGCCTGCCTGGCCGCCGGCGTGGTGCTGGCCACCGTGACCGCGGCGGTCTTCGGCCTCCTCGCCATCCGCGCCACCGGCACCTACTTCCTGATGATCACGCTGGCGCTCGGCATGGTCATCTGGGGGCTGGCCTACCGCTGGGTGTCGCTCACCAAGGGCGACAACGGCATCGCGGGCATCCCGCGGCCGACCCTGCTCGGCCTCGAGCTGATCGCGCCGGTGCCCTTCTACTACTTCTGCCTGGCCTCCGCCGCGCTGGCCTGGGCGCTCATGGGCCTGCTCGTGATCTCGCCCTTCGGCCTCGGGCTGCGCGGCATCCGCGGCAGCGAGGGGCGCATGCAGGCCCTCGGCTACAACGTGTGGCTGCACAAGTACACCGCCTTCGTGCTCTCGGGCCTCTTCGGGGGCTTCTCGGGCACGCTCTGGGCCTACTACAACGGCTTCGTCAGCCCGAACGACGTGCAGCTCGTCACCTCGGTGGAGACGCTGCTGATGGTGGCCCTCGGCGGCTCGGGCACCCTGATCGGCCCCGCGCTGGGGGCCGGGATCATCGTGTTCCTCCGGAACTTCGTCAGCGTCTACACCAAGCGCTGGCTGCTCATCCTGGGCGGCGTCTACATCGGCGTGATCCTCTTCGCCCCGAGCGGCCTGGTCGGCGCCCTGCGCGGCCGCCGCCGCTGAGCGACGAGGAGCCGGCCATGAAGCCCCGCCAGACCGCTCCCCCTGTCCCTCCCTCTCCCCTCAGGGAGAGGGCAGGGTGAGGGGTCCGGAGACGGGGGGCCCGGTGGTGAGGGGCGCGGAGACGAGGGGCCGATGACCGACTTCGCCCTGCGCCTGGACGCCGTCTCCCGCGCCTTCGGCGGGCTCCAGGCCGTGGACGGGGTGGCGCTGACCGTCCGCCCGGGCGAGCGCCGCGCGCTCATCGGCCCCAACGGGGCGGGGAAGACCACGCTGTTCAACCTCATCGCGGGCGCGATCCCCCTCAGCGCGGGCCGCATCTCGCTGTTCGGGCGCGACGTGACGCAGGCCCCCGCGCACCGGCGCGCGGCGCTCGGCCTCGCGCGCACGTTCCAGATCACCAACCTCTTCCCGGATCTGAGCGTGCTGGAGAACTGCCTGCTCGCGGTGCAGGCCCACCTGCCGGTGCGCTTCTCGATGCTCCGCCCGGTGGGGCGCTATCCGGCCCTGCTCGAGCGGGCGCGGGCCGCGCTCGAGCGGCTCGAGCTGGAGAAGCTCGGGACCGCGGTCGTGCGCAACCTCTCCCACGGCGAGCAGCGCCAGCTCGAGATCGCGCTGGCCCTGGCCGGGCAGCCGCGCGTGCTGCTGCTCGACGAGCCCACCGCCGGCCTCTCCCCCGCGGAGTCGCGGCTGATGGCCGGGCTGCTGCGCCGGCTCGATCCCGAGATCACCGTGCTGATGATCGAGCACGACATGGACATCGCGCTCGAGCTGTCCGACATGGTCACGGTGCTGCACTACGGCCGCGTCATCGCCGACGGCCCGCGCGAGCAGGTGAAGGCCGATCCGCAGGTGCGGGAGATCTACCTTGGCGCTTGAGGTGGAGGGCGTCCACACCTACTACGGCGACAGCCACGTGCTGCAGGGCGTCTCGCTGCGGGTGGACCCCGGCGAGGTGCTCGCCATCCTGGGCCGCAACGGGATGGGCAAGACCACGCTGATCCGCACCATCGTGGGCTTCACGCCGCCGCGCGCGGGCCACGTGCGCTACAAGGACACCGAGCTCACGCGCCTGCCCTCGTTCCGGATGGTGGAGCTGGGCATGGCCCTGGTCCCGCAGGGCCGCCGCGTCTTCCCGTCGCTCAGCGTGCGGGAGAACCTCGACGTGGCCCGGCGCGGCGGGGGGCGGTGGAACATCGAGTCGGTGTGTGCTCTCTTTCCAAGGCTCCGTGATCGGGCGGGGAACCGCGCCAACAAGCTCTCGGGCGGCGAGCAGCAGATGCTGGCGATCGGCCGGGCCCTCAGGTCCAACCCCGACCTGCTGCTGATGGACGAGCCGACCGAGGGCCTGGCGCCCCTGCTGGTCCGCGAGGTCGCGCGCGTGATCGCGGAGCTCAAGCGGAGCGGGCTGTCCATCCTGCTCGTGGAGCAGAACCTGGCGCTGGC
>DATLFG010000095.1:0-18803 GCA_035524955.1 Candidatus Limnocylindria bacterium | reverse complement strand
CCACCTCGCTGGATGTAGCCCTTCACGAAGTCCTCGGCGTTCTCCTCGAGGATCTCGTCGATCTCGTCCAGCAGATCGTCCAGCTTCTCGGCAAGCTCCGCGCCTTTCTTCGTCAGCTCCGTCTGGCCAGCGCTCTGCTTCTCATCTCCGGGCTCGGTCGTCTTCGTGGGCTTCACGTCGGACTTGGTCTGCCTCGTCGGCTGTGCCATGAGCGGATCACCTCCTCAGGTGCCTCCAGAGAAGGGCAATCTGCGTGCCAGGCGAGAACCGGCTACGAGCGGCAGATGGGCCTCGTCGGGAGGCTCGGCCTCCCCAGGTGCGGCTTCCTGACCCGGTATATCGGACCCCTCACCCTGCCCTCTCCCCTTCGGTGAGAGGGAGAGGGAGGAGAGTAGTCCAGGCCACAGGGGAGAGGGAGAGAGGGAAGGTAAGTATTACCATCTTCTGGGCCACGGGCTGTTCGGCTCGTTGAAGGCCCGCGCGACTTTCCGGGACGTTGCGATACGCGAGTGCGTGGCATGGCGATTGCCTATGAGAGCGGCAGGGGGAACGTCTGTGCGCCATTCGCTGCTGCGGGGAGCGCTCGTGTGCCTGCTGCTCACACCGGTTGCCACCGGGTGCGTTACTCCGCCCCCGCCGGGTTCGCCCACTCCGCCCGCGGCGGAGGTGTTGCCGGCCGACGCCCGAGCGCTCGCCTACGGGCGCTCGGCCGGCGAGGTCCTGGAGAATCCTCAGCTCCGCGACAAGGTACGTGCGCTGTTCGCGGCCGACTGGAACCCGCCGACACCGGGGGGAGTCGGTAAGCTGACCCTCGCCGCCCCTCGGTACTTCGAGACCGGCGGGCCCTTGCGGATGGTGCGCATCGGCACCGCCGACTACATCGCGATCACGGGCTGCGCGACGCAGGCCTGCGCGAGTCGCCGCGGCCTCTTGCTCATCCGCGAGGGCGGCGAGGAGCTGATGGCCCGGCTCGACGATGGCGGCTTCTCGCACCACCACGCCTACGGGCCCGGCGTGGTCGGGGGCCCCGGCGGCGCCGTGGTGATGCTGGAGAGCGGCCTGCGGGCGCTCGAGCGCGCCTCCGACGGGAGCGCGTTCCCACGTCCCGCGCCGTGAGGGCCGGGCCGGACGCATCAACGCCCGATACCCACAGGAGGGCTGGCGATGAAGAAGCTGCGCGAGATCATGCGGGCCGGGTTTCTCTTCGTGGTGCAGCGCGATGCAACGGTGAGGGACGCGGTGCAGGTCATGACCGCCAACAACGTCGGCATCGTCCTCGTGCTCGAGGGTGACCGCCTGGTCGGGGTCTTCTCCGAGCGCGACGTGGTTCGACGCGTGGTGGATCGCGGGCTCGATCCCGACCGCACGCCCGTGGGTGACGTCATGACCTCGCAGATCGTGGTCGGTGATCCGGATGAGGACTACCAGTCGGCCATCCGGAAGATGGATCAGGCCAATATCCGCCACCTGCTGGTGGTCAAGGGCCCGGAGATGCTCTCGATGATCTCGATCCGCGACCTGATCCGGGTGGACATGCAGGACAAGAGCGAGGAGATCCGGTACCTGCGCGAATACCTGTACCAGGTGCCGCCGGAGCCGGCCCGGCCGACGGCGGGTCCGTAGCACGCCCCTCACCCCCGCCCTCTCCCCGGAGTGGAGAGGGTTCGGGAGGTCAGGCGTCCAGCGGGGCCCGACCGGGGCCGGCCGCCGCCTCGACGCTACCGTGGTAGCGCGCCGCAAGCTGGGCCCGGTCCCGAAGCGCGAGCTTCTGGAAAACGCGGGTGAGATGTGCCTTCACGGTCGCCTCGGTGATCCCGAGCCGATTGGCAGCCTCCAGGTTGCTGAGTCCACCCACGATGAGGTGGACGATCTCCTGCTCCCGAGCGCTCAGGCGCTCCCGGAGGGCGAGCTGGCCCACTCCGGGATTGACCGACCGGGCCGCCAGCTCCTCGACGGTCAGCGCGATCACCCGTTTGCTGGCCCACACCTCGCCCTGGTGCACGACGCGGATCGCCTTGAGCAGGTGCTCGACCGTGGCGCTCTTGGGAAGGATCCCGCGAGCCCCAGTCCTCAGGGCCTCCACGGCCCACCGTTCATCCCGGTCGACGCCGGCCAGGATGACCCAGGGCCGCACACGGGTCAGGCGAAGCTCGCGGCAGACCTCGAGGGCACCCTCGACCTGCGCGTCCACGAGGAGGACCTGGGGAACGCTGCGGCGCAAGCGTTCTCGTACGGGCGGTGCGGTCAGCTCGGCCACCACGACAAACGAAGGATCAGTCCCCAGGAGGCGATGTAGGCCGGACCGGAACAGGGCGCTGTCACTCAGGAGGGCGACGCGGACGGGCGTCGGCGCAATGGGCGGCGCCGGCGTTGCCCTGGCGAACGAGGCGGCGCCTTGATCTGCCGACTGCTGTCCGTTGCGACGGATCATCGGCGGGTTCGATGATCGATGGCGGGGATCATCGGGATTCCTTGTTGATTCGCTGGATGCCGAGTCGTTCCATGGCTTCCGCGTCCAGCTCCGAGAGGATACGCCGGTGAACGGCCTCGACTTCCGCATTGCTCATGTCTTGAACCGCCCTTCCCTGACCTCTGACGCAAGCAAGATGGGCGTAGAGCCGATTGTGCTGTGTCCGCGCCGTGTCTCGGTTCGTCACCACGTACTCGTGTTTGTCCAGGTCCACGCGTTCGTGACACTCTGGACATAGAAGAACTTCGGGAGCCATGAGCGCGTATAAGCTACCGCCCGGGACGGAACACCTTGCTGGCCTGGGTGAGGATCTCGGGCTCCTCGCCGCTCGATTCCACGAGCCGCCGGAACACCTTCTCCGCCGACGCCCTGTCGCCGACCGCGACGAGCGAGCGTACCGCCCCCATGAGCGCGCGCCCTTGTGATCCGGGCGCCAGGTAAGCGGCGGTCAGGTACATGTCGACCGCTTCGTCATGCTGCCCGTCCGCCCGGGTGATCTCCGCGATCTGATACGCGGCCTCGGCCACCAGCTCGGCCTCCTCGACCGGCTCGACGAGCTCCGGGGCAGGGCCGCCGTCTCTCGGCAGGGGCCCGATCGGGGTCGACGGCAGGATGTTGCGATACACCGCGAGCGCGGCCCGTGGGCGCTTCAACGCCACGAGCGAGCGGCCGGCGCCCAGCAGGGCGAGCCGATACCATTGCGAGCGCTCGGCCGGGCCGTATGCGGCGGCCATGTACCAGTCCACCGCGCGTGCATGCTCGCCCTGGGCGGCCAGGACCTGGGCGAGCCTGAACGACGCCTCGGCGAGCTCCTCGCCTTCCGCGCGCTGCACGGTCTCCTCCAGCAGGGCCCGGGCCCGCTTCTCCTGTCCGATGGCGTGCTGGAGCAGGCGGGCATGGGGGAGGAGGCTCCGCGTGGTCCACTCGGAGCGCGGGAAGTCGCCGCGCAGGCGATCGTACGCGGCCAGGGCCTCGACCGGCTCGTCGAGCGCCTCGGTCACCTCCGCCAGGAGACGCAGCGCGCGGGGCGCTTCCTGCGCCCGCGGTGCGGCATCCACGAAGCGCGTGAGCTCGGCGCGGGCCTGGGCCGCATCGCCCGTCCGGAACAGCGCTTCGGCGAAGTCGACCTGGGCCCGCGGGGCCAGGGCGGGGGAGCGGGCCATCGCATGCGCGTAGCCCGTCCGGACGATGGGCCACTGCTGCTCGGAGGCGGCCTCGCCCGCCACCTGGACCAGCAGCTCGGGCGCCGATGGGTAGCTGGGGAATCGGTCCACGAGACGGCCTGCCAGCGTCTCCACCTCCGTCCACGCCTTGTCCTCCACCGCGGCGAGAAGCAGGGCGTGGAGCACGCGCGGCGTGGTCTCCGGATCACCGGCGCCGTCGAGGAACGGGGCCGCGAACCGCTCGAGCATCCCGGCGGTCTCCGGCGCCGCTGCGCTCGGGTCGCGCGGCGGGAGTGCGCTTGTCGCGCTCGGTCCGGCCTGCCCGGCCGCATATCGATCCGTCAGGAGGATCTGCCGCTCGGGGCCGGCCTGCGCCCGCGTGGCCATGAGCCCGTCGAGGAGCTTTCGGCGCTCCTCCACCAGCGAGGGGCCCGCGGATCGGGCGAGCATTCGCAGCTCCCGGGCTGCCTGCCGCGTGGGCCCTTCACGCATGGCCATGATCGAGCGGCTCAGCCGCGCGATCTCCGCATTCCGGGTGGCCGGATGGCCCTCCAGCACCCGATCGAGGAGCTTGCGAGCGACGACCGTCTCGCCGGTCTGGACGGAGAGCTCCGCGGCCAGGATCAGGGCGATGGACGCGTTCGGATCCGCCGGGAACTGCCGGGCGACGCGCATCCACGTCAGGCGGGCGTCCTCGCGACGCCCGAGGCGCAGCTCGGCCCAGCCCAGCGCGAGCGTGGCGTGCGGCGCGTCGGGCGGCAGCTCGTCGCTCAGCAGGGCTTCCTCGAAGCGCTCGGCTGCCAGGCGATAGGCGCCCGTTCCGTACGCGGCGTCGCCGGCGAGGACGAGGGCGGTCGCCCGCAAGCCCGGAGAGATACCGGCCCCCAGCACAGTCTCCGCCCGCGACAGCGCCTGGGCAAAGGAGCCCGCCGCCAGGTCCGCCCGGACGAGGTCGAGCCTCGTGGCGAGCCGTCCCGGGCGCTCCGTTGGCGTGGGCGCGGCCACCGTCGTGGGGGTAGGTCGAGGAGCAGTCCGCCTCACCACACTGCTGCCGTCCCAGGACCCTCCCGCCGGAGATCCGGCCACCCCGGCATCGGAGCTGTCTCCTGCCGGCCCCGCGCCACTGCCGGTGCCCACCGCCCCGGCTCCGGCAGCACTGCCCGCCGAGCTATCACCGGCGGCCGCCCCTGCTCCTGCGCTCCCGCTCGCGCTGCCATCACCCGCACCCCCGCCGGCTCCAGCACCCGCACCACCGCCGGTACCCGCGCCCGCGCCAGCGCCGCCGGCACCACCGCCAGCGCCCGCACCACCGCCGCCAGCACCCGCACCACCCCCCCCACCGCCGCCGCCGCCACCACCCCCTCCGCCGCCACCACCACCTCCGCCGCCACCACCTCCGCCACCACCACCACCACCCCCACCACCGCCCTTGGCGATGATTAGCTCCCTGCCCCCGCCTCCCGCCCCAAGAGATGACAGGTCAGGAGGCGATACGGGTTCCCGGGGAATGTCGAGCGCTTGAGCGAGCCCCACGGTGGCCAAGGCGATGGCGAGGATGCACCCGAGCGCGAGAATGGAGAGCGGACCGAAGACACCCATCGCTACGTTCTAGATCCGCACGATGGCGACAGCATTGACGGCCAGCCATTTCGACACCTGCTCCCAGCCGGCCGGATCTCGCGCTTGCCATCTGGTGATGGCGGTATCCGGGATGACTACCCAGGGGAGTTTCGCTCGGGACACGCGCTCGACCAGCCAGATCAGGTCGCTGTGCGGGTTCAGCTCCGCAAGTAGCCGGGCCGTATCGGTCGCATCAGAGGCGGGCGGGTCGAGTGAGTCGAGTGAGTCGAGTGAATCGTTGTGCTGTTCCTGGGACCGTGAGATTTCCAAGAGTGGCTCTCCTGCGCGCATCCCCAGACAGCAACGGTCGTGCCAGCCGTTCGCTCGCGAGAAACTATCGAAACTTCGGCGTGAACACAGCGTACCCCAGGGCCATCGGTAAGAACTTCCCGAGGAATGTAGAAGAAACTGCTCGACCGCGCTCCCGCTACCGCGTCATGCTGGTCGGCGCGTTCCTCTCGATCCACTCCCGCGCGCGGCTCACCTCGAAGCTCTCCGCTTCTTCCTCGGTGGCGAACCGCGTGTCGGCGATCGGCAGGTCGATGTTGCGCTCGCCGGTCTCGGTGGCCTGCTGGATGGTCGCCACGGCCAGCCACTTCCCGTCCTTCATCAGCTCGGCCGCCACCGCGATGCTGTAGTCTCCCGGAGCCTCGAACCGCTTCCGCTGCACCATTGAGTCACCTCGCTGTTGATGAAGCTCGTGGAAAGGCCTCGTCGGGCCACAGCCCGGGTACCACGGTCTGGCACGTGTACCGGCAGCGCTCGCACTCGAGCAGCGCAACGCTCGGACGGCCGTACTGGCTGACCGTGTGGATCGCCTTGAGCGGTCGGGCGCAGCGGGGGCACGGTCCTTCGCTGGAGCTCGATCCGGGAACAGGACCCTGGCGCGGCACCATCGTGTGCCCTCCGCTCAGCTACCGACGCAACCGGCATGCCGGATGCAGAAGTGCGGATTGGCGCGATGATATGCGGCGCGGCCCTGCACCGGCCGTGGGCTATAAGGTAATAACAGCGTGTAATTTCTACAAGGCGAAGGAGGGACAAGCCATGCGTAAGCGTGTGACGAGCCCGGTGCCGCAGGATACGGAGAGCCTCGATCCCGAGTGGCTGGACCTGGAGCAGCTCGCCCAGGTCGAGGTGACGTCCGAGGACGTCGCGTATCCCATCGAATCCGCGCTGGTACCCGGAGAGGGGGCCGGGTGGCGGGCCGCGCAGCGGGGCGAGCAGACGATCCGGCTCATCTTCGACCGGCCGCAGCGCGTGAGCCGCATGTGGCTGCTCTTCATCGAGCCGGACACCACGCGCACGCAGGAGTTCGTGCTGCGCTGGTCGCCGGACGGCGGGCGGTCGTTCCGCGAGATCCTCCGCCAGCAGTGGAACTTCGGGCCGCCGGACACGATCCGCGAGGCGGAGGACTATCGCGTGGAGCTCGCCGGCGTGACGGTGCTGGAGCTGGGGATCGTTCCCGACAAGAGCGGGGGCGAGGCGCGCGCGTCGCTCGCGCAGTGGCGCCTGGCCGACTAGCCGCGCGTCGCGCCCGCCTCCACGCGTTACCTCGGGCTCGGGGGAGTGGTCGGTCCGGGCAAGCAGATCGTGCTGCCCGGCCGCCGCGCCTGGCCGGGTGGGCACGGAAAGGTCGGGTTGGAGCGCGGGTCGTTCACGCCGGGCATCCCGGGCGTGGTGCTGCCCGGCATGCGCGGGGTCGTGCTGCTGCCCGGCGCCCCTGGTGACGGCGTTGCCGGCGGCGGCGCCGGGATGATCGTGCCGCCGGGGGGCGGGCTCCCCGGCGGTGCCGGGGTGGCCGGGCCGCTCGGTGTCTGGGCGGCCGCGGTCCCGGCCAGGATCAGGCTCGTTGCAGCGGCGGCGAGCGATGTCTTCCACGTCATGAGGTGGCTCCTTCAGGCATCGGGCTCAGGTATTGGGTGGCGCGGCGGAGATGTCGGCCAGCGCCGAGTCCGGGTCGCGGTCGAGGGCGAGGTCGCCGATGCTGACGATGCCGACGGGCTTGCCCCGGTCCACCACGGGCAGCCGGCGGATCGCCCGCTCGCGCATGAGCTGGACCGCGCCGTCGACCGGATCATCCGGCGCGACCGCGGTCAGCTCACGGCTGGCGATGTCGCCGACGCGGGTGGCGCTGGGATCGCGCCCCTCGGCAACGAGGCGCACGACGATGTCGCGGTCGGTCAGGATGCCGGTGATCTGCCCGTTGTCGTCGCTCACGATCACGTCGCCGATGTCGTTGGCGCGCATCGTCTCCGCCGCCATCCGTACGAGGGTGCGCTCAGGCAGCGTGTGTGGATCGGGGGTCATCACCTCGCGGATGCGCTCTGCCATGGGATCCCTCCTCGCGTGAGTGTGTGCGCATCGAGAAAGAGCAAGGCGTGTGCCCGTGGGAATGGCCGCGCATTCGCCGGGCGTCGGGCGGGAATGCGTAGCTGGGCGGGGGTCAGGAGGTAGAGAGTGCCGGGTGGGGGTTACCGACCGGGAACCCCCTCGCCCTCTTGAGCCCCTCAGCTTCTAGCCCCTCACTTTCTAGCCCCTCACCCTGCCCTCTCCCCGGAGGGGAGAGGGGGATCAGAGGGAGGGGAGAGGGGGTGAGATCAGAGGAGAGTCAGGCTTGGAGGATGCGCTTGATGGCGCGGCGCAGGGCCGCGACCTTGAACGGCTTGGGGAGCAGGGGCGCGTGGATGACCTTGAGGAAGCCGTCGAAGGCGGAGGTGTTGGCGAGGCCGGAGACGAACACGAAGTGCGGCGGGCTGCCCGGCCATCGCAGCGTGACCGCCGAGTAGAGGCTCGGGCCGTCGGCCTCGGGCATCATCAGGTCGGACACGATCAGGTCGTAGCACTTCCGGCCGAGCAACCGGAGGGCCTCGAAGCCGTTGCCGCTCGCGTCCACCTCGTGGCCGTCGGCGCGCAGGCTCGAGACGATGAGGTCCCGCACCCCCTGGTCGTCGTCGACGACCAGGATGCGTCCGGTGGTGATCTGCGTGCTCGCCAGGAGACCCATCGTGCGCAATTAAGTGCATTGGCGGTGCCAGGCATAAAGTGCCGTGGCCACGCCCACTTACGATGCAGAATAGCCGGGGTTGTTCTGCGCGTGACGCTTCTGATACGTAGGAATTACTCGGCGCGGCCGGCGGCGCGGATGGCCTGCCACACGCGCTCGGGGGTCACGGGCATGTCGAGGTGCCGGACCCCGAGGGGGCCCAGCGCGTCGTTGACCGCGTTCAGCAGCGCGGGCAGCGCCCCCACCGTGCCGGCCTCGCCCACGCCCTTGGCGCCCAGCGGGTTGACCCGGGTCGGCACCTCGTGGGCCTCCACGTCGAAGAGCGGCACCTCGTCGGCGCGCGGCATCGCGTAGTCCATGAACGAGCCGGAGAGCACCTGGCCCGCCTCGTCGTAGGTCAGCACCTCGGCCAGGCCCTGGCCCAGGCCCTGGACGGCGCCGCCGTGGATCTGCCCCTTCACCAGCAGCGGGTTGATCATGCGGCCCACGTCGTCCACCACGGTGTAGCGGAGCACGCGCACCATGCCGGTCTCGGGGTCCACCTCGACCTCGCAGACGTGGCAGCCGTTGGGGAAGGTGACCGCGGGCGGCGTGAACGCGGCCGTGTCGCTCCAGCCGGGCTCGAGCCCGGGCGGGAGCTGGCGCGGCTGATACGCGGTGCGGGCCACGCGGCTCCACGGGACGTCGCGGTCGGTGCCGGCCACGACGAAGCGCCCGTCGCGGAGCGTGACGTCCTCCGGCGCCGCCTCCAGCAGGTGCGCGGCGATGCGCCGGCCGCGCTCGATCGTCTTCTCGGCGGCGCGCAGCACCGCCGAGCCGCCGACCGAGATGGCGCCCGAGCCGCCGTTGCCCCGGCCCGCGGCGAGCGCGTCGCTGTCACCCGAGAAGACCTGGATGCGCTCGGGCGGCAGGCCGAGCCGGTCGCTCACGATCTGGGTGAAGGCCGTCTCGTTGCCCTGGCCCATGGAGGTCGAGCCCGCGAAGAGCGAGACGGAGCCGTCCGGGTTGACGCGCAGCTCCGCGGTGTCGGGATTGAGCGCGGTGTAGGGGCCGCCCGCCACTTCGATCGGATTCGCGATGCCGAGCCCCAGGAGCATGCCGCGCGCCCGCGCCTCGGCCCGCCGCGGCTCGAAGGCCGCGCGATCGGACCGCGTCAGCGCCATCGCCATGCTCCGCTCGAAGTCGCCGCAGTCGTAGGTGAAGACGAGGCCGGTCTTGAAGGGCATCGCGGAGGCCGGGATCAGGTTGCGCCGGCGCAGCTCGACCGGGTCGATCCCGAGCTCACGCGCGGCCACGTCGATGACCCGCTCGATCGCGTAGGTCGCCTCGGGGCGTCCGGCCCCGCGGTAGGGGCCGGTGGGCGTGGTGTTCGTGAACACGCCGGTGCTCTCGATGTGGATCGCGGGCGTGGTGTAGACGCCGGCGAGGCCGCCCACGTTGTTGGTCGCCGGGCCCGCGCTGCGCGGCGTGAGGTAGGCGCCGATGTCCACCTTGAGCGCGACCCGCAGGCCGAGGAAGCGGCCGCCCGCGTCGAGCGCCAGCTCGGCCGTGGTCACGTTGTCGCGGCCGTGCTCGTCGCTGAGGAAGCCCTCGCGGCGGCTCGACGTCCACTTGACCGGCCGGCCGAGGCGCTTCGCGGCCCAGAGCACCAGCACCAGCTCGGGGTAGATGCCGCTGCGCATGCCGAAGCTGCCGCCGACGTCGCTGGTGACCACGCGAACCTGCCCGTGGGGCACGCGGAAGACCTGCTCGGCGAGCAGCGCGCGGAGGCCGTGCGGGCCCTGGATGCCGGTGTGGAGCGTGTAGCGTCCGGTGCGGCGATCGAACTCGCCGACCGCGGCGCGCGGCTCCATGGGCGCGGCGGCCACGCGCGTCACCACGAAGTCGAGACGCGTGACGTGGGCGGCGCCCGCGAAGGCGTGCGCCACCGCGTCGCGCGGGCCGGCCTCCCAGACGAAGGCCACGTTGTCGGGCGCCTCCTCCCAGACCGCGGGCGCGCCGCCGCGCGTGGCGCGCGCGGCGCCCGTCACCGCGGGCAGGGGCTCGTAGCCGACGGCCACCAGCTCCGCGGCGTCGGCGGCCGCTTCCGGGCTGGTGGCCACTACCAGGGCCACCGGATCGCCCACGTGGCGGGCGCGCTCGCGCACCAGGGCCGGCCGCGGGGTGGGGAAGGCGGGCGCGCCGTCGCGGCGCTTGCGCGAGGCGTCGGTCGGCAGGTTGCCGAGGCGGTCGGCCGCCAGATCGGCGCCGGTGAGGACGGCGAGCACGCCGGGCGCCCCGAGCGCGGCGGCCGGGTCGATGCCGCGGATCCGCGCGTGCGCGTGCGGGGAGCGCACCACCACCGCGTGGGCCTGGCGCGGGAGGTTCACGTCGTCGGAGTAGCGGCCGAGGCCTTGAACGAGGCGCGGGTCCTCCAGGCGCGAGACGGACTGGCCCATCGCGAACTTCTGGACGGTGATGGGGTCGCTCATGGGGGCGGGCCGCTACTATGCCACGCGGCGAGGAGCGGGGCAACGCGGCCCAGAACCCTCTCCCCTCTGGGGAGAGGGCAGGGTGAGGGGGACTACCGGGGCTCGCGTTCCTCTTCGACAGTCTGGGCCAGCGGTGCGCCCCGTAGCCGGCGGGGGCGCCACGGGGGCATCGGGCCGCGCCGTGTAGCGGCCTGGAGAACCCCGGCGACTTCAAGGTTCCGAATCACCTGTTCGGTCTCGCGGAGCCCCATCCGTCGTGGCGTTGCAGCTCTCGGCGACAGCCATCCAAGAATCCCCTCACCCTGCCCTCTCCCCCTTGGGGGAGAGGGGTACTGGTCAGCGGCGGGCGAGGCGGGTGAGCTCGGGGAGGTAGGGGCGGATGGCGGCGAAGCCGGTGCGCGCAATGAGCGCGCGGACCAGGTCGCGGACGTCGCCGCGGGCGCCCGGGTCGTGCAGGCGGAGCGACAGGCCCGCGGCGGCCAGGCGGCCCACCCCGGAGAGCAGGAAGAGGACGTGCAGGTTCGTCCACGCATGCCCGGCCAGCAGGAAGTGGACGGGGACGAGCGTGGCGAGCTGGCCGGCCAGGATCGAGGCCAGGCCGAAGCCCAGACCGCCCGCGGTGGCGAAGGCGGCCAGGTAGAACGGGCGCGAGGCGCGCGGGGCCAGCCCGATCGTCAGGTCGAAGGCGGCGATGTTGTGGCCCGACCAGAGAAAGGCGGCGAAGACCGCGTCCAGCGCGATCGGCCAGAGCCGATCCGGCGTGACGAAGAACCAGGTGAGCGGCACGGCCGCGATGCCGAACGAGCAGAAGACCACGACGGGACCGGCGCCGATGCGGTCCACCGCGCGGCCCCAGAACCGGGCCGAGGCGATGCGCACGAGCGCCACGCCGACGCCGTGGGCGGCCACCACCAGGAAGCCGGTGTGGAGATTGGTCAGCATGTGGTACGCGAAGAAGCTGGCCGAGATGCCGACGGCGGCGTTCCAGGCGAAGAGGTAGCCGAGGAAGGGCCGCGTGCGCCGGTCGCGCAGCGCGAGCCCGAGCGCCTGCCACGCCGGCCCGGCGGGCTCGGCGGCCAGCGGCGGCTCGTGCTGGCGGAGCATCAGCCCCACGCTGACCACGCCGGCCAGGAAGGCGGCGGCGGTGAGCGCGGAGAGCGCGGCGCCCGTCCAGCCGATCGGCGCCAGCCGGTCCAGCAGGATCGCGGCGCCGAGCGAGGTCAGGGTGCCCGCGATGCTGAGGAAGATCGTCCGGCGCCCGAAGAAGCGCCCGCGCAGGCGGTCCGGCACGAGGTCGCCCATCCACGCCACCCAGGCGCTGTTGCCGATCACGCTCGCCACCGTGCTGATCGCCACGATGCCGAGGAAGAGATGGAGCTTGGTGGCGGGCTCGACGTCCAGCGTGGGCAGGGCGAGGAGCGGGAGGAATGTCAGGCGCGAGATGCCGACGGCCCAGAGGGCCACCGTCTTGCGGCTGCGCGCGCTGGTGAACCAGGCGGCGGGCAGGCTCGCCACCTGGGCGCCGAACGGCAGCGCGCCCAGCAAGCCGATCACCGCCGCGCTCGCTCCCAGGTAGAGCGCCCAGCCGATGATGACGGCTCCGGTGGCGCAGGCCGCGAAGATTTCCGCGAACGCGCCCTCGGCGACCGCGGCGTTCAGCGAGCGGCGCAGTGGGCGTCCGGGCGTCGGGGCCTGGGCCGGCGCGCGGTCCGGGCCGGGCGCGCCGGTCAGCGCGGGGCTCGAGGCCGGGAGCGATTCGCCGGACTGCGGGATCGAGAAGGCGGCGGCGATGCGGGCGAGGGAGGCCAGCACGGCGGAGGCGCGAAGCGTCTTCAAGGCAGCAATTGCGGTTGCACGTCGCGGGCCATCACGCGGCGCTTGATCTGGCGCGGGTTCTCGCGGGCCGGCGATTCGCGGAGACCCGGTGGAGCGACGTCCGATGTCAGCGGACTGACACGGATCGGCGGGGCCCCGGGATGAGGTAGACTCCGGCTCATGCGAATCGGCGTGCTCATTCCGACGCGTGGCGCGGTGATGGAGTCGGCGCGGCGGCCCCCGGTCGAGACCTGCTGGACCATGGCCCGCCGGGCCGATCAGGCCGGCTACGACGCGGTCTGGGTGGGCGACAGCATCGTGGCCAAGCCGCGGCTCGACGCGCTCACGACCCTGGCCTACCTGGCGGGGATCACCACGCGCGTGCGCCTCGGGACCGCGGTGCTGCTCCCGGCGCTCCGGCACCCGGTGGTGCTGGCCCAGCAGCTCGCCAACATCGACCAGATCTCCCGGGGCCGGCTGGTGCTGGGGCTGGGCGTGGGCTGGAGCCTGCCCAGCGCCGCGCGCGAGTGGGCGGCGTGCGGGGCCGACCACAAGGCCCGGGTGCGCCGGCTCGAGGAGCACATCGCGATCTGGCGGAAGCTCTGGACGGGGGAGCCGGTGACCCATCACGGGCACGACCTCGACCTGGTGGACCACACCATCGGGCCGCTGCCGTGGCGCCCCGAGGGCCCGCCCGTCCTCATCACGGCCGGCAATCGCGGGGAGCTGTTGCCCGCGCAGCTCGAGCGCTTCGGCCGCCTGGGCGACGGCATCATCACGACCTACGTGCACTTCGAGGAGATCCCGGTCATCCGCGCCCGCGCGCTCGAGGCCCTGGCGCGCCACGGCCGGCCCCGCGCGGACTTCCCCCTCTGCGTCTACACGACGGTGCGGCTCGACGCCGACGTGGCCACCGCCCAGCGCGTCACCACCGAGTTCCTGGCGACCTACTACGGCGGCGGCGTGCACGAGCGGGGGGCCATGGGCCTGGGCCCCGCGCCGGTGGTGGTCGACGCGCTTTCCCACTACGCGGCGGCCGGGGTCACCGATCTCTGCATCCGCTTCATCGGCAACGATCAGCTCGCCCAGATCGACCGGTTCACCGCCGAGGTGCTGCCGGCTCTGCGGTAGGCCGCCACCACCCCTCACCTTGCCCTCTCCCCTGAGGGGAGAGGGTTCTCGGAGGAGACATGACCGAGTTCCCCAAGCTGACGTACGAGGCGCTGACGGTGGGCGAGGAGTTCGTGTCGGACACACACCTGGTGACACCGGAGGACATCGAGGCCTACGCCTTCGCGGTGGACGATCACCACCCCTGGTTCTCGGAGCCGTCGCCGTTCGGCGGGCCGGTCGCGCATCCCACCCTGATGGCCAACCAGGCCCTGTCTCTGCGGCACAGCAAGTACATCGTGCACGCGGGGCTGCACGCCAAGATGGAGTTCAACTTCCTCGAGCCGGTGCGGCCCGGCATGCGCGTGCGCTCGCGCGGGCGGGTGATCGACAAGTACGAGCGGCGCGGCCGGCAGTACATGGTCACCGAGTACGTCACCGAGGACGAGACGGGCGCGCCGCTCGTCCGGGGGCAGTTCACCCAGATGCTGATCCCGGAGGGCATGCGCCATGCCGCTCGCTGAGGCCGTCGCGGTCGGGCAGGAGCTGCCGTCGCTCTCGAAGGAGCTGTCGCAGCGGCGGATCGACGTCTTCTCGGGCGTGCGCCCGCGCTCCATCCACACCGACGAGGAGTGGGCGCGGCAGAAGGGGTTCCGCACGACGCTGGCGCAGGGGATGATGTCCACGGCCTATGTCTCCGAGCTGATGACGCGCCTCCTCGGCGCGGGGTTTCTCAAGGGCGGCACGCTGTCGATGGCGTTCATCAAGCCGGTCTACGCGGGCGATCGCCTGACCGTGCACGGGGTGGTGAAGGAGACGCGGTCCGAGGGCGTGGGGACGCGGGTGGTCGTCGAGGTGTGGTGCCAGAACCAGCACGGCGAGAAGGCCGCGGTGGGGACGGCGAGCGGCCTGACCGCGTAGGCCCCGCACCCTCTTGTTCCACCCTCTCCCCTCTGGGGAGAGGGCAGGGTGAGGGGCCCTGAGGGTGAGGGGCCCTGAGGGTGAGGGGCCCTGAGGGTGAGGGGCCCCGGTGCTGAGGGGCTAGATCGCCAGCACGTTGCGACCCAGCGGGCGCCCCTCGCGCAGCGCGGTGAAGGCCTCCTCGATGTCGGCCAGCGGGATCACGCGATCCACGATCGGCTTGATCCGCCCCTGGGCCACCAGCTCCATCGTCTCCGCGAGCTCCTGCCTGGTGTTGGCGCGGGAGCCGACGATCTCGAGCTCGTTGCGCACCAGCTCGTGTGGCATCACCGGCAGCGGCAGGCCGGGCGTGTAGCCCACGAAGACCAGCCGCCCGGCGCGCTTCACGCTCTGGTAGCTCGACGGCAGCGTCTGCGCGTTGGCGACGAACTCCAGCACCACGTCCACGCCCTGGCCCCCGGTCAGCGTGCGGATCGCCTCGTGGAAGGGCCCACTGCGCGCGTCCACCACCGCGTCGGCGCCCAGGCTCCGGGCCAGCTCGAGCCGCGCGTCGTTGACGTCCACCGCGATCACCCAGCCGCCGGCCAGGCGCGCCATCTGGAGCGCGTGCAGGCCGACGCCGCCGACGCCGATCAGCGCCAGCGTGGTGCCGGGGCGCACCTGCGCGCGCCTGGTGATCGCGTGATAGGAGGTCGCGACCGCGTCGCCCAGGATGGAGGCGCTCTCGAGCGACACGTGGTCCGGCACCTTGCAGAGGTTGACGCCGGGGGTCTTCACGTACTCCGCGAAGCCGCCGTCGATGCTGAAGCCGTGCTGGCGGACCTCGGGGCAGAGGGTGTCGCGCCCCACGCGGCAGAACCCGCAGCGGCCGCAGGTGACGTAGAAGTTCACGACGACGCGGTCGCCCGGGGCGAACCCGCGCACATCGCGGCCGACCTCGGCCACCTCGCCCGCGATCTCGTGGCCCATGATCAGCGGGATCACGCCCAGGCCCATGCGGTCCGCGCGGATCTTCACGTCGGTGCCGCAGACGCCCACGTTCCGCACGCGGACCAGCGCCTCGTGCGGGGCGGGCGTGGGGGTGGGGACGTCCCGGGAAACGAAGGGGCCGTTGAACTTCTCGAGGACGAGGGCGCGCATGGGCGGCTGCCTCCGCGGGGAGGATGGAACGGGACGGCTGGGCCGTCAAGCGGGACTGGAGAGGGTGGACTGCAGGGGGGAGAGGGAGAGAGTAGGCTCGGGGTATGCGACATGCCCTCGCGCAGCGGGCGGTGGAGCTGGCGGAGGAGCTGCTGCGCGAGGCGCGGGCCGGGCAGACCGCGGAGGAGCGGGGGCGGGCGGAGCGGCTCGCGCGGCTCATGGAGGATCCGCGGGGCAAGGAGCTCACGATCGCGCTCACCGACCAGTGCTTCCGCAGCCGGCGCCCCGAGCGCATCGCCGATCAGCTCCACTACCTGCTGGAGCGCTACGGGGCGCCCCGCTTCATGGAGTGGTGGGAGCGGATCGGCCTCACGCTCGGCGCGGTGATGGGGCACTACCTGCCGAGCCTGGTCGTGCCGCCGATCGTGGCCCGTCTGCGCCAGGAGACCGAGTCGCTGATCCTGCCCGGCGAGGACGCGGACCTGCGGCGCTACCTGGCCGAGCGCCGCGCCGACGGTATCCGGCTCAACCTGAACCAGCTGGGCGAGGCGATCCTGGGCGAGGAGGAGGCCGCGCGCCGGCTCGAGGCCTACCTGACGCTGCTGGCCCGCGACGACGTCGAGTACATCTCGGTGAAGGTCTCCTCGGTGTCGAGCCAGCTCGAGCTGAGCGCGTTCCGCCGCACCGTGGAGGTCGTGAAGGACCGGCTCCGCGCCCTCTACCGCCAGGCCCTCGGGCATCACTACCGGCATCCGGACGGGCGCGTCACGCCGAAGTTCGTCAACCTCGACATGGAGGAGTATCGCGACCTCGACCTCACCGTCACCGCCTTCCGGGAAGTCCTGGACGAGGGCGAGTTCATGGCGCTGCCGGCGGGCATCGTGCTGCAGGCTTACCTGCCCGAGTCGCACCGCGTGCAGCGCGGGCTCGTGGCGTGGGCGCTCGGGCGCTGCGACCGCGGGGGCGCGCCGATCAAGGTGCGCGTGGTCAAGGGCGCGAACCTGGCGATGGAGCGCATCGAGGCCGACCTGCACGGCTGGCCCCAGGCGCCCTTTACAAGCAAGCTCGAGGTCGACGCCAGCTTCAAGCGCATGATCGAGTACGGCTGCCGCCCCGAGCACGCCCGCGCCGTGCGTCTCGGCATCGCCAGCCACAACCTCTTCGACGTGGCCCACGGGCTCGTGCTGCGCGAGGAGCGGGGCGTGGAGGCCTGGGTGGAGTTCGAGATGCTCGAGGGCATGGCCAATCACCAGGCGCGCGCGGTGCAGGCGCGGGCCGGCGGGCTGCTGCTCTACGCGCCGGTGGTGCGGGCCGAGGACTTCCACAGCGCGATCGCCTACCTGGTTCGCCGCCTCGACGAGAACACCGCGCCCGACAATTTCCTGCGCCACGTCTTCGGCCTCGAGCCGGGCTCGCCCGAGTGGGACCTCGAGCGCGAGCGGTTCCTGGGCGCCTTCGCGCTGGTGGACGCGCTCTCCGATGGGCCGCGCCGCACCCAGGACCGCGGGGCCGAGGGGGCGTCGGACGCGGAAGTCGGCGGCCTCGCGGCGCCCTTCGCGAACGAGCCCGACACGGACTGGGCGCTGGCCGCCAACCGGGACTGGATCGATCGGGTCCGGGCCGGGTGGCGCGAGCGGCCGGTGGAGACGGTGCCGCTCCAGATCGGGGGTGAGCCGGTGGCCGGCGCCGCGCGGGCCGACGGGCGCGACCGCTCGGAGCCGGCGCGCGTCGCCTATCACCACGCGCTGGCCGATCGCGGGCAGGTGAATCGCGCGCTCGACGCCGCCCGCGCCGCGCAGGCCGCCTGGGGCGGCCGGCCCGCGGCGGAGCGCCGGCGCCTGCTCGACGCCGCGGCGGCCGGGCTCGCCCGGCGGCGCGGCGATCTGATCGGCGCCATGATCGTGGACGGCGCCAAGACGGTGACGGAGGCCGACCCGGAGGTCTCCGAGGCGATCGACTTCGCGCGCTACTACGCGCGCGCCCTCGGCGCCGGCGACACCGTGGACGGCTGCCGGCTCGAGCCGCTGGGCGTGGTGGTGGTCGCGCCGCCGTGGAACTTCCCGCTCTCGATCCCGGCCGGCGGCGTGCTGGCCGCGCTGGCCGCCGGCAACGCGGTGCTCCTCAAGCCCGCGCCCGAGGCCGTGCTGGTCGGCTGGCATCTGGTTCAGGCCCTCTGGGCCGCCGGCATCCCCCGCCCGATCCTCCAGTTCGTGCCCTGTCCGGACGACGAGGTCGGGCGCGGGCTCGTCACCGACCCGCGCGTGGACGCGGTGATCCTCACCGGCTCGGCGGAGACGGCGCGGCGCTTCCTCGAGTGGCGGCCCGACCTGCGGCTGTTCGCGGAGACGAGCGGCAAGAACGCGATCATCGTCACCGCCCTGGCGGACCGCGACCAGGCCGTCCGCGATCTCGTCCGCTCGGCCTTCGGCCACAACGGCCAGAAGTGCTCGGCCGCCAGCCTCGCGATCTGCGAGGCGGAGGTCTACGACGATCCCGCCTTCCGCCGGCAGCTCCGCGACGCGGCGGCGAGCCTCGCGGCGGGGAGCGCGTGGGAGCCGGCGAGCCGCGTCACGCCGCTCACCCAGCCGCCGGGGCCCGCGCTGCGGCGCGCGCTCACCACGCTGGACGAGGGCGAGGCGTGGCTGCTGGAACCGCGGCAGATCGGCGAGGACGCGCCGCTCTGGTCGCCGGGCATCAAGCTGGGCGTACGTCGCGGCTCCTTCTTCCATCGCACCGAATGCTTCGGACCGATGCTGGGGCTCATGCGGGCCGCGGATCTCGGCGAGGCGATCGAGCTCGCGAACGATCAGCCGTTCGGGCTCACCAGCGGGGTCCAGACGCTCGACGACCGCGAGGTCGCGCGGTGGCTCGAGCGGATCGAGGCCGGCAACCTCTACGTCAACCGCCCCATCACGGGGGCCATCGTGGGGCGGCAGCCCTTCGGCGGGTGGAAGGCCTCGTCGGTCGGCCCGGGCGCCAAGGCCGGCGGGCCGAGCTACGTGCTGCAGCTCTGCCGCGCGCGCCAGATCGCCCGGCCGGCCGCGGGTGCGGAGTGCTCGCCGGCGGTCGCGACGCTGCTGGAGCGG
>DATLFG010000091.1:0-45073 GCA_035524955.1 Candidatus Limnocylindria bacterium | reverse complement strand
CCGCAAGGCGCAGTGGCGGCTCGACTTCGTGGCTGCCGAGAACTCGATGGGCTTCCACGCGCCGCAGGAGATGGCCCGCATCCTCGGCGAGACCATCGACTACGCGCGCCAGGGCCAGCTCGAGGCCGCGCGCGCCGCGCGGAAGCGCTGAGCGTCCGCCCTCTCGGCCCGGCGTCCTCCGCTGAGAACTCCTCTCCGCCGCAGGCCCGAGACCTCCTGGCCAGGGAGAAGATCCGCCACCTGCTCGTGACGGGCCCGGGCGGGGCCCTAGCCGGCATCGTCACCGACCGCGACATCCGGCTCAACCTCCCGTCCCGGGCCACCAGCCTGTCCGTGGGGGAGATCAACCATCTGCTCACCAAGGTCACGGTCGGCGAGATCATGACCCGCTCCGTGATCACGATCGGGCCGGACCGCCCGGCCCGGGACGGCGCGCGGCTCATGCTGGACTACAAGATCGGCGCGCTGCCCGTCCTGGACGACGGACGGCTGATCGGCATCACCACCGAGACGGACATCGTCCGCAAGACGGCGCGCCCGCGAGCGGAGTCCGCGGGTGATGCCGGCGAAGAGATCGGAGGACGAGGTCACGCGACCGAGCGAGCTCCTGCCCATCGCGCTGGAGCTGGAGCGGATCGCTCTCCATGACGGCTACTTTGTCTCGCGGAAGCTGTATCCCAACGTGGACTTCTACTCCGGGCTGATCTACCAGGCCATCGGCTTCCCGGTGGAGATGTTCCCGGTCCTCTTCGCCATCCCGCGCCCGACCGGCTGGCTCGCCCAGTGGCAGGAGATGCGGGGGGATCCGGAGCAGAAGATCGCGCGCCCGCGCCAGCTGTACCTGGGGCCGGGCCGACGCGGCTACGTCGAGATCGGCAAGCGCCGGGATCTCTTCGCGTGAGCGTGGCCGATGCCTTGATCAAGCGAAGCGAGACCCGCTACACCATGCTGGCCCACAGCGACCCGGACGCCGCCCGGCCGCTGGTGGAACCCGCGCAGGAGGACGTGCACGCGCGCTGACGACTCTACGAGCAGTGGGCCGCACTGGCCGCCGCGTCGCCCGTGCCGGGCGGCGGGCCATGATTGACCTCTCGACGACGTACCTCGGCCTATCCCTCGCCAATCCTCTCGTGGCCCCGGCGGGACCGCTGTGCGAGGGGCTCGACAACGTCCGGCGCATGGAGGACGCGGGGGCGGCGGCGGTGGCGGTGGTGCTGCACTCGCCAGTCGAGGAGCAGATCGAGGTGGAGGGCCCGCGCCTCGACTGGTATCTTTCCCACGGAGAGGAGAGCTATGCCGAGACGGAGGACGAGCCATGGCGAACACCCCGAGTCAATGCCCCTTCCTGGTCCCGGTGGTGGCGGACGCGCTCTGGATCTGGCCGGTGCCGGCCTTCTGCCGGCGCTCCGACACGCCGCGAGTGAGGGTGCCGGCCCGCGGGACACTCATGCGCGTGTGCACGACCTCGGATCACGCGAGGTGTCCGGGCTTCCGGACGAGGGCAGCACGGCAGGAAAGCCCTGGCTGGAGCGTCGTCTAATGAGCGCCTGATGGCGGGCGGCGCCCTGGTGATCGGGGTCGTCCGGGAGAGCTTCCCCGGAGAGCGGCGCGTAGCGCTCGTGCCCGCCGCCGTCCCGGCGCTGGTCAAGGGCGGCGGCGAGGTCCTGGTGCAGGCCGGAGCGGCGGACGGCGCGGGCTATCCGGACGCCCTGTACGGTGAGAAGGGGGCCCAGCTGGTCGTCTCGCGGGAGGAGGTGTTCGCCCGGGCGGACGTCGTGCTCCAGGTGCTGGGTCACGGCGCCAACGACAAGACGGGCCGGGCCGACCTCCCGCTGCTCCGGCCCGATCAGGTCCTCATCGGCTTCCTGAGGCCCCTCGGCTCGCCGGACACCGTGCGCGAGCTGGCCGCCACCGGCGCCAGCAGTCTGGCCGTCGAGCTGGTCCCCCGCATCACCCGCGCCCAGAGCATGGACGCGCTCACCGCGATGTCCACCGTGGCCGGCTACAAGGCCGTGCTCCTGGCCGCCGGCACGCTGCCCCGCATGTTCCCCATGCTGATGACCGCGGCCGGGACCGTCACCCCGGCCCGCGTGCTGATCGTGGGGGTCGGGGTCGCGGGGCTGCAGGCCATCGCGACCGCGCGGCGGCTGGGCGCCGTCGTGTCGGCCTACGACGTGCGCCCGGCGGCCCGGGAGCAGGTGCAGAGCCTGGGCGCCCGCTTCGTCGAGCTGCCGCTGGACACCGGCGACGCCGAGGACGCGGGCGGCTACGCGCGGGCCCAGGATGAGAGCTTCTACCGGCGCCAGCGCGAGCTGATGACCCGCGTCGTGGCGGAGAGCGACGTGGTGATCACCACCGCGGTCGTGCCGGGGCGGAAGGCGCCGGTCCTTGTCACCGGCGAGATGGTCCGGGGCATGATGCCCGGCTCTGTGATCGTCGATCTGGCGGCCGAGCGAGGCGGCAACTGCGAGCTCACCCTCGCCTACGAAACGGTCGCGGCGCACGGGGTCACCATCATCGGGGCCGTGAACCTGGCCGGGACCGTGCCCTACCACGCGAGCCAGATGTACGCTCGGACCGTCACCGCCTTTCTGCTCCACCTAATGAAGGACGGCGCCCTGCGGCTCGACCCCGGGGATGAGATCACCCGCGAGACCCTGGTGACCCGCGGGGGCGAGGTGGTCCACGCGCGCGTTCGCGAGGCCATCGGCCTGGGGCCGCTCACCCCCGACGGCAAGGAGGCATGATGGAAGCGCTCGTGATCGCCCTCACCGTGTTCGTGCTGGCCATGTTCGTGGGCTTCGAGGTCATCACCAAGGTGCCGCCCACCCTGCACACCCCGCTCACGTCGGGCTCCAACGCGGTCTCGGGCATCACCATCGTGGGGGCCATCCTGTCCGCGGGCCTCCAGCTCACCACCCTCACCACCATCCTCGGGTTCCTGGCGGTGGTCTTCGCCACCGTCAACGTGGTGGGCGGCTTCCTGGTGACGGACCGCATGCTGAGGATGTTCAAGCGGAAATAGGTCATGCGCCTCGCCCTCGTCAACCTGGCCTACATCGCGGCGTCGGTCCTCTTCATCCTGACCTTCAAGGGATTGAGCCATCCGCGGACGGCGGTGCGCGCCAACCTGATGGGCTCCGGGGGCATGCTGATCGCGGTGGTGGCCACGCTGACGCTGCTGGACTGGAGTCAGGGCATCCGCCGCTACTGGGTGATCGGGGCGGGACTCGTCGTGGGTGTCGGCGTTGGGGCCGTGCTGGCCCTCCGGATCCGGATGACCGCCATGCCGCAGATGGTGGCGCTGCTCAACGGGTTCGGCGGCGGGGCGTCGGCCCTCGTCGCGGGCGCGGCCCTGCTCGAGGCGCTCGGCCAGGGACGCATGCTCCCGACCCAGTTCACGATGGCCACCACCGCGTCGGGACTCATCGGCGCGGTCACCTTCTGGGGCAGCCTGGTCGCCTGCGGCAAGCTCCAGGAGGTTCTCCCGGGGCGGCCCGTCCTCTTCGCGGGCCAGAAGGCCGCCAGCGCGCTGATGCTCGCGGTCTCGGTGGGCCTCGGCGCGTGGCTGGTCCTCCATCCCGACGCCGCGTGGACCTACTGGCTGATCGTGGCGGTGGGCTCCGCGCTCGGCGTCAGCAGCGTGATGCGCATCGGCGGCGCCGACATGCCGGTGGTCATCTGCCTGCTGAACTCGTACTCGGGCCTCGCCGCCTGCGCCACCGGCTTCGTCCTCGACAACAACATGCTCATCATCGCGGGCTCGCTCGTGGGCGCCTCGGGGCTCATCCTCACGCGGATCATGTGCCGCGCCATGAACCGATCGCTGGCCAACGTGCTCTTCGGCGGCGTGGGCGCCGAGGTCGTGACCGGCGCCGGCGCGGACGAGGTCTACGCGGGGCGGGTCAAGAGCGCCTCGGCGGACGAGATCGCGATGGTGCTCGCCTCGGCCCGGCGCGTGGTGATCGTGCCGGGCTACGGCATGGCCGTCTCCCAGGCCCAGCACGCCGTCCGGGATCTGGCCAACCTCCTCGAATCGCGCGGGGCCGAGGTCGAGTTCGGCGTGCATCCGGTCGCGGGCCGGATGCCGGGCCACATGAACGTGCTCCTGGCCGAGGCCGACATCCCGTACGAGAAGGTCAGGGAGATGGACGCGATCAACCCGACCTTCGCCCAGACCGACGCGGCCATCGTGATCGGCGCCAACGACGTGGTGAACCCGGTGGCGCGGACGGATCCGAAGAGCCCGATCGCGGGCATGCCCATCCTCGACGTGGACAAGGCGCGCACGGTCATCGTCATCAAGCGCAGCCTCTCCCCGGGCTTCGCGGGCATCGCCAACCCCCTCTTCGCGGCCGACAACACCCTCATGTACTTCGCCGACGGCAAGAAGGCGGTGCTCGACCTGGTCGACGCCCTCAAGCAGACGGCCTGATCGACGCCCGCGTTGACATCTCGGTCGCCCGCTCCCCATACTGCGACCGATGAGCGCGACCGCCAAGCGCCTGAGCCCCTTCGAGCGCTACCTGTCCCTCTGGGTCGCGCTCTGCATCGTCCTGGGGGTCGCGATCGGCCGGCTCAGCCCCGGACTGGTGGGGGCGCTCAGCCGGCTCGAAGTGAGCCACGTGAACCTGCCGATCGCGGGGCTGATCTGGCTCATGATCTACCCGATGATGCTGCGCATCGACTTCGCGGCGCTCCGCGACGTCGGGCAGCGGCCGAAGGGGCTGCTCATCGTCCTCTTCGTGAACTGGCTGGTCAAGCCCTTCAGCATGGCCGTCCTGGGCTGGCTGTTCTTCAAGTACCTCTTCGCGGGGATCCTGGGCCCGGCGCTCGGCGACCAGTACCTGGCCGGCGCCATCATCCTGGCCGCCGCGCCCTGCACCGCCATGGTCTTCGTGTGGAGCTACCTCACGGACGGCGATCCCGCGTACACGCTGGTGCAGGTCGCGCTGAACGACGTCATCATGCTGGTGGCGTTCGCGCCGATCGTCGTCTTGCTGCTCGGTGTCTCGAACATCACCGTTCCCTACGACGTCCTGCTGTACTCGGTGCTGCTCTACATCGTCATTCCGCTCGGCGCCGGCGCCCTCTCCCGGGCCGTCCTCCTCCGCGCCCGGGGCCCGGCGTGGTTCGAGGAGGTCCTGCTCGCCCGGCTCAAGCCGGTGGCGATCGGCGCGCTGCTCGCCACGCTCGTCCTCATCTTCGCCTTCCAGGGGGAGGTAATCCTGGGCCGGCTCTCCCACATCGTGCTGATCGCGATCCCGCTGCTCATCCAGGTGTACTTCAACGCCGGGCTGGTGTACGGGCTGGCCCGGTGGTTCCGGGTGCCGTTCAGCGTGGCGGCGCCCGGCGCGCTCATCGGGGCCAGCAACTTCTTCGAGCTGGCGGTGGCGACGGCCATCTCGCTGTTCGGGCTCACGTCGGGCGCGACGCTGGCCACGGTGGTCGGCGTGCTGGTGGAGGTCCCGGTGATGCTCTCGGTCTGCAGCTTCTGCAACCGGACACGGCACTGGTTCCCGGAGCCCGAGGACCGGGCGGCGATGGAGCGGATCCGACCGTCGGCCGCCCCGGAGGCCTGACTGCGATAGTAAGGTCGGCGATGACGGGCCGGTGCTGGTCACGCGCTGTGCGCGGAATTCGCGGGGCCCGGCTTCGCACGTCTGGTTCCGGCTCCGCGGAGCCGCGTCCTCCACTCGGTGACCGACGTTCCCCCGGTGGCCGACGGATCTTCTGCCTGCCCGAGCCGGCGGGAACCACGGTGGAGGGAGTGACCGTTCGGGCGATCGAGCGGGCTTTCACCGAGAAGCGCCGTGACCGCCCTCCTGCGTTCGTGGTGATCACCCTGACGGTAGGCCATCTGAGCGGGCGGCGCAGACCCGGGTAGACGACGGCCGGCCACGGTCGCGCCGAGTTCCTCCGGGCCGACGCGGCGATCAACACAGGCAACTCCGCGGGACCGATGTTCAATCACGCGCGAAGGCCGCGTCCAGGAACTATCGACAGTGCTTCCGCGCCCATGAAGCTCTGGTGAACGTCAGCGCGAAGCGCGAGCTATGGGCGCCCCCTGCGGCTTGGTGTCCCCGCGCGGCCCCAGGTGTCGTGGAACAGGTGCCCCAACGCCTCACGGGAACCCCAGAGAATCAGCGAGTTGGTTCGGGCACGATGCCTGCAGCGCCAGGGGACCGAAGCCATGAACGAGATCAGCTGAGGAGAGGTCCATGAAGCCACTACCGCACCGCTATGATGTCCAGCTGACCGGTGGACCCTCCGGATACGCCGTCGTGTCCAGCATCGGCCTGCCCGAGCTCCGCACGGCCCCGCCCCGGGACTACGACGGGCCGGGAGATGCGTGGAGCCCCGAGCACCTGTTGCTCGCCGCCGTGCAGACGTGCTTCCTCTTCACGCTTCGCGCGGTCGCGCGCGCCTCGAAGCTGGAGTTCCAGGCACTCGAGCTCGACGCGCAGGGGACCGTCGATCGCCGGGACGGCGTCACGCGCTTCACCGAGATCGTGTTGCGGCCCCGGCTGACGGTGGCGCCCGGGGCGGATCGCGCCCGCGCGGCCTCGGTGCTGGAGAAGAGCGAGAAGGCCTGTCTCGTGTCGGCGTCGCTGTCGACGCCGATCCGCCTGGAGCCCGAGATCAAGGAAGGCTGAGCCTGGGGCCGGCCGGCCCCACTGTGGCTCCGTCGCCCCAGCCGGCCCCAGCAGTCGAACCGCCTGACAGGACTCAACTATTTGATATCGCGATGGTCTCTGGCGCCCTGACCGGGGCACGCTCCATGCTCCCAATTTCACAAGCCAGGAACAAGCTGGTCGAATCGATGCTCCGAGCCAGTACCTGCGGGAGGGGCCCATGAAGGTCAGTGACACCGAATCCAGCCCAGCCGTCCCATCCCTGTCTCGACGCGGGTTCCTGCAGTCGGCGACTGCGATAGCGGCCGGGATCGCGGCGACCGCGGCTGCGCCGACCTCGGCTGGCGCCGCCGGCCGGGCCGCGTTGCCGACCATGCCGGCCGACGGCCCCCAGAACCTGCTCCTCCGCATGCAGGGCGACGTCCAGCGCGCCATGGGCAAGCCCATCGCCGAGCGCCGCTGGGCGATGGCCATCGACCTGCGCAAGTGCATCGGCTGCTCGGCCTGCACCATCGCCTGCGTCGCGGAGAACAAGCTGCCGCCCGGCGTGGTCTACCGGCCCGTCATCGAGGAGGAGGTCGGCGAGTACCCGCACGTGAGCCGCAAGTTCATCCCGCGCCCCTGCATGCAGTGCGAGAACCCGCCCTGCGTGCCGGTGTGTCCGGTCAAGGCCACGTACGCCCGGCCCGACGGCATCGTGGAGATCGACTACAAGGCCTGCATCGGCTGCCGCTACTGCATCACGGCCTGCCCCTACGGGGCCCGCACCGCCGACTTCGGCGAGTTCTACACCGACGGCACCCCGAAGCGTGAGGCCTACGAGACACAGCCCTCTCACGAGTACGGCCAGCCGTGGACGCGGGACGGCAAGCGGTCGCCGGCCGGCAATGCCCGCAAGTGTCACTTCTGCGTCCACCGGCTGGAGGCGGGGATGTTGCCGGCGTGCGTGACGACCTGCGTGGGCTACGCGACCTTCTTCGGGGACATGAACGATCCGGAGAGCCTCATCCACGAGATGGCGGGCAAGCCCAATATCATGCGGCTCAAGGAAGAGCTGGGCACCAAGCCCCGCGTCTTCTACCTCACCTAGGAGGCGGCCATGCTGAAGGCATCGAAGCTGCTCATTCCGCTCCTGGTGGTGGCGATGGGGTTCGGCGTGGTGGGGCTCTGGGACCGGCTCGCCTACGGCAAGGCGCACCTGGCGTTCGGCAGCTACGTCCCGTGGGGCCTCTGGGTCGGCCTCTACATCTATCTGGTCGGCGTCTCCGGCGGGGCCTTCCTCCTGGCGTTCCTCCACCACGGCCTGGGGATCGCGGCGCTCCGGCGCGTGGCCCGCTACGCGGTGCCCGTCGCGCTGGCGAGCCTCGGCGCCGGCCTGACCCTCGTCCTCCTCGACCTGGGTCAGATGGGGCGCTTCTGGTACCTGTTCGTCCGCTCGAGCCCGTCCTCGCTGCTCGCCTGGATGGTCTGGGTCTACACGATCTACTCGCTCGTGCTCCTGGCCATGCTGGTGGCGATGGCGCGGGAGAACCGCGCCGCGCTCAAGTGGCTCGCGTTCGCCGGCTTCGCCCTGGTGGTGACCTTCGGCGGCGGCGAGGGGGCGCTCTTCGGCGTGCTGGGCTCCAAGCCCTTCTGGAACTCCGGGATCCTTCCCGTGCGCTTCCTCTTCTCGGCCTTCCTCTCGGGCGCGGCCCTGGTGACCTTCGCGATGGTGCTGTTCCGGAGGTGGCCGGCGGACGCCGAGGCCGAGGCGGCGGGCGTGTTCCTGCGCCGGCTGCTGCTGGCGCTGCTCGCGCTGAACATCGTCCTCGAGTTCGCCGAGATCTCGGTGACGCTCTACACCGGGCTGCCGGCGGTGGTGGAGGCGTACCGCCTGGTCATGTTCGGGCCGTACTGGTGGGTGTTCTGGGTGGTGCAGCTGGCGCTCGGACTGGTCGTTCCCGTCCTGCTGCTCGCCTCGCCCGCCGGGGCGCGGCCGGCGGTGATCGGGCTGGCCGGCCTGCTCATCGCCATCGGCTACGCGGGCAGCAAGCAGAACCTGGTGCTGCCCGGCCTGGCCATCCCCGAGTTCCGGACGCTGCCCGAGGCGTTCGTCCACGCGAGACTGACCGTGACGTATTTCCCCAGCGCTACCGAGTGGTATCTGGCGGTCGGGATCGTCGCGGCGGCCGCGCTGGCCTTCGTGGTGGCGATCGAGGTCCTGCCGTTTCTCAAGAATCACGAGGAGTGGGGGGCCGCCAAGCGCGCGTCCCGCCGTCTCGCCGCCTGAGGAGGCTGCCATGACCGAGCACACCGAGAACCGTCGGACCTTCATCAAGACCGGAGCGCTGCTGGGCGGGTCCGCGGCCGCCGCGAGCCAGGTGCCCGGCCTCCTGACCCGGCTGGGAGCGGCCGAGGCGGGCGGCTATCTCTCGCCGCAGGGGGACTATCCCCTGGCCAGGCCGGAGAACGTTCTCTACTCGGTCTGCCAGCAGTGCAACACGCAGTGCGGGATCAAGGTGAAGATCGAGGACGGCGTCGTCGCCAAGATCGACGGCAACCCGTACTCGCCGTGGAACATGATGCCCCACGTGCCGTACAGGACCCCGATCATGCAGACGGCCACGGTGGACGGCCTCCTGTGCCCGAAGGGGCACGCGGCGATCCAGACGACCTACGACCCCTATCGGCTCGTCCGGGTCCTCAAGCGGGCGGGCAAGCGCGGCGAGAACAAGTGGGTGTCCATCGCCTTCGACCAGGCGGTCACCGAGATCGCGGAGGGCGGCCTGCTCTTCAAGAACGTGCCCGGCGAGGAGAGCCGCGTGGTCGAAGGCCTGAAAGATCTCCGGGCGATCCGCGATCCGAAGGTCATGAAGGAGCTGGCCGGCGACGCCAAGAAAGTCGCCCACAAGGAGATGCCGCTGGCCGAGTTCCGGCAGAAGCACGCGGCCCAGCTCCGGCACCTGATCGACTCGAGCCATCCCGACATGGGCCCCCGGAACAACCAGTTCGTCTTCATGTGGGGCCGGCTCAAGGGGGGGCGCGGCGAGCTGATCCGCCGCTTCACCGAGGCCGGGATGGGCTCGACCAACGCCCACGGGCACACCACGGTCTGCCAGGGCTCGCTCTACTTCACCGGCAAGGCCATGAGCGAGCAGTTCGTCTATGACGACAAAGACAAGAAGATGAAGTGGACGAAGGGCAGCAAGTTCTACTGGCAGGGTGACCAGCAGTCGGCCGAGTTCATGCTCTTCGTGGGCGCCTCGCCGCTCGAGGGCAACTACGGGCCCACCAATCGCGCCTCCCGCATCGCCCGGCGCGTCGCCGACGGCGACCTCCGGATCGCGGTGGTGGACCCGCGGGCGTCCAAGACCGCGGCGAAGGCCTGGAAGTGGGTGCCCATCAAGCCCGGCGGGGAAGGCGCGATGGCCTTCGGGATGATGCGGTGGATCCTGGAGCAGCAGCGCTACGACGCGCGCTACCTGGCCAACGCCAACAAGGGCGCCGCGAAGGCCGACGGCGAGCCCACGTGGTGCAACGCCACCTGGCTCGTGAAGATCGAGAAGGGGCAGCCGGGGGCGTTCCTGCGCGCCTCCGAGATCGGCCTGCCGAAGGAGCAGCGCACCCAGAGGGACAAGAAGACGGGCGAGGAGACGGCGTACGAGTTCGATCCCTTCGTGGTCATGAAGGACGGCCGGCCCGTGGCCTTCGACCCCTACTCGGAGAAGACGCCGGTGGAGGGGGATCTGCTCGTCACCACCGAGGTGAACAAGGTCCCGGTGAAGTCGGGGCTCCAGATCCTCTGGGAGCAGGCCTCGGCCAAGAGCGTCGAGGAATGGGCGGCGCTGGCCGGTATCAAGGCCGCCGACATCGTGGAGCTCGCGCGCGAGTTCACCAGCCACGGCAAGCGCGCGGTGGCCGATATCCACCGCGGGGTGTCGCAGCACACGAACGGGTTCTATCAGGTCTTCGCCTGGTACACGCTGAACCTGCTCATCGGCAACTACGACTGGAAGGGTGGGATGGCCAAGGCGGCCACCTACGACGCGGCCGGCGGCAAGACCGAGAAGGTCAAGCAGGCCGACGGCACCGAGGTCGAGTGGGCGCAGCCCTACCCGGTCAACAAGATCGAGGGGCGGCTCGACCCGTTCGGCGTGAGCGTCATCCGCCACGGCGACAAGTACGAGGACACCACGCTCTTCGCGGGCTACCCGGCCAAGCGGCCCTGGTTCCCGCTGGCCTCGGACATCTACCAGGAGATCATCCCGTCCATCGGCGACGCCTACCCCTATCCGGCCAAGGCGCTCTTCATCTACATGGGGTCCCCGGTGTACGCGCTACCCGCGGGGCACACCAATATCGAGGTGCTGACCGACGTCAAGCGGCTCCCGCTGGTGGTGGCCAACGACATCGTGATCGGCGAGACCTCCATGTACGCCGACTACATCTTCCCGGACCTCACCAACCTCGAGCGGTGGGAGTTCGCCGGCTCGCACCCCAACATGGTCTGGAAGGTCCAGCCGGTCCGGCAGCCGGTGATCGCGCCCATCCCGGAGACGGTGAAGGTGTTCGGCCAGGAGATGCCGATCTCGCTGGAATCCATGCTGCTCGGCCTCGCCGAGAAGCTCGGGCTGCCGGGGTTCGGGCCCAACGGCTTCGGCGCCGGCAAGCCCTACACGCACCCGGATCATCTCTACCTGAGAATGGTCGCCAACCTGGCGGCCGGCGAGAAGTCGACCGGCGCCCTCCCCGACGCGTCCGCCGAGGAGATGCGCATCTTCCTGGAGAGCCGCCGGCACCTGCCGAAGGCGGTGTTCGACCCGGAGCGCTGGAAGCAGGTCGCGGGCGCGTCCCTCTGGCCCAAGGTGGTGTACCTCCTGAACCGCGGCGGTCGCTTCGACGACTTCGCCAAGGGCTACGACGGTGATCTGCTCAAGAACAAGTACGGCACGCTGGTCAACCTCTATCAGGAGAAGACCGCGAAGACGAAGAACTCGATGACCGGCAAGCCGTTCTCCGGCGTGGCGACCCATCTGCCCTCGCCGGCCGACGCCCTGGGGCGGAGCCTCGACGACGAGCGGGCCGGCTTCGACCTGCGGCTCATCACCTACCGTGAGATCATGCACACGAAATCGCGGACGGCGGCCAACTACTGGCTGCTGGCGCTGCTGCCCGAGAACAGCCTGCTCATGAACCGGAAGGACGCGGACCGGCGCGGGCTCAAGGACGGCGACCGGGTGCGGGTCTTCTCGGCCTCCAACCCCGACGGAGCGTGGGATTTCAAGAACGGTAAGTCCCGGCCCATCGTGGGGCGGCTCAAGGTGGTCCAGGGGATCCGGCCGGGCGTGGTCGCCTACTCGCTGGGCCACGGCCACTGGGCCTACGGCGCGGGGGACGTGGTGATCGACGGCCAGACCGTGAAGGGTGACGCGCGGCGCGGTGCCGGTATCCACGCCAACGCGGCGCTCCGGGTGGATCCGGTGATCAAGAACACGACGCTCAGCGACCTGACCGGGGGCAGCGCGGTGTTCTACGACACGCAGGTCAAGGTGGCCCGGGCCTGATCGCCCGGGGCTGCCCGAAGGAGGGTTGCGCATGCGCGAGCTCCCGAAGCCGTTCCGGCAGTTCACCGGTGAGAACCCGGCGGTGGCCAGGGCCTACGAGGCCCTGGGCGAGGCGTGCGCCAAGGCGGGCCCGCTCGACGAGCGGACGCGGGAGCTCGTGAAGCTCGGCCTGGCCATCGGCGCGCGGCTCGAGGGAGCCGTGCACTCCCACGCGCGTCGGGCCCTCGCGGCCGGCGCCACGTCCACGCAGATCCGTCACGTCGTGACGCTGGCGGCGACGACCGTGGGCTTCCCCACCACGGTCGCCGCTTACACGTGGGTCGAGGAGGTGCTGGCGAAGCGCCGGGGCAAGCGGTGACCACGGACCTCGCTCCACTCGCGCTGCACTACCGCCTGTCCTGACCACGGCGGCTCGGGCCGCTGGAAGTGACGTTCTCGCGCCGCGGCATGACGCTGGCGGGCCGAAGGGCCTCGGCGAGCGGGTGCCCGATCCTTTCGAGTCGCACACATATGGGTGCGGCACGCTTCATGCAGTTGTTGCGCACGGCACATAGGCCCCATGGCGACCAGCAGGATCGACTCGGACGAGCTGCTGCAGCTCCGGCTGATGGCGCTGGACGCGGCGGCCAACGCGATCGTGATCACCGATCGCGACGGCGTGGTGGTCTCGGTCAATCCCGCGTTCACCCGCCTGACCGGGTTCTCGGCGGCGGAGGCCATCGGGCGCACCCCGAGCATCCTGAAGTCGGGCGTCCAGGAACCCAGTGTCTACCGGGACCTGTGGGCCACCATCCGGGCCGGCCGGGTCTGGCATGGGCGCCTCGTGAACCGCCGCAAGGACGGCGGCGTCTACACCGAGGAGCAGACCATCACCCCGGTCATCGGCAAGGACGGGGCGGTCACCCACTTCATCGCGGTCAAGCAGGACGTGACCGAGGTCCGGGAGGCCCACGAGCGGCTGCAGGCGCATGACGATCTCTTCCGGCTCCTCCTCGAGAACGCCCTCGACATCATCACGATCCTCGCCGCCGATGGGACGATCCGCTACGAGAGCCCGGCCGTCCTGCGAATCCTGGGGTACGAGCCGCACGAGCTCGAAGGCCGGAACGCGTTCGAGTTCATGCCGGAGGAGGACATCCAGCAAGCCGTAGCCCTCATCGAGCAGCTCCGTGCCGCCCCGGGCGCGACGGCGACGATCGAGTTCCGCTTCCGCCACAAGGATGGCTCCTGGCGCATCCTCGAGGCCGTCGGACGGAACATGCTGGACCACCCGCTGCTGGCCGGCTTTCTCATCAACTCCCGCGACGTCTCGGAGCGCCGCCGCATCGAGGACGAGCTGGCTCGTCAGCAGGCCACCCGCATGCAGACCGACAAGCTCGCCGACATGGGGACCCTCCTCGCCGGCGTCGCGCACGAGCTCAACAACCCGCTCACGGTGGTGACCGGGTACAGCTCGATCCTCCGCGAGACGCTCGGCGATGGCCCGTCCCGGGATCGCCTCGACCGGATCGTCTCCGCCGCGGAGCGATGCGTGCGGATCGTGCGCAACTTCCTGGCGCTGGCCCGTCAGCATCCGCCGGAGCGGCGGCAGGTGCGTCCCAATCAGATCGTTCGAGAGGCCGTGGAGCTGCTCGCCTACCCGCTGCGGGTCGACAACGTCGAGGTCCGCCTCGAGCTGGCCGATGACCTTCCGACCCTCTGGGCGGATCCCCACCAGCTCCATCAGGTGGTCGTGAATCTCATCACCAATGCCCACCACGCCATGCATGGAACCGCGTCCAGCCGGCGGCTCACCATTCGCACCCGCCTCGAGGCCGCGGACTCCCGCGTCTCCCTGGCGGTCGTCGATACGGGGCCCGGGATCCCGGCGGAGATCCTGGGCCGCATCTTCGAGCCGTTCTTCACGACCAAGCCGGTGGGCCAGGGCACGGGTCTCGGGCTTCCCCTTTGCCAGGGCATCGTCGCGAGCCACGGCGGCTCCCTCCAGGTTGACAGCAAGCCGGGCGAGGGCGCCGTCTTCACCGTCGAGCTCCCGGTGATCGCCGCGCCGGAGGGTGAGGCGAAGGAGCCGGCGGTAGCGGCTCGCACGCTCCCGCGGGGGAGCCGGATCCTGGTGGTCGATGACGAGCCGGACGTGGCGGGGGTGCTCACCGACCTGCTCAAGGCCCAGCACGAGCAGGTCGAGACCGCGGCCGATGGGCGGGCCGCGCTGGAGAGGGTCGCGCAGGCGGACTACGATCTGATCCTGTGCGATGTGCGGATGCCGGGAATGGACGGCCCGGACCTGTACCGGACGCTCAGCTCGACGCACCCGGAGCTCCTGTCCCGATTCGTGTTCCTCACCGGTGACACGCTCAACCCGGAGAGCCGGGAGTTCGTCCAGCACACCGGGGCGCCCTGCCTCAGCAAGCCCTTCGACTTCGACGAGGTCTTCCGGGTGGTCGGGCGGGCGCTCCGGGACCGCGCCGCTTCGTCCGTCTCGTCCTGAACCCGCTTCGCGGTCCCGTCGGCCGGCTCGGGACCGAGGGCCATGGCGGCGGGGCCGTTGCCCTTCCGCGGTTGCCGTGGCGCGAAGCGCCCTCTCCCCCTGATCGGGGAGAAGGCGGTGAGAGTTGATCCAGCCCGTGTCCTAGTGCCCGCCCGTCCCCTGGGTGCCCGGGACCAGCGTCCTGAAGATGCCGGGCTGCTCGGCGCCCGCCACCTCCAGGACTCCGAGCGCGCCCTTCTCCATCGCCCGCACGATGCTGTGGTCGACCAGCAGGAAGCGTCCGGGGACCTGGACCTGCATCTCCACGATCGCCGCGCCGCCCGCCGGGATGAGCGTGGTCTGCACGTTCCTGGCCGGCCCGCCTCCGCCCACGGCGCCTTCCACGTAGACGGTGTCGAAGATCTCCCCGATCACGTGGAAGGACGAGATCAGGTTCGGACCGCCGTTGCCGACGAAGAGCCGCACGGTCTCGCCGACGTTGGCCTTGACCACGCCCTCGTCCAGCAGCGCGCCCATCCGCCCGTTGAAGACCACGTACTCGGGCCGCTCCGCGCTCAGCTTGGCCGTGTCGATCGGCTGGAGCCCGGGGGCCAGCGTCTTGCCCTTGGTGTAGAACTCGCCCTGCATGACGTAGTACTCGCGGTCCGCGCGGGGCAGCCCCTGCTCGGGCTCCACCAGGATCAGCCCGTACATGCCGTTGGCGATGTGCTCGGGCACGCTCGGGGTCGCGCAGTGATAGACGTAGAGACCGGGGTTGAGCGCCTTGAACTCGAAGGCGCCTTCCTGACCCGGTCCCAGCTGCGTCACCGCCGCGCCGCCGCCCGGCCCGGTCACCGCGTGCAGGTCGATGGAATGCGGATGCATGCTCTTCTCGGCGTTCTGCAGCCGGATCTGTACCACGTCGCCCACGCGCACCCGCACGAACGGGCCCGGCACGGTCCCGCCGAACGTCCAGAAGGTGTACTGCACGCCGTCGGCCAGTGTGCCCTTCACCTCGGTGGTCTCGAGGCTGACGATCACCTTGGCGCTACCCGCCCGGTCCACCGGTGGCGGCACCGCCGGGGCCGAGGTGAGGATCGCCTTCACCTCGGGAAGATCGGCCGTGACTCCGGTCGCCTTCGCCGGCGCCTGGCTCTGCCAGAGCAGCGCGCCACCGACCAGTAGCCCGGATCCCACCACGCCCGCGAACACCGCCAGTCCTCGCCTCATCGCTCGTCCTCCTCGTCGATGCTCTCGTCGTCTCCCGTGTCGTTGTGCAACGCGGGTGCCGGAAGCCGCGCGGGCCGCCGGACCGCCGTCATGATAGGAGGATGCGGCAGGTCGCCCGCGCCGGGGTATGACCCCGGTCATAGAGGTCAACGACGACGGAGGGGCGACGGCGCCTCGCATGGGACCGCGCGACCCCACGCGCGAGGTCTAGCGGCTCGGGGTGAGGACGATGCGATCCGGGGTCCAGGGTGGCTCGAAGGTCACGATGACCCGCACGTCTTCCACCCCGGGCAGCTCGCCGACCGCCAGGCGGACCCATTCGACGAGGGCGGCCCGAAGGGGGCACCCCTGGGCGGTCAGTGTCATGCTGATGCTGACTCGCCCGGCATCGATCTCCACGCCGTAGATCAGGCCCAGGTCCACGACGGACATGCCGAGCTCGGGGTCGTAGACGCCGCGAAGGGCTTGCGTGATCAGATCCGGGCTGAGGCTCATACGTCACGCAAGACGGCGGGCCGCCGCACTCCCCAGTCCGGGGTCGTCCCGCGAGACGTCCAGAGGTGCGTGAGCACGCGCGCGAGCGCCGCCGCGAAGGCGAGCGCGCCCAGCGCCAGCACCGCGCCGGCGGCGCGGATCCAGGCCGCGTCGCCCGCCAGCACCGTCGCGGCCAGCAGCACGACGCCGCCGGTGAGGAGCAGGTAGGCGAGCCCTTCCGCGCGCGGCCAGGAGATCTGCGCGAGTGTCGGCACCGGTTCCCGGCCTGCCTGTGGGCTGTACGCGCGATACCAGACGAGGAACGGGACGATCTTGAGCATCATGCCGACGATCGTGAGGGAGATCCAGCCGCCGAGGGTGACGACGACGTAGGCGAGCGCCACGCGCGGCCCCGCCAGACGATCCGCGGCCAGCGCCACCCCGAGAACGGCGGCCGGCGCGAGGAACGCGGTGGCGGTGAGGACGAAGCGGAGCCCCCAGTCGAGACCGGGCCGCTTCCGGCCCCGCGCCATCTCGAATGCCCACGCCGCGTGCGCGGCCGCCGCCACCGTCACGGCCACCGCCCCGGCGACGAGCAGGCCGGGCACGCCGAGCAAACCCAGCACCACCGCCGGCACCCCGGCCGCCAGGCCCCAGAGCTGCAAGAAGGAGTGCCCGCGCCGGGGGGCGGGCGCGAGGAAGAACATCGGATACACGCGCGCGGCCACGGCGAAGATCATCGGGGTGACCCACCCGAGGAGCGCCAGCTGCACGTGGGCGTGCAGGGTGGGGAAGAATGCGCCCGGCAGGAACGGCCACACGCGGTTCGCCGCCAGGGCCACGCCGAACAGGGTCGTCAGCGCGAGTCCGCCGTATCCCAGGCCGACCAGCCGGGCGGTGAACGTCCACCGGGTGAAGCCCCGCAGGCTCAGGCCGACATTGACGAGATGCAGCGCGATCCCGACCGCCAGCAGACCGGCCGCCATCGCGAGCCCGGGCCAGGTGCCGAGATGGAAATGCGCGATCATGCCGGTCACGGCGACCGCGAGGATGGCGAGCTGCCAGCGGGCGAGTCGCTCGCTCCAGATCGGGCGCTCGAGCACGATCGGGATCAGCTGATAGCTGGCGCCCATGATCGCGAGCGTGACCCACCCGAGCGTGACGGTGTGGGTGAGGGCGAGCAGGAGCGGATGGTAGTAGTGACCCGCCAGCTCGGGCCCGAGCCATGCGACGCCCAGCGCGGCCACCACGAAGGCGAACGCCGCGCAGGTCAGGTAGGCGAGCGGGACGAGCGGCGAGAGGCCGCCCGCGGGCCGCCCCGGCGGGCTCACGCCGCGCCCCGCCGGATCAGGATGCGCACCAGTCCCGGCTCCGGCTCGTCGGTCTCGTGCGCGAAGCCGCGCTCGTCGAGCTGCGGGTAGAGGAACATGGGCCGGCGGTCGTGATGCACCTCCAGCTCGCGGCCGGCGCCGAGCCGGTCGATCGCCTCGAGCACCCGCAGCATCGGCTGCGGCGGCTCGAGGCCGCGGACGTCCAGCACCGTGTGACCGCCCGCGGCAGCGGCGGGCGCCACGGGCGGCTCCACCGGCGGCACGGAGTCACGGTAGAACCACACGGACCAGTCATCCGCAGCGCGGCGCTCGGTCCAGTGGGCGAAGCCCCGCTTGCCGAGCACGTCGTAGAGCGGAATGGGCTCGAACGGGACGCGCAGCGCCAGCACCTGGTCGCCGGCGAGCGCCTTGACCGCAGCCATGATGCGCGCGAACGGCTCCCGCCCCCGACCGATGTCCTCGCGCACGTCGAGGTGCACCCGGCTTGCCTCGGGCACGCCGGCGAGCGCGCGCGGGGGGCCCACCTCGCCGGGAGGCTGAGGGGCGGCGGGCTGAGAGGCGGCCGGCGGAGGGGCGCTCTCTCCCACCGCCCGGCGCAGCACGGTCAGCAGCTCCTCCGCGGGAACGCCGGCCATGCGGGCGGCCTGGGCCACCGTCACCCGCGGCGCCATGACCCGGCGAAGGAGCCGATTCCGGAGCTGCTTGAAGTGCGGATGATGGCTCGCGAGCACCTCGATCAGCTCCGGATGCTCGTCGAGCAGCCGGGCCACCGTGATCTCGCCCGTGATCATGCCGGCGTCTTGCGCGGCTCGTTCAGCGCCGCGAGCAGCGCGTCGAGGGGGACGCCCGCCGCCGCGGCCGCCTCGCGCAGCGTGAGATGGGCTCCGCAGCAGTGGTTGATTCCCAGCTCCTTCATGATCTCGAGCGCCCCGGCGCGGTGGCCGGCGACGTCGGCCACGGTCTGCTCGGGGCGGACGGGGGACGCGGGTGTATCGGAGGCCATCGGCGAATCGTGGTGGCAGCTGCACTCGTGAGCCATGTCGTTTCTCCTTGCCCCCACGTTACCGCCGGACAGTCAGGCCCGCTATGACCGCGGTCATACTCGAGGGAGCGGCGAGCTAGGGAAAGGGATGGACGCTGAGAACGATCCTCGGCCCCTGCTTCTGCACGCGAGGTGCCAGTGACGGATCGTCGCGAATCCGTGCAGTTGGGGTCTCCTCACGCCCGGCGATGTGAGGCGCCGGCGCCGCACCCCCGGGGCGATCCCGCCTCAGCAGCCCGTGCTATCCTGCCGCCGATGTCCGCCAAGGAGATCGCGGCCTTCCTGGCTGGGAACCCGGTGCTCGCGGGCATCCCGGCGCGCGAGCTCGAGTCACTGGCACGGGTCGCGCTGGAGGAGGCGCATCGAGCCCGCGCCGCGATCTTCATGGAAGGCGACGCCGCGCGCTGGTTCTACCTGGTGAGATCGGGCCACGTGAAGATCGTGAGGCATTCCAGGGCCGGGAAGGACGTGGTCCTCGAGCTCCTCGGGCCCGGCGAGATCTTCGGCGGCGTGGCGGTGATCGAGAAGCGCCCCTATCCCGCGTCCGCCCAGGCCACCGAGCCCACGGTGGTCCTGAAGATCCCCGCCGATCCCATGATCGCGCTCGCCGAGCGGTACCCCGCGTTCATCAAGGAGATGGCACTCATGATCGGCCGGCGGCTCCGCGCCGCCCACGACTCGGTGGCCTCGCTCGCGGTGGACCCGGTCGAGGCGCGCCTGGCCGCGACCCTGCTCCGGCTGGCCAGGCGCGAAGGGACACGCGGGACGGACGGCGTGACGTTGCCGTTCCACCTCACTCGCCAGAGCCTGGCCGACATGACCGGTACCACGGTGGAGACGGCGATCCGGATCCTGAGTCGCTGGCTCCGGGACGGGATGCTCGTGGACGACGGCGGCCGGCTCGTCCTCGCGGACTGGGACGCCCTGAGCGCGCTCGCCGAGGGCGAGGGCGAGGGGGAATGAGATGCCTCCGCTGATCCGGCGCTACATCAAGACGAGCTTCGGATTTCTCCTCGTCGGCCTCCTGCTCGGAGCCTACATCGTGATCGGCCAGTTCGTCCTCGACGCCTACCCACCCCGCCTGCTCGTCACGGCCCACGCCCACCTGCTGCTGGTCGGCTTCATGCTGATGATGGTCATGGGGGTCGCCACCTGGATGTTCCCGCGCCCCGCGCGCGACGACACGCGGTATCGGCCCGAGCTGGCCGAAGCGGTGTACTGGGTGATGACGATCGCGACCGCGATCCGGGCGGGCGCCGAGATCGGCGTGGCGCTGGCGGGCGCGCTCGGCCTGCGGTGGCTCATCGCGCTGGGTGGGCTCGGCCAGCTCGCCGGGACCGCGCTGTTCGTGCTGAACATGTGGTGGCGCGTGCGCATGCCCCCCGCGGCCGCGCCGCCCGCCCGCTGAGGACGCGAAGCATGAGAGAGCCGCTCCCCGAGACCCTGCCCGCCGATCCGCTGCCGCTCCTCGCGCAGTGGCTCGAGGAGGCCGGGCCCGCGGTGAAGACCCCGACCGCGATGGCCCTGGCCACGGTGGACGCCGACGGTCGCCCGACGGCTCGCATGGTCATCTGCCGGGGCTTCGACGCGGGCCTGGGCTGGTTCGTCTTCTACTCGGATCGCGACAGCGCCAAGGGCCGGGCGCTGGCCGCGAATCCCCGCGCCGCGCTCGTCTTCCACTGGGACGTGTTCGAGCGGCAGGTGCGCGTGGAGGGACCCGTCACGCACGCGCCCGACGCCGACTCGGACCGCTACTGGAGCACGCGGCCGCTGGAGGCGCGGATCGCCGCCGCGGCGAGCGAGCAGAGCCGGCCCATCGCCTCGCGTCGGGCGTTGATCGAGAAGATCGAGGCGACGAAGCAGACGCGCGGCGCGGACGTGCCGCGGCCCAAGCGCTGGGGGGGCTACCGGGTGTGGGCGGAGCGGGTGGAGCTCTGGGTGGGGCAGCCAGGGCGCGCCCACGACCGCGCGGCGTGGACGCGGGCCCTGCAGCCCACCGGGACGGGCTTCACCGGCGGCTCGTGGCGGGGAACGCGGCTTCAGCCCTGACCCGGCCGCGCGGGAGGCGCGGCGGGTGACTCAGGTCCAGCGGGTGCCGCTCCCCAGAGGCAGCGTGGAGGCGCACCAGAGGGCGAGCCCGAGTGGCGTTAGGAGCACCGGGCTGGCGATGCCGATCGTGGCCGCGACGAACGCGATGACGGCGAGGATGCGCAGGGCGAAGCTCATGCTGACCCTCCTGGGCTGGCCCCGGACGAGCCGGGGGACGTCAGGCGCCGGATGCGGTCCTCCGCCTCGGTGATCGGCGAGCCGCCGTGCATCATGGCCCGCGCGAACTCCAGCATGGGATAGCCGTTCCGGGCCTCCTCCTGGAAGCGCTGGGCGAAGCCGCCGCTCTTGATGTCCTGGAGGACCTTGCGAAAGCTCTCCGCCATGGCCTCGCGGTCCATCTCGAGGGACCGGGTGATGCCGCCGAACACCGCGGTCGGCCCGTGGTCCTCGGAGGCGCGGAAGAAGCCGCTCTCACGGAAGGACTGGAAGACCGCTTCCATCTCGCCCGACATGTACATCTCGAGCACCAGCGCCTCGGCCGGGATCCCCGCATCGCGCGCGACCTCGAAGGCCATCATGATCGCCATGCCGAGCATCGAGCCCACCGTCTGCTCGATGAACAGGTCGAGCGTGGCCTCGACCTGGGCGCTCATCTGGACCGCGCCCGCGCGGAGCACGCCCATGCCGTCGGCGAGCCCCAACATGCGCTGCTGGGCCCGGCCGCTGCGATTGGCCTCCACCCCCACGCAGGCCCAGAACCCGTGGCCTTCGAGATAGCGGGCGCGCGCGGTGGTGCCGGCCATGCGCGGGGCCAGCAGCAGCACGTCGACCGTCTCGGGCGGGTGGATGAGGCCGAAGGCCAGGCTGTAGCCCGAGCCGAACGCGATGGCGCTGCCGGACCGGAGCGTGGGCGCGATCCCGGTGTCGAACAGGGTGGGGATGACCTCGTCGGGCAGCAGCACGTACACCACGTCGTCGGCCGCCGCGGTGGCGATCGGCACCACCTCGAAGCCCTCGGCGCGCGCCTGCGCGGCGTACGCGTCCTCGCGATTGCCGATGCGCACCTTCGCCCCGGAGTCGCGCAGGTTCAGCGCGGCGGTGCGACCGAGATGCCCGTAGCCCAGCACCGCGACCGATTCGCCCGCGAGCGCGCCAGGCGGCGCGTCGGCCGCGCGATATACTCGGACCGGCGATGCGTTCGGATTCGTCATTGCGTGATCCTAACCCAGATTGCCGGCGTTCGCCCCCGGTTCCCGGCGTCCGCGACCCGGGCATTGTAGCATCGTGGGCCCCGTGGCGGGCGTGACGACGGTCCGCTGCTGCGTCGCGGGCGGCGGGCCCGCCGGCATGATGCTGGGCCTGCTCCTGGCCCGAGCCGGGGTGTCCGTGCTGGTGCTCGAGAAGCACGCGGACTTCCTGCGGGACTTCCGCGGCGATACCATCCACCCCTCCACGCTCGAGCTGATGCGCGAGCTCGGCGTGCTGGAAGAGTTCCCGCCTGGTGGGGGTGGGGATCCGGCCCGAGCACATCCGCTCCCCGCCCTCTAGGCCGGGGTCAGCGTTCGCCGGTCGCGGTGTACTCGACTTCCGTGACCACGCCGGTGGTGTCGTACTGGATGACCAGGATCTGGCGGTAGAACTGCAAGTTGAACGCGGTGCCCTTCACCTGCTCGAACAGGTACACGGCCGCGTGAGCGTCCTTGTCGGCGATGAGCGGGTAGCGGTAGGCTCCGTGGGGCGGCCCCAGCAGGCTCACCACCGCCGACTCCCTCGTCTCGCCCTTCTTGATCTGCGGCGCCTTCGTGCCGTCGAAATCCGTCTTGTCGTCCGGGAAGGAGCTGGTGAAGTGGTGGCCGACGAGCACGTCCCGCCAGAGATAGAACTCCTGGGCGCGGGCCGGGACAAGACCACCCGGAGCCGACGAGGCCGACGTTGCGTAGGCGTAGGCAAGCGTCTTCATGGTCTCGTTGTTCTTCATGACGGTGCCTTCGCGGTACGGCGTCCCGAACTGCTGGCGGATCTCCGCTTCCGTCGCCTTCCCGACCGCGAGACTGTCGGGCGGGGGGCGCTTGAAGTCGCGCCCGGCGCAGCCGGCGGCCACGAGCAGGAGAGCCAGGATCGCGAGGACCCGTCGCGACATGGCGCGCACTCTAGTCGCCTCGGCGCGGGACTGTCAAGCCGTCGGGAGCGCGATGGTAGACTGCGACTACCGCGATGAGCCAACCGTGCCCCCGCTGCGCGAGTCCCGCCCCCGCCGGCGCGCGATTCTGCCCCGCGTGCGGCAGCCGGATCGGTGCGGGCGAGCCCGCGCGCTTCGCCTCGCCCGGTGCCTACACGCCGCCACATCTGGCCCGGCGCATCCTCGACTCGCGTGAGGCGCTGGAGGGCGAGCGCAAGCAGGTGACCGTGCTCTTCGCGGGCATCCACGGCATCATCGAGGCGGTCGGCGAGCGCGATCCCGAGGAGATCGGGCCGGTCATCGACCGGGTGCGCGAGCTGATGATGGAGGCGGTGCACCGCTACGAGGGCACCGTCAACCAGGTGGTGGGCGACGGCATCATGGCGCTCTTCGGCGCGCCGCTGGCCAACGAGGACCACGCGGTGCGCGCCTGCTACGCGGCCCTGCGCATGCAGACCCAGATGACCGCCCTCGGCGACGCCCTGCAGCGCTCGCTCGGCCTGCCGCTGCAGATCCGGGTGGGCCTCAACTCGGGCGAGGTGGTGGCGCGCTCCATCGGCAGCGATCTCTCGTTCACCTACACCGCGGTGGGCCAGACCGTGCACCTGGCCGCGCGCATGGAGCAGATGGCCAAGCCGGCCTCGATCCTGGCCACCGAGCACACCGTCGCGCTCGTCCGGGGCCGCGTGGCCACGCGCGCGCTCGGGCCGGTGCCGGTGCGGGGCCTCCCGGCCCCGGTCGAGGTGCACGAGATCAGCGGGGCGGTGCCCATCCGCTCGCGCCTCGACGCCGCCTCGCCCCGCGCGCGCTCGCCGCTGGTCGGGCGCGAGGCCCTGCTGGCCCGCTTCGACGAAGCGATCGACGCGATGCTCGCGGGCACCGGCCAGGTCGTGTCCCTGGTGGGCGAGGCGGGCGTGGGCAAGTCGCGCCTGTGCCTCGAGTTCGCCCGGCGGTGCCGGGCCCGGGGTTGCCTCGTCATCGAGGCCCCCGCGGTCTCCTACGGCCGCGCCGCCGGCTACCGGCCCGGCGTGGAGCTGCACCGCCGGTACTTCCAGGTGGAGATCGGCGACGACGCGGCCACGATCCGCGACAAGGTCGCCGCGCGCCTGCGCGTGCTCGATCCCGAGCTCGAGGAGGGCGTGTCCGACATCCTCTGGGTGCTGGGAGCTTCCCGGGACGGGGTGGTGGGCGACGCGGATCCCGACCGGCGCCGACGCCAGGTGATGCGCTCGGTGCACCGGCTCGTGACCCGCCAGGGGCGGCGGCAGCCCTTCGTGATGATCCTCGAGGACATGCAGTGGGTGGACTCCGAGACCCACGCCGCGATGGACGCGCTGGTGGAGGCGCTGCCGCCCCGCACCCTCGTGGCCTCGACCTACCGGCCCGAGTACGTGGACCGCTGGAGCCGTCACCCGGGCTACACCCAGGTCCGGGTAGAGGCACTCGAGCCGTCGGCCGCCGGGGCCATGCTCGACGCGCTGCTCGGCGACGACCCCGGGCTGGTGCCGCTCAAGCGCCTGGTGGCGGAGCGCGCGAACGGCAACCCGCTCTTCCTCGAGGAGTGCGTGACGACCCTCGTCGAGACCGGCGCGCTCGCGGGCGAGCGCGGCGCCTACCGCCTCACGCGCCCCGTCCTCTCGCTCGAGGTCCCGGCCACCGTGCAGGCGACCATCGCCTCGCGCATCGACCGGCTGCGCTACGAGGACAAGCGGCTGCTCCAGGCCGCCTCGGTCATCGGGGACGCGGTGCCGGTGCGTCTGCTCGAGACCGTCGCCGACGCGTCCGCCGACGAGGTGCGCCGCGGGCTCGACCAGCTCCACCGGGCCGGCCTGCTCGACCAGCGCGCGCTCTTTCCCGATCTCGAGTACGGCTTCCGCCACGCGCTGGTGCACGATGTGGCCTACGAGAGCCTGCTGCACGAACGGCGGCGGGCCCTGCACGCGCGCATCCTCGACGCCATCGAGGGCGCCTACGAGGGCGGCCGGCTCGTCGAGCAGACCGAGCGGCTCGCCCACCACGCCTTCCTCGGCGAGGTGTGGGACCGCGCGGTGGATTACTGCCGCCGGGCCGGCGCCCGGACCCTGGCGCGCATGGCGAGCTGGGAGAGCGTGTCGTTCTTCGAGCGGGCGCTCGCCGCGCTCGCGCGCCGGCCCGCGGACCCGGCGGCGCGCGCCACCGGCGTGGACCTCCGCTGCGACCTGCACAACGCCCTGGTCCCGCTGGGCCAGCTCGCCCGCAGCGTCGCGGTGCTGCGCGAGGCCGCCGCGCTCGCGGAGGCCCTGGGCGACCGGCCCCGACTCGCCCGCGCGCTCTCCTTCGAGAGCAACGTGCACTGGGAGCTCGGCGAGGCCGACGAGGCGGCGCGGGTGGGGGAGCACGCGCTCGCCATCGCCGAGGAGACGCGGGACCTGGGCCTGCAGGTCGTCGGCAACTACAATGTCGGCGCCGGCCGGCGGGCCCTCGGCGACTATCGCCAGGCCCTCACCGTCCTGCGGCGCAACCTGGCCCTCCTGCCGCTCCGCGGAACCGGCGAGACGTTCGGCCTGCCCGGCATCGCGGCGGTGCTGACCCGCGCGCACCTGGCCTGGAGCCTGGCCGAGCTGGGCCAGTTCGACGAGGCGGTGGCGGTCGCCCAGGATGGGGTGCAGCTCGCGGAGGGGTGCCGCGATCCCTACAGCCTCGCCTACGCTCTGCTCGGGCTGGGCGGCACCCTGGTCCGACGCGGCCGGATGTGGGAGGCCGACGGCGTGCTCGAGCGGGGCATCGCGCTCGGCGCGGAGATGCCCGCGTTCTTCCCTCCCTTCGCGGGCGACCTCGCGATCGTCTACGCGATGACCAGCCGCGGCGCGGAGGCCCTCGCGCTCGCTGAGCGGGCGGTGCGCCAGGCCCAGAGCATGCAGCGCCTGGGCCGACTCTCGCTGATCACCACGCACCTGGGCGAGGTGCGGCTGCTCACCGGGCAGCCCGGGGCGGCGGAGGCGGAAGGGCGGCGGGCCCTTGCCCTGGCGCAGGCCCACAAGGAGCGCGGCAACATGGTCTACGCGCTCCGCCTGCTGGGCCTGGCCGCCGCCGAGCGGCAGCCGCCCGATCTCGAGCGGGCGCGCGGCCACCACGCGGAGGCGCTGGCGCTGGCGGACGAGCTCGGGATGCGGCCGTTGGCCGCGCGCTGCCACCTGGGGCTCGGCCGGCTCGCGCGCCGCGCGGGCGACGGCGCGGGCGCGGACAAGCACCTGGGGGAGGCGCGCGCCCTGTTCGAGGACATGGGGATGACGTTCTGGCTCGAGCGGCTGCACGGCGACTCGAGCACGGCGCCGGGGCCGGGCGGCCGCGCGGGCGGCGTCAGCTTCTGATCACGTCTCCAGGACCCACTGCACGAGCGTGCGGAGGTCGTCGACCGAGAAGGGCTTGGTCAGGACGGGATCGCCGGTCTCGGCCAGGAAGGGCACGAACTTGTCGGCGTCCGCGTGGCCGGTCACGAAGATCACGCGCGGCAGGGCCTCGCCGAAGCGCTTGCGCAGGGCCGCGTAGAGGCCCGGGCCGTCGAGATTCGGCATCTGCAGGTCGCTGATGATCAGATCGTAGCTGCGCTGCTCGATGCGGTAGAGGGCTTCGGCCCCGTCATGGACGGTGTCCACCTCGTGGTTGTCGAGCAGCAGGATATTGGCGATCAGCTCGCGGAGCTCGCTCTCGTCCTCCACCACCAGGATGAGCCGTGGGCGCGTCATGCTTCGAGCAGCCGCCCCACCAGCTCGAGCACGCGCGCGGACTTGAGCGGCTTCGTGAGCACCGGCACCCGCAGATTGGCGAGGAAGCTCCCGTAGTGCGGATCGAAGGCGACGCGCGTGAGAAAGGCGAGGCGGGGTAGCGTGTCGCCGAAGCGCTCGGTGAGCGCGTCCAGGAGCGCGGGGCCGTCGAGCTTCGGCATGCGGAGGTCCGCGATCACGAGATCGTAGCGGCGCTGGTCGAGGAGCAGGAGCGCGGAATCGGCGTCGCCGGCCCCGTCCACCTCGTGGCCATCGAGGCTCAGCACGTCGATCAGGGATTGCCGCACCGCGGCCTCCTCGTCCACGACCAGGATCAGGCGCCCGTCCACGCCAGCACGATACCGGGTCGGCCGCGTGGGGGCAAGATTCGGAGGCCGCCCCTAGCGTCGAGAGCGGCGGCAGCCGTCCTGTCGGGCCTCATCCTCGGTGGCGTAGCACCGCTCGGTGCGGCTCTCCGCGTAGGCCCCACCGCCGGGTACGTAGTAGATGCAGCGCTCCGCCGAATAGGTCTTGAAGTCGCCCTTGATGGGGTGGCTCAGCGGGCAGCGCCAGCCCGTCTTCGGGGCGATCCCGGGACGGGCCTGCGTGGTCTTCGGCGCGGCGGGCCCGCTCTTCGCGGCCGGTGGCCCCGGCCCCTCCGTCTTCCAGATGCCGCGCTTCGCGGCCCGCGCCTGCTCCTGGCGGCGAAGCAAGGTCTCCAGGTGTCGGACATTGGGGCCGCCGGTGACCACCTGGGCCAAGCCGTGGCCGACCATCTCCGCGTTGACCATCACGTCGCCGAGCCAGACGTAGGCCAGGAGCCGGCCCTCGGGGTCTCGCTCCTGGACGTCCAGCTCGAGCCGCACGTTCTTGGCGTTCGTCAGGCCGCGGTTGAACCGCAAGGCCTGCGGCCCCTGCGGGTCGCCGGACTGCGGCGTCCCGTCACCCGGATCCGGCGCGGCCACGCCGATGTAGCGGACGCGGTCGATCTCACCGTTGACGAAGACGTGGATCGTGTCGCCGCTCACGATCTTCACGACGGCGGCGGGCAGGCTGCGCGGCCGCCTCCCGTCCTGGCTCCACGCGGGCGCGAGCTGGAGCACCACGAGGACGCCGGCGAGGAGGAGCCGTCCGGCCGCTCGCGGCACTACTTGCGGCCTTCGCTCAGCGAGCGCTCCAGGGCTTCCCGACGGAGCCGCTCGGCGGCAAGCTGATCGGTCAGCGTCTTGACCTGCGCCTCCAGGTTCTGGAGCTCCCCGGTCTGCTGCGCGCGCAGATCGGCCTGCTCCTGGGTGCCCCTCTGACGCCAGAGCAAGTCGGCGGCCACCCCGCCCCCCACGACGCCCACCACCGTCCACACCGCGACACGCTTGACCAGAGCCTTCCTCAGTTCCATGGGGAGCCTTTCGTCCGGTCGGAGTCGGTCAGTCCACGAGGGCGATCGCCCGCACCGGCGACCCGTCGGCGCCGGTCACGCGGAGCGGCAGGGCGATGACCCGGCAGCGCGCCGCGCCGATCCGGTCGAGGTTGGTCAGGTACTCGATCACCGTGATGCCCTTCGGGAAGAAGACGTGGTGCGTGGTGCACTCCTCGCGCGAGATCTTCGTGCCCGGCGAGAAGATCGAGGTGCGGATGCAGTAGTCGGGCGGGTAGTCGTACCCCACCGCCTTCACCTCGCGCGCCGCCAGCCATTCGCAGGCGCTGCGCCCGGTGTAGGGCGCGTCCTTCCAGAAGCGCTCGCTCTCCACCGGGCAGCGCGCGGGCCAGTCCGTGCGCAGCAGCACGATGTCGCCGGCCTGCACGTGAGCGGCGCGCCGCTCGAGGTCGGCGGCGGTCACCTCCGCGTTCTCGGTCAGGTGGGTGAGGTCCACCACCGCGGCGGGGCCCATCCACTGATCCACCGGCATGGAGGCGATATCGCGGCCGCCCGGGAGGAAGTGCACCGGCGCGTCCACGTGGGTGTAGGCGTGGCAGCTCACGGTGAGGACGGTGGACTGGAAATTCGCCCCCGTCTCGTGGGTCGATCGCCGCTCGCTCGCCACCGTCCAGCGAAAGTGGGGGCCGATGGGGAAGCTCAGGTCCACCACGCGCATGGCGCCCATGGTGTCCCGTCCCCCGGCACCTTGTCAACGCTCCCTGAAGAGCTGTTTCTCCTCTTTACCCTCTCCCCTTTTACCCTCTCCCCTCAGGGGAGAGGGCAGGGTGAGGGGGTGCGACGATGAAGGCGTGGTGCGGGGAGGTACTCACCCGCAGTGGTATAGTCGGCCCCACCATGGCCGAAGCTCACACCGTCCGCCGGGTCGCCGTCGCCCTCTTCGAGGGGTTCACCGTGCTCGACGTCTACGGCCCGGTCCAGGCCTTCGCGTCCGCCCGCGTTACCCGCCCCGACGGCTCGATCCTGCGGCTCTTCGAGATCGTGACGGTGGCCGAGAAGGCCGGCCCGGTCAAGAGCGGCGAGGGCCCGACCACGCACGCGGACCACGCCTTCGTGGACGCGCCCGCCCACGACGTGCTGCTGGTGCCCGGCGGCTTCGGCACACGCCAGGCGGTGAACAACGCGCCCCTGCTCCTGGCCCTCACCGCAGCCAGCCGCCGCGCCGCCATCACCACCACCGTGTGCACCGGCTCGGCGCTGCTGGCGCGCACCGGCCTCATGGACGGCCGCCCCGCGACCTCCAACAAGGTCGCGTGGGACTGGGTGGTGCAGCAGGGCCCGCGCGTGAAGTGGCAGCGCCAGGCGCGCTGGGTGGACGACGGCGATCTCGTGACCTCGTCGGGGGTCTCCGCGGGCATCGACATGGCGCTGTCGGTGGTGGCGCGCCTGCACGGGATGGACACGGCCCGCCAGTCCGCACGGTTCATGGAGTACGTCTGGCGCGAAGATCCGGGAGACGATCCCTTCGCCTGATTCGATCCGCTTCCGCGTCGAGGAGCGCTAGTCCTGGAAGATCTGCTCGGGCTCCACCGTCACCGCGTCGGTCGGCCAGGTGTGGTCACGCGGGGCGCTCGCATCCTCCGTCTGGGCGATGCGCACGAGCGGCAACGGATCCGCGCCGGCCTGCCACTCCCATTCCTTGGTCGCCGCGTAGCCCACGACCGCGAGAACGATTCCTAGCACGAGGACGGGCCGCTCGATTCCTGCGCTCATGACCGTGCCTCCCCCGGTTCGACCTCGGCTGAACGAGCCCGGACGCACGGTGCAGTGTGGGGCAAGCGCTATGCCATGGGGGCGCGCCGTCCAAGTACTTGATTCGAGGGATGTCTGGACGGGCCCGCTGCGCCAGAAGAAGAAACTACCATGTAAGACCTCTCCGTCGTCGCCAGGCTGACGCGGCGCTCGCCCCCTCTGGTCTCGGACCGCTCGCGTGCGGTAAGGTGGGCGCCCATGTCCCCTGCCGAGGGCGCCGCCCCGCTCGCCGTGCTCGAGTCCATCCAGAGGCGCGTCCTCTGGCTGAGCGCCCACCTGGTGCACCACGCCAATACGCGGCCGAACCCCGACGGGACCAAGGTGGGAGGGCACCAGGCGTCCTCGTCCTCCGTGGTCTCGCTGATGACCGCGCTCTACTTCCATGCGCTGCGCCCCGGCGACATCGTGGCCACCAAGGCCCACGCCTCGCCGGTCTTCTACGCGATCGAGTACCTGCGCGGGCGGCTCACCGCCGAGCAGCTCCGGAGCCTGCGCACGCTCGGCGGGCTGCAGGCCTATCCGAGCCGGCGCAAGAACCCGGAGATCGTGGATCTCTCCACCGGCTCGATGGGGCTGGGCGCGGTGAGCGCGGCCTTCGGCGCGCTCGCCGCGCGCTACGTGCACCAGCACGAGGGCGCGGGCGCGCGGCCGGCCATGCCCGCGCGCTTCATCGCCATGATGGGCGACGCCGAGCTTGACGAGGGCAACGTGTGGGAGGCGCTCCTCGAGGAGGCGATGCGCGAGCTCGACAACCTGCTGTGGATCGTGGATGTCAACCGTCAGAGCCTCGACCGCATCGTGCCCGACGCCCGTCGCGGCCAGCTCCGCGAGTGGTTTCGCGGCGCGGGCTGGCACGTCATCGAGCTGCGCTGGGGATCGCGGCTGCGCGCGCTCTTCGCCCGGCCCGGTGGCGAGCGGCTGCGTGCGCGGCTCGAGGGCATGGGCAACGCGGAGTACCAGTCGCTCCTGCGCCTGCCGCCCGCGGGCGCGCGCAAGGCGGCGATCACCACCGCGGCGGGAGACACGGACCCGGCGGTGGACCGGCTGCTCGCGGACGTTCCCGACGAGGCGGTGGGCGCGCTCGTGGCCGACGTGGGCGGCCACGACCTGGCGTCGATCCTGGAGGCCTATGACGAAGCGGGGCGGCCGCGGACCGGGCCGTGCGTCATCCTGGCCGACACGATCAAGGGCTGGGGCTACCCCTTCGGCGGCGATCCCATGAACCACAGCGCGCTGCTGACCCAGGGCCAGCTCGACGAGATGCGCGCCGCCCTCGGCGTCGCGCCCGGCGAGGAGTGGGCCGGGTTCGTGCCGGGCGGCGCGGAGGCGGACCTGATCCGCCGGGCGCCCGCGCCGTACGCGCCGCCGGCGCTCCGGCGCGACGCGGCGCTCGACGTCCCCGAGGTTCTGGACGAGTCCTATCCCGCGCAGAGCTCCACGCAGGAAGCCTTCGGCCGCGTCCTCGGCCGGCTGAGCCGCCTGCCCGTCGGCGACCGCGTGGTCACGCTCTCCGCCGACGTGTCGGTGACCACGCATCTCGCGGGGTGGATCAACCGCAAGGGCGTCTACTTCCCGCGCGTCAAGCCCGGCTTCACCGCGGAGGGGCCGCAGGCGGTGCAGTGGAAGGAATCGCCGGCGGGCCGGCACATCGAGCTCGGCATCGCCGAGCACAACCTGTTCCTCGCGCTGGGCGCCTTCGGCCTCACCGCGGAGCTCTCCGGGACGACGCTCCTGCCGATCGGCACCCTCTACGATCCCTTCGTCACGCGCGGGCTCGACGCGCTCTACCACGCGCTCTACGCGGGCGGGCGCTTCATCGTGGCGGCCACGCCGTCGGGGGTGAGCCTCTCCCCGGAAGGCGGCGCGCACCAGTCGGTGATCACGCCGGGTATCGGCATCGCGCTGCCCGCCATCACCTACTACGAGCCCACGTTCGCGCACGAGGTGGAGTGGATCCTGCTCGAGGGCCTGCGCGGTCTCGTGCGGCGTGGTGATGCCGAGAGCCTGTACCTGCGGCTCTCCACCAAGCCGATCGAGCAGGCGCTCGCCCCCGCGCCCTCGTCCGCGTACCGTGACGCGGTGCTCCGCGGCGGCTACCGCCTGATCGATGCCCGCGAGCGGCCGGGCTACGACCCGGACGGCGACGCGGTGCACATCTTCGCGGCAGGCGTGATGGTGCCCGAAGCGGTGGCGGCGAGCCGGGCGCTCGCGGCCGACGGGGTGCACGCCAACGTGTTCGTGGTCACCAGCCCCGATCTGCTGCATCGGGGCCTCCGGACTACGTGCCCGTACGTACTCGACCTCGTTTCCGCGGATGAGGAAGGTGTGCCGGTGGTGTCGGTGCTCGACGGCCACTCCCACGGCCTGGCGTTTCTGGGCGGCGCCCTCGGCGTCCCGCAGATCCCGCTCGGCGTGGATCACTTCGGCCAGTCGGGCTCGCGAGGCGATCTCTACCGCCACTACGGTGTGGACGCCGCCGCGATCGCGCTCTCCGCGAACCGTTTGCTTGCCCGGGGACCCGCTCCGGGGTAACATCCGGTTCACTCTCTGCAGGTCGCCTCACGCGCTCCAAAGGAGGAGCCCCTTCATGGACAATCGCCTCAAGACTCTGGCCGAGCAGCTCGACGCAGGTCTCATCGCGCGCCGCGAGTTCCTGCGCAAGGCCGCGGTCATCACCGGCGGCACGCTGGCGGGGCTCGACGCACTGCGCACGATGGCCCACGCTCAGAGCGGGCCCAAGCTGCGCGTGTGGCTCTTCAAGAGCTTCGTGACCGCCGGCAACGATATCCTCGCCAAGCACGTCGAGGTCTGGGCGAAGGAGCGCAAGGTCCAGGTCGAGACGGACTGGGCCACCTTCGGCGACCGCGAGCAGAAGTTCGTGGCGGCCATCGAGGCGGGTAATCCTCCGGATATGGCCGAGATGAACTATCAGGGACCGATGCGCTACCGGCCCGCGCTCCGCGACGTGTCCGGGCTGGCGAAGAAGATCGCGGGCGAGCGCGGCGGGCTTCTCCCGTACGCGGAGCGAGTTGTCAGCATCGGAGGGCAGTACTTTGGCGTCGCTCGGCTGGCGTTCGGCGGCGGCTTCTTCATCCGGAAGGACCTCCTCGACGCGAAGGGGATCAAGCCGCCCAAGGTGTACGACCCCGACGTGGTGGACATGGCCAAGAAGACGCAGGATGCCTCGAAGGATCTCTGGGGGTTCGGGCAGACCCTCAACCGCTCGGACGACGGCAACGGGTTCATGCAGAACATCCTGTGGAACTACGGCGGCGGCGTCTGGGACAAGGACGGCAAGCCCGCCCTCGCCACCACGTATCTGAAGCAGAACCTGGAGGCGCTGCAGTTCTCGGTGGACACCATCCAGAAGCACAAGATCCAGCCGCCGGGCGTCATGGGCTGGACCGACGTCCACAACAACGAGGCCTACATGGCCGGCAAGCTGGTCAGCACCAACAACGGCGCCAGCCTCTACTACGCCATGGTGAACCGCAAGCACCCCCTGGCCGAGAAGACGCAGGTGATCCTCACGCCCGGGGGGCCGGCGGGATCGTTCGTCGCCGCCGGGGCCTACAACTGGGGCATCTTCAAGCAGACCAAGCACGCCGACCTGTGCGAGGACCTGATCCGCTGGGTCGAGGACGAGAAGCGCTTCGAGGAGTACATGAAGGCCTCCATCGGTCAGGCCGGCGCGGTCTACAAGGCGCGGGCGGACCACCCGTACTGGAAGAGCGACCCGAACTTCGAGGGCATGCTGCAGAACATCCTCCGGAGCGTGTCGGTCGGGTACCCCGGCCCGCTCACCGCCGCCGCGGTCGAGGTGCAGGCGCAGTACATCCTGTGTGACATGGCGGGCCGGGTCGTGACCGGCGGACTGTCCCCCGAGGCCGCCCTCAAGGAGGCCCACAAGCGGGTCGAGGACATTCACAGGATCCGCAGCCGGGCCTGAGAGGCGCCCGATGGCTACGACCGGCCTCTCACCCTCCCCGCTCCCCTCGCGGGAGCGGGCGGGGTTGGGGGGCGGCTTTCCGGCCGAGACGGGGGCGCGGCCGCGCACGATGGCGGTCGAGCTCCGGCGGATCCTCGGGAGCGACTGGCGGCTCGGCTATCTCTTCATCCTGCCGATGGTCGTGCTGGTGCTGGGGCTCGTCGCCTACCCGTTCTGCTACGCGATCTACCTCAGCCTGACCCAGAAGTACGTGGGCCTCCCGCCCGTGTTCGTCGGCTTCGAGAACTACGTCCGCCTCGCCTCCGACGGCTTCTTCCAGCGGGCGGTGGCGAACTCGTTCGTCTTCACCTTCGCCTCCGTGATCTTCAAGCTGTTCCTCGGCATGGTCATGGCGCTGATCCTGACCTCCGGCATCCGGTTCCGCAGCCTCTTCACCGGCCTCCTCCTGATCCCGTGGGTCGCCCCCACGGTGGTCAGCGCGCTCAACTTCCTGTGGATCTACGACGGCAGCCTGGGCGTGCTGAACTACCTCCTGGTGAAGGTGTTCCGCATCCTCCCCCAGGGGGTGGGATGGCTCAGCGAGCCGGGCACCGCGATGGCGTCGGTGATCTTCGTGAACATCTGGCGCGGCTTCCCCTTCTTCGGGATCTCGTTCCTGGCCGGCATGAGGGCCATTCCGGGGGAGCTGTACGAGGCGGCGGCGGTGGACGGGGCCTCGGTGGTGCAGCGCTTCCGCTACGTCACCATCCCGGGCATCCGGAACATCATGATCATCGTCATCCTGCTCTCGACCATCTGGACCTTCAACGACTTCGCCATCGTCTACATCCTGACCAAGGGGGGACCCGGCGGCACCACCCAGGTGCTGCCCGTCTTCGCCTACGAGATGGCGTTCGGGGCCCAGCGGCTCGGCGAGGCGATCGCGGTGGCGCTGTACATGCTGCCCCCGCTGGCCCTCCTGATCATCGTGCTGGCCCGGTACATGCGGAAGGGCCGGGCCCGGTGACGACGACCCCATGACGAAGACGCCATGACCAAGACGACAGTGGGCCGGCTGCAGCTCGGACTCTCCTACGGCGTCCTCGGTTTGCTCCTGGTGATGGTGCTGTTCCCGTTCTACTGGATGACGATCACCTCGCTCAAGAGCGAGGATCAGATGCGGAGCCTGGTCTCCATGTTCTGGCCCTCGCCGGTCGTGTTCGAGAACTACGATCAGCTCCTCCGCAAGACGGACTTCACGAAGTGGTTCGCCAACAGCGCGATCGTGGCGGTGTCGAGCACGCTCCTCGCCACGGCCGTCGGCACGATCGGCGCCTACGCGCTGGCCCGGCTCCGCTTCCGGGGGCGCGCCTTCATGTCGAGCGCGACGCTGATCACCTACCTGGTGCCGCCGTCGATCCTGTTCATCCCCCTCTACGCCCAGATCCGGGCGCTGGGGCTCTCCGACAGCCTGGCCGGGCTGATCGCCGCGTACCCGTCCTTCACCGTGCCCTTCGTGACGTGGCTCCTGATGGGCTACTTCGAGTCCATCCCGGTGGAGCTGGAGGAGTCGGCGATGATCGACGGCGCCACCCGCTTCGGGGCCTTTCGCCGGATCATCCTGCCCCTCGCGGCCCCGGGGGTGCTGGCGGCGGCGCTCTACGCCTTCACGCAGGCCTGGAACGAGTTCCTGTACGCGTTGGTCTTCATCACCGACGTGAAGCAGCGCACCCTGCCGGTCGGGCTCTCCGGCTTCATCACCGGCGACGTCTACGGGTGGGGGTACCTCATGGCGGGCGCGGTGCTCACGACGGTGCCCGTCATCGTGGTCTACATCTATCTCCAGAAGTACATGGTGGAGGGGCTCACCGCCGGCAGCGTCAAGGGGTAGATTCGCTCGGAGGGGGCTTGGCCCGCTTCCGACGGTCGTCGCGCGCCTGACGGCGCACTCCTTCCTGCCTCCCCCAGGACGGATCGAGCGCGCGGAGCCCGCGCTCGAAGCGGGAATGGCCTCCCCCTCTCCCCGCTGGGGAGAGGGTAGGGTGAGGGGCGGTCCTCTGCTACACTCGCGGCATTCCATACTCCGGATAGAGGAGGATCATCGATGGCGGCACGATTCCTGTACCTCACGCTCGCGCTCGTCCTGAGCGGCGCCCTGAGCGGCCCCGAGCCGGCCGCGGCCCAGCAGCGCTTCATCACGATCGGCACCGGCGGCGTCACCGGCGTCTACTACGCGGCGGGCGGTGCGATCTGCCGGCTGGTCAACAAGGACCGCAAGAGTCACGGCATCCGGTGCTCGGTGGAGTCCACCGGCGGGTCCGTCTTCAACATCAACACGATCAAGGCCGGCGAGCTGGACATGGGCGTGGCCCAGTCCGACGTCCACTTCAACGCGGCCAAGGGCCTCAACCAGTTCAAGGACGGCGCGTTCAGCGAGCTGCGGGCGGTGTTCTCGCTGCATCCCGAGCCGTTCACGGTGGTGGCGCGCAAGGAGATGGACGCGAAGGGCTTCGCCGACTTCAAGGGCAAGCGCTTCAACGTGGGCAATCCGGGCTCGGGCACGCGGGCCTCGATGGAGGAGCTGCTGGGCGCGATGGGCACCAACCTGGGCTACTTCGGGCTCGCCTCGGAGCTCAAGGCCGACGAGCACGGCCCCGCCCTCTGCGACGGCAAGATCGACGGGTTCTTCTACGCGGTGGGGCACCCCTCCGCCAATATCCAGGACCCGACCACGACCTGCGGCGCCAAGCTGGTATCGCTCACCGGGCCCGCGATCGAGAAGCTGGTGAAGGACAAGCCGTACTACGCCTACGCGACCATCCCGGGCGGCCTCTACCCGGCCAACCCGCAGGAGACGAAGACCTACGGCGTCCTCGCCACGTTCGTCTCGTCGTCCAAGGTGCCGGCCGCCACCATCTACGCGGTGGTGAAGGCGGTCTTCGACAACTTCGACGAGTTCAAGAAGCTCCATCCCGCCCTGGCGGTGCTCAAGCCCGAGGCGATGATCAAGGACGGCCTCTCCGCGCCGCTGCACGACGGCGCGGCCCGCTACTACAAGGAGAAGGGCTGGCTCAAGTAGCGGGCGAGGCTCGGTGGAGAAGCAGAAGCCGCTCAGCAGCGAGCAGCTCGAGCAGCTCGTCAAGGAGGCCGACCTCGGCGGCCGGGATCCCGGCGGCCGGGTCGGCCTCTTCCTCTCTCTGATCGCAGCCGGCTGGTCGCTGTTCCAGGTCTGGTACGCCTCGCCGCTGCCGTTCGTCCTGCGGCTCGGCCTGTTCAACGACACCGAGGCGCGCGCCATCCATCTCGCGGTCGCGATCTTCCTCGCCTTCACGCTCTTCCCGGCCTTCAGGGCCTCGTCCCGCCGGGCGGTGCCCCTGGCCGACTGGGTGCTCGCCGCGGTCGGGGCCTTCTGCGCCTCCTACCTCTACCTCTTCTACGCCGAGCTCGCCCAGCGACCGGGCACGCCGACGCAGCTCGACCTCGTGGTGGGCATCACCGGCATCGCGATCATGCTCGAGGCCACCCGCCGGGCCATGGGCGTGGGCATGCTGATCACCACCGGCATCTTCCTGCTCTTCGTCTTCTCCGGGCCGTACATGCCCGAGGTGATCCAGCACAAGGGCGCCAGCCTGCAGCGCCTGGTGTCGCACATGTGGCTGACCACCGAAGGGGTCTACGGGGTCGCGCTCGGGGTGTCGGTGCAGTTCATCTTCCTGTTCGTGCTCTTCGGCACCCTGCTCGACATCGCGGGCGCGGGCAACTACATGATGCAGATCTCGGTCGCCTTCCTCGGCCACCTGCGGGGCGGCCCGGCCAAGGTGGCGGTGGTGTCCTCCGCGCTCAACGGGCTGGTCTCCGGCTCCTCGGTGTCCAACGTGGTCTCGGGCGGCATCTTCACGATCCCGATGATGAAGCGCACCGGCTACTCCGGCGTGAAGGCGGGGGCCATCGAGGCCACCTCCTCCATCAACGGCCAGATCATGCCGCCGGTCATGGGCGCCGCCGCGTTCCTCATGGTCGAGTACGTGGGCATCCCGTACACCGATATCATCAAGCACGCGGCGCTGCCCGCCATCATCTCGTACGTGGCGCTCTTCTACATGGTGCACCTGGAGGCCCTCAAGTACGACCTGCAGCCGATCCCGCGGACCGCCGAGCGCGGGCGCCGGGTGCAGCTCGTCGAGGCGGCGCTGGGCGGGCTGGGCACGCTGGCGGCGTGCGCCGTGCTCTACTACGTGGTGATCGGCGTCCAGCAGCTGTTCGGCGCGGCGGCCGGGTGGGCCCTCACGCTGCTCGGCGGCGGGGCCTACCTCGGCCTTCTCGCTTTCTCCTCCCGATACCCCGATCTGCCGCCGGACGATCCGACCGCCCCGATCATCCGCCTGCCCGAGCCGTGGCCGACGGTGCGCTCCGGGCTGCACTTCACGATCCCGCTCATCGTGCTGCTCTGGTGCCTGATGGTCGAGGAGCTCTCCCCGGGCCTGTCCGCCTTCTGGGCCACCGCGACCGTGATGGCGATGGTGGTGGCGCAGCCGCCGCTGCTCGCGCTGTTCCGGCGGCAGGGGGCCCTGGCCGCGGCGGCCCGGCGGGGCCTGGCCGATCTGGGGCGGGGGCTCGTGCTGGGCGCGCGCAACATGATCGGGATCGGGGTCGCCACCGCGAGCGCCGGGCTCATCGTCGGGGTCATGACGCTGACCGGCATGGGCTTCATGATGACCGAGTTCGTCGAGTACGTCTCGGGCGGCAACGTGCTGGTCATGCTGATGTTCACCGGCGTGATCTGCCTGCTCATCGGGGCCGGCGTGCCCACCACCGCCAACTACATCCTGGTCGCCACCATCATGGCGCCGGTCATCGTCGAGCTGGGCGCGCAGGCCGAGATGGTCATCCCCCTCATCGCGGTGCATCTCTTCGTCTTCTACTTCGGCATCATGGCCGACGTGACGCCGCCGGTGGGCCTCGCCTCCTACGCGGCGGCCGCGATCTCGGGCGAGAACCCGAACCTCACCGGCCTGCAGGCCACCTGGTACAGCTTCCGCACCGCGGTGCTGCCCTTCGTCTTCATCTTCAACCCGCAGCTGCTGTTCATCGGAGTGTCCGCGTGGTGGGAGGTGCTCTTCGTCATCGCGAGCGCCACGGTGGCCTCGCTGCTCTTCGCGGCCGCCACCATGGGCTGGTTCCGCACCCGCTGCAACGTGATCGAGATCGCCCTGCTCCTGCTCGCGACCTTCCTGTTCTTCCGGCCCGACTGGGTGATCGATCGCTTCCACCCCAGGTACGTGAGCGCGCCCGCCGGGGACATCTTCCGGATCGCGGACCGGCTGCAGCCGGACGAGCTGCTCATCGTGACCGTGAAGGGCGAGTCGATCGAGGGGGACGACGTCCGCAAGGTCGTCGCGCTGCCGATGGGCACCGGCTCGGACGGGCGCGAGCGGATCCGCAGCGCGGGGGCGACCATCGTCCGGGGCGAGAAGATCCAGATCACCAACGTGAGGTTCGGCAGCCCGGCCCGCAAGCTCGGGGTGAGCGCGGGCTACACGATCCAGGAGCTCAAGCTGCCCAACCCGCGCCGCCCCGCGCCCTACTGGGGCCTCATCCCGGCGATCGTCGTCGCGCTCGCGGTCTGGCTCTGGCAGGGCCGGCGCCGCGCGCGACGGGCCGCGCCGGCGCCTCGCGTCTAGCCCGGACTCTTCACGAACGGACCCGACCGAGACCGGACGGGTGGTGCCGCGGGCGCCTCCCGGGAGACCGAGCGGGTAATCTGGGGTCAGGTCTTACATTCCGACACCGCACCGCGGCAATGTCGGAATGTAAGACCTGACCCCCATCTAGCCGAGGAGCTTCCTGTAGGTGCCTTCCTCGAAGCCGACGATCAGCGTGCGGCCCTTCCGCAGCGTGGGCGCCCGCAGATTGCCGGTCGGCCCCAGCAGCAGCGCCAGGAGGGCGCGGCGATCCGGCCTGGCCTTCCGCAGATCCACGTGCTCGACCTTCTTGCCCCGGGCCACGTACAGCTCGTCCACGCCGTCGAGGACGTCGAGCGCGGCCGCGCCCTTGATGGTGGCCTTCTTGGCGTCGGCCTGCTCGGCGACGGTCACCTTGTGCTTGGCAAGGAACCCTTGCGTCTTGGCGCAGGTCATTCAGCCGTTGCGGTGATAGCTCCAGTCGACTCGGGCCACGGGATCGACCTCCTCGGGGGTCAGTGGGTATAGCGTCGCGCGTACTGGGCGACGCCGATGACGACGGCGTCCGCGGTGGAGGCGACCGGTGATGATTCGGGGGCCATCTCAGGCGAGCCGCGAGCCGTGCGCGGTCTCTTCGTCCGTCACCGGGCGCCGGCCGCGCAGGAAGTCGAAGTCCACGCCCTCGTCGGCCTGGAGCACGTGGTCGAGGAACATGCGGAGGTACCCGCTGGTGACGCCGTCGGGCCGCGGCGTCCACGCCGCGCGCCGGCGGGCCATCTCCTCGTCGGGCACGCGCAGGGTCAGGCGGCGCTCCGGCACGTGGAGCTCGATCTCGTCGCCCGGCTGCACGAGCGCCAGCGGGCCGCCCACCGCGGACTCCGGCGTGACGTGCAGCACCACGGTGCCGTAGGAGGTGCCGCTCATCCGCGCGTCCGAGATGCGCACCATGTCCCGGACCCCGGCCTTCAGCAGGCGCGCCGGCACCGGCGCGGCGCCCCACTCCGGCATGCCGGGGCCGCCCTTGGGGCCGGCTTGCTTCAGCACCAGCACGGAGCTCTCGTCGATGGGCAGCGACGGGTCGTCGATGCGCCGCTCGAGATCGAGATGATCCTCGAAGACCACCGCGCGCCCGCGGTGGGTCATCAGATGCGGGGAGGCGGCGGACTGCTTCAGGACCGCCCCGCCCGGGCAGAGGTTGCCGGTGAGGATGACGGTGCCGCCCTCGGGCTGGAGCGGTAGCGAGAGCGGCCGGATGATGTCGGCGTCGTGGCACGGCGCGTCCGCCACGTTCTCCCGCAGCGTCTTGCCGTTCACCGCGAGCGCGCCGCCGTCCAGCAGCGGCAGCAGCTCGCGCAGCACCGCGGGCACGCCGCCCGCGTAGTAGAAGTCCTCCATCAGGTGCTTGCCCGACGGCCGCACGTTGGCCAGGAGCGGCGTCGCGCGCGAGAGCTCGTCGAAGCGGCGGAGCGGCAGCGGCACGCCCGCGCGCCCCGCGAGGGCCACCAGGTGCACGATCGCGTTGGTGGAGCCGCCGAGCGCCATGTCCGCCCGGATGGCGTTGTCGAAGGCGGCCGCGGTGAGCAGCTCCGACGGCCTGGGCCCGCGGGCCAGCGCCATCTCCACCGCGCGGCGGCCCGACATCTCGGCCAGCGCGAGCCGCCGCGAGTCGGGCGCGGGGATGGCCGCGTTGCCGGGCAGGGCCAGGCCCAGGACCTCGGCCATCGCGGCCATCGTGGAGGCGGTGCCCATCACCATGCAGTGCCCGGCGGAGCGGGAGAGGCACGACTCGATTTCTGACCACACCTCGTCGGTGATCTCGCCGGCCCTCTTCTGGGCCCACATCTTGCGGGCGTCGGTGCCCGAGCCGAGCTCCTGGTTGCACCACATGCCCCGCAGCATGGGCCCGCCCGTCACCATGATCGCGGGCACGTCCGCCGAGGCCGCGCCCATCAGCATGGCGGGCGTGGTCTTGTCGCAGGCGGCCAGCAGCACGACCGAGTCCAGGGGATAGGCGCGGATGCATTCCTCCACGTCCATCGCCATCAGGTTGCGGAAGAGCATGGTGGTGGGCTTCATCAGGATCTCGCCGAGCGAGATCACCGGGAATTCCAGCGGGAAGCCGCCCGCGCTCCACACCCCGCGCTTGACCGCCTCCGCCACGGAGCGCAGGTGAGCGTTGCAGTTGTTGAGCTCCGACCAGGAGTTGCAGATGCCGATCACGGGCCGGCCGTCGAAGACCAGATCGCTGAAGCCCTCGGCCTTCAGATACGCGCGGTGCATGAAGCCGTCGAGGTTCTTGGGGGCGAACCAGTTGCGGCTGCGGAGCGTGGGCGGCGGCGAGGTCGTCATGGCGCCCCACATTCTGCCCTGTTTGCTAGACTTCCGCCATGAGAGCGTCGCGGCTCGCGGGGCTGGTGGCGACGGCGGCGCTGGCCGCGGCTTGCTCGACCCTGTCCCCGGGCCAGGATCGGAGCCTCGACGAGGTCCGCGCCTTCGCCGACGAGACCGCCCGCCGCTACGGCCTCGAGCCCATCCACGTGCTGGTGAGCCACAACCCGGAGAGCCCGGTCGGCTCCTACCGGCGCGGCTTCTTCGCGGTGAACCGCCTGGTGCTGGGCTCGGAGTTCCGCGACGCCATCGTGGCGCATGAGCTGGCCCACTACGTCCTCGGCCACGACGCGCCCCTGGCCGGCGCCACCCCCGACGCCCGCCGGCGCGAGCGCGAGCAGCGCGAGCTGGACGCCAACGCCAGATCGGTAGAGATCCTGGCCTGGGTGCGCGAGGTGCCGGAGGACCAGGCCCTGCGGATGGTCTACAGCTACCTGCTCAATGTCCACCACCGCCTGCAGCGCAGGCCCGGCGAGGACCTGCTCGGCCACCGCCCCCCGTGCGAGGAGATCGCCGACCTGCTGGGCCGCTATCCCCGGCAGCTCGGGTGGACCCGGAGCCTCGAGTGCGCGCCGGTTCGCACGGGGCTGGGCGGATAGGCCCTGTCGCGCTGCGGCATGGGTGGCTTGACGGCCTTGGCGCCCGGCGCATAATGCGGCCCCTGTCAGTCGAGCCGTTCCCCAACGAGGCCGGGTGAACCCGGTCGCGCGGTTGTCCGGACGACCGGCCCACACGCGCCGGTGAGAGGAGGATCGATGAGGATCAAGCGCTGGAAGCTCACGTGCTGCTGCTCCCAGGGAGACCCGGCTGGACGTCGCGACTTTCTCAGGACCGCGCTCGCGGGCACGGCCGCGCTGGCCGCGCTCGGCACTCCGGCCCTCGCGGCCGCCCAGGTCCGCGTCTTCCCGCCGCCCCCGCCGCTCACCAGCCCCATCGAGGGGATGATCGACTGGCACGTGCACTCCTCGCCCGACGTCTTCGGCCGGGCGCTCGACGACTTCGAGATCGCCCGGAAGGCGTCCGAAGCGCGGATGGGAGCGCTCGTGCTGAAGAACCACGTGATGGAGACGGGGGCCCGCGCCTACCTGGCGCGCCGGGTGGCCCCGGGCCTCCCGGTGTTCGGCGGCATCGTCCTCAACGGTCCCTATGGCATCAACCCGGATGCCGTGCAGTGGATGTGGCGGATGGAAGGCGGCTACGGGCGCATCGTCTACTTGCCCACCTTCGACGCCGACAATCACGTGAAGACCTTCAAGGACGCGCCGGAAGGCATCAAGGTGGTGGACGCGCAGGGCAAGGTCCTGCCGGCCGTGATCGAGGTCATGAAGATCTGCGCCAAGCAGAACCTGGTCCTCTGCACCGGCCACTCTTCCGCGGCCGAGGCCCTGGCGCTCGTCAAGCAGGCCAAGGACGTGGGCGTCAAGCACGTGGTGGTGACCCACGCGCTGTTCACGGTGGTCAACATGACGACCGAGCAGATGAAGCAGGCCGCCGCCATGGGCGCCAAGATCGAGATCGACTTCCTCGGGGCGCTGATGGGCCCCAACGCTCACATGGGGTGGATGAGCCACTGGAAGAACGTCTCGGTCAAGGACAACGCCGAGGCCGTCAAGGCGGTCGGGGCCCAGCACTTCCTGATGGGCAGCGACCTCGGGCAGACCGGCAACCCGTCGCACATCGACGGGATGAAGGCGATGGTGGCCGGCCTCAAGGCCAACGGCGTGACCGACGCCCAGATCAAGATGGTCGCGCGCGACAACGCGGCCGTCATGCTCGGGCTCTGAGCGGGAGGGCGGGGCCTCGGGGTGCGTCCCGAGGCCCCCCAACCGACCCGGCCGGCTACTTCTTCGGCTTGGGCGCGACCATCACCACCGGGCAGGGGGCGTGCTCGCTGACGTGGCGGGCCGTCCCCCCGAGCGCGATGTCGAGCAGCCCGCGCTTGCTGTGGCTGCCGATCACGAGCAGGTCCGCGGCGACCTCCTGCGCGACCTCGACGATCAGGTGACGCGCGCTGCCGAGCCGGAGGATCTTCGTGACCGGCAGGCCCTGGGCGAGCAGGGGAGCCACGAAGGTGTCCATCCTCTCGGCGACGGCGTGGGCCACCTGCCCGCTCTGCTGCTCGCGGAGCTTCGCGGCCATCTCGGCGGGGAGCCCCGACGGGACGCGCACCGACTCATCTTCGTAGGCGCTCAGGACGTGAAGCCGCTCGGCGTGGCCGGCGAAGGCGGCGGCCACCTCCCGCGCGGCAAGGGCGTGCGCGCTGTAGTGCTCCCAGTTCTGCAAGGCGACGGCCAGCAGGATGTTCCTGTACATGGCGTCCTCCTTCTTGCTGAGGCTGCAGGCTCGCTGAGGCTGCCGCCTCGCTAGGGGATGCAGGCCCGAGCCCGTGCCGACCGCGCGACGGCGCGGCGTGGCATCGGGGCTCCAAGACGGGCAACGCGCGTATCACCCCCCTCCTGATCAGGGAAGGCCCTGCGGTTCAGAATCTACGCCGTGCCGTCGGCGACGTCCAGTGCCCGCCGGCCCGTGCCCCCGCGCACTCCGCGGGGTCGGCGGATAGACGGCCCTGACTCCACGTGGTATAAAGACACGTTCCTCGTCACGGGCTCGTGGTGCAGCCTGGTTAGCACACTGGACTGTCAATCCAGAGGTCGCGGGTTCAAATCCCGTCGAGCCCGCCAATTCAGCTGAAACAAAACGCGTGGGTAGCTGACACCACGCGTTTTGTTCTTTCCGGTGCGCGCTCGGCGGTGCCTAAATGGTGCCTATCGCGCCTTGCTGTGCCGCCGCCTTGTTGTCGTCCGCCGGGGTGTCGAGCGCTTTGATGGCGTCCCGAAGATGCTGTGGGCTCAAGTGGGCGTAGCGGGTCGTCATCCGCATATCCCGATGCCCGAGGATTTCGGCCACCGTGCGGAGGGGGACGCCGGCCATGGCGAGGGTACTCGCGGCGTCATGGCGTAGGTCGTGAAAGGTGAGGTCCTTGAGCCCGAGGCGCTGGATCAGTCGAGCAAAGCTCCGTGTGAGGACTAGGGGGTCTCGCTCGGGGAAAACGGGGGCCTCGGGGTCGAGCGGCCTCGCAAACCCCTGGATCAGGTCACTGAGGGTGTCAGTCATCGGGACGGCGCGTGAATCCCCATTCTTAGTATTGGCGAATCGCACCGTCCGCGTCTTGAAGTCCACATCCTTCCATCGGAGG